>JBEKMY010000027.1:0-39489 GCA_049523355.1 Smithella sp. | reverse complement strand
GACAAATTTATCTTTCAGGTATTTGGTCAGCACTTCCACATTCAGGCGGCTGGTGGCAAAAACAATGGTTTGAATATTGTTATCGATCAGGTCCGTAGCTATTTTGCGCGCGGGCGTCAGAGCGCTCTGGCGAATGCCCAGTTCGCGGTTGACGATAGGCGGATTGTAAAGAACAAATGTTTTGGCTGCGGTGGGCGCTCCGCTCTTATCCAGCAGCGCCACGGGACGCTCCAGAATTTTTTCGGCATGTTCGCGCGGATTGGCAACAGTGGCCGAGCAGCACACAAACACTGGATTGGCACCGTAAAAACGGCAGATCCGCACCAGTCTGCGGATGACGTTGGCAAAATGCGACCCGAAGATTCCGCGGTAAATATGCAGTTCATCGATTACAATGTATTTTAAATTCATAAAGAGCTTTTGCCACTTGGTATGATGAGGCAAAATACCGGCGTGCAGCATATCGGGATTCGTTACCACAATATGTCCCTGCCTGCGGATAGCCTGACGCGCGTCGTCGGGTGTGTCGCCGTCATAGGTGAAGGTTTTGATATCGGCTTGAAGGCCGGTGATAAGACTGTGGACTTCATGCATCTGATCCTGGGCAAGCGCCTTGGTGGGGAAAAGATACAGGGCGCGTGTTTGGGGTTCATCCAGAATGCTTTGCAGCACCGGCAGATTATAACACAGCGTCTTGCCGCTGGCCGTGGGCGTCACCAGGACAACATCCTGGCCTTTGCGGATGAAGCGCACCGCCTGCGCCTGATGTCTGTATAGCTTATTCATTCCGCGCTTTTGCAAAACCGAAAGCAGCCGGGGATTCACCCATAAGGGGTAATCTTCCCAATCGCCAACTCTAGCGGGAATTTCAACGACCGCGGCAGCGTTTTTATTGAAACTGTTATTTTTTTTTAAGCGTGCGATCCACTCATCCAATGTCAGCTTAGCCATAATTTCCATCTCATGTAATGCGGTAGCTTTTCCCGCGAAACAGCCTCAGGCAGGCATCGGATACAGCATCGTCATAAAGAATACCCCTGTTTTTCTCAATTTCTTCAATGGCCGCGTCAAGACCCAATGACGCCCGGTAAGGACGCTGTGAAGACATGGCATCCACAACGTCGGCAACTGCAAGAACGCGGGCTTCCATGAGAATTTTATCCCTTTTGAGTTTTCTGGGATAACCGGAGCCATTCATTCGTTCGTGGTGTTGATAAATTATTTCCGCCAGCGGCCAGGGTAATTCCACTTCTTTAAACATCTCGAACCCGTACCGGGCGTGTTCTTTAACCTTTGAATATTCTTTGCCTGTGAGCTTAGAAGGCTTGATCAATAGCTCCACCGGTATGGATAAATTGCCGATATCGTGAATGGTGCTGGCTATGTTTATTCCTTCAATCATGTCCTTGGCCAATCCAATCTCCTGAGCGATGGCACAGGCCACATTCGCGGATCGTTGCTGATGACCGGCCGTATAGGGGTCCCTCATCTCCAGAGCTGCCACCAGAATATTAATGGTAACGCCAAACGATTTCGTCAGTCTTTCATACCGGTTTGCCAATAGACGGTACATTTCTTCGCTTTTTTTCAGCCTTTCTTCAACTGTCTTGTGTCTCCCGGCAGTAGTCGATGGCTTCTTTTTTTCCATAATGCAAGACCTCTTGTGTTGTGATCTGTATATCTTCAAAAGAGTTTAACATAATGGTGTCAGTATACTTTTTCTATTTCTTTTGAATAATATTTCAGAGCCGCGTTACGCTTAAGTTTCATGGTCTGTGTAACTAATCCGTTTTCCATCGTGAAATCTTCACTGACAAATATATATCGCTGAGGTATCTCATATCCTCCATATGTTTTTTTCAGGTGCCGTCTAATCTCGTCGGATAAAAAATCCTGAATATTTTTATTTTCTACGACTTCCCCGGGAGTGCCCTGAGCCCATTTGGCGATTCGATCATCCTTTTTCATCGTTTCAAAATCCGGAACTATTATCGCAATGTTGTATTCTCTGCCATCGCCCCAGACAAAGGCATTGGCAATATTGTGAACCAGTTTAATGTCGGTTTCTATGGATTCGGGGTGAACGTATTTACCGTTGGAAAGTTTGTATTCATCTTTAAATCTGCCCGTAATATAGAGAAATCCGTCAGCGGTCATGCGGCCCTGATCACCGGTGCGTATTCCGGGAAATCCTTTCCAATTATCCTGCATCATAATTTCCGCGGTCTGCTGAGGCTTATTGTGATATCCCATCATCACATTAGCTCCGTAAACAATAATTTCGCCATCATCGCTATCGTCCCCTGTCCGGGACTTGTCAATGACTACATGCATATTCTCCACGCATTTGCCGACGGATCCGTATCTGTTTCCCAGAAGCGGAGAATTCATGGTAATTGCGGGTGAGGTTTCGGTTAACCCGTACGCGTCATAAGTGGGTATGCCGAGATCGGCGAAGAACATTGCTATTTCAGGATTCATGACCGCGCTTGCCGTAAGAACGCCTGAAAGCCGGCCGCCGAATCTTTCCCTGATTTTTGAAAACACGATTTTATCAAGTATTTTCAATTTCAGGGATTTTTTCGCCTTACCCCTGCATTTTGCCGCTTCCCTGCACGTCATATCAAACAGCATTTTCTTGATTCCGCCCTCTTCATGCATTTTTGCCTGAATTCCATCGTAGATTTTATTAAAAACCTTTGGAACCGCTATGAGATAAGTAGGCCTGACCTTGAAAAAATCCTCACCGAGGGTATTGACTGATTCCATAAGCGCGATAGCTCCGCCGAACTGCATGAAATTGTGCAATTCCCCGCTCAGCCCGTAACTGTGCGCCCAGGGAAGTATAGCCAGAGAAACTGAATTTTCATTAAGATCGGGGAATATGTGATATCCGCCCTGAGAGCAGGAGGTCAGGTTGCCGTGAGAAAGCAAAACCCCCTTGGGTTCTCCGGTAGTTCCTGAAGTGTATATCAATTCCGCAGGCTCCCACCAATGAGGCTTATAGGATTTAACCGGATTTTTAGCTCCTGCATCTTCAAGCGACTGGAGGCTGTTTTTACCGTCTCCGTAGATGATGAATATTTCCTGTAAACTTTCTATTTCATTTTTAAAATGCTTTATCTGTTCGAAGATTTTTTCGTCCTTAACAAAAAGATATTTTATCCCGCTGTCTTTTATGATGTATTCCCAGGTATTTTGTAATTCTTTTTCGTACATGGGCACAAAGATCGCGCCCAGTCCGTGCGCCGCGTTTTCCAATACGTACCATTCGACAGAGTTGCCGATGATAACTCCCACCGCATCACCCTTATTGATGCCCAGTTGGTTAATACCGCTCCTGGCATCATTTATTCTTTGAGCAAGAGATTTGTACGTGATCCATTCGTGCTGTCTGGTTTGAATATTTTTTGTTCCAATAGCGTTTCGATCACCCCATTTAGCCGCCGTATCTTCAAATAAATCAACGAGATTTCGCGGGTGTTTGTAAAATTTATCCAGTTCTTCGATTTGTTTTTCGGTGTATTTTATCATAATCCCTCGCTTTTAAATCTTTTTTCGCATCCTTCGTGCAATGCCGATTTTATTATAGCATATATCCGGCAAATTACATCAAATTGAATTTATATTTTGATGCACAACGGCTCAGAGGCAAAACTTTCAGATAGTTCAACCATTTTACCGCGTTTTTCCATCCTGTTGCCCAAATAAAATTCATTTGAGCAGCCATTTAAAAGAGTTTTGTTTAATAAATATTGGGCAGTGGACCGTTTTCGGTTCGATCTAACTTGAGGATTTACCGGTTGAAGACTTAATTTCTTCTTCAGATATCTGCCTGCGCAGCAGATTCTTATTTACCTTCTGCATTTCTGTAAGGGGTATCGTATCAACTATCCGAACAATCTTCGGTACGGCGTATTTTGCCACTTTTAATTTTAAATAATTAATAATAATCTCTTCGGTGATGGACTGCTCAAATCCTTTTTTCAGCTCAATAAATACACAAACCCGTTCACTGCCCTGCCTCTCGGGATCGGAAATGCCTATTGTCGCAACTCTTGCGACACCGGGATAATCATGCAGGATATCGTCAATCTCTCTGGAATATACTTTGAACCCTGAAACAATGATCATATCCTTGGTTCTGTCAACAATATAGAAGTAACCGTCTTTATCAACTCTTACGACATCGCCCGTACGTACATAGCCTTCATCATCCAGACCGCTTCCCTTCTGGGGCCAGTATCCCGACATTCTCTGCGAACCCCGCAGGCACATCTCCCCTGTCCTGCCGCTGAGAATTTCATCCCATGAAAGAACGGCTCCTGTATCTACATCCACGATTTTTATTTCAGTATCAGGCATGGGGATGCCTATGGTTCCTCTTTTTTCCAGCTTTGTCTTTGAGGGTTTCCCGGCGCTGGATCTCGATAAAAAGCCCATGCTCTTGCTTAATAGATATCCGACATTTTTACTGCCCACAGCGCTTAATAAGGCCCGTATGACGGCAGCCACACCGGGCAATTGAATAAATTTGTTATTAATTTTAACGGCGGTTCTGCCGCCTAAGATACGGAGCATAAATGAAGGATTCAGATGTGTGACCGGTGACATTTCAGAAAGACCGTATCCTTCCATGATGCCGCCTCCCCCGCCTTTTTTTTCAAATTCCTCCTGAACCGACCGCGACAGCGGGGCGGAGCCGGAAATTCCCAGAAGATTAACATCCTTCAATTCCTGCTGCGATAATTTAAGGAATTGGGTTGGAACCCCAATTTGTATAAATGGATGATATTCTTTTATCATGCTTACCATGCCCGCCGTATCCCTGGCATCCGGAATCAGTATCTGATTAAAGCCCTCAAGGGTCATGCAATGCATGGTGCTGTGTCCATACGAATGAAAGAGGGGCAATCCCATTAATACAGTAAGAACGCCCTTTACTAAAAGGTGCGCGCACCCGAATGAATTTGCGTTTTGTATGGCGTTGGCATACACATTGCGGTGCGTCAACATGCACCCCTTTGGAAGCCCTGTTGTGCCGCCGGTGAAAAGGATCAATTCCAAATCTTTCTCAACATCGAAGGTAATATCAGGAGGATCGGGAGAGGTTTTAGAAATCAGTTCCGCCCACCATACGGCATCCTGTATTCCTAGCCGCTCATAGCTTTGCGGTTTATTAAGCGAATAATCAGCTAATTTTGACACGATAATATTTTTTAACGCAATGTTCTGTATTATATTTTCAACGACGTCTAAATATTCATCCAGACATATCAGAGCATGGGGTGACCCTTCTTTGAATTTATGCTGAAGGTGCTCAGCCGGTTCCAGGGAACTGCCGGGAATATGCACCGGACCGGCTCTTGAAATAGCATAATCCGCAATAATAAACTGGATTGAAGTCGGCAGAAGAGTAGCGACCCGATCGCCTTTTTTAAGTCCCATACTAAACAGCGCCGTAGCCAGACGATCAACGTGATCCTTAACATCCGGATACGTCATCATATAATCCATTTGAATAAGACCCTGATTTTTATACATCCGGGCACTCTTGTATAGAATGTCGTATGCCGGTTGATCGGGATAGGGTTTGAATGTTTCAGGTATTCCCAGAATGCTGTATTCTTTGAACCATGGCAAATCTGCTCCAGTCATACAATCCTTTCTTTTCTCCAATTCGATGGCAAGCGCAAAAACCTTCGCCTGCTGCAGGGCAGGCGATCCAATACTAAGCAATGTTTGTTCTTTTGGAATCTTCGATTTATTTATTTTGCCGGAATGAATTCGCCAAAGACCGCTTGCGCCGGTTATTTTTCTAAAACTCGATTCCTGTTAATTCATTCAATATTAATTCCGCTGTAAAAATGCCCGCGGCAATTCCGGGACTGTTTTTTGTCGCGGATACATTATAAAGATTCTGAGGGCAATCTTTCTCATCAATCGCCCCTTTAAGAAGCTCTTTTACCGTCAGTCTTCGTCCATAGGCATTTCCCGATTCTCCATCCGTATCCCTCTGTATATCCATTGAAGAAATGATTTCAGCAAAGAGCAGCTTTGATTTAATTCCCGGGAAAACATTCATTTCAAGAATATCCATTATATCGCCGGCAAGTTTTTTCTTGAATTTTTCAATGGCTTTTGCCCCCCTTTCATAAATCATCTTTTCCTGCTGATAATTTCCGGGACAATAGACGACCAGGGCATCATTTTCGTTATCCCCTCTTT
The DNA here is from genome assembly GCA_049523355.1 of Smithella sp. Lineage (GTDB taxonomy): Bacteria > Desulfobacterota > Syntrophia > Syntrophales > Smithellaceae > Smithella. The sequence continues at coordinate 33,261 of JBEKMY010000027.1, read as the reverse complement.
TGCCGTACCCGTTGGCTGATGGCGATCCTATGAAGAGCATTTTCGGCGGCGCGGTAATATCCGGATTATTATAATCCACCTCATTGCCGTCCTGCCACCAGTAATTACGGCCTTTCATGTCGGCAATGTTTTGCAATCCCCCCTTAATGCCTATGCAACATGTCGGAATGCTGTGCGATGGCGTGTAGTCAAAATATTCCGCCCGCCTCCCCAGAAGTGAATACGTTAATCTCGGAGAGATATCGCTGAATACAAAATCACATTCGTAAAAGGAACCATCTTCGCATATAACCCTGGTTACAAAGTTGCCCTGTGTCTCCAGAGAAATAACTTTTTTCCCCGTTTCTACGGAACCGCCGGCTTTCTTTATCACGGACGACAGCGAATCAAAAAAGTGCGAAAAACCTTTTTGGGGATACCATGCGCCCATGTGATAATTTCCTGTTCCGACAATGTATGCAATCGCGGACATTTCCGATTCGTTTTCAGCGAATATTCCGCCGTGACCGTAAAGGATGCGTCTGAGCAGATTATTGATACGGAATTCATCGAAAAACTCTTTAACAGACATCGTTATACAGCGTCCGATCTTCAGTTTCATGGTCATCGGTATTTTGCTGGTTACCAGAAATTTTGTCGCCAGTAAAAATCTGCCTTCCGTGGAAGAATTCTCTTTGAAAAAAGATTTATACGTATCATAAATAGAGATCATTTCATTAAAAAGCGCATCCAGAGAATCACCCTCCTCCGGAAACAGGACCTTTAAATCTCTGTGAAAATTTCCCAATCCCAGGGGAACTTTGAAATTTGCAACACAATAGTTACTCTTATCGTTTTTACCGCCGATGAAAAACCTCTCAAAACCATCAGGTTTCATCGGTATAAAAGGATCTGTTTCTTTGATATCCAGAAACTTTAAAAAACGGTCTCCAAGATTGCCATCTCCGAATTCCCATACGTACTGCGGTCCCATTGAATAGGTCATCTCCCCAAAGGTAAGGCATCTGCCGTGACCGCCTATATGTTCTTTATTCATTTCCAGAACACTTACCTTGTGACCGGCTTTGGCAAAAAGAGCCCCTGAGGCCATCCCGCCAATCCCGCTGCCGATAACGGCAATATTCTTTGGCGTTGTGTCCCAGACAGGTTGACCCTTTATTTTAAAAAAAGGGAGTGATAGTTGATCACTGATCTCTTTGAGGCCCGCTTCTGATCGTTTCTTTGAGATTTCAATGATTTCATTAAAGTTCATGGCTATTCCTTTATCACATAAGAATGAAAACAAACTATAACAAACGTATGTTTTCTCTTAAAATCTTTTTAATATTTTCTTTCAATAAAAACACGGCCGTATAATGAATATATAAAACATATGATGTTTTTTCAAATAACACTATTTTCCTGCAAAAATTTTTTCACATTCTTTACGATTTCGTCCGGGGAATCACAGACAAACCAGTTTATTTCCTTATCGGCGGCAAACCACGTTATCTGTCGCTTTGCGTAATGCCAGGTATCACGCTTGATTAATTCTATTGAATTTTCCCAATTATACTGATTACGTAAAAATCCTATCATTTGTTTATAGCCCAGCGATTGCAGCGGTTTTAGATTTTCATTGTAGCCCCGGTCTAAAACGCTTTTAACTTCATCCAGCAATCCATCCGCGATCATTTTCTCCGTTCGTTGTATAATTCTCTTCTTTAATTCTTTGCGATCCAATTGAACGCCGATTTTGTAAGTCTTGTAGGGACAATCGGCAAACAAATGTTTTTTTTGTTTTTCTAATATTGATTCCCCGGTTTGATCCAGAACTTCCAGTGCCCGTATTACCCTTACCGAATCATTTTGATTTATCCGGCTGGCCGCGCCGGCATCTCTTTGCAAAAGCATTTCATAGATATATTTTTTTCCGTGACTATCCCGCAACCGGCGGTAATAATTTCTGATGTTTTCATCCACGTCCGGCGTATCGATGATTCCGTGAAGAAGCGCCCGGATATAAAGTCCAGTTCCTCCGGCAATAAAGACGGGTTTCCCCTTCTCCGCCAGATCGGATATGATCATTCGCGCCTTTTCAGTAAAAACAGACGCATTAAATTCCTCATCAGGATTTACAACATCTATTAAGTGATGTTTGATTCCTCTTCTTTGTTCCATTGATGGTTTTGCCGTGCCGATATCCAGATAGCGGTATACCTGCAGAGAATCGGCGCTGATAATTTCGCCACCTGTTTCCAAGGCCAGATTTACGGCCAATTGCGTTTTTCCCGTAGCGGTGGGCGAATTGATTATTACCAGCGGCAATTTTCCCATTTCTATTTTATTACTTCCTTTTGAACATTCTTTCGATTTCGCTTAAGGAAAAACTAATAGTGATTGGACGTCCGTGAGGGCAGGTAAGATTATAAGGTGTTTCTTCCAATTGATTGCAAAGAGCTTCGGCCTCTTCTTCAGAAAGGATATTATTGGCTTTGATTGCCGCGCGGCAAGCAAGCGAAGCCAATATTTTTTCTTTCTTTTCCTCTAAAGAGGGCATCTGATTCTGTTCTTTTAACTGATCGGCAATATCAGAAATCATTTCGCTGATTTTAATGTCTGATAACGTTGCAGGAATCGCCTTAACGACAATCGCATCCTTGCCGAAAATTTCAATTTCCAGACCGATTTCGCGTAAAAAATCGATGCATTCGGAAAACAATGCAATTTGCGCCGGAGTCAGGCTTATGATTTCCAGAATAAGAAGCGATTGACTGACAACCTGTTTTGGCGTTGACTTTTTTAATTTCTCCAGAATGATCCGTTCATGGGCGGCGTGCTGATCAAGCAAAACCAGACCTTCCTCACCGGCAAAAACAAGATAGGTGTTTGCAAATTGTCCGAGATAGGAAAGCTCCAGGAAATTTATTTTTTCTTTTGCCGGAGCATTATCGTTTTGATAGGGAGCTTCCGGGTTTTCCGCGACCGGGATGCGTTTTAACAGATCTTCACTGATGACCTGCTGTAAATTCTGCCTGGAGAACAAACCGAAAGGCCTGGGCGCAACTCTGTCCCGCGAAGGTATCGCCTCCGAAGAAGAATTCTTCTTATTTTTTCGCCGTAATAACAAATCCACTTTATTAGGCTCTGCCGCGGGCGACAGACGATAAACAAAACTGCTCTTCGACGCCTCGGCGCCGGCAAGATTTTCGGCTATTGATCTGGATACCAGTTGATAAATACCGTGTGAATCCTTAAAGCGGACTTCCATCTTGGCGGGATGAACATTAACATCGACATCCTGTGGCGGCACATCAAGAAACAGCACGGCCGCGGGGTACCGTCTTGGCTCAATAACCTGTCTATACGCCGATAATACGGCATGCGTGATACTGTTATCGCGCACAAAGCGTTTATTGACGAACAAATATATGTTTTTGGAATTCGATTTTGTGAATTCCGGGCGCGAAATAAATCCCGTTAAACTGACGTTGTCTTTCTGCGCGTTCACAGAAATGCAATGAGCGGAAAAATCATCGCCCAAAACCATGGAAATTCGCCTGGATTCATCTAAGGCTTCAGGCGCGGAGAAAGATTCCTTGCCATTGACCAATACTTTAAAGCGAATCTCCGGATGCGCCAAAGCCAGCCTCGTAATCGCGTCCAGACATAACCCCTGCTCCGTAGCTTCCGTTTTTAGAAATTTCCTGCGGGCTGGAACTTTGGCAAATATTTTTGTTACCGATATTTGCGTGCCGTCAGGACAGCCGGCAGGCGTTATTTCCTTTATCGCGCCTGCTTCCAGAATAGCTTTCGTTCCTTCTAAATCATCCTTGCGCCGCGTTAATAACTCCACGTGCGCCACGGAAGCGATGCTTGGCATTGCTTCGCCGCGAAAGCCAAAAGAAGCGACTGAATAAATATCATCAAATTTATGAATTTTGCTGGTGGCATGCCTTTCAAATACCAGCGCCACATCTTCATGTTCTATTCCCGAACCGTTATCAATTACTTTGATTGACTGGCATCCGCCCTTTTCCAACTCCACCCTGATATCGGTAGCCCCGGCATCGATGGAGTTTTCCACCAATTCCTTGACAATAGAAGCCGGCCTTTCCACGACCTCGCCTGCAGCAATTTTATTGGCTATTTCTTCGGATAGAATGACAATTCGTCTGGACAATCTTTACATCTCCTTAAACTGGAAAGTACATATTACATTACATCAAAATACGCAACCATGATTGCTTATTTTAAAACAATTCCTGAATGTTAAATATTATTATTTCTTGCGAACTAAATTAACAAAAGACCTTCTTAATCGTGCTCTATTTAAGATAAAACAAAAAGAGAAATATCCTCATAAAATCAAACATGATGAAATTTTGACACTTGGCTTTTGGTCTTTATCGCCGAAAATGCCAAGTCGGTATAGTAAAGATAATTTTCCTAACGTAAAGAAAAAAGACATTAAAAAACATTGTTTGAAAGAAAGTAAGAATTTAAAAATTATCCGGAACTCGCTTCCAGAAAGAAACAAATAAAATTCCGATTTACGAACAGGCATAATTGTTTGTTACACTAATGCGGCTGTATTCCGAGGTGTCCCTGAATGACAATGATCATTGATTGAAATATTTATATAAAAAGGGCAGAGCTGTTACTGCCTTTGCCTTTAAAGAAAAATTATAAAACCCGACAGATTATTTTATTCGTTTTCGTTTTTTTCTTTCGGAAATATTTCTGTCACATCAAGTAATGAAACAACTTCCGCTTTCAGGAGATCATCCCATGTCATTATGGATGTCATTATGACTCTGGGGTCATTTGTCTCAAAAACCACAAAACCTCTGCCTCCGCCAGCATCAAACCATTCATGAATCTTTTGCACTCCATCCGCGAGAGAGGAGCCTTTCTTCTCTATACGTCTTTTAATTAATGCATCTCTCTGTCCGGGTTCCCATGTGTAAATAATCATGAAAAGCATCTTTAATCTCCTTATCATTAAGTGAAGCAATTTGATGGAAAAAAAATGTAATGCCTCCTATCCCAAGTTATTAAAGCACTGCCCTTCTATTGTTTTCGCCAACAAAGATTCCTCAATCATTGAGAATCCCTTTTTTATATCTTACTTAATCACTTTTATCAGGATATTAATAAATCCACTGGCATACTCTTTTATGTCCAAACGCCTTTTGCCTCTATTGTTTTAATATATCCAGCCCTTCTATATATGCAGAGTCTTCATTGTCAATAAGAGTGATTATGTGATCGTTGAAATGCTTTTTTATTTCTTCAAAGATACTGCGCTTCTTTTTGAATGTCTTCGCAAAAGCAATGGATTCCTGCCGGAGAGCCTCGACGTTATCACATGCCTTTATGATTACATGATGCTTTTCCAGCTCTTTTGCATCATAACGCTTTCCGGTCAGAATTGCTTCTTCAAGCTTGTAATAAGGAAAGGCTTTTTTAATCATTTCCTGAATCCCTGACGGATACGAGATGTTGATATCCACTCCGGGAAAAAAGAAATAACCTCTGTCCGCCTTCATGAATCGGAAATCGCAGCAGCAGGCAAGTATTGCCCCGTTTCCGGCAGCATGACCATTGATCGAGGCGATGACGGGCATGGGAAAAAGAAGAATCTTTTTGAACATCGCATTTAAACTGAAAAAGAAATCCTTGATCGTCCGGAAGTCTCTTTTAGTGATAACATCCATGATCCAGGACAGGTCTAGTCCCTGGGACCAGTTCTTCTCATCACTGGAGGTGATGACGACGGCATAGATGGACTCATCTTTTTCAATCTCGGCAAAGGCATCAAGGATTGCCCTGGTAAACTGAGGATTGTGCCTGTTTTCCCCGTTGTTCAGGGTTATTATCGCGACCGTTTCATCTTTTTCCCACTCTATGATCATTTATCGCGCACCTAAACCTGTTTATCTCCCGTTCAATAAGATCGGCAGCATCAATTTGACGTAAGCGACTCCGGTACTTCCACAATCCTGGCCCGCAGGTACTCACCCAGGGTCTTGGCCTGAGGGTCGAGGCGAAAAGATGCGGCGGCTCCTTCGCCCAGAATACCCCGGATGTAGAAGTTCACCGCCAGCAGGTTGGGTAGTTCACAGCGCTCGATATCATAATCCTTCAAGTCCTTAAGTAAATCCCGCAGTTTTTCTGTGGTCAGGAATTCTCTGAGGTAAGCAAATGCCATAGGCGTCTTTGCCCATACTCCGAGATTGGCATTGCCTCCCTTGTCACCGGAGCGGGTTGCGAACAGCCGGCCAAAAGGCATCCGCACCGTTTTGCCACCGGGCGCGGCGGGCAAATCGGCCATAAGCGGCACCGGCGCCGGGTGCGACTGTCCGGACTGTACGCACTCTATGATAAAATCCTTTTCACCGATCACCACCTTCTGATGAATGTGCTTATTGGATACCAGGGCCGGCCAACAAACAATTGCGGGAGTCCCTTTAGCGGGTGGAGCGGTACCGGTAAAACCGGCAATATTGGCAAGAGCAAGTTCCACGACCTTCGACGATACTTTGTTCACTTTTTTCTGATCCGGGTCGATGACGGTGATGCGTAAATAGGCAAAGGCCTCTTCATTGGTCGCCGGATCTTCTTTATCGGAGCGGATGAGCTGAACCCTCGCCTGCTGGAACTGCTCTTTGCCTCCTAAGGCGTCGAAGAGGACATCTTCCAGAATTCGGGCTTTCTTCTCGATATCGAGACCGGTGAGTATAACAGTCATGGAGTTACGATAGCCACTCAGGGTATTAATGCAAACTTTTGCCGTCGGCGTGGGCGGTTCGCCCTTCACGCCTTTCACAAGGACACGATCCTGTCCATTCTGGGAAATTCCGATGGTATCGAAACGCGCTATCAGGTCCGGTGTAAGATAGCGCGGATCGGTAATCTCATAAAGCAGCTGCGCTTTGACTGTGTCTACGGAGACAAGACCGCCCGTACCGGGGTGCTTGGTGATGATGAAAGAGCCGTCTTCACTGATCTCGGCGATGGGAAAGCCGACCCGCCTGAAGCTCGGAACTTCATCGATGAAGGAATAGTTCCCGCCCGTGGCCTGTGCGCCGCATTCGATGATGTGCCCTGCAGTTGTTGCGCCGGCAAGCTTATCCCAATCATCCTGTCTCCAACCATGCCACCAGGCAGCGGGACCAACCACAAGCGATGCGTCCGCAAGGCGTCCGCCAACCACGATGTCGGCGCCCTCATCCAGAGCCTTCACGATCCCCCAGCACCCCAGGTAGGCGTTAGCGGAGATCGTCATCGCCTGGGAATCCTTCAGGGCGATTCCCTTGTCCATGTGGATGAAGTCCTCTCCCATAGCCTGAAGTTCTCCAAGGCGGCCCATGAGATCGTCGCCTTCAATATAAGCAATCTTAGGGTGAAGCCCCAATGTTTCCGCAATGCGCGCCAGTTCCGCAGCCAAACCCTTCGGGTTGAGGCCGCCGGCATTGGCAACAACACGGATTTTTTTATCAAGGCACTCACCCATCACCTGTTCCATCTGTTTCAGAAAGGTCGACACATACCCACCATTGGGATCTTTCATCTTGGTCCTAAAGAGGATGGCCATGGTCAACTCGGCAAGATAATCACCGGTGAGAAAATCAATGGGACCTCCCTGCACCATTTCCCTGGCGGCGCTGAGGCGGTCGCCGAAAAAGCCACTGCAATTTGCAATAATAACCTTTGTGTTTTTCCTTGAATTATCAACTTTCATAGATATCCCCCTTCACTTTCCTTTAAAAATCGGTGATCTCTTTTCAATGAATGCCGTAATGCCCTCCCGGGCATCTTCTGTTGACGCCACTTCCATGAGCTTCAGGGAAAGGAAATCCAGCGCGTCTTGCAGAGACATGTTGTCGGCTTCATGGTAAGCATCCTTGCCTATCTTGATGCCGATGGGGCTCTTGGTAACCAGGCATTTCACAATATTAAATACAGTGTTATCCAATTCCTCCTTGGGCGTCACCCGGGTGATCAAACCCATCGCCAGCGCTTCCGTTGCGCTTAACCGCTCTCCCAAAAGGATCATCTCCATGGCTTTCTTTTGCGGCACGTTACGAAAAATCAGCGCCCCGATCATCATGGGCCACAGTCCTACATTGACCTCCGGCGTGCCGAACTGAGAGTCGTCACTGGCGATCGCGATGTCGCAGGCAAGCATGAATCCCATGCCGCCTGCAAGACAGTATCCCTTTATCCGTGCAACCGTGGGTTTAGGGAACAAGGCAATGCGCTTTAAGAGCTGCGCATAGTTATGGAACACCTTCTGACCGTCGGCAGACATGCCTTCTCCAAGTTGAGCGCCGGTACAAAAGGCCTTGTCGCCTGCTCCGGTAATCAATACCACTTGTACATCCTTATCCTTTTCCGCCATATCGAGGTACTTAAGAAAAAGAACGATGGCCTCCGGCGTGATGGCATTCCTCTGCTGTTCACGATTGATCCGGATATTGGCTACATGATCTTTCACAGAATAGAGCAGGTGATCTTCAGACATCATATTTTCTCCTTTTCCCGCGTAATTTCTTCCTTAAGGCTTGCTTTGGCCTTCCTCTTCCCGTTCGATGTCCGCGAGGATCTGGCCTGGCATGACCTTATCTCCTTGGGCAACATTGATCTTCAAGACTTTTCCTTTGAAAGGCGCCTGAAGTGTCGTTTCCATTTTCATGGCAGACACCACTATAACATTCTGTCCCTTTTCCACCAAGTCACCTTCAGCGATCATGATACACTCCACCACTGATGGCATGGGTGGCGTAATCTCCCGGGGAAGTTCTTTGCTGCTGCGCTTTCTTGTGCTATTCCTGGCAAGGGTATCCGCATCCTGAACCAGATAGGTGGTGCCGTTGATATTGATGAGCTTGCCATCGCCGTTATCTGCCAGATAGATGTTCCTGCCGATGCCTTCAACTTCCATGTGAATCTGGTTTTCTGAAATAATCTGGTAACGAGTGGCAAAAATCTTCTCTCCGATCTTGGCAAGGAGTGTTCCGTCATCTTTGAGGTCGGCTTCCACGGGGAGGGTCTGGCTGCCAATTTTCAAGTTATAGTCCATTTCATATCTCCGTTATTGTCCCGGCATTCGACTATGGCCGGAAATTTCCCAGCGTCTGCCATGGCGAATACATCTCACCATTCGTTGGAATAAAGTTGCTCTTTGTCCTGTGGTTTGACATGTCATCGACAATATATGCGACACATGCGAGCTCGACGCCTTCTATGGCGGGACGCCAGTCGGCAAAATGAGTGTCGATGAAGTCCGTGTATGTTTCCCCCTTGATGAATGCCTCTGAGGACAGAATATCCATGAGGAAGGGAATGGGCGTCAGGACGCCAAGGACGATATAGTCCTTCAATGCTCTGCTCATCCTGTCAATGCACTCCTGTCTGCTTTCCGCATGAGTGATCAGCTTCGACAGGATAGGGTCATACTCCATCGGGACCGTGTAGCCGGAATAGACGCCGCTGTCATTCCGGATGCCCGGCCCACGGGGCTCTCTGACGAACGCGATTTTCCCCGATGACGGCAGAAAGGCGCTCAAGGGATCTTCCGCGTAAATGCGGCATTCAATGGCATGACCGCGACCAACGATATCCGACTGGGAAAACTTCAGGGTGTTCCCTGCCGCAATTTCAATCTGTTGGCGCACCAGGTCGATGCCGGTGATCATTTCGGTAATGGGATGCTCTACCTGAAGACGGGTGTTGACCTCCAGAAAATAAAATTTACTATCATGATCGACAAGGAACTCGACAGTCCCGGCATTCACGTAACCTGAAGCTCTGGCCGCGGCAACGGCCGCTTTCCCCATCTCCTCTCTGAGCTTCGGTGTGAGCGCCGTGGAGGGAGTTTCTTCGATGATCTTCTGATGTCTTCTCTGAATGGAACATTCTCTTTCCAGAAGGTGGATCACATTCCCATGGGAATCCGCCAAAATCTGAAATTCAACGTGGCGGGGTTGATGGAGATATTTTTCCAGGTAGATTGCTCCGTTGCCGAAGGCGCTTTTGGCCTCCCTCGACGCGGATTCCGTCGCCTCCCGGAGATCTCCCGCGGAATGCACAATTCGCATTCCCTTGCCACCGCCCCCGGCAGCTGCCTTTATTAGAACCGGATAGCCTATCGACTCCGCTTCTTTCATCAGCACATCGGGGTCCGCCTCGGCCTGCATCATGCCCGGAATGACAGGAACACCACTGTTGATCATGGTTCGACGCGCCACGGTTTTGTCTCCAAGGTCCCGGACGGCCCGGGCCGTGGGACCAATAAAGACAATCCCTTCCTCCCGGCACCGCTGAACGAACAGGGGATTTTCCGCCAGGAAACCGTAGCCGGGGTGAATGGCCTGCGCTCCGGTTTGTTTGGCTGCCGCTATGATCTTGTCCATGTTGAGATAACTTTCAGCGGGCGCTGAGGTTCCGAGACAGACAGCCTGATCGGCCTCAAGAACATGCAGGGCAGACCTATCCGCCTCGGAATAGACGGCCACCGTCTTGATGCCCATTTCCCGGCAGGTGGCAATGATACGGACTACGATTTCGCCTCGATTGGCGATAAGTATCTTGTCGAACATGGTATAACCCCCTTACATCCTGAAGATGCCGAATCCTGTTACATCATCACGAATTGGCGCATTCAGCGCTGCGGAAATAGCCAACCCCAGAATATTGCGCGTATCGACGGGATCGATTATTCCGTCATCCCAGATATTGGCCGTGCTATAGTAGGCATCGCCCTCCTTCTTGGCCGCTTCCGCGATGGGCATCCTGATGAACGCCTCTTCTTCCGCGGTCATGGGAGGCAAGCCCGCCTTGGCATTCTGGTCGTTCTTCAGGGTAATCAGCACCCCGGCCGCCTGTTCACCGCCCATGACGCCGATCTGGGCGTTGGGCCACATCCACAGAAAACGCGGCGAATAAGCCCGGCCGCACATCCCGTAGTTGCCCGCCCCGAAAGATGCTCCGATAATGACTGTAAATTTTGGAACCGTGCAGGTGGAGACGGCATTCACCATCTTGTGTCCGTCCTTGGTGATTCCGAGGCGCTCATACTGCCTGCCGATGATGTAACCGTTGATGTTCTGCAGAAAGACAAGGGGGATCTTGCGCCGGTCGCAGATCTGGATGAACTGGGTGGCTTTCAGGGCGCTATTTGAAAATAAAATGCCGTTATTCCCCAGGATCCCGACGGGGTAGCCGTGGATGTAGGCAAATCCGCACACAAGTGTAGGTCCGTAAAGCTCCTTGAACTCCAGAAATTCACTGCCGTCAACGATGCGCGCAATGACCTCCCTGCAGTCATAGGGGATCTTCAGATCCTCGCTCACGATTCCATAGATTTCTTTGGGGTTGTAAGCGGGCGGTTTGGGCTCACGCATGGTCAGTCTTGGCTTCTCGTTTTTCGGCAACGTCCCGACAATCTTACGGACAATGGCAATGGCGTGGGCATCATCCTCGGCAAAATAGTCTGAAACACCGGATTCGATACAATGCACTTCGGCGCCGCCGAGCTGATCGGCAGTCACTTCTTCACCCGTCGCCGCCTTTACAAGAGGCGGTCCGCCGAGGAAGATGGCCCCCGTGCCCTTCACGTGCACCACCTCGTCGGACATGGCAGGCACATAGGCGCCCCCTGCCGTACACAGGCCCATCACCGCCGTTATCTGCGGAATTCCCATCTTGGAGATAACGGCCTGATTATAAAAGATCCTGCCGCCATCATCAATGTCCGGAAATATTTCCGATTGCATGGGCAGATATGCCCCGGCGGAATCCAGAAGGTTAATCATAGGCAAACGATTTTCCATGCAGATTGTCTGACACCGCAGGTTCTTCTTGACTCCCATGGGATAGACAGCGCCGCCCTTAATCGTGGCATCACTGGCAACAACCAATGCCTCCCGACCCTCTACGATACCGATACCGGCAACCAATCCGGCAGCGTGAACTTTGCCGTCATACATGCCTCTGGCCGCAAGCGGGGCAATTTCCAGAAACGGGGTATTTCTGTCAAGGAGCAGATCGAGCTTTTTGCGCACGGGCATTTTGCCCTGCGAAGCCAGACGATCGGTGTCCTTCTGGGGTCTTTCCTCCCTGGCTTTTTTTAGTTCATTTTTGAGATCCGCCACCAGGGATTCCATAACCTTATATTTTTTCTTGTAATCCCCGGAGTTGGTATCAATTTTTGATTCTATGATATCCATCGCATTTCACCTCTTCTGGCTCACATAGTCTTTTGCATCATCGATAACGGCATCCATCGGAAATCATCCATCTGATATACGGCAGTGATAATTCCCTACCTCGGCAGAAACTTGTCCAATTCGCTTCGGGCTATAAAAGAGCGCTGAATTTCCGATGCGCCCTCACAGATTTCCCCGAACTTGGCATCGCGATACAACCTTTCAATATCACTACCGGCAACGTATCCATGCCCGGCAAAAATCTGCATCCCCCAATTGGCGATCTTTGTTACCGCTTCACTGGCAAAGAGTTTTGCGCACGCAGCCATGATATCAGCCTCATACTCACCGGTATTGATTGCCCATGCCGCTCTCAAGGCAAGCATGCGCCCCAGATCGTTGATGCTAAACATATCTGCCAACCGGAAGCCGACATCCTGATACAGCCCGATCGGTTTGCCGAACGCTTTCCTTTCTTTCGAATGTTTGACCGAAATCTCCATGCAGGCATTCCCTATTCCGACGCACAGCGCCGCGATACCAACTTTGCCCATGGTCAGAATTCGGGTTGCTTGTTCATAACCTTTTCCGGGAGTGCCCCCCAGAATCCCGGCTGCAACACAATCATCCAAGTAGATGCCCGCCAGAGGAACTCCCCGCAGACCCATGGTCTCAACGGGTCTTCCTATTCTTAAACCCCTGGCGCCTTTATCACAGATGAAGATGCTCATGCCGCTTTCAGCACCGGCATCTTTGTCAGTATAGGCAAGAACAAGGAAAACATCCGCGATCGGGGCATTGACCACAACATTTTTATCGCCGTTGAGCCGCCACGTTTTGCCATCCCTGCGCGCGACAGTAGTGATCGCCGCCATGTCCGAGCCGGCTTGTTCTTCAGAATAGGCAAAAGCGCCTACCCGTTCGGCCTTCATGAGATCGGGAATATATCGCTGCTTCTGATCAGGCGCGCCAAACAACCTCAATGCGCCGGCACACAGGAAGGTGCTCGCGCGGGCGCTCAGAAATGTCGCCGGACAAGCTTTGGCAATCTCTTCACCGGCAAGATAAACGGCGATCAGATCGATGACATCGCCGATGTGACCCGCCTCCAGACATCCTCCCCGGGAAAGTATCTTAAGATTTTCCTTCATGTATGCGCCTGCCTCCGGGCGTGAACTGCTGTCGAGCATCTTTGCCCTGGGCGCTATCTCAGTCCTGCAGAAATCGGCCAGTTCCTTCTGCATTTTCACTTCTAGTGGAGAAAGTTGATAATCCATCTGTTTACCTCCCTCAGAATTACATCATCATTATCCTGGATACGATCATACGCATGATATCCGACGTGCCTCCGCCGATGGCTGCCAGTTTCGAATCACGAAAATTTCTTTCCACGGGGTATTCGTGCATAAACCCGTAACCGCCGAAAATCTGCACGGCCTCCGACGCCATCTCGAATCCTCTGTCGCCGGCATATACTTTGCTGACTGCCGCCTGCAGAGGGTTTAGCATCTGGCCATTATCCTTGGCTGAGGCAACCCGGTAAATCGCGAGTCTGACAGCCTCAACAAAAACCTTCATATCGGCGATCCGATGTTGAATAGCCTGGAAACTCCTGATCGGGCGTTTGAACTGTTGACGCTCATTGGCATAGCGGGCGCACGAATCGAGATTGTTGAGGGCCGCGCCAAGCATCGGGGACAGCAGTGTGCAACGATCCCATTCGACGCCGCTAAGAGCGATAAACCAGCCCTTTCCTTCACCGCCCAGAATATTTTCCTCCGGGACTTCGCAGTCCGCAAGAAATACCTCCGATGTGGATGAGCACTTGCACCCCATCTTGTGGAATGGTTTACCCGTCGTGAGCCCGGGGGTGCCTTTTTCGATGATGAAGGCGGTAATCCCCTCGTGCTTTAGGGCCTTATTTACATTGGCAAACACAACAAAGACATCGGCCACAGGGGCATTGGTAATGAAGGTCTTGGACCCGTTGAGAAGATAACGGTCACCCTTCTTCACCGCTGTGGTCGAAATGGAGGCGGCATCCGATCCGGAGCCCGGCTCGGTGAGGCCCATGCATCCGATCCATTCGCCCGATGCAAGCTTCGGCACATACTTCCGTTTTTGGTTCTCGGACCCGAAGGCATGGATATTATGGGCGCACAGATAGGTGTGGGCGCCCCAGGCAAGCAGGCTGCCGCCGTCTACACCCGCGTGCCCCAGAGCCTCTCCGGCCAGACAACAGTTAAGGATGCTGGCCGCCGATCCTCCGAATTCCTCGGGTAAGGGCAAACCCAGTATCCCGAAGGAAGCAAGCTTTCGCCAGATCTCAAAGCTGAACTCACCTTTCAGATCCGCCTCTTCGCAGAGAGGCGCAATCTCATCTCTGCCATAGCGGTACACGGTTTCCCTGAACATGCGTTGTTCTTGCGAGAGGGAAAAATCCATAGACACCTCCTGTGCGTATTTGCGCATCATCTGTCATTAATAAGTTGTCATGGTGATGTTTCGTTCCTGTTATGGAGCGATCGTCACACAAACGCTTCTTGCCGTCATACCCGCCTGATGTTATTTCAGACGAAACGGATTAACGAGGAGTTAAATATGCTACTGTTAGTATATTTTTAAACACTAGTTAAATATTTTGTCAATAAAAAAAGCTTTCTCTTGACTATTTTTTTACCAATGGTATAAGAACTACCCATAGTATTAAATTTTACGCGCGGTTTTACACAATATTTCCCGCGCAATAAAGGGTGATTATGTTAAAGCACCAGCAGGTCATACGCGAAAGAAAATCAAGGGAGAAGGATCAGCGCGTTCAGAGCATTCTGGAGGCGGCCAGGAAAGTCTTTTTTTCCAAGGGCTATCTGAAGACAACCATGGACGAGATCGCCTTCGAAGCCCAGATCAGCAAACCGACCATTTATCAGTACTTCAACGCAAAGGAAGAGCTCTACTCTTCGCTCATGCTGCCGTTTCTGGAAGAGTTCGGCGCTCAGATGGGACGGATAGAAAAAAAACTGGTCAACAAAAAATATGTGTCCGGCAATGATCTGGTAAAAGACTTAATTAAAATATTTGTCCGCAGTTATGAAAAGGCGCCGGACTCTCTCCGGGTCGCCAACATCTTTTTCCAGCAACAGGATCTCATCAATGAGCTCAGCCCCGAAACCCGTTCGGTCATCAGCCGTAAAGGTAAATACGACTTCGAACTGGCCAGAGAGGTGTTTGAATCAGCAAAAGCACAAAGGCTGATTAAGAATATTGACAGCTATGCCCTTTCCGACATTATCTGGGCGCTCTTTCTCGGCCTTACTCAGGTGATGGATATGAAATCTACAAAACAATCACAATCCAACAAATATTTAAAATCCACGCTGCGTATTGCAGAAACGCTTCTTATTGATGCACTTGTTCTGAAATAAGGTACCCCTGGTACCTATCCTTATAAAGAGGAGGCGGCATTATGGGAGGAGATTTATTCTGGGAAAAATCATATGATTCAAACCTTAAGGATATCAATCCTGCCAATTGGGAAAACACCTGTCCGGAGATCTGCCGGCGCACATTTCTCAACTATCCGGACAAAATAGCCCTGGCCTTCATGGGAGTCCACATCACCTATGCCCAGTTGGATCGATACGCAAACCAATTCGCCAATATGCTCTTGTCTCTCGGATTGAAAAAAGGGGCCGTCGTGGGAATCAATCTCCCCAATATTCCGGAATATGTTATCGCCTGGTTGGGAACATTGCGGGCGGGCTGCGTTGTTTCAGGCGTTTCGCCGCTCCTTTCATCTGAAGAACTGGAATACCAGCTTAAAGACTCTCAAGCCAAAGTGCTGGTAACCCTCGATGCATTGTTTGAAAAAAAGCTAGCGCCGATTGCATCCCATCTGACTGATCTCCAAGCCATTGTTGCTACAAGCGTTGGCGGATTCCTCCCGGGAATTAAAAAAATTCTCGGTAAAATTCTGGGCAAGATCCCCAAGGGGAAAGTAACCCCATTGGACGGTAAGACCGTCTACCTCTTTAATAAAATGATGGAACCCGGACAATTTTCCGCAGAATACCCGAATGTGGATCTCACTCCCGATGACATTGCCTATCTCCAGTATACCGGCGGCACTACCGGGGTGCCAAAGGGCGCAATGCTGAGCCATCGAAATGCCGTTGCCGACCTCCTGATCTTCCAGGCATGGCTTGGTTTGGAGGCGGGCAAAGGTGTTGGACTCACAGGCTTTCCTTTTTTCCATATCGCCGGCGTGTTTACCAATGCTAATTTCATTTTTTTGGGCTGGACCCAGATTCTGATTCCGAACCCGCGGGATACCGATCATATCTGTAAAGAATTGGACAGGTACAAACCTGCAATGATGGCAAATGTCCCGCCATTTTATATGCTGCTTGCGGCGAATCCCAGGTTCAAGACGCTGGACCATTCAAAATTGGAGGTCTGTGTCTGTGCTGCCGCTCCGTATCCGGAAGAGGCGCAACGGGAATTCGAGGCCATCGTAGGAACCGGGAAAATCCTGGAAGGTTACGGTATGACCGAGACATCGCCTTTGACGATTTTCAATCCCATGAAAGGGCAGCGAAAGACCGGCACCATCGGATTGCCGCTCCTGAATACAGACGTCCGGCTCATTGAACCGGCAACCGGAAAAGAAGTCGAAGTGGGGCAACCGGGAGAGATCTGCATCAAGGGACCTCATGTCATGGTGGGTTATTTCAACAGACCCGAAGAGACCAGTCAAGCCATTGATGCGGATGGATATATGCACACTGGCGACGTAGCCATTCAGGATGAAGACGGATACCTGCGCCTCGTGGATCGCACAAAAGACATGATTAACATCGGTGGATTCAAAGTGTTTTCCCGAAAAGTGGAAGATGTTTTGAATCGACACCCGGCAGTCAATACATCTGCAATCATTGGAAGCAACAATCCCGATAGGTCCGGTTCGGAGCTCGTGAAGGCCTATGTGATCCTGAATCCCGGCTACCCTGTTACAGGGGATATGGAAGTCCTGAAAATGACCATCATTGATTTTGCCAAGGAGAAACTGGCGCCTTATGAGGTACCCAAAATTCTGGTGATCAGAAAAGAACTTCCCCTCACCAATGTAGGCAAG
Organism: Smithella sp.; assembly: GCA_049523355.1. Classification (GTDB taxonomy): domain Bacteria; phylum Desulfobacterota; class Syntrophia; order Syntrophales; family Smithellaceae; genus Smithella. The sequence continues at coordinate 15,933 of JBEKMY010000027.1, read as the reverse complement.
ATCGACAAGAAGGTTCTGAGAAAGGAGGTTTGATCATGGTCCCTTTAGAAAGGTTACTTGCAGGCGATGCCGACATGATTATGTTAAGCCGCAATCAGCAGCCATCACCCTTACAGCGGCGTAGAGTTCACTTTGCTTTGAGTAGACAAATTTCAACTGACAGTACCAATAAATGAAGGGAGAACTATGTACGAATTAGATAAACCGGACAATCTTGTTGAGATTTTTGAAGACAGTGTAAATAAATATGCAAACAACCCCCTTTTCGGAACAAAGAACAGCAGTGGTACTTATGAATGGGCAACCTATTCCGATGTCAGCCGTATGGTTGACGGAATAAGAAGCGGGCTTGTAGGTCTCGGAATTAAAAAGGGCGATGCGGTGGGGATCATCGCGGGCAACCGTACCGAATGGGCTGTTTGCTGCTATGCATCATATGGCGCAGGAGCGCTGTTTGTACCCATGTACGAAGCAGAGCTGGAAAAGATTCAGAAGTATATCATCAAGGACAGCGGCGTGAAAGTGTTGTTTGTCTCTAAAAAAGAATTTTATGAAAAAGCACTGACCTGGATGAATGAAATTGATTCTTTAAAGCACATCTTCATCATCGATGAAAAAGGTCCAAAGAGCTACCAGGAACTCATGAATACCGGCTTTAAGAAAATTATTCCGGCAATAAGACCGACAGCAGGCGATATTGCCGGATTGATCTACACGTCAGGGACAACGGGCGATCCCAAAGGTGTATTACTTTCACATGGAAACTTCACCAGCCAGGTCCATGCCCTGAGGAAAGCATTTTACATGCTTGATGAAAAAACGAGATCACTGTCGTTCCTTCCCTGGGCGCATTCATACGGGCAGACAGCCGAGCTTAACACGCTCTTGAGGCTTGGCGGAAGCACGGGCTTTGCGGAGGGTCCCGCAACGATAGTTGGCGACCTTCAACTCGTTAGGCCGACAATGCTTGTTGCCGTACCGCGTGTATTCAACCGGGTATACGATGGTATCCTGATGAAAATCCACGATAAGGGAGGCCTCGCACAGAAGCTGTTTGACTTGGGGACAAAGGAAAATAAGAAGAAACGTGAACTGGCGAAGCAGGGCAAATCAAGCCTGATGAATTTTATTAAACTTGCCCTTGTCGATAAAATTGTTTACAGCAAATTGAGGGCGCTTTTCGGTGGAAATCTTCAGCTTTCAATCAGCTCAAGCGCTGCTCTAAGCGCGCATATAGCCCAATTCATGTTTGATATAGGCGTCCCTGTCTATGAGGCGTGGGGAATGACGGAAATTTCACCTGCGGGCGCAGTCAATACCCCTGCCGAATACAAGATCGGGAGTTGCGGCAAAGCGATTGATAAAGTCAGGCTTGTCATTGACAGAACCGGTATGAATGATGATTCGGCCGAGGGAGAGCTTATCATTTATGGTCCGAATGTCATGCAGGGTTACCACAACAAACCGGAAGAAACGAAGGCATCAATGACCAGTGACGGCGGATTAAGAACCGGCGACAGGGCATTTGTTGACAAGGATGGATTCCTTTTTATCACCGGTCGCATCAAGGAGCAATTCAAACTTGAAAACGGAAAATTTGTTTACCCCTCAGCCATCGAGGAACATGTTAAATTACTGCCGGGTGTTGAGCAGGCACTGATCTTCGGGCTGAACAAACCTTATACCGTTTGTCTAATCGTTCCTGATTTCATTGTTATGGAAAAGGTCGCTAAAGAAAAGGGACTGCCTATGGATAAAAATGAGTTTGTTCAACATCCGGCTGTCATTAAGATGTATGAAGATGAGATCCGCGATCATCTGAAAAAAACCTTTGCCAGTTATGAGCTTCCGAAAAGGATATTACTTCTAAGTGAAGGATTCACAACTGAAAATGGTATGCTTACCCCGACACTGAAACTTAAGCGCCGTGAAGTTTTAAAGAAATATTCGGACATGATTGATGCGCTGTATTTGTAAAGGCTAAACTTTAAAAGGCTACCGGGTTTACCGGTGGCCTTTTTTTAATCATGGAATAGCTTAATTTTTACTCTAATTTTTAATAAGATATGAAAATATAATCAGAATAAATACCCTTTAAAGTTTTTTATCGCGGCAGTATTCCAGATAATCCCGCAGAGCCAGTTGCCACGGCTGCATGGCTTTTCCCGTGGTTTGAATAAACTTCTGCATGCTTAAAATGCTGTAAGCCGGTCGCGCGGCCGGTCTTTGAAGTTGATCGGATTTTATCGGAAGAACTTCTATATTGCCAAAGCCGGATTCCTGTAAGATCTTTACGGCAAACTGATGCCAGCGGCAACTGCCCCTTCCACCGATACCATCCTTTCCGGTTCTCTGGGACCATCCTTGCTTTGACAATTTAATCGCGAGCTGTTATGTATATAAAAAAATCGATCAGGCGGCTTTATAATATTTCATTTAAAGATTGGTTTACAATTGCGGATAAATTTAAAAATACACTTGATTTTGCAAAGGTCTGAATGAGCAATATATTGATTACCGGCGCCGCGGGCTTCATCGGATCAGGCATAAGCCGGAAACTTCTGGCCAGTGGCGAAAATGTTATCGGTATTGATAATATCAGCAATTACTATGACAGGCGTCTGAAACATCTCCGGCTTAAGGCGTTGAGGCAGTTCCCGAATTTTACTTTCTACAAAGTCAATATTGAGAACGCCAAAGCGCTGTCGGAAGTTTTCCTTAAACACAAAATACATGCGATTATCAATCTGGCCGCGCGTTCAGGTGTGCGTTACAGTATAAACAACGCGGATTTGTATTTGGCTACCAATTTGCGCGGCATCCTTAATCTTCTGGAATTGATGAGAAAACATGATATCAAAAAAATGGTTCAGGCATCTTCCTCCTCGCTTTATGCCGGGCAAAAAATGCCGTTTACGGAAAACCTGCCGGTGAACACGCCTATCTCACCATATGCGGTTACAAAGAAAGCGGCGGAAGTGCTTGCCTATTCATATCACTATCTTTTCGGACTTGATATCACAATACTGCGCTATTTTACGGTCTATGGGCCTGCCGGAAGACCGGACATGAGCTGTTTTCGGTTCATTAAATGGATTGACGAAGGTCATGAACTCGTCCTGTATGGAAATGGAGAACAAAGGCGTGATTTTACCTACATTGACGATATCGTCAACGGTACTATCAAAGCCCTGAAACCGGTCGGGTATGAAATAATCAACCTCGGAAACAACCATCCCCACAATATACTTGAAATGATTTCGATGATAGAAAAATGTTTAAATAAAAAGGCCAGAATCAAGAACATGCCCGTTCAAAAGACCGATGTAACGGCAACATGGGCAGACATTGGCAAGGCAAAGCGTCTTCTTTGCTGGGCGCCAAAGGTATCATTTGAGGAAGGTATAGCAAGAACAATTAAGTGGCACGTCGAAAACAGGCCGTTAATAAGCCGGATTGAAATTGATCTTTCACTGTAGAGCGTAAATCCGGCAGCGGGCGCAAACACCTTCTCTTGCCGCGGAGAGCTTCAATATGAAGTTTCCGGTTTATTTTTATTGAACCGCTCCATCATTTTAAATGGCCTGCTGCCCCATAATGTAAGGAAAATAATTTGACTCAAGAGAATAAAAAGAGTGTTGTCTATACTTGTTTAACCGGCAATTATGACAACTTAATTCAATTATCTTATGTTGATAATGACTGGGATTATATTTGCTATACCGACAATCCATCCCTTCTGAAGCAAAACAAAGCAGGAATATGGAATATTCGCCCGCTTGTTTTTAATAAATTAAATAACAGCAAAAATAGTCGTTGGCATAAAATACACGCTCTGGATATTTTGCCCCGATACAATGAAAGTATTTATATAGATGCGAACGTAAATATTTTAACTTCTTATTTTTTTAATATGCTCAAGAGCAACACGAAAGATATTCTGGTTCCAATGCATCATTCAAGAGACTGCATATATGCTGAATGCGAAGTTGTCATCTCAACGGATAAAGATTCTGAAAAAGTGTGCCGAAGTCAAATTGATTATATACGATCCACGGGTTTTCCTTCTCATTACGGGCTGAGTGAAAACAATATTATATATAGAAAACACGGTAATCAAAAAACCGGGAAGATTATGGAAGAATGGTGGCAGTTCATTGAGAAATATTCCACACGGGACCAATTATCATTTTCTTATGTTTTGTGGAATAATGGCATACAGATTAAAAATATATCTTTCCCTAATATAAGACATGATAAGATTAATTTTAGTATTGAGACTCATAAACTAAAGTGGAAAGGAAAACTTTTTCATATAGAAAGTCTTCCCAGCGGAAGAAAAAGACTTTTTATAATCGGGAAAAAGATTTTTTCATTCTGATCTTCCCCTGAAGAAAACCAATCTGTTGTTAAACAACATGATCCGGCTAAACCGGATTCGTGAGCCTTTTAGCATTATCCCCCCGTATCTCATTTACAAGCCTTACAGCCAGATCAATATATTGCGAAGCGATAACATCCGGTGAATAACGGCTCCAGATTGCAGGCTGAGCTGCCTGAAGATACCTTTCGCGGGCGGCAGGTGAACGTAAACGCTCAATAACTACAGGGAGTTCTTTTTCATCGGAAAATACGGCGTATTCAATTCCTGCCTCTCGCGCCGTACGCTGGTATTCCGGTGTTCGCGAAACCACAGCCGGAACACCCCAGGTAATAGAAGAAATCATTTTATTATTTCCTTTCGCTATATCATGAACTTTCCCATCGTGCATAAGACAGGCCAAATCACAGTCCTGCAACACCGGTACGAAATCATAAAGCGACCAGGGCATAAATTTTACAGAAGGATGTTTTCTGGAAAATTTCGTTATATTACGTGCGTCCACGATTGCAAATACTTCAGAATCAGGTATTTGATGCAGTATCTTCAGGTATTTTTCAAATAAAACAAAATTATTGCTGTTCCCGAACCATACTATGCGTAACTTATCTCTTTGGCGCTGCGGCAATCTCACGGGTTCCTGTGGAAAATAGTCCACGGCATTCGATATCACAATGCCCTTTTCCCCCATCTGATATTCCGACATGAGCATATCCCTTTGCATGACACTGCATGTCGTTACAACTTTTGCAATACGCAGCATTTCTTTAAAATTATGTTTAGAAACCCAATACCAAAGCGCGTCACCCGAATCGTCAACGTCGTAAATAATAACACAACCCCTGGCTCTTGCTATACGCGCCTGCAAAAGATTTTTGTAAGTCACCTTTTTTTGAAATAATAATACATTGGCTCTCAGCGAGAAACCCAATGTGGTTTGAATACCGCGTTTTGCCAGAGCCTTCTGGAACGTGTATATTCTAATTCGCGAACTGGCCGTCTCTAAACCGCCGGCCGGGAAAAGTGAAAAATGCAAGGGCTGATTATTCATGAAGCACACCTTTAAACAGCATATAAATTATCTAAAAACCACAATAATAGTTGCACCCTTTATTTTTTTCCTTTTGCAAGAAAACGGGATCGAGAATATTTCAACCATGCAAGAAGTTTTGCGCCGAGAAGACCAAAGATTAAAATGGCCCAATACCTAAGAGATATATAATTACTTTTCAAGGAAGAAAAGGAATATCGTATGCCTTTTAACCTGTTACCGCGGAGGAAACATAACGTTGCCAGATTTGAAATCATACTCCTGTAAATCCGCGGCGCGTGCAGCCTGAGCGCATCCGAGTGATTCATCAACATCCGTTCCCAACTTACCGCCTGGTCTTTCGCGTACTGTATTGAACGATTTATGTCCGGCCTGGTAAGCTGATTTTCCGCATCTTGATGATAAACGCGTAACACATCAGGGAATGACCATGCATTGAATTGTTTCATAAAATCGAGGTGAAACGGCGTCTCTAACGTTCTATCGTCATAGTATCTGACTTTTTCAAATGCAGCCCGTTTTACGATCTGAAATGTTTCAGAAAGTCGCCCATAGCCTTTCTCCATGTACTCAATATATTTAATATAGTCAAAAAACTCATTTTTTAGAGGCGGATCGGGAGAAACCTCTCCGGAGTCCATTTGCACCATAAATTCCAGTCGTGCTATATTCTCATCAACTTCATGGCATCGTTTTGACATTATAGACAACGCACCGGGAAGCAGTTCGTCGTCGCTGTCAAGACAAATAACCCAAACACCTCCTGCCTGATCCACACCAGTATTTCTCGCCGGACCCACACCGCAATTTAACGTATGGCAAATGAGTTTGATTCGGGGATCCGTATATTTTTTTACCACATCAGCGGACTTGTCTGTTGAACCGTCATCAACAACAATGATTTCATAATTATCAAAGTCCTGATTCAGAAAGCTGTTAATCGTCCGTTCAATAAAACGTTCACGGTTATACATCGGAATCACTATACTAAAGTATGGCAACATGTAACCTCAAAGAGAAAATCGGCCTTATTGTTAAATTACCATTTTTAAAATAATGCCTGGTAACCGCACCTCTTACAAATCGGCAGCGTGAACGCGCCGCGCGAGACCTGCCCGCGGATTTCCCTAAATTTTGACGACTCCCAGATTTCCTGAAGAGAATTTGTAACAAGATTTCCCATCACGTTCTCGCCCCGTCCATCATGACAACACAGCAAAACATTCCCATCCGATTGCACAACGCAGGTATGTATAAAATAACAACCGGAATTATTTATTGTTACTCCCATTTTTTTTACGAGCTCTTCATTCCCTCTGTTCCAGAGGGCAAAATTCCGGTAACCATCCCGGAAATCCATTAATTGCACAACCGGATACTCAAAAGCGGTCTTAGTCAGCTCCAGCACTTTTATTTCTGAAGTGGGTTGGTGGATACTCACCATTATTTTATCCGTGCCCGCGGCGATAAGTTGTGAAACCATTTTTTTTGTCAGCAGATCACCGTTGGAATAGATGACTATCGGGCAGTCCGGTAAATTCAATCTCGTGAACTTAATAAATTCGCAAAGCCGCTCATCCAACAGCGGCTCATTATATCCATGAAGGGAGACCCTTCCCTTAAATCCCCAGGTTTTCAGATCCAGGATGATCCTCCGGAAAAGCTCTTCCTTCATTCTTACACCTTGATTCAGCCGTGAACAGTACCAGCAAGCTCTTGTACAGCGCCAGTCTGTTTCAATTTCGACTGCAACCGGCAGATCACGGCCGCCGTATAATCTCCGGCGCGTAAAAAGAGTCAGCAGTGTGTATCCGAGGTTATACATTCGGGTTCTATATTCTTTTGGCAGGAATCTGAAGGTCGCCCTTTTGATCAATACTAATATTTTCATTCTTATGACCTACCGCAAAAAAGGCTCACAACTCAATTAAAGGGTACGAAGCTTGCGCTATTTCAACTCATAAACATCTCTTATACACTCTTTCATAATTGCGGGCCATTTCAGCTATGGACCAAATCAGGGTTTTCTGTTTTGCCAGCAGGGCGCGCGTTTTTGAGGACTCCGCGTTATCAATAACCTGTATGATAGCATCGGCCGTCTGCCCGATATTGGATAGTTCTACAAACAGGGCGCATTTTTCATCGATCATCTCCCGATGGGACGGGATATCCGATATAACAAGCGGACACCCGCAGGCCATGGCTTCCATTAGCGTATTCGGACATCCTTCGTAGGCGCTGAGCGACACAAGCGCCGCCGATTTTTTCATGATGGCCCAAATCGAAGCAGCCGGCAAATGACCCGTAAAATGGACATCAAAGTCCAGTCCGAGCTTGTGTTTTAACATTTCCAGTTCGGAGAGCAGTGGGCCTTCTCCGCATAGAACTCCAAACACCTTTTTCTCCCGCCTTACACATGCCAGCGCTTCCAGGAATAATTTCGGACGTTTCTGTTTTTCCTCCATTCGGCCGACATAAAGCACAAGAGGCGCTTCTTTTTCTCTGATTTCCTTCGGCAGGGCCGCCGTTATTTTGTCAATTTTATCAACAGGCAGCGCGTTTGATATGATGTGACGATGATCATCAGGCACAATCGTTTTCCAATATTCATCGCCTCCCCTGGAATTGGATATGATTGCGCTCGCCCAGGAACCCATCCGGGCACGCAGATAATTTTTCCACAACTGAACAGGTACCGGGCCTGAAGACGGCTCACGAAATATCAAGGGGATTCCGCATATTTTTGCCGCCATGCCGCCAAGAATATCCATTTGCATAACCCATGTCTGGATAATGTCCGGTTTAATATGTCTGATAAGCCTTATCAATTGCCAAAGTATTCGGGGGTCGTAATTGGAGTGCGATTTGAGCCGGTGCAATATAACACCGGGAAGTTCCGGTTTGTCGGGACCTTCATTGGAATAAGCGATATGAATATCATGCCCCATGCGGCCAAGTTCCGGCGCCAGATAGGACAGCTGCCGCTCAGCTCCGCCGCCGCTTAGGGCATTAATGATGTGAAGGATGCGCATTTAAAAACAATAAACTCCCGATTTGGGGTTATTGAAATACCCCATATTTGGGGGCTGTTCAAAAATGTTCAGATGCTAGGCGCGCAAAAAACCGAACCGCGAGGCGTATATAAATATACGTTGAGTGGTGCGGTTTGCAGCGCAACACAGCAGATGAGCTTTTTTCAACAGCCTCACTTTCCCATTTATTTGTTTTCTTCAATAACCTGCTTAAAGTTTTTTATCGCGGCAGTATTCCAGATAATCCCGCAGAGCCAGTTGCCACGGCTGCATGGCTTTTCCTGTGGTTTGAATGAACTTCTGCATGCTTAAAATGCTGTAAGCCGGTCGCGCGGCCGGTCTTTGAAGTTGATCGGATTTTATCGGAAGAACTTCAATATCGCCAAAGCCGGATTCCTGCAAAATCTTTACGGCAAACTGATGCCAGCTGCAACTGCCCCTGTTGGTTATATGAAATATTCCCTGAGCGTTTTTATCAATAAGAAGATCCACCGCCGCCGCCAGATCTTTCGTATAAGTGGGCGAACCGACCTGATCATCGACTACCGATAATGTTGACGGTCCGTCCTTTTCCGCTTTTGCTTTTTCCATAGTATCCCGAATAAAGTTTTTCGCCCTCGCCTTTTCCAGAATGGCCCCGACAAAGTTTTTGCCTTTTACGCCAAATAACCAGGACGTGCGGATGAGAATATAATTATCCGAAAGTGATTGCAGATAACGCTCACCCGCTAATTTGGATTCTCCATAAACATTAATCGGATTGCACTTATCATCTTCCTTATAGGGCTGTCTGGATTTTCCGTCAAAAACATAATCCGTGCTGAAATGGATGATACGGATATTTTTATTACGGCAGGCGCTGGCAATATTTTTCACCGCTTCAGCGTTAACGGCAAAACAATCTTCTCTTGATGTTTCACATCCGTCAACATTAGTGAAAGCTGCTGCATTGATAACGATACCCGGCTGGATTTCTTTGATCGCCTTCTGGCAATCACTAGCGGAAACAATATCAATTTCCTCTTTATCCATTCCTATAACTTCATGCTCCCCGGAAAGTTTTAATAATAGATCGCTTCCCAGCATCCCCTTATGTCCCAATAACAATATTTTCATTTTCAGTATTTAACCTCCTTAAGAAACAAACCGCAGGCCGGAGCGGTGACTCCAGCTATTTTTCTGTTTTTAGATTCAATAATTAGCTTCATTTCCTCAGGTTTTCGTTTACCTCTGCCAACATCGACAAGCGTCCCGATAATGTTGCGCACCATATATTTTAAAAAGCCCCTCGATTCCACTGTAATTTCTATAAGACCATCATCGCAGGTTTTGATCTTAATATCCATAATAGTCCGCACACGATCTTTAACCTGCGTTCCGGTCGCGCAAAAGCACGAAAAATCATGCGTACCGATTAAATATTTAGCCGCTTTTCTCATCCTGGGCAGATCAAGAGGAAAACGAATGTGCCAGAAATAGTTTCGTCCCAATGCCGGACTTAAAGGCTGATTGCATATCTTATAAAAATAAACTTTGCTTATAACATCATGCTGGGCGTGAAATTCGCCCGAGACCTCCTCCATTTTCTTGACGACAATATCCGGCGGCAACACGCTGTTTAGGCCTCTGTGTATATTATTGAGGGGCAGTAAGCTGCCACTTTTGAAATGGGCAACCTGATTTAAGGCATGCACTCCGGCATCCGTCCTGCCGGAACCGATAACGGCAACCTTTTCTTCGGTAATGAGCCCGATGGCCTCCTCCAATACCTGCTGGATAGTCAATCCGTTTTCCTGCCTCTGCCAGCCGCAATAAGCCGTGCCGTCATATTCCACAATCATTTTAAAATTGCGTGTATTTTTCGCGCAGCTTTTTTCATGACCATCCTTTATTTTTTGCTTTTCAACTTTCATGATAACTCTTTTTCCAGGTTCACTTCTAAGAACTGCTTCCCAAGCCTCTCCCCAACCGGCGCGTTTTTGAAACGCGTCTTGCAGGGAATTTGTTCCCCGACTATACACTAACTTGAAGCGTTTCGATGAATTCCGGGTCTTGGGTTTCCATAATCCCGATAATATATCTGTAGAGTCTTTTTTTCGTCTCCCTGAAGATCGGACGTTTCTTTGTAAATGATCTTGCGAACTCCATAACCTCTTTGAGCAGGGCATCTTCATTTTCGCAGGCCCTGCGAATCGCGTGGCTTAATTCAAGTTCTTTGGCACCGGCGTGCTTACCGCTGAAGATGAGCTCTTCAACCTCGTAATATGGCATGGCCTTTTTGACTATCGCCAGCATGCTCGGCATGTGCGGTATGTCGATATCAATCTCAGGAAAGCAGAAAAACCCGCGATCAGCTTTCATATATCTGAAATCGCAGGCACAGGCCAGAACGGCGCCGTCTCCGAATACATGTCCGTTTATGGCGGCTATGACCGGCATGGGAAATAACAGAATTCTTTTAGAGAGCTCATTGAGTTGATACATAAACGCCTTCATTCTATGCGTTTGGCCGGGCTCCATAGCTTTTATCGCCCACTCCAGATCGATGCCCAGCGACCAGTTCTTCTTATCGCTTGAAGTAATAACCACACTAAATATCGACTCTTCCTTCTCGATCTCGTCAAACGCGTTAAGCATGGATTTAGCGAAATCAGGATTATGTCTGTTCTCTCCGTTGTTCATGGTCAGCAAAGCGACCGTTCCCTCTTTTTTCCACTCAACAATAGCCATAATGGTTCTCCTGTAAAATATTGATCATGATATGATTCGTCTCATGTTGATTACTTTTTGAATACCTTGATAAAGGGGCCGTCTTCACGCCAGGCATAGCATGTGTTTACAAGATATTTTGCCATATTTTCCGCATGTTCTTTATTGAGGCCTGACGGCTTTTGCGCCTCATACGCCGCAAAGCCCTGGATTGCAGCCGGAGCCATTGCCAGCATGAGTTCCACCAGATGAGTACAGCCCTTTACACCTCCCGCTATTTTTTTTACTTTTGATGTAAAACCGCGGGTAATAATCAATCCCTTAATGGGAGCAAGACATTCTTTAGTTTGGTTGCATATTTCTCTCGGAACAGATATCAGATTAACATCAACATCCTCAATCATGAGATTGGAACAATTGACCAGCAACTTCACTCCCATATGATGAATAACGCCGGGCGGAAACTTTTCACCCGTGATCAGATGTGATTCCTGAAAACGATCGTCTTTGAGGAAACCTTCGATAATTATTCTTTGCCCGTCATAATCGTATGTCGTGACTTCAATCGTTCGTGTATGTAATTTCTTCCCCTTTGATTTCCAAACCGATTGCATTATATTTACTCTCCTGAATACCTTTTATATCCTCAAGTCCGTTTGTGTCTTTCGTACTTTAGATGAACGGACATCACAATATCATCTCTCATTTAAAAATGGAATTGTTGAATCTTATCTAATGCATCCCGGATGTCCATTTTCATAAAACCGGCAATCTTACGCTCAACCGCAAGCGCCGTGGCCTTGTTTTTGAGAATCTGGTCGCGTATCTCCTCTGTCGTGGCATATCGCTTGATCAGATCATGGACTCTATCCTCGATGGTAACGATTTTATCATGCATCACCCGTTTGTCGGCATAGTAGACGATTTCCACTTCCTCAAGCCTTCCCTCAAGATTCAAATTCCTTAGGATTACATGCTGCTCCACAATCCCGGCAACTCGCCCGAATCCCAGTTCTCTCAAAAGGGCTCCTCCGGAAGCAGCATGCCTCTCCTTTGTTTTAAGCGACCTTGTTTTGGTAATGTCGTGCAGCAGGGCGGCGGCAATCACAATATCCCTGTTTATGGACAGACCGTCTTTAAGATTGTCTGTAATCGCAATGGAGACACGCATCACCTGCCTGGAATGCAAAACGATATTCGGCAACATGGAATATTTCGCCATTAGTTCTTCGCACTTGGCCTGGGTTGGAATTTTATCCGTGATATTATCCGTCATAATGGCATCTTAGCTTTTGGGACCATAAGTTTCATTGCGCCCGATACGCTGTGTTTAAATAATTTAATACGCGCTGTAAATAGCATCAAATGATGTTGACGTAAATAAAAAGAATGAATCTGTATTTTTCCTGATGCCGCCCGATACCGCCTGATGCAGAAGGATATGTTTTGCGAATCAGATCATCTTCTTATTGCTTTATTCAAGTCGGGAAAATCTGATACTTGACGATTATTGTTTAAAAGGCGCAAAAAAAGGCAGAGTCAATCGACCCTGCCTTTTTTGCGTTCCATGGGAAGAACCATGGTTCTTAATCGGTTCCCCGCGTGTTTATTTTAACCTATTTTTTGTTGCTTTGTCTCCAGATCTTTCTTTTTTCAGCTTCTTTAATCAGGTTGTCCCTGAAATCCGGGTGAGCAATGGAAATAAGTTTTTCCGCCCGGTACCACGTCGGACAGGTTTTCAGTGAAACCGCTCCATACTCGGTGACAATGAAATTGACCATCTGGCGGGTGACCGTGGTGATGCTTCCGATATCAAAGTTAGGAACAATACGGGATTCAATCGTGCCGTCTTTTTTCTTGTGCGTAGACGGAAGACAGATGAAGCTGCGTCCGCCTTTGGACCAGTAAGCCCCCAGAACAAAATCCGACATTCCGCCGTTGCCCGATATTTGCTTGAACCCGGAGCTTTCCGCGTTAACCTGCCCATACAGGTCAACCTGAAGGGCCTGATTAATGGAAATCAGATTGTCGATCTGCGCCAGCCTGGTCGGGTGGTTGACATATCCTACGCTGCATGAGGCCAGCGCCGGGTTATGGTCAATCCAGTCGTAAAGCGGCTTTCCGCCCAGAGCGAACGTGTAATTGATCTTTCCCAGATCGAATTTTTTCTTCATCCCTGTCATGACGCCCGCGTTCCACATATCGTGGTAGGCGTCGACGAGCATTTCGGTCCATCCGCCCAAGTCCTTTAAGCCGGACTGACTGATCATTTTACCCAGGACATTCGGCATCCCCCCGATGCCCAGTTGAATGCAGTCGCCGTCTTTAAGATGCGCAAGGACATGCTCGGCTATTTTTTTGTCTGTTTCTGTCGGCGTAACCACCGGTAATTCAGCCAACGGCGCATTGTTTCCTTCGACGACAGCCTGAATCTGTGAAATATGAATTCTCTCCATGCTGCCGCCGAACGCGTAAGGAATATTATTGTTCACTTCGAGAATGATATTTCTTGAATGAATGGCCTGCAGGTAGCAGCAGGAGTTGTGAAGGCCCCAGTTAAAATACCCGTCTTTGTCCATCGGGCCGACCTGGCACATGAAATGATCGCGCAGCGGTGTGCCGATTCTTATCGGGTCATACCTGCCGTTTAATACATACAGGTCGGATTCACCGTATAACGTCGGCTGGTAAAAAACGTTGTCGCACTGGTCCTGCATAATGCGCGTGAGCAAACTGAAATGCTGATCGTTGTATGTAAATACTTCGCCGTGCGGGTCCTTCATGATGACTTCCGGAACCGGAGGCACGGTCACCGCGGCCATGATTTTTATATCGTTTAACTCATCCTTGCGGGCCGCCAGCGCTTTATCCAATTCAACCGGTTTGCCGTTAAACATCGCCCAGTCGATCCAGTCGCCTGATTTTACTTTTTTTACCGCTTCATCGGCCGTTACCAGTTTTTCCTTGTACATTTTAAGAAAATCGCCCATTTTAAATTCCTCCATTACTTACTGAATTTTATTGTTATTCCTTTTCAAGGGAAACACTTTTCTTTTAAATATTTTTTAATCTCCTGCATCAGGCGTTGAAACTGTTTCACCTAAAACATCGGTTAGCAAATGAATGCAATTTCTTATGCTTTGCCGCGCTTTTCTTAAATATACCGGCCGGGTTGTTCGGGTTGCCGTAAACAAAATAAACGTTTGCTTCGTTTGTCATCATTTCATCTCATTTTGTAAGGATTTATATTTTTTGGGGAAACCGCCATTCAATTACCGACTCTATCTTTAAGAAAATAAAACTGGAACACGTTCCACTTAATAACATCAAGGCAGGCCGATGTCAATCATTAATTGGAACATGTTCTAATTAGTTATTGATATGAATCTCCATATGATGTAATGATATGAGAAAATAACGAAATTTTTATTTATTCCGGAATACAGGGGCATTCTTTTATGAAAATACGGGAGAAAAAAAGCAGAAAAGTTAAGGAAAAAATTGTGACGGTCGCCCGGAATCTTGTCCTTAAGCAGGGATATCAAAAAACCACCGTCCGGCAGATTATTGAAGAAGCCGGCATCAGCACCAGTACGCTTTATCATTTTTTCGAGGATAAAGAGGATATATTTCTGTCTGTTGTCTTTGATATTTATATTAAAAGTATTCAATTAATTCATACCACGGCAAACGAAGACGATGCCATTTTTTTATACGCATTAAACAGGGTCGTGGAATTAAAAGCGGCAGCTAAACATCGTATTTTGGCGCAGATATTTTTCGATGTATACAGTTCGCGGCGAATTCGCCAGAAAGTGTTACAGGCGGATAACGAACGATGTAAACTTATTTTCAAACCTTTTACGAAAAAATATACTGAAGATGATTTTTATGTCAGAAGTTCAACCCTTTGGGGAATGCGTTTGAACTTTATCGCCGAGTGCGTCCACCTCGGAGCGGAGAATTTTGAAAAAAGATGGCCGTTCCTTGTTGAAACAGACCTTCAATTCTTCAATGTGCCAAAGACTGAAATCAAAAAAAAGATCGAAAAGATCGCGACGGTAATCAATGAGAAGTCCTTTACGATATTCGGGCTTTTTACGATATAGTCCGCTTGTGCCATGCAAATATCATATTTTTATCTGTCAATGATCTATCGTTATGTGTAAAATTTGTAAACGAAACAATTGAAGCCGCGCAGATGTAACGGAGAAAATACAAATGCCGATCCACATAATTCCGGTAAACAAACTCAGCGCTAAAGCCCTGAAAGGGGTTATAGAAGAATTTATTTCCAGAGCCGGGACTGATTACGGCGCAATCGAGGCTTCCATGGAAACAAAATTCAGGCAGGTAAAATATCAACTTGAAAACGGTTCGGCGGTTCTTGTTTTTGATGACGAGACTGAAACGACCAATATATTCCCGGCCGATGATCCTGTTTTAAAAAAGCTTGATACATGATCCAAATTAATTATCTTAATGCGATGTGAGAGTTTAACTGGTAGCCTAATTATGCTTAATAATTATATTTATTAGAAATGAATTTTCTGCATACCCACCAATATACCCCCCAAATATAAATATTAACCTTGTTTACACTGGAAACGAAATTAATCTTTACCAAGTTTTATTTACTTTAGTAGAGTAGAGAGCTGGCGTAGTTGCCAATGGTTCTATCTCCAGCTCCCCCTCATCAAACTGGACGTTCGGTTTTCCCGAATACAGCTTTCCGATTATCTTCATCCGGATGCTTTCAC
>JBEKMY010000026.1:0-54393 GCA_049523355.1 Smithella sp. | reverse complement strand
TCGCTGGTCCAACAGGTTACTTCGGATGATTTGAAAATAGGACGCATTTATCCATCGCTTAAGCATATTCGCGAAGTATCGGCCAATATTGCCGTGGCTGTAGCAAAAGTCGTCTTCGCGCGCGGACTCACCACAATGCATGAGCCTGCTGACCTGCTGAGCCATATCAAATCAATCATGTACGATCCGGCCTATAAAGAGTACGTTTAAACGCGACGCCAGTAATTTTCAACAATTCGCCATCCGATGACAAACCTTAATCTGTCTGTCGTTATCATATAATTTTAACCAAGAAAAAGTCCCCGTGACCTTACGGTCACGGGGACTTAAAATCTTTTCATAATTCTGAAACTGGTTACTAAATTATTTCTTCATCGCCTTGATAACAGCTCAAACTCTGAAAACATGCTTAACATGCCTTTATCCTAATCTTGTATTTTAAAGCTTTCCGGACAATTGTCGGCTGGCTGATGCCTAAGGCCGAAGCCGCTTTTCTTGATGTGCCGTGGCGGTGCAGCGCTTCCTGAATGATTTCTCTTTCCAGATTTTCCACGGCTGTTTTTAATTTCAATGCCGATAAGGGTTCCTTGAATGCCGTGTCCATACGGTATCTGTCCGGTTTGGCCTCTCCGAAGTCCAGATTCTGGATCACATCTTTTTCGGAAGTGATCATATTTCTTTCTATCATATTCTGCAATTCCCGGACATTACCCGGCCAGTTATATTGCATAAGATCATGGACGGCCCTTTCATCGAATCGTTTGTTGATATTGTACTTCTTGTTGAACAGCTTCGTGAAATGAGAAACGAAATCGGGAATCTCTTCTGGGCGGTCTCTCAGAGGCGGAATATTAACGGGAATTACATTGAGTCTGTAGAACAGGTCATTGCGAAATTCCTTTCTCGCCACCATGTCCAGCAGGTTTTGATTTGTAGCGGCAATGATTCTTACGTCCACTTTCAACGGTTTATTGCCTCCCAGGCGGGTGATTTCTTTTTGCTGAAGAGCCCTAAGCAGCTTTGATTGCAGATTAAAGGGCAGCTCACTTATTTCATCCAGAAAGATGGTTCCCCCGTCGGCTAATTCGAAGGCGCCGATTTTACCTTTCCTGCTGGCCCCGGTAAATGCTCCGGCTTCGTATCCGAATAGTTCCGATTCCAGGAGGTTTTCCGGTATAGCGGCACAATTGACGGTAACCATCAATTTATCCCGCCGGTCGCTGTTCTCGTGCAGTATCTGTGCGATGATTTCTTTACCGACTCCGGATTCACCCGTGATTAGGACAGTCGTATCCACAGCGCTGAGCCGCATGACCAGTTCAATCAAGGCTTTGGAACTTCGCGCCTTAGCAATATATTTATTTGATATTTTTATTTTATTCAGTTGCTCACGGTAATGCTGGCTTAAGCTTTCCGCCTGTTCAAGTTTATTCTTGAGATTGTTCAGCTCCGTGATGTCACGTGCATTATGAACGATGCGTGAAATGTGTCCGTCCGCATCCATGATCGGATTACTTGTCACCAATATGGTTTTTCCGGTTCTCACTTCCTGTGAAATGGTGACAGGCCTGCCGTCCGCCAAAGCCTCAAGAGGTATGGCCTGCTTGAAGACGCCCCTTTCCACAAGCTCATCGACGGTTTTGTCGAGAAGCTCTTCGTTTCCTATGCCGGTTATTCGTGTAAAGGCTTCGTTGACACGCAGAATTCTTCCGATGCTATCCGTAAGATAAATGCCGTCAAAAGACGACTCGATGATGGTTGCCAATTCTTCTTTCAGACTCTTTGTATAATTCAGTTCTTCCGATATCAGCTCGAAATCGGAAATATCCTGAAAGACGGCAACGGCGCCGATAATATTATCCTTATGCGCCAGAGGACTTTTATTCGTAACCAGGATCTTGTCTTTGAATTTTATTTTTTGTCCAAAGTCGGTTTTACCGCTGCGCACGACATCGTAAAGATTGGAATCCGGTAATATCTGGGATAGGGGACGCCCCAGAGCATCCTTTTTCAGCATACCCAGGGTTTTTTCAGCGGCCGAATTGATAAGACGGACATTCCCATCCGTATCGATGGTAATGATGCCGTTATAAGCGGAGTTAATGACTGTATCCAGTTCTTCCTTCAGATTTAAGATTGAACTGAAATAGGCTCTGACAGTGTCCGACAGGGTAACCATGCCCACGACTTTTCTATCACTGACAACCGGAAGGCATCCAACATTAACGGTGATGAGAGTCGATATATCTTCGCCGGGTTCCGTTACAATCGGATCCGTTTTCATGATTTTGCTGATGTTCTGTTGGAGATCGTCGCTTCTGTTGATTTCTCTCAATGCCAATGTTTTTGTAACGAGGCCAACCATCATGTTCTCCTCGTCAACAACGGGAACTCCGTCTATCTTGTTATCGATGATGATTTCAATGGCATCCTTCAAAGACGCGGTGCTTTTTATGACGATGGGATGGGGTCGCATAAAATCGCTGACCTTTTCATTCATTTTCAATGTTTTTGTTTCAATCAAGAGATCATTTAACTGATCCAGAAAATGTGCCGTTTTAAGATCATCCATGGCATACACCTCCGCTAAAATGATATTTCAGCGCGATAATTTTCCATTATTCCTATTACAAATTGATTCGAAAATAAATCAATATCTTCAATGATTCATAAATAGATCAAAATAAACGTATTTGATTCATATATAAATCAATCTGAGATGGCGATTTTGATTATTCATTTGGTAAATTAAAAACTTATTGATTCATCCATTTAATATAATTTGCTTTTATATTTCGTCTTTTAACATACATTTTTGTGGCACAACTATTGCTGTAAAGTATTCCAAAATCATTAGAGATTATCAAGGGACTTGCTCCTGCGATGATTTGCAAATAAAAGGAGCCAAAAAGATATGGAAATCAAAACAATCGGTGTCGTAGGAGCAGGCAATATGGGAAGACAGATTGCTCTCCAGTGCGCTCTGTCAGGCTTTAAGGTATACTGTACCGACAGTTTGGCGCCTGTTTTGAAAAGCGCTGAATCTTTTGCAGGCCATTGGCTGAGTGATCGAGTTGAGAAGGGAAAGTTGCAGGCGTCTGAAGTCGAGAAAATTAAAAAACGCCTTTGCTTTACCGACGATCTCACAGTTGCCGCCAGAGATGCCGATTTGATTATCGAAGCAATCATTGAAATTCTGGAAGCAAAACGGGCTCTCTTCCGCAAGCTTGATAAAATATGCCCGCCTCATACCATTTTAGCCACCAACAGTTCCTATATCGTCAGTTCCAAAATCGCTGATGCGACAAATCGTCCGGATAAAGTGCTCAACATGCACTTCTTCAATCCGGCGCTTGTAATGAAGCTGGTGGAGATTGTTCAGGGACCTCATGCCTCCGACGAAACAGTCAATACGGTCATGGAAGTCAGCCGCGCCCTGGGCAAATCACCGACAAAAGTGAATAAAGAAATTTACGGCTTCATCTGTAATCGCATGTTCAGCGCCATCACCAAAGAGGCCTGTTTTCTTCTTGATCTCGGTATCGCATCTATTGAAGACATCGATAATGCCGCCCGCAGTGGCCTTGGACATCCCATGGGCCCGTTCCAGCTTCTGGACATGACGGGAATTGATCTGGAATACAACGTGATTATGGAAAGATTCCAGGAAACCCTAAGTCCTGCCGATAAGCCAAGCCCCTGTCTTGTTGAGCGGCACGCCCGCGGCGAATATGGCCGCAAAACGGGCAAAGGTTTTTATCATTATGAAAAAAAATGATGCTGTCATGTCATGACAGAAAAAAATAAATGAAGGAGGAAGAAAAATGGCTAAGCTAAGTACAGACAGACTTATTTTCGGAGTGTTGTTGATTATCCTGATTGCATTGGGAGAGATCGTTCTTGCCCATTTTAAACTCGCGACGTGGCCGGCATTTATGGTTATGATCTTTTTCTTTGAGGCGCACATGGATGTGAAAAAGGCCGCCAATATCATTGTCGGTGGGCTCTTCGGAATTGCCAATCTGATCCTGATCAAGATTTTTCTTGAGGCCGCGTCTCCTTCATTGGGACTGGAACTGGCAAAATTGCTTTACGTTCTCGTTTTTGTCTATGCCATTGTGGCACTCGGAGAAGTAGTCCCTGTTTTATTCAACAACTACACCTTCATGTATTTCCTTGTGGCGGCAGTGGCGGTCAAGGCTCCGGACCCCAATATATTTTCATGGATGGGCGTTGAGGTCGTTGGCGGCGGACTGTTCATTCTGGGCATTCTGGGCATTGTGAAGATACTGGAGTCACTGGCTAAGAAAAAGGCTATTAAAGCGCAATGATGCTGTTTCATAATAATCAATTACCAATCATTCTTTTTAGTGCAGAGGAGGAAACGTCATGGCCATCCGAACCGTAGACGAATATAAAGAAAGCCTGCGTGACGGCAGACGCGTGTACGTCATGGGCGAAAAGGTGAAGGATGTCACTACCCACCCGGTGCTAGGTCCAACCTGTGACACCGTGGGAGGCGCCTATGAGCTGTGCGCCTCCAAAGATCCTGATGTGCGGGATCTCTATGTGGCTCCCCATCCGGTCACGGGTGAACCAATCAGCCGTTTCTATATAACGCCACACACAAAAGAAGATCTTGCCAACCGCTCCAAGATGATCAGACGCTCCATCGAGATTCTGGGAGATCTACCTTTCGGACGCGATATCGGCACGGATTGCCTTAATGCTGCCTTTGTTGTGGCCGGCAAGATGGGCAAGAAAGAGTATCAGGACAATGCCGCCAATTTCCTGGAATATCTGAGAAAGAATGATCTTTTTACCTGTGGTGCCGTCACTGATGTGAAAGGTGACCGGTCGAAAGAACCGGCGAACCAGAAGCATCCGGACTACTATGTTCATGTGGTGGACAAGAACAAAGAAGGCATCATTATCAAGGGTGCCAAGGCGCATATAACGAGCGGACCCATCGTAAACGAGATAGTGGTCATCCCTACCCGTCAGATGCGGGAAAACGAATCGGAGTATGCGGTAAGCTTCGCTATACCGGCCAATACCAAAGGGATAACCTTTATCTGCCGTGGCGGAAGGGGAGCCTGGACTGAGCATGACTTTCATCCGGACAATCCTATCAGGACTCTGACCGAAGCTATTATCATCTTTGACAATGTATTCGTTCCCTGGGAGAGGGTCTTCATGTGCGGCGAGTGGCAGCATTCCATGCTTCTTGCGTATACCTTTGCGACCTTCCACCGATTCACGGCCATCAGCTACAAGATCCCTCTGGTGGAAACCGCAGCAGGATGCGCCGTGGCCATGGCTAAATACAACGGGCTGGAAAAGGTCGGGCACATACGCAATAACAAGCTCCACTTTGCCAGTAAATATCACTCCTTCATCGAACTCATCCAGAACATCGGTGGGGGCATCATCGGTACGGCGCCGGACAAGAAGGACTGGGACCATCCGGACCTCCACGGCTACCTGGAACACTATCTGGGTGGCGCGGCAAAATTCAGTACGGAGGAACGTATGAAGATGATCCACGAAACCATGCGCCAGACTTGCTCCCATGAGTCCGCCTTCCACGAGGTGATCACCGTGCATGCGGAAGGCTCCATGGAGGCACAGAAGATGATGATCCTGGCAGAATCTCCGCTCAGGAAGTACGAGGAGATGGCAAAGCGTAAAGCCGGAATTATTCCCTGGTAGGGGATCGATGGCAAGTAAGAACTGTTGACCATTAACGGGAAAATACTAAATGGTGAAAATACAGCGGAGGTTTTACTATGAAAAAAGTCAATGAGGGATCACGGTGCACGTACACTGTGAATAGTACAGGCGTAGCCCTTATGGAGATCAACAATCCGCCCATGAACGCGCTGAGCTGGAGTGTACTGGATGAGATTCGGGACACCCTGTTTGCGGCCATTCATGACGAAGAAGTGCGGGTCATAGTTTTTACCGGTGCAGGAAAGGCATTTATTGCCGGAGCGGATATCAGCGAACTGAACGACTTTACAACCGCCAAAGAAGGGGCGGAATCCCTCATCAATGGTCAGGAGCTCTCTAACTTTATGATGCAGGCGGACAAGCCCATCATTGCTGCCATCAACGGCTTCTGTCTCGGTGGTGGCATGGAAATGGCTCTGGCTTGCCATATCAGACTGGCTGACGAGACTGCCACTCTGGGATTGCCGGAAATCAAGCTCGGCATCATTCCGGGCTACGGTGGCACCCAGAGGACGCCGCGCCTCATCGGCAGGGCTCGGGCTCTTGAGCTCATTCTTTCGGGAAATTTTATCAGCGGCAGGCAGGCCGAAGCATACGGATTGGTTAACCGGGCGGTGCCAAAGGGGACCGTTATTCCGGAAGCCATGAAACTTGCCGAAGCCATATCTTCAAAAAGCCGTATCGCTGTTGGGGCCGCTATCCAGGCCGTCGGCGAAGGATCGGCCATGGATCTTCACGCGGGAATGAAGCTTGAACGCGAGATGTTCGGCATATGTTATGCGAGTGAGGATAAGAAAGAGGGCGCGGCAGCCTTCATGGAAAAACGCGTACCTAAATTCAAAGATAAGTAGGAGATAATAAATGGCAAGCAGTATAGTAGATAGAAGGGACATGGATTTCGTGCTCTATGAGCAACTCGGCATTACAGCACTGACCGCATCGGAAAAATACGGCCATTTTTCGAAGCAGGAATTCGACATGGTTTTGGATCAGGCGGTTAAGTTTGCCCAAAATGACCTGGCTCCCACTAACGTCGACGGAGATCGTATCGGAGCCCAGTGGAAAGAGGGAAAGGTTACCCTGCCGCCATCTTTCCACGGGCCCTTGCAGCAGTATGCCCGGCAGGGATGGGTAGCGTCCGTTGAAGAGCCGGAGGTCGGCGGACAGGGATTGCCGCTTACCCTGTTCACTGCGGCGTATGAGGCCTTTGTAGCCGGCAACATGGCTATGAGCCAGTATATGACTCTTACCCACGGCACAGCCCTGCTCGTCAAGCTCTTTGGCACCCAGGAGCAGAAACACCTCTATCTGGATAAGCTCCTGGGCTTTGAATGGGGGGGGACCATGTGCCTCACTGAGCCCGGAGCCGGGAGCGATCTTGCTCGCATCATCACCAGGGCCGAAAAGATTGATGACCGATATTACCGGATCACCGGCCAGAAATGCTTCATAACAGCCGGGGATCATGACGGCAAACCCAATATTATCCATGCCGTGCTGGCCCGGGTGGACGGCGATCCCGAAGGAATCAAGGGGATTTCCCTTTTCATCGTTCCCAAGCACCGCGTGAACAACGATGGTTCCATGGAAAAGTCCAACGACGTATCCTGCTCGGGCATTGAGCACAAAATGGGCATTCGTGGTGCCGCAACCTGTTCGCTTATTTTTGGCGACCTAGGCGATTGCATCGGTGAACTGCTCGGAGAACGCTGCAAGGGCATACAGGCCATGTTCTACATGATGAACGAGGAGCGGCTCGTTGTGGCCATGCAGGCCCAGGGCCTTGCCGGTACGGCATACTTAAATGCAAGGGATTACGCAAAGGAGCGCATTCAGGGAACAGACATCACACAGAAAGGGGCTGCGGCAAAACCGGTTTCTATCATTGCTCACCCGGATATTCGCAGATCGCTCCTGTGGATGAAAGCTTACGTAGAGGGACTCAGGGCTCTGAACTATTATACCGCTTTTTGTATAGACAAGCGCAATTCTACTACTGATGAACAGGAACAGAAAAAATTGTATGGTCTGATCGAATTTCTGACGCCCGTCTGTAAATCATACACGAGTGATATGGGATTTCAGGTATGTAATGCAGCCATACAGGTATTTGGCGGATACGGATACTGCCAGGACTACCCGGTGGAACAGTATACTCGCGACTGCCGGATTACGGGCATCTACGAGGGAACCAACGGCATCCAGGCCATTGACCTGCTCTCCCGGAAGATTCCCATGTCCAAGGGAGAGGTAATGAAACACCTGATAGCCCAGATCGATAAGACCATAAAGACCGCAGACGGCATGACGGCCCTTAAAAATAGTTCCTCAGCTGTCAAGGCGGCCCTCAAGCAGATGCTCGATGCAGTTTCCCATCTCACCTCTGAAATTCAAGCCGGTCGGGTTCATGATGCATTCATGAGCGCCAGCCCCCTGATGGAGATTGTGGGGGACACGCTGCTTGGCTGGATGCATCTGTGGCAGGCGGTCATTGCAAACGAACGGCTTAATAAACTTTTTGAAGAGAAAGGGATTCGGGACACCCAACAACGCCGCAGTCTTGCGAACAGTGATACTGAAGTGGCATTCTATAGCGGCAAGATCCACACGGCCCAATTCTTCATCTCGCGCGTTCTGCCCGTGATCCAAGGCAAGGTTATGGCCTTGAGTGATGATGATTTCTCGCTGGCAGATGTGGACGAGACTTGTTTTGGATAATATAAATAAGACGGACCACAGGAGAGGTTTCGCCGTCAAGGTCGGCGGGCGCATGCCCGACAAGGAAGAAAAGTCCGTGGCACTATCTATCATTTCCGGATAGACACCGGAAAGACAATTGAGCGTACAAAATGAGGAGGCAACCATGAAAGACATATCGGCAGAAAAAATCAAAGAATTAGATAAGTATTATACCAGCCCAAACAACCTTGTAGATCTCTTTGAGTTCAGCGTAAAGCGGTGGCCGGACAACAGACTCTTCGGCACAAAGAATCAGACTTCGGGACAGTATGAATGGGTGACCTACAAGCAGGTAGCCGACAGGGTTGATAACCTGCGGGGTGCTTTGAAAAAACTTGGTTTATCCAAAGGCGAGTCCGTAGGCGTCATTCTCAATAATTGCACGGAATGGTTTATCTGCGAGCAGGCTGTCCACGGCTTAGGCGGTGTTTTTGTTCCCATGTACCTGCAGGAACTGACAAAAGTCATGCAGTACATCGTCACCGACGCTGAAATTAAGTTCCTCTTTGTCCGTGACGCCAGTGTCTATGAAAGGGTCAAAGATTTCAAAAAGGAAATTCCAATGCTTAAAGAAATTTTTACTATTTACGGCAAGGGCGATAATTCTCTGAAAGCTTTAGAAGAGATGGGCAAGAAACACCCTGTGCCGTCCATCAAGCCTCACTGGTCGGATATGGCCAGCATCATTTACACCTCAGGCACCACCGGTGATCCGAAGGGCGTCATGCTTTCTCACGGGAGTCTTACCTTATGCGGACGCGCTGGCGTGGACATGTTCAGTTTGGATGAAACCATGCATGTGGTGGCTATTCTGCCCTGGGCGCACGTATTTGGTCAGGCCGCCGATCTCCATGATTACGTCCATTGCGGCGGTGGCATTGCTTTTGCCGAATCCGTGGAAAAACTGATTCAGAATTTTCAGGAAGTCAAACCTACAGGACTTTCCGTCGTTCCCCGCATCGTCAACAAGGTTTATGATACCATTCAACAAGGGGTTGCCGCCGATCCGGTTAAAAAGCAATTCTTCGATTTGGCAGTAGCGGAAGCTATCAAAAACAGAGACTTGAAGGAAAAAACAAAAGAGTTTAACGATTACGATGCGCTGGTTTTCTCTCAGGTCCGCAATGTATTCGGCGGCAATCTGAAATTTTTCGTAACCGGCAGCGCGCTGATGAAACCGGAAATAGCTCTCTTCTTTAAAGATATCGGCCAGCCGACATTTGACGGTTACGGTCTGACGGAAACAGGGCCCACTATCACCATGAACTCACCCAAATACGGCAATAAATACGGAACCGTCGGCAAGGTCGCGAAAAACATGCACGTGGCGATCGACAAATCACGTGTGGGCAAGGACAGCAACGATGGTGAAATCATCGCTTACGGTCCTCATGTCATGATGGGCTATCACAAGAAACCGCAGCAAACGGCTGAAGTGATAATGCCGGATACATGGAACGGTTTTCCAGGCATTCGCACCGGCGACCGCGGTTGGCTGGACGAAGAAGGTTACCTGCATATCACCGGCCGCTTTAAGGATGAATACAAGCTCGCCAACGGCAAGTATGTCCACCCGGAAGGCATTGAAAATGAAATTAAATTGCTCCGCTACATCCTCAACGTGATACTTTACGGCGATGGTAAGGACTACAATGTGGCCATCATTGTACCCGATTTTGCCGCATTGAAAGCGGATCCTAACGCCAAGGCATGGTTGAAAGATACATTGGAAGAATCCCTGAAGAACAAAGATTTGCAGGATTATCTGTCTAAAGATATTGTTGCTCACCTGCGCAAGACTTATGGCGGCTATGAAGTGCCGCAGAAGTTCCTGTTCATCGCGGAAGACTTCACGGCGGATAATGGAATGCTCACTCAAACGATGAAACTTAAACGAGTCAATGTCATGAAGAAGTACGGAGAAATGCTTGAGGCTTTGTATAAAGACTAGTTCTCCATGAAACTGATCGGATTTTGCTTATGTCACACAGAAGAACAGCCCTGGTTGTTGAAGGCGGAGGGATGCGAGGCATTTTTGCTGCCGGTGTACTCGATGCGTTTCTACAGGAAAAATTCAATCCCTTTGATCTGTTCATCGGGGTTTCGGCTGGGGCTGTAACGCTTGCATCGTATCTTGCCGGCCAGTATCAGAGATACTACCGGCTCAGCAGAGGGCCTATGAACCAAAAGGAATTTATCAGTCTTACGAGGTTTTTTGCGGGCGGTCACTTCATGGATCTGGATTGGTTGTGGGCTTATGCCGCAACCCATGATCCCTTGGACGCAAAGATGGCCACGTCTCAGGGATCGCGCGAGTTTCTGGTGGGCGTCACGGATGTGCATACAGGAGACGCTGTTTTCATAAGGCCCGATGCCTCTACCCTGCATAAAACCCTGCTGGCATCGAGCGCCCTGCCTGTGATGTACCGGGGCTTCGTGGAGCTTTCAGGAAGGCGGGTTGCCGACGGCGGAGTGGCGGAACCGTTGCCCGTGAAGGAGGCCTACCGGCGCGGCGCACGAGACATCGTGGTGATTCGAACGCGGCCGGCAAACAAATCCAAGGGATGGTTTCTGGACGCGTTCATGGCCATATTGTTTCTCAGAGGGTATCCTGCACTCTCCTCACGGATCCGAATTCTCCACCGGGTATATAAGGAAGCCCTCCGGTTTATCCATAACCCGCCCGGTGATGCAAGAATTTTTGAGATATCACCGCCGCCCCAGTTCCGCTCTTCCAGGCTTCGATCGGATGATGAGACTTTGAATGCCGATTATGAACTGGGCAGACAAGCGGGAGCGCAATATATCATGAAATACCGGGCGGTTCAAAAGCAACCTATTACCGAATAAGGAGAATGGAATATGAAGGCAGAATATCTTCTACTCGATGTTGATTCGCATGTGGCAACCGTCACCATCAACCGTCCTGATAAGGGAAACTCTTTAACCCCCGATGTCCTTGATGAGATAGAGGAGATGTTTTCCGACCTCTCAAACAGGGAAGGGGTGAACGTCATCGTATTGACCGGTGGTGAAAAATACTTTTCCGCAGGGTTTGACCTTAACGTCATCAGAAAGCTGAAGAAGGTTTCCAATGAAACCTATACAGCCTTGTTCCAGAGGGCCTACCGGTCCATACTATTCTGCAGCCAGCCTGTCATCTGCGCCGTGGGAGGGCCTGCCATTGCAGGCGGTTTTGATCTGACCCAGATGTGCGACATCCGGTACGCTTCAGAACGGGCAAAGTTCGGGCAGCGGGAGATTGTTCTGTCATTGACCCCTATTATCGATCCTCTCTGGAGGATCATTGGTATGGGGAACGCCCTGGAGGTAGCCCTTACCGGGCGGATCTACGATGCCCATGAAGCCATGCGCATGGGGTATGTCACCAAAATCTTTCCCGAGGGAAAACTTCTTGAGGAAGTTGGCGTCATTGCCCGGGAGATGGCAAAATACGACAGGGATTGCCTGAAAGAAACTAAGCAACTTACCCACCATCTCTTGGGGTCTGGGCTGGATGATGCCATGAGGGTTCAGGAATGGCTCTTCAGAACATATATTGGTTCAAATGACAATCACAAACGCATAGATGAGCTTCAGGCGAAACTGGCGGCTATGAGAAAGAAAAAATAATCCGCCTTGGACTGCGTGGCATCTTTTTTAGAACATGATTTCACGATGACGGGGCCGGAAGAAAATGAAGGTAACGGAGGATTAAATGAGCAAACTTATGAATGCCAAAGAATATGAAGAGAGTTTACGGAAGCTGAAGCTAAACGTGTATATGTTCGGCAAGAAGGTCGATAATGTGGTTGACGACCCCATTATCCGGCCGTCCATGAATGCGGTTGCAGCCACCTACGAATTTGCCCACAAGCCTGAATACGAAGATATCATGACGGTTAAGTCACACCTGACGGGCAAGAAGATTAACCGCTTCACCCATATCCACCAGAGCGTGGACGACCTGGTGAAGAAGAGCAAGATGGGCAGGCTCATGGGCTCGGTCACCGCATGCTGTTTCCAGCGCTGCGTGGGCATGGACGCGCTCAACGCTCTTTCCATCACTACCCATGCAATCGACGCCAAGTGCGGCACTCAGTACAACAAGCGCTTTCTGAAATTCCTTGCGTACGTTCAGGAAAACGATCTGGTCTGTGACGGCGCTATGACCGACACCAAGGGCGACCGGTCCCAACCTCCCCACAAACAGTTCGATCCGGACATGTTCCTCCACGTAGTGGAAGAAAGGAAGGACGGCATTGTGGTCAGGGGTTCGAAGGCACACCAGACCGGTGCTGTGAACTCCCACGAGATCATCGTAATGCCCACTATCACCATGCGAGAAGAGGACAAGGATTATGCGGTGGCCTTTGCGGTGCCGAGCGATACGGCGGGTATTACCTACATTATGGGCCGGCAGTCCTGCGACACCCGGAAACTCGAAGGCATGACCTTTGACCGCGGCAACATGTACTATGGGGGCCACGAGGCTCTGGTTGTTTTTGAGGACGTGTTCGTGCCCTGGCAGCGTGTGTTCATGTACAAGGAATTTGATTTTACCACGCAGCTGGTGGAGAACTTTTCAGCCTACCATCGCCAGAGCTATGCCTGTAAGGTTGGCGTGGGCGATGTGCTCATCGGAGCCGCCCAGACCGTTGCCGAGTATAATGGCGCGGAGAAGGCCTCTCACGTGAAAGACAAGATCATCGAGATGAATCATCTGAACGAGACACTCTACTGCGGATGCCTCGCCTGCGCATCTGAAGGTCATAAGGAGGCGAGTGGAACGTACCTGGTGGATATGCTTCTGGCCAACGTGCACAAGCAGAATATCACCCGGTTCCCCTATGAGATCGCCAGGCTTGCCCAGGATATCGCAGGGGGTCTGGTAGTCACCTGTCCGTCGGAGGCGGACATCAACTCGCCTGAGGTGGGCAAGTGGGTGAAGAAATATTACCAGACCAAGGCCGATGTCCCGACTGAGTACCGGATGAGGATATTGAGACTCATCGAGAACATCACCATGGGCACTGCTGCCGTGGGTTATCTAACCGAGTCCATGCATGGGGCAGGCTCACCGCAGGCACAGCGGATTATGATCGCCAGATTAATAAATATGAAGAATAAGCAGAAGGTTGCCAAGTACCTGTGCGGGATCGACAATGGCGGCCAGATACGATAAAAAGGAGCTCTATATGAAAGATAAAAATGATGTTGTTATTGTTAGCGGAGTTCGTACACCCTTTTCCAAGTTCGGCGGCGCGCTGAAGGAAATACACAGCACCAATCTGGGAGTCATCGTCATCAGGGAGAGCTTGAAACGTTGCGGCCTCAAAGGACAAGACCTTGACGAGTTATATTACGGCATGTGCGATCAGGCCGAGGCGGCGCTCTATGATAATGTGAACGCCAGACAGGCCCTGCTGCGTGCAGGCCTTCCCGATACGCTGGTGTCTTTGACCATTGACCGGGCATGCTGTTCTTCGCTGTGCGCGGTGCAGCTGGGACGCAGGGCCATCCTGCTTAACGAAGCGGATACCTGCATGGCGGTGGGAGCGGAAAACATGAGCAACACGCCGCTCCTTATCAATGGCCACCGGTGGGGCGCCGGAATGAAGCCGCTTCTGGTGCAGGATTACCTGAATCCCATTACCTATCGTGAATACACGCCGCTGGGCCGGGACGCGGGCGAGATCGCCATCGAGTACGGCATATCCCGGCAAGAGCAGGACGCGTGGGCGCTTTCGTCTCATCAGAAATGGGCCCACGCCGATAAGGATGGCCTGTTCGCCGACGAACTGGCGCCGGTTGAGATACCGGGGAAAAAGGGTGCGCCCATCATATTTGCCAAAGACGAGCTGCCCCGGCCTGATACCACCATGGAAGCGCTCTCCAAGCTCAAGACTATTTACGGCAGTCCCACAGTGACGGCTGGCAATGCACCGGGACTTGATGCCGGCGCAACGGCCATTATCATCATGCGCCGCTCCAGGGCGGAACAAATGGGGATCAAGCCTCTGGCCACCATCGTGGCTGTGGCCAGCGGCGCCAGCGAACCCAGACGCATGGCCGAACTTCCCGGTTTTGTTATCGGGAACGCCCTGAAGAAGACATCTCTGACCATAGATGACATGAATCTCATCGAAATCAACGAAGCCTTTGCCGCTGTTACCCTTGTGTCCACGAAAATCCTTGCAAATAAGAGTCATCCCGTCGGCGCAAGCGGCGGCCGCATATTAATGACGATGATGTATGAGCTGCGTCGCCGCGGGGGCGGTTACGGCGTATGCGGTATCTGTGGAGGCCTGGCACAGGGGGATGCAGTCGTCATAAGGGTTGATTAAACCCATATTCTTATAAAGAATCCTAGTTCTCATCAACATTTACTATGATGATGACCTTGCAAACAACAGAACTCGAAAGAGATCTGTTGTTTGCATGCTAGGATGCCTTTATTGTTACGGTAAATAGGGAACAACAGCGCCGGATTTGTCCGTATGTTTAACGGGACGTCTTTTTTTGTGCAAGTATCAGAACAGTCAAATTAAAGTTGTAAGGGAAGAACCGACTGAAACCGCCTCTTCCCTTTTTTATGCTATTTCTTTTCGGCCTGCTCTTTCTGGAGACGTTGGGCAATCTTCTGCTGGCGCTCGATGGCGTAGGTCATCACGGTTTCCACTGTTTTTTCAAGCGGAACCATCTTGCCGTCGAACTTCTTTTCCAGTGTAATAGCGTCGAACTTGCACTTGGTGGTGCAAACGCCGCAGCCGAGACAGACATTTTGGTCTACAATACTTACACCGCAGCCAAGGCAGCGTTCCGTCTCTTTCTTAAGCTGCTCCACGGTGAAGGTACGCCTCTGGTCATGGAAGCTTGCTTTGGCATCTCCGGGGGTGAGGTTTGGCTTCTGGCGCGGGGTATGGTCGTAATCGTCCACCACAACGCCGCCCTTGTCGAGCATCTTGTAGACGCGGCGGTCGCGTCCAATGGTCAGGCTCTGACCCGGCCATACCTTGCGGTGCAAAGAAATCGCGGCCTGCTTGCCTGCGGCAATCGCGTCAATGGCGAATTTCGGGCCGGTGTAAACGTCGCCACCCGCGAATACGTCCGTTTCGCGCGTCTGATACGTCAGATCATCGGCCTTGACGGTGCCGTTGCCGTTTATATCCACGCTAAGCCCGACGAGCAGGTCGCCCCATAAAATGGATTGCCCGATGGAAGTAAGAACACAATCGGCCTCAACGGTGACGGTTTTTTTCTCATTATACTTCGGAGCAAACCTGCCGTTTTTGTCAAACACGGCCGTGCATTTCTTGAATTCCACGCCTTTGACTTTGCCGTCCTGCACGATAATGCGCTTCGGTCCCCAGCCGTTTTTAATCGTGATGCCTTCCTCAAGGGCTTCCTCGATCTCGTCGGCGGAGGCCGGCATTTCTTTTTTGGATTCAAGGCAGTACATGGCAACGGAAGCAGCCTCCGTACGGACGGCGGCTCTTGCCACGTCTATCGCGACGTTGCCGCCGCCGATAACTAAAACTCTGCCGCTGATTCCCGCGGGTTCACCCAGATTGATTTTTCTTAAGAAATCCACGCCGGAAATAACGCCCTGCGCCCCCTCGCCTTCTATGCCAAGCTTCCGGCCGCCCTGCGCGCCGATGGCGACATAGAAGCCTTCAAAGCCCTCTGTGCGTAATGCCGGAATCGTAACGTCCTTCCCGACCTCAACGCCGGTCTTGAACTTCACACCCATTTGTTTGAGGATGTCGATCTCGGCTTCAATGACATTCTTCTCCAATCGGAAAGACGGAATGCCCAGCGTGAGCATGCCGCCGAGTTTATTTTCTTTTTCAAATACCGTAATATCATAGCCGTCTATCCCCAGATAATAGGCGCAGGATAGACCCGCCGGGCCGGAACCGATGATGGCGATTTTTTTGCCGTAGTTGTGCATCTTCTCCGGGATGAAGCGCGTCGCGGGATTAAGTTCCTGATCGGCGATGAACTTCTTGATTTCGTCGATGGCAATCGGCTGATCGATGTCGCCCCTGGTGCATTCGAACTCGCAGCGGCGGTTGCAGATGCGTCCGCAGACAGCCGGCAGAGGATTTTCCTTGCGGATGAGTTCCAGCGCATCCTTGTACTTGCCAAGAGCGGCGAGTTTGATATAGCCCTGCACCGCAATGTGCGCGGGGCAGTTGACCTTGCAGGGCGCGGTGCCGGTGGGAACCACGTTGACCTTGCTGTCGCGGTAGTTGGGGTTCCACATCTTCTCACTCCATTCGTGGTCGTCCGGCAGGATGGTCTCCGGCTGCACAATAGGGGTTTTAGAGGCGATCTTCTGACCCAGCTTGACGGCGTTGGCGGGACAGTATTCCACGCACTGACCGCAGGCAACGCATTTTTCGTCGTCAATCTTCCCCACGAAATTCGAGCGGGACATATTCGGCGTGTTAAAAAACTGCGACGTGCGCAGGCCGAAGCAGGAACAGCGGCAGCAGTTGCATATGCCGAAAATCTTTTCAGACCCGTCAACGTTGGTAATCTGATGCACAAGGCCGTTGTCCTCAGCCTTTTTGAGGATATCGAGACACTCCTCATAGGTGATCTCATGCGCCCTGCCGCTGCTTACGGCAAATTCGGCAATATCGCCAAGGGCGATGCACATGTCTTTTTCCAGATGGCCGCAGCCCTCGCTCATCAGACGGCGCGAAATGCGGCAGGAGCAGTCGCCGACGGCAATCTTGTCGTATTTCTTAAGCCAGTGGGATAGTTGTTCGTAGGTGGCTGTTTTAGTTTCAGCGGGAATGGCTTTTTCAACAGGGATGACGTGCATGCCAAGGCCGCCGCCGCCCACGGGAATCATCGGGGTTGCCCCCTTGAGGGGTTGCAGCGATAATTGCTCGAACGCGCGGGCGATCTGAGGATATTTTTCCACCTGCTTGACATTCATCACCATGAATTCCATGACACCCGGCACGAAAATGGGCAGTGTATATTCCAGTTCGCCATGCTCCCTTGTCGCTTCAACAACGCCTATGACGAGCAGCTCTTCTAAAATCCGCATTGTATCCTCAAGGGATTTGCCGGACTTTTGCGAAAGCTTCGCGGGCGAAATCGGGACTCGGACATCCATCTGGAGGGCCACATCCGCGTGTTCATCCGTTACCACGCATTCCAGCGCGTAGTATTCCGGATCCTCTTGGGTGAACTCTTTTGGGGAGCTTGCGATCTTTTGCGCAAGCGCCACGATTTTTTTTCTCGTTTCCATATTGATATGCTCCTTACTTTATTCCCACCGGGCCTTGACCCGGTCATTAAAGCCATGCATCCGATCGTCAATTCCATCTCCGGTTCCTTTCCGGCTTTGGTCGCAATTGGAAAAACGATAGCATTGGCGTTTTGTCTTTTCGAATGTTCCTCATAAAGGTTTTCGAAATACAGCTATGGTCTTACCAGGGCATAATTAGAATAACGCAATGAATGGGTACTGTCAATAAAAATGTTGATTTATGAATATAATTATGATATAAATAATCAATGGTCGTGGTCAGACCTTAATACAGGATGTGATATTTTATGCAATTCGGCGTGATTGTTGCCCCCACTATTCGGGATTTGTTCGTGGATAAGATTGTAGAAATGATCCTTTCCGGAAAACTTTCGATGGGTGAACGCCTGCCTTCAGAACGGGAACTCGCCGGGCAGATGAGGGTATCCAAAACGGTTATCCACGACGGCCTGAAAGATCTGGAGCGCATGGGTTTTGTAAACGTAAGCGGACGCCAGGGCACGTTTGTGGCAAATTACGCGGAAAAAGGAACATTCGAAACTCTGGCAACAATCCTCAAATTCCATGGGGGGCGGCTGGATCGCGAAACCACCCAATCGCTTTTGGAAATGCGCCTGGCCATTGAGGGACAGGCTATGCGGATTTTCTCGAAATCACACACACCAGAGGATATTGCGGCGCTCAAACGCATCATTGACGATATCCGGGAATACGTATCGAAGCAGGAGCACAAAAACCTGCATGAAATGGCGCAGATGCTCTTTTACTTTCATCGTTTCATCTGCCTGAAGAGCGGCAATACATTCTTTCCCGTGCTGATGAACGCTTTTCGGGATATAGGCCTGCTTCTCTGGGAAACCTCCATTAAAATCCTGGGTGTCGAAAAAAGCATTGAACATATAGAGCGCTTCACTTCACTTCTGGAAGAAGGCAGGGGCGAGGAAGCCGTACAGGCCCTATCCGATATGTTCGACAACTGCTTGTCGCTTGCCTATGATGGCAGGGCTTCAATATAAGCGAAC
Source organism: Smithella sp. (assembly GCA_049523355.1). Lineage (GTDB taxonomy): Bacteria > Desulfobacterota > Syntrophia > Syntrophales > Smithellaceae > Smithella. Next base: position 35,607 of record JBEKMY010000026.1, on the reverse strand, counting down.
CTGAAGGTTCGCGCTACAATTTTCCCCCTTCACTATTTATTTATCAGGTAGTATTATTAATTAATAACTGACATAATTGACCTTGAACTTGCGGATACACACGTGATAAAAGTAAATGTGAAAACAAAAACACTTTAATCAAGTATCTCTATGAGGAGGATAAACAATATGTCCAAAACAGTGCTGTCCCTTGCCCCTTTATCTGCCGAAATTGTGAAGTTGCTTATACAGCAAACGCCTGGTGTGCCTGATTTCAATGTCATCGCCGGTCATGAAATGTCGAATGAAGAAATTAAAAAAGCCATTTCCGGGGTTGATATAATACTAGGAGATTACACGTTCAACAAAAAGATTACCGCGGATATGGTATCCGCGGCGCCAAAGCTGAAATTCATCCAGCAGCCCAGCGTGGGCTATCAGCACATCGATGTGGAGGCGTGCACCGCAAAAGGAATCAAAGTGGCCAATACCGCGGGCGCCAATACGATCAGTGTAGCCGAATACACGATCACCGCCGGGCTGTGTCTTCTCAAAAACATGTTCCATGCCCACACAAGCACCAAGGCGGGCAAATGGGAACAAATGAATATAAAACCCGCGGAGCTTATGGCCAAGGTTTGGGGCATCGTGGGGTTCGGACGCATCGGCCAGGCGGTTGCCCAAAGGCTCAAACCATTCGGGCTGGGCAGGATATTATACTACGACACGTATAGACCGGATGCGGCCATCGAAGCACAACTCGGTGTTGAATATGCGGATATGGCTACCATTTTGAGTCAATCCGATATCATCAGTCTTCACGCGCCTCTCACGGATTCAACCCGCTTCATGATCAATGAAGACGCCCTCAATTCCATGAAGCCCGGCGTCTATCTTATTAATGTAGCCCGCGCCGAACTTGTGGATGAAAAGGCTCTTGCCGCGGCGATCATGAAGGGCAAGATTGCCGGCGCGGCCATCGATGTCTTCTCCCGAGAGCCGGTGCCCATGAATAATCCGCTGCTTGCCGTGGAAAGTGAAAAGCTGATCTTATCGCCCCATGTGGCAGGCGTGACGGATGAATCGGCCGGTAGGGTCATCAATATGGCATCGGCAAACATCGCCCGAATACTCAAAGGGGAAAAGCCGGAATCACTGATTAACTAAATCATTCTGAAATAAATCGAGGAGGATATCATGAACGGAGCGGAATGTGCTATGAAAGCTGCAAAGGATGCAGGAATAGAGGTATGTTTTGCCAACCCGGGAACGACCGAGCTTCCACTCGTGGTTGCCCTTGATACAGTGGGAGGCATACGGCCTGTCCTGGGTCTGTTTGAAGGCGTGTGTACCGGAGCTGCCGATGGTTATGCCAGAATGCTCCAGAAACCCGTCATGGTGCTTCTCCATCTCGGACCCGGCCTGGCCAACGGAATCGCGAATCTGCATAATGCCAAAAGAGCGCACAGTAAAATTGTAACTGTAGTGGGAGAGCATTCCACATGGCACCGCGCGTCCGACCCGCCCCTGGCCATGGATATTGAATCCCTGGCAAAAACCGTCTCCGGATGGCAGCGCACCTGTGTCTCCTGCGATTGGCTTGGACAAGATATGGCGGATGCGGTCGAGGCCGCGGACAAAGGACAAATTGCGACGCTCATCGTCCCGTTCGATCTTCAGACGGAAAAATGCGGGAGCGGCGCAGTCGTTTCTCATAAAAAAGACAAACAGTCCGTCAGCATAGGTGCGGTCAAAACCGCGGCGACCCTGCTGCGAGAAGGTAAAAAAACCGCCCTGATGCTCGGCAACAAACATATCGGAAGAAAAGAGCTCATGGCCGCGGCAAGAATCAAACAGGCCTGCGGATGCGATCTTATCACCGAAAATTTTCCGGCACACATCATGCGCGGCGCCGGATTGCCCGACGTGATCCGCGTCCCCTATCTTCCGGAAATGGCCGTCGACATGTTATCGAAGTACGAAGTGTTTGTATTTGCCGGAGCAAAAGAGCCTGTTTCCTTCTTCGGCTATGAAGGCATTCCGCCGGCTTTTTTAAAAGAAGAGCAACAGAAATTTCACCTGTCGACGCCTGATCAGGACCTGCTGGATGTCCTGGACATCCTCGCCGATGAACTCGACGCGCCAAAAATTATTAATCCCAATTTGCTTGCCTCATTAAAAATACCTGAAATCCCCACGGGCGCTCTCACCCCCAACAAAATTTGCGCGGTTATCGCCGCTCTTCAGCCGGAGGGAGCAATTGTCGTTGAGGAGTCCGTCACAACCGGTTTAATGTACTACACCGTTACGTTGGGCGTTGCGCCTTTTGACCTGATGACGCTCACGGGAGGAGCAATCGGCCAGGGCGCGCCATGCGCCATGGGCGCGGCCATCGCCTGCCCCGACAGACCGGTAATAAACTTTCAGGCGGACGGCTCGGGCATGTACACCCTGCAGGCATTATGGACGGAAGCAAGGGAGAAACTCAATGTCACAACGCTCATCTGCTCCAACAGCAGCTATGACATACTGAAAGTCGAGTATGGCAGGCTGAAAGTAACACCCGGCAAGAGCGCGTTGCGTCTGACCGACCTTACCGGCATTGACTGGGTCAGCCTGGGCAAAGGAATGGGCGTGCCGTCCGTTAAAGTAACCACCGCCGATGAACTGTCAAAAGAGCTTGGTAGGGCGCTAAATGAACCGGGCCCCCACCTTATTCAGATGATTATATGAGGAGGAAAAATGGAAAAGCAATCACCCTGGTATGTAGGAAAGTCGCCTTTAGGCGCGGCGTATCAGCATTTTTCAAATGCTGCCGGCCGTGAAACTGTCCTTGATGCGAAAACAAAAGAGCTTATTCGTTTGGCTGTCGCCTCGGTATTCCGATGCAAACATTGCACGGAACATCATATTAATGACGCGATAAATGCCGGCGCAACCAAAGCAGAAGTCGCGGAGGCAATACTTCTTTCATCGCTGCAGGCTGCCGGGACGCAGCTTAACTGGCACAAAGATTTTTTTGAAGAAAAATTAGCAGACAATAATATTGCCAAATAAAAGGATTCTGACTTAACAATTGGCAAAAGTTTCCAGGGCATGTTACTTAAAAATAATTAAACTGTTACTTTATAGATATTTTTTTAAATGGAGGATAAATCATGCTAAAAAAAACATTTATTGCGATTGTAGTTTTAACTTTCGGATTTTCTTTATGCGCTGCGGCTGATTTGATGAAACTTCCAGCGCCTCAATTGGATAGCGGTAAAAATCTGATGCGTGTTTTTAAAGACAGAAAATCAGATAGAGCCTTCAGTCCAAAAAAACTTCCTGTAAATGTGCTATCCAACATGCTCTGGGCCGCCTGCGGAATAAATCGGCCTAAAGACGGGAAACGTACCGCGCCTTCAGCAATGAACCGCCAGTCGATCGATGTTTACGTGGCTACCGCCGAGGGACTTTCCTTATATGATCCCAAGGGGCACGCTTTAAAGCCGATCATCAATCAGGATATCCGTGCCCTTACCGGAAAACAGGCGTTTGTCGCTGATGCGCCTTTGACGCTGATTTATGTGGCCGATTTCAAAAAGATGGGAAACATAACAGATGAAGAAAAAATTTTCTACTCGGCCGCGGACGCGGGTTTTATAAGCGAAAATGTTTATCTGTTTTGCGCATCGGAAGGTTTGGCCACCGTTGTCAGAGGATCTATTGACAGGGAATCTCTGGCAAAAGCGATGAAACTTGGCGATAATCAGAAAATTATTCTGGCTCAGACAGTGGGATATCCAAAAGAATAATTATGTAGAAGGGATGAAAGGGATTAAATATTTTTTATGGTGAGCGTATGTTTTAGACGGGCAGCGCATTGAAAAATGGCAAAGACGCGAAGGAGTATTACTATAAAAACAAAAATCATCTTATCATTGGCGGCAATGCTTTTAATGTTCGGCATTGTGGTCTGCGGCTATTCTGGCGCGGATACCCCCGCCAGGACGGTTATATCATATGCAGGCCCAACAACATCCCAAACCTCGCAGAAAACAAAGATACCCGGCGAAAAAACATTTACAAAAACACAACTCGCAAAATTCGATGGCAGGAATGGCAATGCCGCATATGTTGCTTATGAAGGCATTGTATATGATGTATCATCCAAATGGGAGGATGGAGAGCATCATGGTATTAAAGCGGGCATTGACATCACATCACAACTGGATAACTGTTCTTTCCATGAAGATGGTTTTTTCAAAACTGTTTTTGTCAAATATAATTTCCCCAAGGTTGGTGTTTATGTAAACTGATCAGGTCAATAACTCATGAAACATCCAAAAGGCTTTTCCTGCCGAAAGCTTTCACTGCCCTGAACAGAACTTGACCTTACGATGAGTGTCAACGCAATCGGTGACTTCCTGTATCTTCAATTTTCATATTTCTGTTTTTATGCTAAGTTACAACCGACTATCGTTAAAATTTGTAGTATTAAAACCAATCCATATAAACGATGTTAGGTTGCTAAATTCAAATGTGTGGGAGTGGTCAATGTTGATTCCATCAATAGGTCTCCTTGAAATACTTCATGGAGCAGAAATGGGAATTTGGACTGAGCGGCTTTTTGATGGTTCTATTGCGCTTGTTGCAAAATTGCCACAAACAATTATAAAAAGGATATATCGTGGTGTCGAATGCAAACTCGTTACAGATGTAATGAAGGTTGAGAAATATAGCATACTTTACTTGGGTTTTATTGTTTGTGACGATGCCGACAATCCACTGGTTCTTATCCAACCTGTCGGTATTGAAAAAGCCTTGACCGAATATCAACAAATGTTTACAACCTCTTCAGTCAAGTTACATATTTTCGATGAATTCTGCCATCCCCTCCTTGGGGCAGATTGCAATTTCGATCCGACAATGGCAGTCAACGTATTTGAGAAGATAATGAGTGCGTCGCCCCAAGTTCTTGAGTCTGTTGCTTCTGATACAGACAGTATCAATGATTTTGGGCATGCAGTTGTCAAAGGTGTTGATATGTTTCAAGGGGACTTAGAAGCAATCAAGATCGGGCGTTCAACCATTTCAGTGCCCGATACTAATTGCCTTATCCCTTTATCTCTGATTGTGCATGACCCGCCCAATGGTTTTTCTGTAGACGACAAGGGTAACACAGTGGAATTCACTTTGACCCAAAAGGACGAAGGGGCTGTATTTGAGGAATTGATTTCTTTCACACTGCGGGATTTCCATCTTCAGCATGCCTATTTGCGTCCGATCATAATAGTCGAGAAAAAGGAGAGGGAACTCGCCGATTTCATGGCTTTGAATCATAGTGACAACACTATCATTCTCATTCAAGCCAAGGCAACTGCTAGTCTCATTGATCGTTTAGATAAATCTGGCGCGAAACGCTCCTCTTCCATAGAGAAAAAAGTGAAAGCCTCTTTGAAGCAGCTTGAAGGTGCAATCAAGCAAATTCGTTCGGGTAACCAAATTTATGACTGCAATCATAACAAGATTAAAATCCCAGAATACTCTCACGCACTAATACACGGAATTAGTATTGTCTCCGAATTATATCCGTCAGTGGATTGGAAAAAGATTGAGAAAGATGTTAATTTGCTGAGTGATAACAAAAAATATAGAACTCTCTTTCATATCGTCGATTTGCAAGAGCTACAGCAATTAGTGAAGAATAGCAGTTCTGCAAAAGAGTTTCATAACTATCTAGTGGGGCGTTGGCTAAAAGTGAAGATGTCTGGAACAGCTTATGTGCGAAGCCGAACTAGGCAACCATGGGACAATGAAAATTGATCTACAGACAACCCAACAAGCCGCTAGAGCCGATTGCAGCCCGCTGGGCTGCTCCGGCTCAGCTTGTCGTTAGAATGTAAAACATTGGATATAACATATGGGTGCTTTGCTGGAATGGCTTCTCAAAAAAGAAAATAAAAAGGTATGTGGTTTTATAGGTGTGTTTCTCGTTATCCCTTATGTTGCTTATTATTTTAGCGGTGGCTTCCCTCAAGGCATTAACGAGGATGCAACAATTTTCTCAACTGGATGGTTTCGTGGAATATTACTGTTATCATTAGTTCTTATGTTTTGTTTGGGTTTAATTCTAATGGCTGCTGGATTTTTAAAAAGAAGAAATGATGAATAAAAGAATAAAGGGGGCGCTCTATCCACCCCTATTTCTCCCTATTTCTCTCGACTTGGCCAGAGATACGACCCTGATCAAAAAGACTCGACCTAACAAAAAGTTCAGCCGGGATGAAAGCGGTCCCGGCTGAACTGTCATTCAATACTATTTCGCGTAAAGTTTCTCAATCTCGTCCTTGTATTTTTCAAATACAATGCGCCGTTTGAGTTTCATCGTCTGGGTCAGCATGCCGTTCTCAAGAGAAAAAGGCTGATCAATAAATATAAATCCTTTCGGAATTTCATAGCTGCCGTAGGTGGATTTCAACGAATCAGTGATCTCTTTTTCGAGGAATTTCCTTGTCTCATCCTTTTTCAACAGCTCCGCGTGATCCTTCGGCAGGTTATTCTTTTCGGCCCATTTATCCAGAGCCGCGAAGTCCGGGATCACCAGACTAATATTAAACTCACGGCCTTCCCCGTAGATCATGGCGTTTTCAATATAGTGGTTGAGTTTGATATCCTCTTCAATGGCTACCGGAAATACATATTTGCCATTTTCGAGTTTGAACTGTTCTTTGAGCCTTCCCGTGATATGCAGAAAGCCGTCCTCGTCCAGACGTCCGCGGTCTCCCGTCCGAAACCCGCCATCGGGCGTCATGACGGCCTTTGTGGCTTCAGGTTTGTTATGATATCCCTGCATCACGTTGGGTCCGTAAATGATGATCTCCCCATCGACTGCATCCGGCCCGACAACCGACTTGTCAATGACGATTTTACCCAGACCCATGGGGGGGCCAACCGTGCCGATGCGGTATTTCGCCGGGCAGTTCATGGTCGCGCCGGGGGATGTCTCCGTTAAGCCGTAAGCGTCATAAAGCGGAATACCCATGTCCCAGAAAAAATGAGAAATTTCCGGATTCATCTGGGCGCTTCCCGTCATGACCCCGCTTAACTTGCCGCCGAGCCTTTCCCTGATTTTTTTAAATACAATCGCGTCGGCAATCTTAAACTTCAGGTTCGTCATGAAACTGGATTTACCCTGCGCCGCCAGTTCCCGTTTTTTCTTGCCGGACTCCACGCCCATGACAAATAACGCCTTGGCCAGCCCGCCTTCTTCGTTCATCTTCGTCCATAATCCGTCATACACCTTGTTAAAGACTCTGGGAACGGCCGTCATGAAGTCCGGCTTAACCAGAACCAAATCCTCGGGGATCGTCGAGGCTTTTTCCGCGAGGCCCATGGACGCGCCAAGCAGACAGTAAACGACCAGTTCTCCGAGTCCGAAAACATGCGCCCAGGGCAGGATGGACAGGGATCTGTTGCTGTAATTGATGTCCGGGAAGCAGACCGTCACGGCGTGAGCGTTGCTTGTGATATTCGCCTGGGAAAGAAGCACCCCCTTGGGATCGCCGGTTGTGCCCGATGTGTAAATCAGGATGCAGATCGAAGAAGAATCCGGATAGATGCTTTTAACATTCTTTGCCGCGCCCTTCTTTGCCAGATCCGCCAGCGTATCCGGTCCATCGCCTTCCAGGATGATAACTTTTTGCAGAGTGGGTATAGAAGCAAGAATGTCTTTTATCTCGTTGTATATTTTTTTCTTGCTGATGAAAAGCACTTTAATCTGAGCGTCATTGATAATGTATTTCCAAACCTGGGGGAGCTCCGCTTCGTACATGGGAACAAACCGCGCGTCCAGGCCGCTGGTGGCGAAAAAGCATATCGCCCATTCCGTGCTGTTGTTGCAGATGATACCTACAGCATCATCCTTTTTAATCCCAAGCTGACTCAAACCGCTTCTGACATCATCCACGCGTTTTCCGAAATCAGCATAATTGATCCAATCATATTGTTTCAACGCCGCGTTTTTTGTTCCAAGAAAAGGTCTCTCGGGAAATTTGGCAACTGATTTTTCAAGAATCTCAACGATATTATCCGGCTTTACCAACTGATACATACATGCTCCTTGAAATTTAATAAGATTTTTTTGGTTACTGACGTTTTTATGACTTATGTTAACGGATTTTTTTTGTCAACGAAAATATGGATTGGAAGTAAGACATGCGGTTTTGATATTAATTTTCTTAGCCATGGAAAGTGTTTATGACGCCCCTGAATCTCCCCGTTAAATAGTACAACAGCGCCCTGTTTCCCCCTTTTTCCCTCTCCTATTACCCCTGAAATGAAATCCGTTGAGGACTTTCAAATAACCTGTTTTAAAAATGACAATATTTCAAGCAAATACAGGAGGCATAAGATAACGTAAATTACCTTGACTTCCCCCGTATAAGGTATATCCTATAAAGGACAAAATAATAGACATCTATAGAAACAGTGAATTTCTCTTTGAATTAGAGAGCCATCGCAATATTAGGACCTGTCCATTATACTTAAGGCGGGTCTTTTGTTTTTAGATGAGTAATAACGGGGAGAAAGTCCGGATTGTACCAGGTAATTGTCATAAAGGGAGAAATAGAATGAATATACACATCATTGAGCCATTGAATAATTTTGTAAAGTTGGCAGAGGACAGATGGGAAAGCGGTTCGTGTAGCGTAGATGAAGGCAATGCTAAGAAACTGGTTGGCGGTGAAATTTATTTTCACAAAAAACGGCTTGAACCGTCTTTTTTCGGAGGTTCAATAACTGACTATCGCATCAATCAAGATGCGCAAAATCAGGAAAAAATTGTTTTCACACTCCAATATAATGCAACCTGCAGAAATGTTAAGACAGATAAATATGGATGGTCAAAAAAGATGAAACTGATCGGCAATGAATGAAGATCTGCTTGATTACTGGCTGCGGATTATAAAACCGCTTTTACCCGCAAATGCCTGGGTTGATTCAAGACTCTCCAAAGGCGATTATTTAATACGGATCGACTGGAAACTCGAAAACGACCCGCACCGGTAAAACAGGCGATCCAGGAAGATCGAGATAATCATCAAGGAGGAAGCGATTGACGATTATCTTAACAAGAATATGAGTGAACGGGCATTATCCGACACGAAGATGAAACAATGGATTTCCCAACGGTATAATGATTTCAGACTTGATCAAGACGTCAATATACCAAATTCCGCGTTTCCTTATAGATGGCGCATCTCCAAAGAGATGCTCAGTTGATCAGAGGGGCAAAACATCGCCACCATCCATCCAATTATGGTTTCCACCGTTTGCCTATTTCTTCTTTTTTGAAGCTTTCGTCTCTATTGTCTGGAGCTTCAGGCTCTGCTTCCGCCTTCTCCTTTTGCGGTCCAGTTCCTTTGTCCGTTCGCTTGTGTGCTGGCTCATGATATCTCCTTTGTGGGTTTTTCGTGCTTTATTGGTTGATCGAATAATAAGCAGCAACCTCTATCGTGGAGCATGTCGATTATGCCGTGCTTTTGCCGATGTCTGCTGCCCGACTCTATCAGATTGCTGCCGGGTCTTCGCCGGGTGTGCCCGACTTTATATTAGCCTTATTGAGCTTAGCCGTCCGGCGCTTTTCAGCCTTTTCCATTTGTTTGAGCTGTTTTGCTTTTACGTTGGCGGCTTTCCCGAAGTTGTACGTAGACTTCCCCATTTTCAAACTCCTTTGTTATCTTTTTTTCAAACTTTACAAATTGTGCTGAAAATGAAGAGACCCTCCAAAAAATAAAATTCTGATGGAGCGCCCCTTCTTTGCCAAGTTTAAATTACAGAGATTTCACGTTCTCTGCTGCCGGACCTTTCTTGCCCTCAGTGATGTCGAAACTGACACGCTGGCCTTCATTTAACGTTTTGAAGCCGCCGGCTTGAATCGCGCTGAAATGAACAAACAAATCACCGCCGTCATCCTTTTCAATAAACCCGAAGCCTTTACCTTCATTAAACCATTTTACTTTACCTTCTGACATTGCTTTCATCCTCCTTTCTTAAAATTGCCTTAAGTCCGATTTTAAGCTTTGATAGAAAGAAAAAACCACCAGTATTCTAAAGAACATGGTGGTCAACCTTTGCGCCTCAAAATGTTTTAACCCAGACTTATATGCTTTTTTTTAAGATAAGCAGCCCCTTATCGAATGTCAAGGATTTTTCATCAATTATTTCAATATTTTTGGTTGGGAATATCATTGAGGATTACCATTTAAAAGGCAGTTCCGGCAACATCCGGACATATTCCCGGAACTATTAAACTTTGGGAGTCCACCATCAGAGGCGGGGGTTGACCTAAAGGAAATTATTCCCTTTTCAAGGGTTGCCTCTCAGCGATCATCCAGCGCCTGTCAGCAGGCACCGGGCAGGGCTTGCAACATCTCTGGTGTTTCTTCACGCAAACCGTAAATGGCAACGACATACATGTAAAACTCCGGTTCTTTAGTTACTTATTTTAGTTCAACAATGATTATATGTATCCTGTAGTATAACTTAAACGCTAAAAATTGTTTTATGATACTCATATTTTTAACGATTGCAGATTGAAAGCCTGGCATAAAATTGAATATTTGGGAAATAAGGATAGCAGGAAGGAAACAGATTATTAATCGGCTATCTTATCATCCCGCCTCAAACCCCTGCCGGTTGATTATCACAGATAGAGGAAACAGGCCGCTGATTGACCTACCCCTGTAACTTGTGATACAAGTATTTGACGCAGGTCAGAAAGATGCACCCCATAAATAAACAGACGAGAACAACACTGCTGGTATTGCCGAAAGGATGAAGATGAAGATGAAGATGAAGATGAAAATCAATTCAAAACATTTCCGGGTCCCGACAGATGAAAAGGTCATACTCAAACAGTGGCCGACGCGGGTTCAGCCCTGCTACAAGTCGAGGGAGCATTATAAGGAAATCCTCTCTGAACACATCGAGGAACTAAGTGAGCAGCAAAGTCTGCTCTATGCTTACGATCGCTATTCGGTGCTGTTGGTTTTTCAAGGCATGGATGCTGCCGGCAAAGACAGCGCCATCAAGCACGTGATGTCTGGCGTGAATCCGAAAGGCTGCGAGGTTTTCAGTTTCGAACAGCCGAGCGATGAAGAACTGAACCACGATTTTCTTTGGCGCGCGATTCAGCGCCTGCCCGAACGTGGCCGGATCGGCATCTTCGACCGCTCCTATTACGAAGAGGTGCTAATCGTTCGTGTGCATCCGCAGATTCTTCATAGTCAGAGGCTCCCGGATGAGCTGTTGGACGAAAAGACGATTTGGCAGGAGCGGTATCGTTCCATCGTGAACATGGAGAAGCATCTCCACCACAACGGCACCCTGATCGTGAAATTCTTTCTCCACCTGTCGAAGAACGAGCAGCGAAAGCGTTTCCTCAAGCGCATTGATGAGCCGGACAAAAACTGGAAATTCAGCCTCTCGGACATTAATGAGAGGAACTACTGGAAGCATTATATGAAGGCTTATGAGGCTTGCCTGACCGCTACAAGCACCCGTCATGCGCCTTGGTACATCGTTCCCGCCGATGACAAGGAAAATGCACAGTTGATCGTTTCCCAAATTGTCCTGAATGCGCTCAATGAACTTAAGATAACATATCCCAAAACCACTGCAAAACGTCGGAGGGAACTGAAATCTATCCGCAAACTGCTTTCAGGACAAAACCATGACCAATAGGCCGACATAGCCGTTCATCTTTCTATCGTACCATCCCAATCTCAGACCCTAGCTTTGTTTCCTTCTCCCGGATTGTCCGGATTGCCTTCCTGAAGCGCACATACCGTCTCGCCGCTTCGACGATGAGAAGGAATCCCAGGATGATAAAGAATATACCTGTGCAAAAATAGAGCAGACCAATCATAAACTTCATGATAACAAGACCAACAGACGTGAAGGCTAAGCCTGTCTGCATATATGAATGCATAGTCCTTTCGCGCGAGAGGAGGGTTTGTTCCTCCATGAGGAGTAGTTTAATATCGTCGTTGCTGTCCATATTCTGCACCATCCTGTGAGATTTCGTTCTCTATGAGTTACCATTATTCTATCAGTACAGAAGGGAAAATGGCAAGTTGTAAATAGAATTCGGATCTAATCGTCTTCAACTGGACTCTTTCCTTTTTTAACCAATGTGGCGAGGGTTATTTTTTCGGAGCCGTACTTGTTCCTTATTTTGTCCATAGCTTTGTCAATTTGCTTATTTTTACCGGATTGAACATTTCCCTGCATCGGATCAAAAAGCGACAACTGTTCAGAAAAGCCGTCTTCATAAAACCCCGATATGCTTATTCCGATTAATCTTACCGGATGCGACTTATTCCAGTTTTGTTCAAGGAGCCTGCAACCGGCCTGATAAATTTCTCTGGTAACAGAGGTTGCAGGAATAGTTATTTGTCTTGTTACAGAATGAAAATCGGAATATTTAAGGGTAATATGTACCGTGCGGCCTTCTTTACTCTGTTTTCTTACAGTCATGCCAACATCATCGGCAAGCTCCATCAGAACAATTTTTGCCTTTTCAATATCCGTTATATCTTCCGGCAATGTTTTTTCGCGTCCGATTGACTTAACATCATCATCCACGCGGGCACGAACAGTTGAATTGTCAATTCCATTTGCGTGTGAATAAATTTCATTTCCAAATTTTCCCAAAGCTTTAATGACGGCGTTTACATCGGACTTAGCCAGTTCACCTATCGTCGTTATTCCCATGTGATTTAGCTTCTCAGCGGTTTTCGCGCCAACACCATACATTTCTTTAACCGGAAGCGGCCAGAGTTTTACCGGAATGTCCTTTTCCCATAGTTCGGTGATGCCGAGAGGCTTCTTCATTTCAGCGGCCATTTTGGCCAGGAATTTGTTTTCAGCTATTCCAATTGAGCACCAAAGTCCAAGGTTGTCTTTTATTTCATTTATTATTTGTTGTGCAGCATCAAAGGGTTTGCCAAACAGTCCTTCACTCCCTGTCATATCAAGCCATGCCTCATCAATGCTGTTTTGTTCCAGAGCAGGAGTATAATTAGATAGCAAGTCCATAACCTCTTCTGATTTCTGCCCATAGAAATGATGATCCGGCGGAATTAAGGTTAATTTCGGGCAGAGTTTCAAAGCTTCGTGAATAACCATAGTCGTTTTGACGCCACATGCCCTTGCTTCATAGTTAGCCGCGAGAATTATTCCTGTACGTTTCTTAGGATCACCGGCAACAGCAGCTGGTATTCCGACAAGAGAAGGGTTTCTTGTCATTTCACAACTTATAAAAAAAGCATTCATATCTACAAGAAATATAACTTTTTGCGTAGGACACCTCTTTTAATAAAGATATGTTATTGTTTTTTAGCAAAGGTTGTCTCTATCCATTGCTTTGCCGTTTTCACAATTCGATCGAAGATTTCGGACTTTGTAATGCCCATAGACTTGGGTATATGAAAGGAGTGATCACCGCCTTCGATAATCTCCAGTTTCCAGGGAGCAGATAGTTTTTTCAGAACGGATTGCAGTTTTGCAATATCGCACAGGCTATCCCTTGTGCCCGCGAAAAAGAGCATCGGTATTTCGATATCGTATAAATGGGCATCCCTGATTTTAGATTGGTCACCTGCCGGATGCAGAGGATAACCCAGAAAGATCAACCCTTCGACAGGCAGTTTTCTCTCTGCTGCCATCTGAGAAGCTAGCCTTCCCCCCATAGACTTACCGGCGGCTATTATATGATTTACATGAACAGTTGAGTCCTCTTTAAAATACCGGTAAACCGCCGCCCATGTATCTTCCAGTTTCTTTGGATTATCCGGCGCCTTCAAACCTTTTTCTTTATAAGGGAAATTGAATCGTAATGCAGGATAGCCTGCTTTGGCCAAGCCGTCTGTAAAGGCGACGAGAAGATCATTTTCCATGTCATTACCCGCGCCATGGGCAGTGATCACACCGGCGCTGTACATTCTTTTTTTATTCGGAGGCATAGTTAAAATTGCCGATACCGATTCATCTTTCGTAACAGGGATGGTCAATTTTTTCCTGTCCATGGAAGCTCTCCTTAATTGCAATCGTAATACTCTGCCCTGGATTCCAGCAGCTTTAAAAAATAATCAACATCCTGCAAACATAAAATACGCAGATTCCCGCGTTTTTCCGGTTCTACCACATTGACATTTTCCCTGAAGAACCTGTTAACCCATTGCGTGTATCTCTCCTGCGCTCTGTAGGAAACCACTTTATCTGTAGATTGAAGGTATCGCCGGAGATCAAGGGCAGCATAATGTATTTCGTAAATTGATTCTATGGGTGTCATTGAAATGTTTCCTTATGTCCTTCCAATAATTCCCGTATAACCGGTTTTATATACATCTCGGCAAGATCAAACTGATGCAGTGCCGCGATCATGACTTGAATTTTCTCTTTCACTGTAGCTTTGGAATTAAGAATAACAACATGTTTCCCTTCGACACGGCACAGACCTCCGGAACTGGAAGACTCTTCAATGTTTATGTTTTCATCACGAACTAATATATCAAGTTTTTCGGCCAATTCTTCAAGGCAACTTAAAATAACTTCGTCATTCATCATATTTTCTTTCCTTAATAATTATCATACCCGACCCTAAAGCCTATCGCCATACTTTTTCATATATCGTTGAGAATTACGGATGAAAAGGAACCTGCCTTAAAAAAGTGCGTTGATTTTCGAAGGAATGTCTTCAGGGAGATGACTGCCATCATTAAACGCTTCGATGAAGATGCCATCTTTTTCAACGCTGACAATCGTCTTGGAAGCATTGCCTACACAGGCGCTTACAAATTCGTTAAGGCTGATGCTTTTTATATGGCATATAATAGTCGCAATGGTGAAGTTGTGGCTAACTACTAACGCGTTTTCCTTTTTGTTAATGATCTTTTTTAACGCCCGCCATGCACGCTCTTGTAATTGAGTCAATGATTCTCCGTTGGGCATTTTGACAGAAGCCGGATCAGTCATCCATTGATCTATAAAATCTTTCTCGACGTCCATAATTTTTTTAAAGGAAACACCTTCAAAGTCTCCATAATCCATTTCCATCAAGTCTTGATCCGTATGAAGTTCCTTCTGATGGAACTCATTAATAATCTCCGCTGTTTGCATCGCTCTTTTCAGAGGGCTGGTATAAATTGCTTCGATGGGATAATCCTTCAAGGATAAGGCCAAAAGATGGGCCTGTTCAATTCCGACGGTACTTAATTCAACATCGCTTATTCCTTGAACCCGCTTCTCTTTATTCGAAAGAGTTTCCCCGTGTCTTATTAGAATCAGCTTCATTGCGTCCTTATGCTAATTTGTAATTCAGCTAAAAATATATTGGTGGTTTCAGTTTCGTCATCATATTTAACAAAATACATTTAGAATGAGAAATAGAATTTTATTTGCGGTTCAATAATTTTGCCCATTGTTTCCACTGATTTAATTTTCGAATCATCGTAAATAAAAGATGTCGCGGCGTCGATAAATTTTGATACTTGCTTATCATCGCTATTAGCATACGCTTCATCTTTGGTCGGCATAAACGTATTATCCCCGAAAAAATTGATTTTAACTTTGCTTGGTGCGGACTTTTTTTCTGAATTTAGTGTTGAATCATTATTTTGATCAGGAAATAATGAGAACATATCTTTAGCTTCAACGCTGGCAGGTATGTTTATATCAGCGGCAGATGAATCTTTAATTGAAATATTCTTGCCGGGACTGCCTAAGGTTAAATCAGGATCGGCGACGAATAACTGCCAATTAAAAATAAATCCTGAGGCGCCGGCCGGCACCACTATTATTAAATAAGAAATAATTATAATGAGTTTCAATCCGATTAGTTTTTTCATATATTTCATTAAATATTTCCTGCTTTTTAAGACAACCTTATCTTTTGTTCTCAATGGCAAAATCAAACACTGCTGTGTCAGCACCAAGTTGTCTACCCGAAATGATCAGCCGTTTTTATTTCAAAAATAGATTCTATGGGTCTCATCTCAATGCTTCCTTCCGTAGTAATATAATACTCGTCTATTCATCAATTCACCATACTTTTTCATATATCGTTAAACCATTTAAACGTTTCATTGAAACAAATAGAAATAACGGTCATTTTAAACAGTTATTGCAAATGATCACTTCTGTCAATTCATATTAAAAATCATTATCTTACAATTTTCTTTGCTTCTTTTGAAAACTTGGCACGCTAATTTCATTATTATAAAGGCAAATAGACAAATTACCTAAGGAGGTAACAGATCATGAAAAAGACATTAGCAACAACAATTGTAGCGGCGGCAGTAGTTCTTTTAACGGCAACTTTCAGCTTTGCCGAGTATGCGGCAACAGGTGTTACTAACTTCCCATTTTTTCAACTGGGGTGCTTAATCGTTGGCGGATTGGTCATCGTTTCCCTGAAACGCAAATATGATAAGATGTATGTTAGCGAAGTGGTCGGAATTTTTGCTCTGTATACAATCCTGATGGCGCTTTTCACCAGCCCGGTTATTGAAACTGTGAAGACCATCATGAGCTAAGAAGGAATCAGATAATAATGATCATAAAAGAGGATAGTTAAACTCTGCTAAATATAAACATGATCTGTGGATATCTCCACATTCCTTAAAACCCCTCAAGGCTTATATAGCTTGAGGGGTTTCTTATTGTCTTATGATTTTCCAATTCGATATTGTTCCGAACAGAATGAATTTGCTGACGGTGCAGCATTTATTTTTTCGTGCCTTATTTCATGCACAACAATCAGCTAATTCTCTTGAAATCTATGAACCCCTTCGCTACATCGGTGTGTATCAACTGCACTCGAATCCTGTGGCCCACGTCTATACCTTCGAAACCGTATACCAGTTTTCCTTCAATGGGAGGATTGAGAATACGGACCCATGTGCCCTTGGAAGCCGCGCCGGTTACAATTGCATCGAAACGTTCACCAATTCTAGATTCTAAAAGAATTGCCGCAGCCGATTTGCTGACCTGTCGTTCCACTTTGTTGGCAGCATCTTCTCCCTCTGTGCAATGCTTGGCCAGAGCTTCCAGTTCATTATTGCTATAGGGCAAAGCTTTTCCTTCTATGGCTGCTTTCACTAAGCGTTCTGTGATAAGATCGATATATCGACGATTAGGGGCCGTAGAATGCGTGTAGTCTCTGACAGCAAGACCAAAGTGTCCCGGAGAAGTGTCTCCCGGAAGTTCTGCAACATATTCACCGGCACCCATCAATTTTATAACTGAAAGTGAAAGGTCAGGAAATCTTAGTGGATCTGTTTCTTTCTCTTTCCTCAAAAACTCATCCAGTGCTTTTGCATCCGGATCATGAGGAAGCTTGAACCCATGTTCATCAGCAAGCTCGACAATTCGTTCCCATCGTTTCGGGATGCGGACTACACGGCGGATAGAAGGGATTTTTTTTGACGAGAGATACCGGGCGGTCACGCCGTTTGCTGCTATCATGAAATCCTCAATAATGTCCTTTGCGCGGTTCTTTTTTTCTTCTTTGAGATCACAAATTTCATCTCCTTTGAATATCGGTTTCGTCTCAATGGTTTCAAGACTCAGAGCTCCGTGAGTGTGCCGCAGGCTTTTCATGCTTTGTGCCGCCTTATCCTGCATGTGTAAATTATCAGCAAGTCCATTTACGGCTGCAATAGCCTCAGGCACGATCCCTTCCCCTTCCAGCCACGCGGCAACACTATTATACGCGAGCTTTGCATGATTACGGACATGAGCCCTATAGATATCCGACGCTTTCACGGAACCGTCTAAACCAATCACCATCTCGATGACAATTGCCGGTCGATCCTCATTAAAGTTTAATGATGTGAGGTTGGTAGAAAGTTTTTCCGGAAGCATCGGGAATATCTCGGCAGTTGTATATACAGAGGTTGTATTGTGCTGTGCGTGAGCATCAATTGCTGATTTGCGCTTAACGATCGAGTCGACATCAGCCACGGCAACAAGAATCTTTATCTCATCGCCGGGCGTCATTTCGGCAACCGTGAGCTGATCCAGGTCAAGTGAATCATCATTATCAATGGAAGCCCATAAAAGATTCCTAAGGTCACGAACCTGTTCATCGTCAATTGTTGCAGCAGTAAGAATTTTGTCCAGTTCAGAGAGTGCATCACCGGAAAACTCCGGGAGCAGGCCTTTCTCAAGCATTACTTCCCGGGCGATTCTCTGTAGAATAGAACGGTCCTGTTTATCGGTCGATTTCATTTTTTGCTCCCTTTATTTTTGTTGGCAGTATACAGTTGTAAACTGTCGCCAGAACTTGTAGCACATTTTAAATTAGAGTTCTGCAATTTTCTTGGTGATTATACCAGGTGAAGTGCAGAATTATTTCTTGCACTACGAACCCACAGTATCCGGCTATCGTCTAAATTGAGGATTACGGATAGAAAGAGAGTAATGGCAACATCCGGACATACTTCCGGAACTGTCAAACTTTGGGAATCCCTCACCAGAGGCTGGGGTTGACCTGAAAAAAATTATTCCCTTTTCAAGGGTTGCTCCTCAGTGATCATCCGGTGCCCGCCAGCAGGCACCGGGCAAGGATTTCTGCGGCAAGATACAGACCGGCTTCCCGGCCCTGGACGGAGCCGAGCAAGCGTACCTGGTTATTTCTGTTTAGCAGGCGGTCGTCGAATGCGGCATCGGGGGCATGCAGGTGCAGTTGACTGATGAGATGAGAAAAATTCAGTTTTCGGGACAGTTTCATCTCAGCGCCGAAACCGTCGTAATTCATGCCGGTCAGGCTGAAGACCGCCGTTGGCCGGTCATGGGCATAGAGATATAGGATCTGTTCACTCTCCTCGCTAGATACTTTTTCCTGACGCTTAACCGTCTTAGTCATGGGGATGCCGCCGGCAAGCAATGTCTTGCCCATGCTGAACTTCTTCTCCACAATCGTTTTTGTCTCGTTTACGCCCACTACGCTTGTACCCGTGATAATCAGTCCCATCTGGGCATAGGGGATTGTCTCTTGTTGGCCGTTGTGAGCCTCGATTTTCAGCACGCGGTCTTCAAACTTGAAGCGGCGCACGATGAAAAAACAGCTTTGCAGGCGCACAGCAGTGGCATCAACAATCAGGGCCTTGATGCCGATGCGACCCACTTTTTCCGCTACCACTCCCGCCTGCCGCTGATCCGCAAAACCGGCCACCACGGACGGGCCGCCACCGATCAACCGCTGCCGCGCCTCGAACGCAATAATGCCAAGGGCATCGGCCAGGGCTTGCACCATCTCTGGTGTTTCTTCACGCCAACCATAAATGGCAACGACAAACATGTAAAGCTCCGGTTCTTTAGTTGCTTATTTTAGTTCAACAATGATTATATGTACCCTGTAGAATAACTTAAACATTAAAATTATTTTATGATACTCATAGTGAGAAACAGGATCATGCCTGATTGCTTGCGTTCAGGACCGGGACTCAATATGTTTTCCCACAGCTACAAAAAAATCCATGCACTGGGAAATGATATCATCCAGAGGAGTTATAAAACCACCGAGGACCCACTCATGAGCGATCATGATAATTGCACCTGCCAGACCTGTCGGAATCATGCTCCTATTGAGTATTTTTTCATGAATATGCGGAAAGACCTTGCATAAAAAAAACCTCACCATGTCGGCAAGCATTCGCATGGCCTTCTGGTATTCTCTATCTATATTCTGGCTGACTCCCAGAATTTCAAAAAGCTGTATCTGCGCCTTGCGGGGATCCTGCTGAAATCGTTGATAGAACATCATTAATGCCCGCGAGGCTGTTTCCAGTGGGAAACCCTCCCTATCTTCAAGTGCTGTCAAAGCATCGCGCTGCCCTTCATCGATCAGCTCCCGATACACGGCACACAATAAATCCTCTTTACGACGGAACGACTCGTAGAAATAACGTTCTGTCAGACCTGCGATCCCGCAGATCATCTTGATATTAGTCTTTGCGTAGCCTCTGGTCCCGAATGCCTCAAGCCCCGCTTCGATCAGTTTTTTCCGCCGCTCCTCTTTTCTCAGGTCCGCTTTGACACCGCCATAGATCCGGCTCCGGGTTGTTTTCTTTTTCATGCAAACAATTCTGACAATATATCTTGTCAAAGTCAAGAAGTTCTGGTATAAAACTGACAATATTTAATGTCAGATTGTGCGACGCCGCGGAGAGGATCTCACATGGAAGACAGGCAGAATATTCAATTCATCTCGGAAGGGCTTAAATGTGCCGGCTGGTTTTTCAAAGCCTCCGGTATAGATAAGGCTCCGTGCGTTATCCTTGCCCACGGTTTCTGCGGGGTCAGGGAAATGCGCCTCGGCGCGTATGCGGAAGCCTTCGCCGGGGCCGGATACCATGCCCTCGTTTTCGACTATCGGCATTTTGGCGATAGCGAAGGCGAACCCAGACAAATTCTCGACATCAAAAAACAACATCAGGACTGGCGCGCCGCGATACGGTTTGCCAAAGGGCTGCCCGGAGTGGATTCACACCGTATCGTTCTTTGGGGAACGTCATTTAGCGGAGGCCATGTCCTTGAGATAGCAGCAGCGGATCAGGACCCCGATATCGCCGCAGTCATATCGCAGGCGCCGCATATGAACGGTTTTGCGACGGCGGCGGCGGCCGGCTTTTTGCAGAACATCCGGCTGGGAACAGCCGCCTGGCGTGACATGACAAACATGATTTTGCGCCGAAACCCTTACTATGTGCCTTCTGTCGGCCGGCCCGGCGATCTTGCCGCCATGACGGCCCCTGATGTGATGGAGGGAGTGAAGAGACTTTACCCCCAGGGATTCGAACCGGACGAACGGGTTGCCGCGCGTATTTTTCTTTCTGTGGCTTTCTATTCTCCGGGACGGCTGGCAAAACGCCTCGGCGTCCCGTGGCTGGTACAGGTTGCAGCCAATGACCTTACCACCCCCATAAAGCCGACAATCAAAGCGGCAGGAAAAGCGCCGAAAGGCGAACTCATTGTCTATGAGTGCGGACATTTCGATTTGTACGTTCCCCCACATTTCCAACAGACCGTGGGCGATCAGATCCGTTTTTTGAAAAAATGCCTGTAGTGATACGTGTTATTCCGATATCAGCGCCATGGTTCATCATCCTGAGTGCTGACTCAGACAAAGATGGGGAATAAGTAGGAGGATTATATGCTGCAAAACTCAGAAGTCGCATCCATTCTGTCGCGTTTTCCTAAATTTGAAGACACATGGCTGGGCCTGTCCTATGCTCCCCACATGCCGAAACATATGGTGAAAGAAACCCGAGAGGTTATAGCCATCGCCCGCAAGTTCAACGAGGAAGTGGCTAAGCCCCTTGCGCTTAAACTCGATCGTCTCACTCACGAAAATCCGGATTACCTGCCCTGGGAACTGGTAGATGAAGCCAACCGGTGGGGCTTCTACACCATGTGGATACCGAAAATATTCGGCGGCCATGGTTATAACTTACCATCAATGTCCTGCTTTTCCGAAGAAGTCGCCTCGGCCTGCGTCGGCATTATGAATGTCATCGGCGTTCATTACCTGGCCGTGACGGGTCTGACGGCTTCGGGCAACACCCGGCTGGCCAAAAAGATTCTGAGGGAAGTCGCAGAAGGTGAAAGATCCGGGAAACCGTGCACGCTGGCTCTTGCAACGACGGAACCCGGCGCCGGCACCGATGTGGAGGAGGTCGACCTTGTGGATAAGGGCAAGGTTACCTGTCAGGCTAAACGTGTCAAAGGCGGCTATATGGTCAACGGCACGAAGGTTTTCATTTCCATGGGGC
Organism: Smithella sp.; assembly: GCA_049523355.1. Lineage (GTDB taxonomy): Bacteria > Desulfobacterota > Syntrophia > Syntrophales > Smithellaceae > Smithella. The sequence continues at coordinate 13,804 of JBEKMY010000026.1, read as the reverse complement.
ATGTCTCGTCATTGACGGTTCTTTACGCTTATGAAGACACAAAGCATCCATCCGAAACGACCATCGGCTTTGTCATCAAGACCGGCACGAAAGGGTTTTCCTTCGGCAGCCATGAAAATAAGATGGGACAGCGGGTCTGCCCGGCCAGTGTGCTTATCTTTGAAGACTGCTTCATCCCGGATGACCAGGTTCTCTTTAATTCAGAAATGGTGAAAAAAATTACAAATAAGCCTGCCAGAGATATTTCACAGCGTTACTGTGACTATGTCGTGTCAGCCACGCGCCCGGGCGTCTGCGCCTTCGGCATAGGCGTCGCGCGCGGGGCGTTTGAAACGGCTCTGCATTATGCGTCGACCACCTGCGTCAACGGCCGTTTGTTGATTAATCAAGAGTGGGCGCAGTGTATGCTCGCCGAGATGCATAAAAACGTTATTCTGGGAAGGCTTGCTTATACCGAGGCCAACAACGCCAACTGCCATCGCGGTTTGTATAAGCTCCTGCAAAGCAAGCCGGTCTATTATTATCTCAAGGCTATGCCGCGATTCTGGTTTGACAAGGTTATCTCGCCGATGCTCGATTGGGAGATCACAGTAAGAGGCATGGGCAAAATTTTATTTGACGCGGCAAAACCCCAAGACCAGCGCTGCTGCTCGGGCTGGGCGTCGATGGCAAAAATCACGGGGACTGATCTTGGCGTCAAAAATTGTCAGATGGCCATAGAGATAATGGGTCAAAAAGGATTAAGGCACGATGCCGGCGTCGAAAAAATGCTGCGCGACATCAAACTTTTGCAGATTTACGAGGGTACAAACCAGCTCAACAGGCTCAACGCCTTCAAATGCCTCATTGCACCTCAGGTGCCGCAGGCACAAGTCTTTGAAGAGTAAGGAGGACCCTATGCTCGCCTCATACAGAAACGACCTGAAACCCATTGCTGATCTGGCGCAATCTTTTGCCGCCAGGGAACTTGCCGGAGGGACCGGGCAACACGACCGCTATCCTTTCGGCGAATTTTACGACCAAGTGCTTCGCAAGGCACACGAAGTGGGATTTCTGGGCGCCATACTGCCGGAATCACTGGGGGGCCTTGGTGGCAGCATTGCGGCGCTTTGTGAAATTCTCATACATATCTGCGAGACCGACGCATCCCCGGGCGGCATCATTTTCACGCAGGCGCTTTCCCAGAATCTTCTGCTTGCGGCCGGAGCGTGGAATCTAACGCAGATTTCCCCCGCAGCCGCATCGGCAAAGGATTTGCTTGTCGCATTTCCCGTCTACACCAATCCCGCGCAGACCGACTCCCTTCCGATTGCGCAAAAAACGGGCAGCGATTACAACCTCACAGGGAGGCTTGAACTTCTTGTTTTAGGCAGCCTCGCGCGGCAGGCTATTATTCCGGCGCGCCTGGGCATTGGGCCGTCCTATAGTTTTTTCCTGGTCAATCTCGACGATCAAAACGTGGAAAAAAGCGAGCCGGTCTTCACGCTGGGACTACACGCCTGTCCGGCGGTGGACGTAACGTTTTCGCGCGTCCGGGCCCGTCTTATCGGCGAAGAAAATACGGGGCATCAATATTTTGAGAAAGTGTCGCCGGAAATGAACGCCGCGGCGGCCGCGATGAATGCCGGTATTCTCCGCGGCGTTTACAACGAAGCCGTTGCCTATTCCCAAAATCGTGAACAGGGCGGCAGGCCGATTATCAACTGGAGCGAAATCGGCATGATGCTCGCTTCCATATTAGTCAAGGCCGATGTCGCCGCGATGTGCGTTTGTCAGTCATGTATGGAACTGGAGCAAAAAAAGAGCGGTTATGAAATCCGTGTATCCGCCGCGGCTCTGCATATCGCGGAATTGTCCTGCAATGCGACAAGCGACGGCATTCAAATTCTTGGCGGATACGGCTACATGAAGGACTATGGCCAGGAGAAACGCTACCGCGACGCACGCATGGTGCAGGCGCTGCTCGGCGCAGTACCTTTCAAGAAACTTGATATCATCCGGCAAGCGACGAACACAAGCCCGAACAATGTGTGAAAAATACAATTAAGGAATAAAAAAACATGAAGATTCTGAAAAGCAAGACAGCGGCCGTCACTGGGGCGGCTTCAGGCATCGGCAGGATGCTTGCCGTTAACCTGGCAAACGAGGGATGCAACCTGGCGCTTGCGGATATCGACGCCACGGGCCTGCAGGAGACCGCAAAACTCGTCGGCGACCGTGTGAAAGTGACGACTCATATTGTGGACGTGTCCCGGCGGGAAGAGGTCTTCCAATATGCCGATGAGGCGGCCGGACGCCACGGCGGCGTGGATCTCATCATCAACAATGCCGGGGTTGCCGTGGGTGATTTTCTGGAGACTATTCCCCTGGAAGACTTTGAATGGCTCATGGGCATCAACTTCTGGGGTGTTGTGTACGGCACCATGGCCTTTCTGCCTCATCTGAAGAAGCGCCCGGAAGGGCATATCGTCAACATATCCAGCATCAATGGCATCATGCCGAATCCCAACAACGGCCCCTATTGCGCGGCAAAGTTTGCAGTCAAAGGATACACGGAAACTCTTGCCCAGGAGATGCACGGCACGAGCATCTCTGTGAGCTGCGTTCATCCTGGCGGCATAAAAACCAACATTGCCCGCAACGCCCGTGTGAACCGGGCCATGTTCGATCTGACCAGGGAAAAGGGCGAAAACATTTACGAAGAGGTGGTCTTCCGAACCACGGCAGACGATGCGGCAAAGATCATCATTTCCGGGATCAGGCGCAACAAAAGGCGCATTCTGGTGGGGGTGGATGCAAAGGCGTTGGATCTGCTCACCCGATTTTTCCCGGTGACCGCCGTTACCTTGAGCAACGTGTTCAGCAGGAGGACTGCCCGAAAATACGCCAACAAATAACAAATGAGGATACCATAAAATTCAGCAAACATTCAGGACAAAGGAGGTTCTATGAACAGAGGTGATTTTTTTAAAGGGGTTATCCAGTGGGATATGATGACGAAGGACATGTCACTGGAAGGCAAGCTTCCGGTTTTCTATTATGACAACACGTCCATGACTGCGATCTACACCGCCTCCACCGACAAGGTAAAAAAGCTTCTTCCCCTCACCGATATGCACCCGGTGGAGGCTATGAGTGGCAGGGCGCTGGTTGCCTTTACCGCTTTCGAATACCGCAAAACGGATATCGATCCCTACAACGAATTCTCCATCTCCTTCCCCATAACCTTCCGGAAAAAGGCCATTCCGGGCATTACCGTCCTGGCAATGATGCTAAGGAGATACTTCACGGCATACGTCTGGCAGCTTCCCGTCACGACCGAACGGGCGCGCAGGGGCGGCGTGGAAATGTACGGGTATCCAAAATTCCTTGCCGACATCACCTTCGCAAGTGAAAACGGCATGCTGGGATGCACGCTCTCCGAGGGCGGGAAAAAAATCCTCACCCTGAAGGGACAAAAACTCAAGACGTCCGTGGAAAAGGTAAACCGATTCAAGACCTTCTCCTTGAAGGACGGCGTGCCCCTGGCTGCGAATATTTATATGAATCCCATCGAATTCGGCAAATCCATGAGCGGGAAGGCAGCCGAACTCACTTTGGGCACCCATGACATCGCCCGGCAACTTCAGGAAATTAAACTGAGCCCCAAACCACTCTTTTTCCAATATATGCCCGTTATGGAAGCCATCCTTTACGGGGCGAGGAATCTGATGGATGATTAGACAGCGGATTCTGTCTCCGATACAAAGCGGGGCGGATTTATTATAAGAACTTGCATTGGGGGAAAGGTAAAAGCATTCAAGTATGATTTCAAATAATTATTCCTTACTATAATAATGTTTATATGGATCAGTGCTAATACTGCAAATGCTAACGATTACTGATTATAACCCTACCATAAATTTTCGAAACAGAAAATTGTCGATCATCTTGGGCAATAAATACTACTTCACAGCCAATGGGCATACATCAATCATGTGGCAAGCTCCACATTTCGGGTTTTGTTATTTACACCAGTTTCGACTTATTTCCCAACACGTAAGATCCATCCTGCCCGGCAAGATAGAAAACACAGAAACTCTAATAGTTACCTGGATTGCGGGACGGGACTGCCTCATGTCTGAGCGCCTCATCCACTTCTTTCAGGACATCGATCATTTCCAGCGGACCAAGTGCATGAACCAGGTTGGGATACTCTTTAAGAACCGCAGGAATGCCCAAGGCCTTCAGTCTTGACACGCTTCCCCGGTCTTGTTCGATGCGCACGACGGGATCTCGAACACCGTGAAAGGCATGGATGATAGGTTTTGGTTTACCTGCCGGCCAGGTTTCCGGAATAAGGGGTAATGGAAGCATCCCGCTTAAGGGAAGAGCAATGCTCAGTAGATCCGGTTCTTGCACACTGATCGTGTAGGTTATGATTGCCCCTTGAGAGAACCCAACGAGGATCGGCTTGCCAAGGGTGGGCTTCTCGCGCAGGAGACGATGGATGAAGACTCTTAACCGCCGGGAGGTTTCAGCGGCAGCTGCGGCGAAGGATTGCTCGTCCGCTAGTCTGGTGTGTATGGACCACCACCCATAGTCATGATTGAACGGACCAATAGGAACACTCTCAAGAGGAACTCCGCGGGGAACAATGATACGTGCCGGTGTATGTATATTGGCAAACGCCCGGAGCATAGCCTCCGGAGTACTGGCCTTACCGTGCAGAAGGATTAGCATGGGCAGGGGGCCTTCCAACTTTGCCCCACCGCTCACGCGTTCGATGTAATCAGGGCTATCAGATACCATTAAATCAGCACCGGCGTTTTGACGCTGAGTCTGGGTAGGAGCCTGTGTCGGTGATTGTGCTGCCGCGCTATTGAGGCTGCACAAGAGGAACGTACAAAGGATGCAACTGAGACATTTTCTTATAATGTGAGACATATGGGCCCTCCTTCCATGCTATTTCAAAGGGATCAAATCTTGAAAATACTCTCCCCTTCTTGAAGATCGGGGTGTTAATACCGCAAACCCTAACGATTGCAGGTTGTACACTAGCATAAAATCAGAAATTGATAAACTGAAGAATAGTAGTATCCGTTCTTGTACGACTGAAGCGATTTCAAAAATCATTGATCATATCAATAAGATTCCTGAGCCTGCCGAAATACCTGCGGTTGAAATCTATAACCAGTCGAGGCAGATGGATAAGATGAACATCATCCCTTTCAGCTTCCAAAGCCTCGGATGCCTTGATACTTCCGCCGGGAGAGAGAATGTCATGAAACTGATCTGTCAGCTTCATGATGTCATCCGGGTTGAGCTGTGAGTTGAGTCGGATCACGAGTTGGCCGTGTACATACCGAATGCTATGATAGCGACGATAGAAATGATGAATCTTTTCCACTGCATCATCCACGGAACATACCCTTTCAAAGAGCGAAAAATCCGACGGGTCTATATATTTGCGGGCCAATAGCTCTTCCTCGAAAAGCTTGATTATTTGGGACCAATATGAACATTCAGGATCTTCCACGAGTACCAGCGGCATGGGATTGCGTTTACCGGTTTGCAGCAGGGTGAGCGTCTCCATCGCCTCATCGAGCGTGCCGAAACCTCCCGGGAAAAGCGCCACGGCGTCGGATTCTTTAAGAAAAGCAACTTTGCGATTGAAGAAATATTTATACATGATGAACCGTGGATTGCCCTTAATCACGGAATTCGGCTTCTCCTCGAAAGGCAAGCGGATGTTGACACCGAAGGAATGCCTGGAACCGGCTCCCTCGTTTACAGCCTTCATGATGCCGTCTCCACCGCCAGTGATTACCATGTAACCCATCTGGGCGAGCTTTTCCCCAAAGAGCTTCGCCATCTCGTATAGCGGATCGCCCGGCTGGGTACGTGCTGAGCCGAAGACCGTGACCTTCCGAACGCTCTGATAGGGGCCGAAGACCTTGGAAGTAAATCGCATCTCTTTAAGAGTTGTGTTCATGAGCTTGAGGTCTGCGCTTTTGTCGTCCTCCTGCCCGGCTTTGAGAGAGGCGATAATCATCTCGCGGACATATTTGGGCCTCCGGATTCCGTCGACTGTCTTCATCAATTGCTCGATGATCTCATCGATGGGACCATTATCTTTGTTGAAATAAATTTTCACAATGTCTCTCCGTTTACTACTGAGCCTTCTAAAATTGAAAGAAAGTATCGATCAATTATTTTTCTTCTTTCCAAGCTTGTTATTTTATCTTCTCTTCTACCAAATAAATACTACTGCCTTTTAAAGCAAGGTAATGGAAGCTGTCAGACGTATCAAAAACGATCATTTTTCGATCGTACGGCATTAAATAAAAATCATCGTATTGATTCCCTTCTTTCCCGTCAACAACTACAACCCATTTATTGTCTGATTTAGCCCTATACGCCATATGCTTGCTGTCCAGACTGAAAAGAATATCGTAAAATCGATCATATTGCTTTTGCTCTTTCCCATCAACTACAGCAAACCATTTATTGCCTGATCTAACCCTATACGCCACATGCTTGCTGTCCGGACTGAAAAAAACTGCACCATCATATTTCTGCTCTTTCCCATCAACTACTGCAAACCGTTTATTGCCTGATTTTACGCTATATGCCAGATGCTTGCTGTCAGGACTGAAAATCATGTCGTAAGAAATATAATCGTATTGCTTTACCGCTTTGCCATCAACTACTGCAAACCATTTATCGCCTGATTTTACGCTATATGCCAGATGCTTGCTGTCAGGACTGAAAAAGAAAGGCGCATAGTACCAAGAAGCATAATCACCAATTTTATCGTATGGTTTTTCCTCTTTTCCATCAACGACTATAAATACTCTATTACCCGATTTAGCCACATAACCCATATGCTTGCTGTCCGGACTGAAAGCAATGGTGTAATAGTAAATATCATCGTATCGCTTTCCCTCTTTTCCATCAACGACTATAAACCATTTATTGCCTAAACTAGCCCTATGCACCATATGCCTGCTGTCCAGACTGAAAGCAATTGTGTGATAGGATAAAACATAATCGTATTGCTTTCCCTCTTTTCCATCAACGACTACAAACCATTTATTGCCTGATATAGCCCCATACGCCAGATGCTTGCTGTCCGGACTAAAAATAAGAAAGTCAATATTATTGTGTTTATTTTCTTCTTTCCCATCAACAACTACAAAATTTTTATTGTCTGAACTAGCTACATACGCCATATGCCTGCTGTCCGGACTGAAAATAAGAGATTTAATAAAATCGTATTTTTTTTCTTCTTTCCCGTCAACAACCACAAAACTTTGGTGGGCTGATTCAGCCCTATACGCCAGATGTTTGCTGTCCGGACTGAAAATAAGAGTCTTCGGCACAATATTATCATTGCAATACTTTTCCTTAATAAAATCGTATTGCTTTTCCTCTTTTCCATCAATAACTACAAACACTTTATTGCCCGATTTAACCCTATACGCCAAATGCTTACTGTCCGGACTGAAAATAAGAGTCTCCTCCATAAGAGAATCACCGCATTGCTTTTCCATAATGCCATCATATTGTTTTTCTTTTTTTCCATCAACTATTACAAACACTTTATTGCCTGATTTGGTCACGTAAGCAACATGTCTGCTGTCTGGACTTATTGTGAAAGACTCTTTTACCAACGAAGATAAATCAAATTGAGTAAGAAGCTTTTCAGAATTTTCTCTGCCGGGATTTTGCTCTCCGGCGAAGGATGCCATGTTAATAAGAACAAAGGAAAAAGCCACACATAAAAATATAATTCGTTTCAACATTGCAATATATATCTCCTGATAAAGTTATTGAAGATGGTCATTTGCCTAACGATGTTTATATCCATCTTGAAATAATTTAATGAAGAAGTAATTTTTAACGATTATTGATTGTACCCTAGCATAAAAACAGAGAATGGAATACCAGGGATTACAAAAAAAAAGAAAAAGTATTTATGTAATATGCCGTTTCTGCATAAGGCATCTCCATGCTCTGGGTGGATTTGGACTATTAGATCCGAAATGGCTGGATGTAAGTGAAAGAATCTTAAAACAGGGCTCCACTGCCAGGACTATATCTCCTGCAGTGCGTTGAGGCGGACCAGGACACTGACGCCGCTCATCAGCGTTGCCAACAATTGTTAGCCACAAACCATCTTCTTTCAAATGAGAAGCGACATTTTGGGCAAACCTTCTTCGATCCTTTTCAGAACTAAATGAGTGAAAACAGCCTCTGTCAAATACAAAACCAAAAGGAGCACCTTCAATCTCGTTCTTAAGAAAATCAGCGAGCATAAAATCACATGCAACGTTGGCTTTAGAAGCTTTTTCTCTTGCCTTCTGTAGAGCAATTTCTGAAGAGTCAGTACCAATAACCTCAAAGCGGTTCTGAGCAAGCCATATGGAATTATCTCCGGTTCCACAGCCAATTTCTAAGACTTTACAGCTCAGAATAGGGTTTTTGGTCACAACTTCGATAAGATTGGAATCTGGCTGGCCAACGTCCCAGGGAGTGTTTCCTGATTTGTATCTTTCTCTATAATGATCTTCGATGGTCATTTGATTATCCCTTATAGAAATGTAAATAACCTGTTATTTCTTCTTCAAAGAAATTTCCTCTCTGATGAATGTCAGAATTTCCATATATTCTTTATTTAAAAAAGACTCACTTGTCCCCGGATTTTCCCCGGATTTATTCCCAAATCGAATGTCCGTCGAAACTATAGATATTATCATCTAATTCATGGCGTTTGAGATATGAAATCAACGACCGCATGGGCGAATGCTTCTCCCCTATTCTCCTGGAGAAAATGTCCCCCGCCTTTGATGATCGTGTGCGGTTGACCTTTTGCCCCCGGAACCCGTTCTTTGAATATCCTTTCACCGCCGCGGGTAATAGGATCACCATCACTGAACATGGTTACAAACGGTTTTTCAAATCGCGAGAGTACTTTCCATGCTTCACGATTAGCATTCGATGCGGGATCATCCGGAGTAATGGGCACAAGCGAAGGAAATACGCGGGCGCCTTCTTTATAGGTATCATCGGGGAAGGGAGCGTCATAGGCGGCGATAATGTCACTGGATAAAGGATCATTCGGATTAGACATGGCCATAATTTCTCCGACTTTAAATTCAGGAACCTCCTGCGAATATTTACGCCAACTAAGGAAGGCATCCGATATAGGATTATCGCCCGTAGGCAAACCGGTATTGGCAACAACCACCCGTGAGAAACGAGCCGGATTTTGGGCTACCAGACGCAAGCCGATTAATCCGCCCCAATCCTGACAGACGAGGTTAATTCTCTTTAAATCCAGTTTATCCAATAATGCCTGCATCCAGTCGACATGGCGCTGATAGGTGTAATCTTTTCTGTCAGCCGGTTTGTCCGAACGGCCAAACCCTGCCAGATCCGGAGCAACAGCGCGAAAACCGGCATTGACAATGATCGGAATCATTTTCCTGTACAGGTAAGACCATGAGGGTTCTCCATGCAGAAGTAATACCGGATCAGCTTTTGAAGGCCCTGCGCCAACATAATGAATTCTCAACTCTCCGCCTTCACCATCCGGAACAAATAGATAGTTGGGTTTAAACGGGTAATCGGGCAGATTCTCAAATCGGCTATCCGGTGTTCTCAAGATTTTCATATTTCACCATCCTTTTTAAAATAAGAAGAAATGCCTGCTGAGGGCATCGACAAACAGTTACTTTTGAATATTCATAAAAACGGCAAGATATTGCAAATAAATTTCTTTTATATGACCCCTTCCCCGATATGCTTATAGGATATTTCTCTTCAGCTGCTCCGGTATTTCTGACGCGCAGGGAACGCCCGCGGAACAAAGACCGCATCCATAGATAAAGATGTGATAATGCTTATTGCAATACATCAGAGATTTGGTCACCTTTTGATAACAGGTTTCCTTATCATGAGCGCGCTTGGCTGTTATGGCAGTCACCGGGCAACGTTTTGCGCATTTCAAGCACGGCTGGCCTTGATAATGCAGACAATTGGCGTGGATATCCTCTGATCGTCTGCGATTGGGCTCAAGTTTCAAATTGACTACAAAGCTGCCAAGCCGGTGCGTCGCCCCTTTTTCCGTGATCAGAAAGTCATGCATCCCAAAGGTGCCAAGCCCGGCGGCATAAGCCACATGACGATGGGACCATGGGGATGCCCAACCTACTTCCGGATAGCGCTTTTTATTGAACATGGAGGTAACATCGGGCGCAACCGCCAGGATTCCGCGTCCCATCAGGCCGGACACAATTTCGCGAACAAAAGTCTGGCTGAAGATTTCTCCCAAAAGACGCGTCTGCGCCCATCGCTGTGATGTCCATTCAACGGAAGCGGCATTATCCCGTATGGTTTTTTGATTAAAGGGCATGACAAAAGAGACGACACTCAGATCATCCGGCTCCGGTATTTTAACACTGTTTTTTTCCGCCTGCCAGCGCATGATCTCCCAGGGCGAGAAATGATGAGGGCCGATGACTTTTTTGAATCGATCGAAAATCTCATCATTACCGCGGACAAAACCGATCAGTGGTTCTTCGAAAATCGGTTCACCCAGAAAAGGGTATTCCATTTGGTTGTCCGGGTGGCTGGCGATTTTATCTTTAATGGTCCGAATAAACCATTCTTCATCGGGCAAAGGATTCGTATCGTTTAAGCGGGCGTCTTTATTCAAGGCCGGCTGCGGGGGTAAAAACAATCCCCGCATTTCGCCAATGGCATTTTTAATTCCTTCAATGTCGGACAGGAATGAAAAACGGCGATATCGATCTTCCATCCTCTTGCGTTTACTCATCGTCTAATCTCTACTTTCCCTGCTCAGGCAATTTTTTCTCCGGTCATCATGCCGGGTATGCGGTCATCATGCCCAGCCGCGTCTTCAGATCTTCGGGGAACTCTTTGTTGGCTTGTTCAAGAATTATCTCCGGCACACCGCCAAAGACCTCGCAGGCATGAATGAGAACCCGATCATCCCAGATGTTATTGAGATCGTTTTTGGTGAGTGTTTCCGAGGCCAGAGCCGTTCCCCACCCGGACAGCCAGCTGACTACCGCACGGTTGCCAAGCCTGGCAAACAACTGACTGCTGTCTCTGAAATCATGTTTTTCCGATTGCGGGATATGGCTCCTGTTTTCCAGAAGCCAGGCCAGTGATACCATGTCGTGGGCCAGCACCGACTGTGACGCAATCACCAGACCGTTGTCCGGCTCGAAGACATAGCCATTATCCGGACCAAAAACGGTAAGGATCTTATCCGCGGCAGAAAGCACCAGCCGCTGCTTTGTGCGCAAAGTTTCAACCGTGTTGCCCTCCGCGGTCTTCTCCTGCAGGGTGGCCGCATCCCGGTGATATTCCAGGCGAGTGTCATGGCGCCAGTAGCCCACTGCCGCCTTCATTCCCAGTGTGCTCCCTGCCAGCATGTGTCGGGCGCAACGGGGCATGAGAACGATGTGCTGAACCTCCTTGAGAATATTAGGCATCATCAGAGGCCGCTTCCAATATGTGCTTGTGGCCGGAACGTCTTCATAGAATGAATCCCATCCTGATTCCTCAAAAAAATGAAGCTCAGCTCCCGCGGCCCCAACGACTTTAGCCATACCTGAAGACTCCATCAATTTGCGGGAGCTGCCGGAAAGGGACGTCGGTGAGAACCTCACGTACTGGACTCCTGACATATCGCCGACAATCACCCGGCCTGCTCCTTTTTCTCTAAGAAGCTCGACCATGGCTGCAACAGCGATTGGACTGGTGGTGGCCGGATAGGGATTGCCCGAATTGACGGCCGGTTTGATGAAAACACTGTCACCCCTGGATAGCCAGGAAAAGTCAGTAGCCGCTTCGGCAGAACTGCGGACAGCAAGTTTTATTTTCTTTTCATCCGCACCCTTCTTTATTCCCGAAAGATAGACCTTTGCCGGGCTTCCGGGCGCGAGTTTTTTCTCCTTCGTTGGAATCTGTGATGCCCCTAAGCTTCCTGTACCCGGGCAAACAGCCAACACGGATACCCCCGCTGCAACTTTCAGGAAGTCTCTTCTTTTCATAGGTCTCTCCTTTTAGTTAGGTCTTTTGAACCCGGCCATATCTTCGTTATTGTACCATGAATTTATTCAAAAAGTATTTCCACTATTTTAAGTCTTTTAATTGTTTTTTTAGCTGCGCAATGGCCGGTTCGGCCTGCCGGAAGACTTCATCCGTTTTATTAAAGTCCAGCATGCGAATGCCCTGAATTTCCATTTGAACATAAATGTCGGGCTTTCTGATTTTCATCTTTTCAGCAAGCGCTGAAGCCTGCATGATATTAAAAGCGCCGAGAACCGATTCAAGAGCGCCGGGAATTTCATTTTTGCCGGGATTGCGCACTTTGCTTACATCTACCGCTATCGTGAAATCGGCACGCTCTAAAAGGCGGTCGTAGGGTACAAGATTTACAACGCCGCCATCGACAAGAACTTTGTTTGCGATGGAAACCGGAGCAAAAACCCCGGGCACGGCCATGCTGGCCTGCAGAGCCGGAAGCAGGTCGCCTTTTTCAAATACAATTTCTTCTGCCCTCCAATAATCCGCGGCAATAACCAAAAGAGGGATTTCAAGCTCTTCAAAAGTCCGTTTTTTAATCTCGTGGAAAAGATATTCAAAAAAGCCCTGCGTTCTAATAAATCCGCCGCGTGGAATTTCCGAGGAAAACGCCTTGACCAGTTTCACCAGATCGCTCTTCTTGGCAACAATATCGCGCCAGGTATCATCTTTGGAAATGAGTATCCTGCTGATACGCTCTCTTATTTCTTTCCCGGACATCCCCGAGGCATAGAGCGCCCCAATGATTGCGCCCATACTGGTTCCCGCGATAATATCCGGCTTAATGTCCAGATCATCAAGCGTTTCCAGGACAGGAATATGCGCCAGACCCCGAACGCCTCCGCCTCCCAAAGCCAACCCTATTTTCATATTTTTACTTCACCAATCGGTAACAGGAATTTAAAGTATAATGCTCCTAATGCGGGCAGATTGTTTAACGATAACCGGTTTATTATTCATCAGTGAAAGTTAAAACTTAATAATAATGGCGTTTTCAGATATCCCTATTTCGCTCCGGCGGCCTTGAGCGCTTTCACGATCTCCGCGTACTCCCTTGATTCGGCGAAACTCAGAGCGGAATTGTCGTCCTTGCTTGCATTAACGTTGGCGCCTTTGGCAATGAGCAGTTTTATGATTCCGGGTTTATTGCGTGCTGCTGCAAACATAAGCGGCGTCCAACCATCCCTTGCCAGATTGGGATCGGCGCCGCCCTCCAGCAGGGCATTAACAATGGCGGTATCGGAATTGTCGGTCACATTACTTTCAACAGCAAATAAAAGAGCCGTTTCCCCACTGGTATCTTTGGCATTAACATCCGCGTTTTTCCCCAGCAGCAGCGGTATGACGTCCTTCTTTCCATGATCGGCCGCGGTCATCAAAGAGGTTTTGCCCATCGGGCATTTCGCATTTACGTCCCCGCCCTTATCGAGAAGGAGCTTAACGATTTCGGCATTACCTTCTTCGGCAGCCGCGTATAAAGGCGTAAAATCCCGTTTGCCTGCCCAGTTCTTGCACCTGGCATTCGGGTCTGCCCTCTTCGCCAGTAGGTCCTTAACCGCCTGAATGTTATTACTGTTTACTGTGGACTGCACCCCTGCGGTTAGACAGATTGGGTTAGAGCAGTTGGCCAGGGTTTATGGTTTGTAAAAAACAGTTCTTCAAATTCCACCGGCGGTCTGTATCCAAGAGAGGAATGCAGACG
>JBEKMY010000025.1:0-40102 GCA_049523355.1 Smithella sp. | reverse complement strand
AATTTATGCCGGCGCCGATAAAGGCTTAAATGTTTTTGAATATTCGCCATTGGAAATTAAAAAAGCCGTGGTGGGTTACGGAAGGGCGGAGAAAAGACAGGTGCAGGTCATGGTTAAAGCCATTTTAAAACTGCCCGAACTGCCTCCGGCAGACGCAGCCGACGCGCTGGCGACAGCGATATGCCACGCTAATTTTTTAAAGGGAAACCCAATCTGATGATTGCCTTAATCAGCGGTAAAATTGTTTATAAAGGTATTTCTCATGTTATTGTTGATGTCCAGGGCGTTGGTTACCGTGTTTTTATTCCTTTAACCACTTTTTATGAGCTGCCGGAAACCGGAGAGCCTGTAACGCTGCATATCCATACCAACGTTAAACAGGACGCCATTAATCTATTCGGTTTCTACACAATCCAGGAAAGAGACCTTTTCCAGTTAATGATATCCGTAAGCGGCATAGGGCCGAAAATGTCCATGAACATCCTTTCCGGCATTTCCGCGCAGGAACTGCTCGGCGCTATCTCCGGCGGCAATGTGGGAAAACTCATCAGGATTCCGGGAGTGGGCAAAAAAATGGCCGAGCGCCTGGTTCTGGAGTTAAAAGAAAAAGTCGTCAAAAAAATGATGATGGAGGAATCACCTCAGGCCGGCCTTCAGAATCGCATGGATGATATTATTGCCGAAGATGTTCTTTCCGCTCTGGTAAATTTGGGTTATAAAAACAATGTTGCCAAAGACGCTCTGGATAGGGCTTTGCGTTCGTCCGAGGAAAAAATGGAAATGGATAAACTCCTGAAAAAGACCTTAAAGTTTCTTGCCGGTTGACGCGTCTGCGAGGGATATAAATGGATAAACCCGTAAAAAATTCTTTAATCAGTCCTTTGATCACTGAAGAAGAAGGTAATTTTGAAGTTACTTTGCGGCCGGCAAAGTTAACCGATTATATCGGCCAGGAAAAAGTCAAGAGCAATCTGGCTATCTTTATTGAAGCCGCGAAAAAACGCCGCGAGGCACTCGATCATGTTCTTTTGTACGGTCCGCCGGGTTTGGGAAAAACTACACTGGCTTATATTATCGCCAGAGAAATGGGCGTTGATATCAAGGTTACCTCCGGGCCGGTCATAGAGAGGCCGGGAGACCTGGCGGCAATTCTAACGAATATGCAGGAGCATGAGGTGCTCTTTATTGACGAGATTCACAGGCTATCCCACGTGGTGGAAGAAATTTTGTATCCGGCCATGGAGGATTATCATATTGATATTTTAATAGGGCAGGGACCGTCGGCCAGATCAATGAAACTCGATATTCCCAAATTCACCCTGGTAGGGGCGACAACACGCGCCGGGTCGCTGACTTCGCCCTTGCGTGACCGTTTCGGCATGCATTTCCGCCTGGAATTTTACTCGCCGCAGGAACTCGCCGTCATTCTTAAAAGATCGGCTTCCATTCTGGGGGTAAAACTTGCCGCCGACGGAGCCCACGAACTCGCCGGTCGCGCCCGCGGCACACCGCGTATCGCCAACCGGCTGCTCAAACGTGTCCGCGATTACGCCGAAGTGAAATCGGACGGGACAATTAACGGAAAAATCGCGCGGGAGGCGCTCGATGCTTTTGAGGTTGATCAAAAGGGTTTTGATCAGATGGATAGAAAACTGCTTCTGACGCTGATTGAAAAATTCAACGGCGGACCTGTTGGAGTGGAGAGCCTTGCCGCGGCAATCGGCGAAGAAAGAGTGACCATTGAAGATGTCTATGAACCGTATCTGATTCAGGAAGGCTATCTGCAAAGAACCGCGAGAGGCAGAATCGCCAGCGCCAGAGCGTATAAGCATTTTGGTCTCAAGCCGACGGGGCAGGGAGAAATTTTCTAGTAAAGGGCTGTTGACCGGGGGCGCATTCCCGCAAGGGAGGCGCAATCATGAATGATAATATTCCTTGCCGATAAAAGCCGAAAGGCTTTTACAAAATGCCTATCTGCGGCGTTGCGACGTATGAAATGGGGACATAGCACTTTATAAAAAAGTACTGGATTGCCCAATCAAGTTGGGCAATGACAAAAGAGAATGGAATATAAAGAACACTGGGATCGTTGAAAAATCCGGTGTTTGGGGGCTGTTCAAAAAGGTTTAGAGGCAAGGCGCGTGAGGATCGAGCAGCGGAGCGTACTTTGAGCGTACGTGAGCATGCGAGAGCCGAAGCGCAACGCAGCATATAAGCCTTTTTCAACAGCCCCCCTAATGGTGGTTTTTATATGAAAGTCTTAATGCACATCTGCTGCGGCCCCTGCACAATCTATCCCCTGAAAGAATTAAGAACTCAGGGGCACGAGGTTACCGGTTTTTTTTACAATCCCAACATTCATCCTTATCAGGAATACCAGAGGCGCCGGCAGACGCTAAACGATTACGCGGAAAAAACTTTTTTAAATGTTGTCTGGCCGGAAGGTTATCCGCTGGAAGAATTTTTGCGGGCGGTCGCCACATTTAATAAAGAGGAAAGATGCGCCTTTTGCCTTAGGGATCGCATGGCTTACACGGCGCAGTTAGCAATTAATGAAAAATACGACGGTTTTACAACCACCCTACTGTACAGCCAATATCAAAAGCATGACCTGATTCGGGAAATAGGAAAAAGTTTAAGTCAACAATTGGGAATATATTTTTACTATCAGGATTTCCGCACGGGGTGGCACGAAGGCGTTAAAATATCTAAAGACCTGGAAATGTACCGTCAGCCTTATTGCGGATGTATTTATAGCGAAAAAGAACGGTTTTATAGGTGAGTGATACCCTTTTGGTTTTGTAATTTACCACCTGACAGGTGGTAAATTACCGGCAAGGTGAAAAGCTTTTATTTATAATGCGCTCCCCTTACGGGATGCGCTCCCGGTTTCGCCTAACTTTGTTTGCACAGCCTGCCCCGGCGCAGGCCGGGGTCGCAGGCATCCTCGACGTATGTTCATATACGCCTGTGGTGCCTGCTCCTCGCCGCCGCGTTATCCGAAAAAATCAAAAGGGTATAAGAAATTATAGGTGATACCGTCCACTTCCTTCGGCTAACTTTGTTGACAGCCTCATTATCCTTTGGAATCGAAGCAGTATAAAGTTAATCTTATATGACTACAGAGCCTCTTTTTACTGTGTCAATTCGGACACAATAAATGAAAATTATCTGTCCCGTCGCAATCATCTTTATTAATAACCTAATAATAATAATATGTTATATTTTAAAGAAAATACGATGAAACATGGTATAATCCTTGCTCTTAAACTGGCAAAGGAAAACGATTATGCATTTACAGCGTACACTAAAGAAAGAAATTAATTGTTCAAGTATCGGGCTGCATACCGGCCGCAAGATTAATATGAAGATAAAACCGGCGCCGGCGGATACGGGTATAGTTTTTATTCGTACGGATTTGCCTGATGCCGCACCGATTCTCGCGCGTTATGATAATGTTTGTGATACAACGCTGGCGACAACACTGGGTTCTAATGGAATTAGTGTTTCCACGGTAGAGCACCTTTTGTCGGCATTCAGCGGTATGGGGGTTGATAACGCGATTATCGAGCTGGACTCTTTTGAAGTTCCTGTTATGGATGGCAGCGCGCTTCCTTTCGTGAATATGCTCAAAGAAGTGGGAACTCATGTGCAGAAAAAAAATAAAAAGCTGCTGATAATCAGAAAAGCGGTTTGTGTAACTTCCGGCGATTCCAGCGCCATGTTATTGCCGGCGGATGAATTCAAAATAACTTATGAAATAGATTTCAAACATCCTGTTATCGGCAAACAGTCATACAGCATGACTTTTTCCGATGAAAAATATGAAAAAGATATTTGCGCCGCTCAGACTTTCGGTTTTTTAAAAGATCTGGAATTTTTGCAGGCAAAAGGTCTGGCCCTTGGCGGGTCCCTGAAAAACGCTATCGTTCTCGATGATAATAAAATCATCAATAAAGAGGGGCAGCGAATTGAGAATGTCTTTGTAAAACATAAGATTCTCGACGCGATCGGAGATTTGTTTTTGCTGGGGATGCCGATTATCGGCCATTTTATTGCCCACAAATCAGGCCACCGTTTAAATAATCTGTTGCTTAAGGAGTTAATGAGCAAAAAAGATTGTTGGGAAATTGTTACTTGCACGAATAGAGAAGAAGCCTATAAGCTTCATTCTTTTAGAATTCCTTCCTTTAGAACTCTTGACGCAGTTCCTGCTTAATCCAAAATAATCTTGATTTTTATCGCCGGGTTGCCTAGAATACGATTTTAAAAATCTATACTTGGCGATGGTGTCTTTTTAAAAAATTGTGACAATTTCTTAAAGTATCAATAATACAGCAATTTTAGCGAAACTCTTATCGTGGAACCTGGTAGCAGGGAAAGTAAATTCTATTTACCTAAAATCAGGAAACAGCGTTTTATGAAAAAAGTAAAAAATAATTATTACGGTGTAGTTTTAATTTTTTTATTTGTCATTATTGGTCTTGCCGGTTTTTCAACACATGCGCAAGCTATTGAGCCGGAAGTAAAGGATATTTTAATTACAAACGATATCGAAAACGTGCTTTTATACGCGCGTCTGGCCAATGGTTTCAAACCGGATATGGAATTAGCAGTGTTGGCCGGAATTCCCGCGACTTTTACGATGCAACTTGATGTTTATCAGGAACGGTCTTTTACATGGGATAAAAAAATATTCAGTCAGGAAATTAAACGCTCCATAAAATATGATAATCTTAAAAAAACATTTAGTGTTTTCTCCAGCAATAAAAAAGAACCGGTTATTTTTACCGAGTTTGAAAGCGCGCAAAAGGCAATGGCGGATTTTAATGGAATTATCGCCGCTCCTCTATCTTCGCTTACGAAGGGGAAAAATTATTACGTTATGATCAAAGTTAAAATGGATAAGGTGCGTTTGCCCCTGCACATGGAATATGTCTTTTTGTTTGTTTCCTATTGGGATTTTGAAACATCCTGGTACCGGCAGAATTTTTCTTATTAATGAGAGATTGTTTTCAAAAAATATTTGAACCGCATTTTTTAACCCATGGAAGAAAAACAGAAAATAAGAAGCATTGATGAAAAGGAACGCAGAAAGCGCCGCCGGGAATGGATTATCATGGTGGTCGTTGGCGTTTTAGCCATCGCCTTTACCCTGATTGCCAGTCAGATTTTTAATAAAGATACACTGCCTCTGTCCGCAAACATTTTCGTTTATGGAATTAGCAGTATAAATGTTATTTTAATACTACTTCTGCTCTTCCTGATTATCAGGAATGTCGTTAAGCTCTTTTATGAACATCGCCGCGGTGTTATCGGTTCCAAACTCAGAACAAAACTGGTGGCAACTTTCGTCGGGTTATCGCTTGTCCCGACAATTTTACTTTTCTTATTCGCCATTAATTTTCTTTCTTATGGTATCGAGTCCTGGTTCAATCTCAAGATTGGCGACGCTTTGAACAAGTCGCTGGAAGTAGCCCAGGTTTATTACCAGCAGATGGAGGAACAGGCCAAATTTAATGCCCGTCAGATGAGCGCGGATATCACGAAAAACCGTCTCTACGAAAAAGAGCGCGCGGAATATCTGAAGAGTTTTATCAGTGAGCGTCAGAAGAATTCTAAAATAGGCATGGTCGAAACTTATTTCGATGCCCAGAAAGAAAAAACGGTTTTCGCTGATGTTGAATATCCTGAACTGATTCCTGTCTCTCTCGCTCCCGAAATGATAGAGGATATTTATTCGGGCAAGGAAAAATCCACGATTCAGGCAACGAATATCGGAGACGCGGTTGTCGGGATTGTACCGGTTTTCTCTTTCGCGGTGCCTTCGGAAGTCATCGGTCGTATTTCGGTCACTTACGTTGTCCCTAAAGGATTTGTGGATAAACTCAGAAGTATTGCCGACGCCTCCGAACAGTATGGTCAAATAAAGCTTCTGAAGAATCCGATTAAATCCAATTATATGATTACCCTGTCCATCGTGACGCTGGTGATTATATTTCTGGCGACATGGTTCGGGTTGACTCTGGCCAAGGAAATTACCGTTCCCATCCAGGATCTTGTTCTGGCTACCAATAGAATCACGCAGGGGGATCTGGACAGCCGCATTAACATCGAGGCGGATGATGAAATCGGACTTCTGGTAAAATCCTTCAATCAAATGACGGGGGATTTGAAGAAAAGCAAAAACAGTCTGGAAGAAGCCAACATAACTCTGGAGCGGCGGCGTAAATATACGGAAGCAATTTTGCGCAATGTTTCCGCCGGAGTTGTTTCTGTGGATAAAACCGGAATGATCACGACTATTAATCGCGCCGCGGAGAGAATGTTCGATATTAGCGCGGAGAAGGTTATTTTTCAGAATTATCGCGATTTAATGATGCCGGAGCATCTTTCTTTAGTGGACGAATTTTTACAGGAAATGAAGGAAAGCAACGAAAGCCTGCTGGAAAAGCAACTCGAAGTCATGCTTAAGGATAAAGCTCTTACAATTTTGCTGACGATTACAACGATTGCGGATGAAGAAGGCAATGATTCCGGTATCGTTGTTGTTTTTGAAGATTTGACTCAACTGCAAAAGGCGGAGCGTGCCGCTGCCTGGCGTGAAGTTGCCCGCCGCATGGCGCATGAGATTAAAAATCCGCTGACGCCGGTTCAGCTTTCCGCGCAAAGATTACAGAAAAAATACGGGGATAAACTGGGAGAAGAAGGTTCGGTATTTAAGGAATGCACGCAGACCATTATCGATCAGGTGGAAGTTTTAAAGAATCTGGTCAATGAGTTTTCCCGTTACGCGCGCATGCCCGTTACAAGCGTCGCGCCTAATGATTTAAATATGGTAGTTGCCGAAGCTGTCTCGCTTTTCCAGGATGCTCATAAGGATATCGTCTTTGAATTAAAACAGGCGGAAGGATTGCCGAAGTTTGATCTGGACGCGGAGCAGATCAACAGGGTAATGATCAATCTGTTGGATAACGCTGTTGCGGCCATTAACAAGAAAAACGGCCGCGTCGAAATTACCGTAAGTTATGATGAGCAGCATCATAAAGCCGGCGTAACGGTAGCCGATGACGGCGCGGGAGTCCCTTCAAGCCATAAAATGAAAGTATTCGAACCGTATTTTTCTACAAAGAAATCAGGAACCGGTCTTGGTTTGGCAATCGTCAGTTCCATAATTTCCGATCATCATGGTCAGGTAAGCGTTGCCGATAACGCGCCTACCGGAACGATTGTTTCTTTTGTGTTGCCGGTTTCTTCAGTTTAAATTATAAGGTGAATAAATAATGGAAAAATACCATTCTAAATTAAAGATGATATTGAGGCGGCTGGGAGGAGGCACCGGAGACGTATATAAACATACGTCGAGAAAGCCAACGACGACGCCAACAAAAATAGCGCTTTAAGTTTCTTTTGTGTTGCCGGTATCTCTAGTTTAAATTATAAGGTGAATAAATAATGAACAAATACCATTCTAAATTAAAGACGATATTGAGGCGGCTAGGAGGAGGCACCGGAGACGTATATAAACATACGTCGAGGAAGCTGACGACGACGCCAACAAAAATAGCGCTTTAATTTAGAATGGTATTAAAAGAGTAAATATGAAAGATACTATACTAGTCGTAGACGATGAAGAGAGTATTTGCCAGTCCCTAAAGGCAATCTTAAGCGATGAGGGCTATCAGGTTCTGGTGGCCGGCAGCGGTGAAGAAGCTGTTAAAATCGTCGATGAAGAAATGCCTCAGCTTGTGCTGCTCGATATCTGGTTGCCGGGGATGGATGGCCTGGAAACGCTCAAGGCCATTAAAAAGATAAATCCCCAAGCGCTGGTAATTATAATGTCGGGCCATGGCACGATTGAAACAGCCGTAAGAGCCACGAAACTGGGAGCTTTTGATTTTATTGAGAAACCTCTATCGCTGGATAAAATTATAATATTGGTGAACAATGCCATTAGTTTAATTCATCTCAATGAAGAAAACACTTTATTAAAACAAAAGGTTTCTCATCAGTATGAACTGACCGGAGAAAGCGCCCTGATAACCGAACTTAAGGAGATGATAAGTATTGTCGCGCCGACGAATGCGTGGATTTTGATTATGGGGGAAAACGGCACGGGTAAAGAACTGGTGGCGCGCTCCATTCATCATTTAAGTTTGAGATCGCACAAAGATATTGTGGAAGTCAATTGCGCGGCGATACCTGAAGAGCTTATTGAAAGCGAATTGTTCGGCCACGAAAAGGGAGCTTTTACCGGAGCTACGGAGAAAAAGCGCGGCAAATTCGACCTGGCGCATGAAGGAACGATCTTTCTCGATGAAGTTGCCGACATGAGCCTGAAAGCGCAGGCAAAGATTCTGCGTATCCTGCAGGAAAAGAAATTCGAACGTGTCGGAGGCAATAAGCTGATTGATCTGGATGTACGGGTTTTAGCCGCGACCAATAAGGATCTGGAAGAGGAGATGAAGGAGGGGCGTTTCAGGCAGGATTTATATTACCGTCTGCATGTAATCCCTCTGGTTGTTCCGCCTCTGCGCGAAAGAAAAGAAGATATTAAGCCTCTGGCAGAGCGGTTTCTGCTGGATTTCACCATTAGAGAAGGCCTCGAACCGAAAAAATTAACCGATGACGCGCTGGCGTTGCTGATGAAACATGATTGGCCGGGGAATGTCCGGGAATTAAAAAATATTATTGAGAGATTGATTATTCTTACGCCCTCCGATGAAATAACGGCCAAAGACATTCCGCTTTTAAACATCAAAGAAGAAAGAGATATGGCCACCGGCACGGAGTCCGTAATGGTCGATTCTCTGAAAGACGCGAAAATCGACTTCGAAAGACAGTTTATCATAAAGAAGCTTGAAGAAAATGAAGGCAATGTTTCCAAAACAGCTGAGGCGATTGGCCTGGAACGTAGCCACCTGCATAAGAAATTAAAAAGCCTTAAAGTCGCGGTAAAAAGCGATTCTTAGTTTTCCCCGCCATTATTCATTTGTTTTTTCATATCAGCAATAGAAAACCTGTTAAAAGGCAGAAAGCAGACTCCCAGCACGAGCACGATAGCCATAGACAGGAAATTATGTACAACCGCAAAAGATAGCGCGTCAGCCTTAGGCAACCCGAATAGACCCAGGGCAAAAACGCAGGCGTAATGCCAGTTGCCGACAAAACCGGGGGCTGCGGGGATAGCTATGCCTACAATAAGAATGACCATTAAAACAAACGACGCCATTACCGGCAGCGTAAAGCCGAAAGCCAGAAGTAATACATAAATCGCCAGGATATCCACAAGCCAGATTACGACTGAAAGAAAAAGCAAATACGAAAACAATTTAATATTCGTTACAATCTGAAGACCATCTATAAAATGATGGATCGCTACATCTATTTTATTGGCCAGTTTCCCCGGAAGCCTGTTTAAAATTATATTGATGAATTTCAGCGCCGCTTCTCTGCGCAGAATTAAAAACAGAATAAAACAAAACAAAGACAGCGCCAGCAGTGAGAAAATAATACTCGATTTAACCATCCAAGAGGGCAGATCAAACGGCATATCGATAAGAAGAACAACTGTGGCAATTGTGAGGACGGTAAAACTATCCAGAATTCTTTCAATGAAGATAGTTCCCAGCGCGGAAGACATTTTTATCGAACTTCTTTTAGAAATTAAATAGGGCCTTGCCAGTTCGCCAATTCGCGCTGGAATGGCTGCAATGGCTAAAAATCCCACGGACGTAATGGAAAAAAGAGGGACCTGATTGATTTTTTCCATCGGTTGTAGAATAACTCCCCAGCGGTAGGATCTCAGGTACTGCATGAAAATCATGAGGAGGATGAAAAGAATAACATAGCTTAATTGAATTTTTTTCAAATCATTCAGGACATCCTGAATGTTAATCCCTCTTACGGACAAATAGATAAGGACAACACTAATCAGGATGCCTAAGATAATTTTTTTGTTCATTTATTTTACCCTGGCCATTTTATTTGCGCGTATTTATTGTTTGACCAGGTAATCGGCAATTTTATCGTGTAAGAGTTGGGAAGATAGTTTGTTGCCGACTAAGCCCACGCGAATAGCAACTGTTGTGGTATTCTTTGCTCTGTAAGTTATATCAAATTTAACTTTTTCAT
The DNA here is from genome assembly GCA_049523355.1 of Smithella sp. Taxonomy (GTDB): domain Bacteria; phylum Desulfobacterota; class Syntrophia; order Syntrophales; family Smithellaceae; genus Smithella. The sequence continues at coordinate 29,968 of JBEKMY010000025.1, read as the reverse complement.
CGTTTATCGACGCATTGATTGTTCCCTTGGCAATTTCTTTTTCAGGAACCACGTCGGTGCCGTGCATGCTGGCTACTGTCTTTTCGCAGGCAGCCCAGACCTGATCGAATGGAGCATTATAATCGGTTCTAAGTTCGCCGTCGATATAAAAGTAAGTTCCCGCGCCCGCTCCGGCGGCCGCGCCTCCGATAACCAATGGCACGCAACCGGAAAAAAGAAAGATAACAAATGAAGATAAGATAAAGAGCCCAAGACTGTTTCTTTTCATATTTCTCCCCCCGGATAATTGATTGACGTATTTAAAGCATATGTTGACGGGGAATGCAATTGTAATTATGCTTTCCCGTTTCCAAATTGGAAGTTTCCGCCGTACCGGCGAAAATTCCCGGTAATGAAAATTTCTATTTATTATGCGCTTCCCTTGCGGGAATGCGCTCCCGGTAAGCGCTATCTTTGTGGTCTGCATCATAATTGAAATAATGCTTCCATGTCCGCTGCCTGCGGAGGTGTCCGTTTGGCGGACGGAGTTGGATAAAATTTTAGCGGGTAACACGCCTGATTTAGTCATTTTTTTGGTATTTCTTTCTGAAATGCTAAATTCCCCATAAATTATATCTTGTAAATCATCAAATCTTTGGTATTTTCAATAAAGGAGGTGTTTAATGAAAAAGTTTAACGTAACAGAACCGGATAAATGTGATAATTGTCACAATCCGATTTCACGGGAATTTTTTGATACTGAATACAATGGCGTGAAAGAACCTATCAAAGTGTGTCCTGATTGTTTCAAAAAAGGAAAATGTAATAACACCATACATTACAAAAACATTGATGGATTCTGGTATAAGATGAATAATGTGAAGAAAAAATAGAATCCGTTTTTTTTAACAGGGACATTGCTTTTCGTTCAGTCAACAACAGGAAATTTCAGGTTCGGTCGATTCTTAAGGAAAGTTATAATTCTATATTTGCTCGTTTCCCTCGCAGGAAGCTGCCGGGATTGTACTCGATACCGATGTCTCTAAATCCTTTCATATCCTTTGCAGGCTGTGGTGTTTGCTTTGCCAGACAGAGATGGATAAAATTTTAGCGAGTAACACGCCTGATCTTTAGGACTATCTTTGCATTGACATATAAAAAGACTTTTTTCTGAAAATATCTTCTTTTTACATGTAATGAAAAATGTGATAGTTTTCTCTCAAGACCAAAACACAAAACAAAAAAGGGAGAATAAAAACGATGATGAAAAGATTTACTATATGTATTTTGGTATTGACGTTTTTAAATCTTACCATTATTGCGCCTGCTTATGCCGACGACAACGGCCAGATCGTGTCTAATTGTATAATAGGGCTGACGATAATAACCTTAATTGCTGTAATCGTATATGTTTATAAATCAGATCATCCGAAAAATTATTCGTCTGAAGAATCTAAACATCCTGCTCAAATTTCTGCTAATTCTCAATCCGATGACCCTGACAAACGGATTACGCCATCAAAATCCATATCTTTTTCCGAACAATCAAGCTCTTCCTCCGCGGATTCGAAGGATTCGAAAAATCAAAATCCTGATAGCAAAAGTTCACCTGCCATTAAAGATAAACTGATTTCTCCATCAGGGGAATTGGTAGTATTTCGGTGGTAGGGTTTATTTATTTGAATATTTTACCTGTTTCCAGGCTCCAGAATAATAAATCCAGATGAGACATCGGGATACATAATTTCCTGGAGAATATTTTTAACTTATTTTCAATTTCAAAATATTTTATTTTCGTTAATGTCTTTGGAATGTCTTTTATAACGCCGTATTTTTTTAAATTCTTTAAAATATGGATGTCTAATATGGCTAAATCTTTTCCAAATCCTATATTTCTTAAAAAGTGACTTGCTTCCTTGTAGCCGATTCCTTTTACATTTTCTGCCAGCCAGGTACGAGTCTTTAATATATTCTGGATATCCAACTTGCCTTTTACTCTGATATCATCATTTTTACTGAACGTCTTCCTGGCTTCAATGATATAATTTGTCTTGTTCTTATAAAATCTTGCTTTTTTTATAAATGGCCGTATTTGGTTCATATTCCCATCAAACAGCAGCCTTGATAATTTCAAGGTACAAATTACTTCGTCACATGAAACTGCGTTTGATTGCGGTGTGAGGATGCAGAAGCATAACTCGGAAAAAATTTCTTCATCATTTTTGCGCCATGATTCTTTAAAATCACTCAGCCTGTTAATAATTTCTTTTTTTCTCGATTTATAAGCTTTAACTAATTCGACGGCTTCTTTATTATTCAAAACTATCACTTATAAGTCATCTGGCTGTGTGACTGAGTTTTTCAAACTCTGTTAAAAGTTCTTCCTGTCTTTTATTTAATGCGGTTGGGATTTGCACAAAAACTTCAATGATCTGATCGCCGGACCCGAAACCGCGGATATGAGAAATTCCTTTGCCTTTGAGCCTGAAAGTTTTTCCGTTTTGCGTGCCCCTGGGAATTTTTAATTTTTCTTTGCCCTGGAGAGTCGGCACTTCAATGGTGCCGCCCAGAGCGGCATTAACAAAAGAAATAGGAACGCGGCAAATGATGTCATCGCCGGATCTTACGAAAAAGTCGTGTTCTTCGACATGGATGAACACATACAAGTCGCCGTCATGTCCGCCCAGGGTTCCGGCTTCACCCTCTCCGCGCAGGCGCAGACGCGATCCTGTTTCCACTCCGGCGGGTATTTTCAGTTGCACGGTTTTGGATATCTGTTCTTTGCCGGTGCCGCGGCAATTGTCACAGGGTTTGGAAATGAATTTGCCATGTCCGTTACAGTGAGGACAGGTGGAGCTGATGGTGAAAAAACCGCTGGATTGTATGACCTGGCCGCGTCCTTTACAGGTGCGGCATGTTTCTGGAGATGATCCCGGAGCGGCTCCGGTGCCATGGCATTTATGGCAGGTGGCTAATTTTTCCAAATCAATTTCAGTGGTAAGCCCGAAAGCGGCATCCATGAAAGAAATTTTCAGATCATAGCGCAGATCGGAACCGGTGCGCGCCGAAGATCGAGACTGCCCGCGAGCGTTGCCGTATCCGAAGACATCATCAAAAATATTACCGAAATGAGAGAAAATATCTTCGAAGCCATTGAAGCCTCTAAAACCGGTGCTGTTTAAGCCTTCATGGCCGTAGTTATCGTATATTTCCCTCTTTTGCTTGTCGCTTAATACTTCATAAGCTTCAGCCGCTTCTTTGAATCTTTCTTCCGATTTTTTGTCGCCCGGGTTCTTATCCGGATGGCATTGCATGGCTATCGCGCGGTAGCTTTTTTTGATCTCTTCATCTGAAGCAGTTCTGGCTACCTTCAAAATTTCATAATAATCATTTTTCGTCATGAGTTTTTTAAATCAACCTCTTTCTGCATTATTTTCTTAAGGGAATTGAGCATTTCCTCGTTACTTGCTTCTTTCAGGGCGTGCTGAGCGAAGGAATATTTTTTTAATTCGATGGCTTTCTGCCCGATACTTTCCCAATCAGCAGGTTTTAATTCCAGATTGAGGACTTTGGCAGCCTGCTTCCAGAGCATAACGTCGCCACTGTTGAACGCGGCGGCCTTTATTTTTTGTAAGCCATCGTTATGGTTTGCCTTTTGGTAAAAATCGAGGGCATCGGAGAGACGGCCTTCTTCAAAAAATAAATCGCCATAATTCTGAAGATCTTGGGGTTTAACCTGGTCTACATATAATAATTTTTGTCTCAAACGGTAATCAGGCAGTTTTAAATTGATCAAAATGTAACATCTCCTTTCGGGGAAACAATAGTCTAAACCGGAATTTGACTGTAAGTTAACAATGATTTGATTATAGTCAATATATCATTTCTAAAACATCGAGCCATTTTTTGGGCATGGCCTGCCGAAGGCGCCGGCGTTCTGTGTGTCAATACGCCTGGCCGCCCCAATATCATCTAAGATGATAGTAATGGTATTATTCCACCAGACGTTTCAGCGCTTCTTCATATTTTTTCCTTGTATTTTCTATAATTTCCGGAGGCAGCTCCGGGGCGGGCGGCTTTTGATTCCATTTAATGGAAATAAGATAGTCCCTCAAAAATTGTTTATCGAAACTTTTTTGCGCCCGGCCTTCTTCATAATCATCGGCCGGCCAGAAACGGGAAGAATCCGGAGTCAGCAATTCATCAATCAGGATTAATTCCGTGCCTATCAGGCCAAACTCCATTTTTGTGTCGGCAATGATCATTCCGGCCTTAAGCGCTATGGCCGCCGCCCTTTCGTAAATAAGCAGTGATGTTTTTATAACTTTGTCGGTTAATTCCGCGCCGATAAGATCTTCCATCTCTTTTCTGTTAATCGGGGAATCGTGTTCGCCTTCCGGAGCTTTCGTTGTCGGTGTGAAAACAGGATGAGGCAATTTGGATGATTCTTTCAATCCATCCGGCAATCTGATGCCGGAAACCGTTTTATTTTTCTGATAATCTTTCCAGCCCGAGCCGCTCAAATAACCGCGGACAATACACTCAACCGGCAGCGGAGAGGCTTTTTTAACCAGCATGCTTCTGCCTTCCAGAACTTTACGGTGTGGGGCGCATTCTTCGGGAAACTCGGCCGGATTCGTGGAGACAATGTGATTGCCGATAATATCTTTCATTTTATCAAACCAGAAGGCGGACATGCGATTTAGAATAATGCCTTTTTCCGGAACCGGATTGGGCATGATAACATCAAACGCTGAAATGCGGTCGGTGGTTACAATGAGCAAATAATTTTTTACGGAATAAATATCCCGGACTTTTCCGCGGCCGATAAGATTCAAATCCTTGAATTCTGTCGTCTGTATGCTTTTTTTCATAAAAAACACGCTCCTTTAATGGATATATGGATTATGGTTTTTCTCGTAGCCTATGGTGGAAGTCGGCGTTCGGCCATAGTTATGTCCCGGCATTACTTTGGTATCATCCGGCAGGGAAAAAAGTTTTTCTTTTATGGATTGATACATGATCTGCCAGGACCCGCCCGGCAAGTCGCTCCTGCCCACGGCTTCCACAAACAGGGTATCTCCGGAAAAGACATAGCCGGGAGTATACAAACTGATTCCGCCGGGTGAATGTCCCGGGGTATGAATAACTTTCAGTTCAACGTTGCCCACAGAAATTATATCGCCGTCTTTTACTAAAATATCGGCGGGTGGAGACGCCTTTGCCCCGAACATTTTTAACATCATAGCCGGTGTTGAAGTAAGCATGAAGGCGTCATCTTCGTGAACAATGATTTTCGCTCCCGTAGCCTTCTGCATTTCGGCATTGCCGCCGATGTGGTCCACATGGCCGTGTGTATTAACAATGTAATTTATTCGTAAATTGTTTTTTTTAGCCTCATTGATAATTTCTTTGACATTATCCGCCGGATCGATAACCAGAGCATCTCCCGTGACGGGATCGCCAACCAAATAGGCAAAGACAGCCATTTGGCCAACTTGTATTTGTTTTACGAACATGATCTTTCTCCCTTAAAAAATTCGTTGCTTAATAACATTATTTTGTTCAAAACGTCAAATTAAATCAGACATATAAGTTGTGAATGTTATACCATTTTAAATTAAAGATGATATCGAGGCGGCAAGGTGGAGGCGACGAGGCGTATTAATAATACGTTGAGGAAGCCGACAGCGCTGCCAACGAAGATAGCGCTTTAATTAAAATCGGTATATAAGGATTGCCCCGAAGAATCCATCCATCTGATGTTTATGCGGATAAGTGTGAAAAAATCCGCGGCTGTCAACCAGTGTGTTATTTATTGACGCGGGCGGCCGGCATAAACAGAAGCCGGGGTTGCGTGTCAGGAAATCGTCAATAATATTTTCATTTTCCTGCGGCAAAAGCGAACAGGTGCAGTATATTAAGCGGCCGCCTTTCTTCACAGCCGTAGAGGCGTTTTGCAGGATTATTTTTTGAGCGGCGGCAAAATTACGCAGATCTTTCTGGGTCGTGCGCCACTTTATTTCCGGATTGCGGCGTAGCGTCCCCAAACCTGAGCAGGGCGCGTCCACCACAACGCAATCAAACTTTTCTCTGAATGTTTCCGGCAGGGCGGCACTCAAATCGCCTGTCTGCGCTTCGATGATGTTTATTCCCAGTCGTGCCGCTTCACCTTTGAGTTCAGCAATTCTTTCCGCGCTTCGATCGATGGCGACAATTTGTCCTTCGTTTTTGAGGATTGCCGCCAGATGCGACGCTTTGCCTCCGGAGCCCGCGCAGGCATCCAGTAATGATTGTGAGGGTTCCGGGTCAATCAGATAAGAAATAAGCTGCGCCGCTTCGTCCTGAATACGCAGGAATCCATCTTTAAAAAAACCGGTTTTCTGAATGGGATTCGCGGAAGTGTTCAGGATAATGCCATCGGGAGAATATTTAGTTGCCTGGGGCGAAAATCCGGCGGATGCTAGTTTTTGCCGGGCTTCATCGCGGGATATTTTCAACGTGTTGACTCGGAGAGTCAGCGGCGGCAATTCATTGTTGGCTGAACATAAAGATATCGTTTCTTCGGGACCGAAAATTTTGATCCACATTTTCACGAGCCACAGCGGATGCGAATGAAATGAGGCTATGTATTCAGCCGTATTATTTTTAGAAGAAGGGAAAGATATCTTCTGGCCGCTGCGTAGATAGTTTCTTAAAATGGCGTTGACCAGAGCGCTTTTGTCCGGCCTGATTATTTTGGCAACCTTAACTGCTTCATCCACGACAGCAAAAGCAGGCAGCCGGTCGCTGAATTTGAGTTGATACAGACCGACGCGCAAAACATTTTTTATGCCTTCGTCCATCTTTTCAAAATCGCCGCGGTAGAATTTTGTTAATATCCAGTCAAGGTGACCCCGGAGGCGCAGAACTCCGTAAACAAGATGGGTAAGCAGACGTCCGTCCGGAGTTCCCGATAGAGCGTTTTTGTCCAGACAATCATTGATCAGGGGACTTGCGAAAGCCTGGCTTGCGCGTACCTGATTTAAAATATCTACAGCCAGATGGCGGATGGTTTTTGTCATATCTTCATAAACCTGCGGAAAAATCCGGCAGACTCCCTGGTTGATGATTTGTTCACTCCAGAATAGTTCCGGGTTTCAGGCGATAACCGCGCAGAAAATCTTTCGAGAGCATCTTTTTTTTACCGGCAAGCTGCACATCTTTTAAAATTACGTAGCCGTCAGACGCGGCAACCATTATTCCTCCCGCCGTGTCCGTGCCGATTTTACCCAGCGCATACGGTATTTTACCTTGACCGGCCTCGGCAGTAAATATTTTTAAGACCTGGCCGTCTAATAGCGTGTAGGCCGCAGGCGTCGGGCTAAGTCCGCGGATAAGATTAACAATAACGGAGGCGCTATTGTGCCAGTCGATTTTTCCGGTTTCTTTTTTCAGGCGCGGCGCGAGTGTCATTGCGGCTGCATCCTGCGGTTGCCGCTTCGCGGTTTTGTCAACCACCTGCCCTATGGTTTTTATAAGTAATGCTGCGCCGAGTTGGGCAAGGCGGTCATGCAAATCGCCGTATGTTTCATTTGCGCCGAGCGGAGTTTCTTCCTGCAGAAGGATATCGCCGGAATCCATTCCCTCATCCATCAGCATGATGGTTACGCCGGTTTTTGTTTCCCCGCGGATAATCTGCCAGTTAAGAGGCGCCGCGCCGCGGTATTTCGGCAGGAGCGACGGGTGTATATTCAAACATTTCAACGGCGGATATTCAATAATATCTTTGGGCAGAATCTGCCCGAAAGCCGCCACCACGACTATATCCGGATTAAGTGTTTGAAAAATATCTATAAAAAAAGGGTCTTTGACTTTTTCGGGTTGAAAAACAGGCAGGTCTAATTCCTGCGCCAGAGTTTTGACCGGCGGAGCCACTTCTTTTAAACCTCGTCCCTGAGGGCGGTCAGGTTGAGAAACAACGCCGATTACCGGATATTTTTGTTCATGCAACAGCCTAAGCGCGGGAAGGGCAAAAGCGGGCGTGCCCATAAATAGAATGCGTGGTTTATCCATTGGAATTTGTCCTTTATTTTTTTTCTATAAAAACATATTATGGAAATAAGGAAAATGTGTCAAGGATTACAAATAAACAAAGGATTATCAACATTGTCATACCGGCGCAGGCCGGTATCCAGAACTTACTGAACAATTCCCCGTTCACAAATAACAAAACAGGATTAAACCAATTCTTAAACGAACTAAAAATAAACTCTTAAAATTACCACGGGACTTCCAACTGTTTTTAGCGGCCACTTTTGTTTTCGGATTCGCTCAGAGCATTGTAGGTTCAACTTTTAATAATTTTCTGAATGAAACTTTCCTGATCAATAATTTTCAGCGTGGAATTCTGGAAATTCCCCGCGAACTGCCGGGTCTTTTGACAATCTTCGTATCCGCGATTTTATTTTTTATGTGTTCCCGAAGGCAGGCCGCTGTGGCCAATATCCTGTGCGCCGTAGGGATACTTTTTATCGGATTTTATTCGCCCGGATATTCGGTCATGCTTATCTGGCTTTTTATCTTAAGCACCGGACAGCATTTGTTTTTGCCTTTGAATCAGAGCATCGGCATGGAACTGGCCGCTTTCGGGCAGACCGGCAAACGGCTGAGGCAGTTCAGCGCCGTGGCCAATGTTGCAGCGATTATCGGCAGCTTTTTCATCTTAATCGGATTCAAATTCTTCAATCTGAATTTCAGGATGTCGTATCTTGCGGCTTTCCTGGGATTTATGGTGGTTGCGGCTTTACTATTCATGATGAAAAAGGACGAGCCCGTTACGGTAAAAATGAAGTTTCAATTCCGCCGGGAATACAAACTTTACTACTGGCTGACTGTTTTGTACGGAACACGCAAACAGCTGTTCCTTACTTTTGCTCCCTGGGTGCTGGTGACCGTCTTTAGGCAAAAGACGCAGGTATTGGCGACACTTCTGACAATCGGCGGAGCCATCGGCATATTTTTCATTTCCGTTCTGGGGAAGGCTATTGACAAATTAGGCGAGAGAATCATTCTCGCGTCCGAGGCTGTATTACTGGTTTTTGTTTGCCTGGGTTACGGTTTTGCCAAAAATTATTTTGCGGAAAACACAGCCATGCTCATTGTCTTTTCCTGCTATATTCTGGATCAGATGCTTATGGCGGTGAGTATGGCGCGTGCGACGTATCTGCAAAAAATAGCCGTGGCGCCGGAAGATGTCTCGCAAACGCTGACAATGGGCGTGAGCATTGATCATGTCTTCTCCGTCAGTATCGCGGTGCTGGGCGGTTTTATCTGGATTAAATGGGGCTATCAATATGTCTTTCTGATGGGCGCGGTTATCGCCGTGGTTAATTTCTTCTCCGCGCTGCAAGTCAAAACACAAGCCCGAAGGTAGTGTCATTCCTGCACAGGCCGGAATCCGATCTTTTGTAGTCCGGCGTAGTCCGGGCCTTCAGACCCGTAAAAACAGCGAACCTAAAGGTTCGCACTACGAATACTAAATACTCATTATGTTATTGGGACTGCAGCAACCGAAGCAATCTCATTCTTTTCTACCATTAAAACCATTGACATATTATCAATGGCTGTGCTTTTATTTCTCCGCATTAATTTGTGAATTTATTTTGTTATGGAGGTGATATGACCGCGGATAGAGAGACTATTGATACGGCAAACTTATTCAAATTTATTCAGGGAGGAATAGATAAGGAGAATAAAGACCATGAGAGACGCGGGTAAAACAATCGGCAATCTGATCGATAAAGCAGGTGTTTCTATTATCAGTTCCGTAGATGAAGACGGTTTTCCCAATACCAAGGCAATGCTTCCGCCGAGGAAAAGGGAAGGCATAAAGCATATCTTTTTCACGACAAATACATCATCAATGAGAGTAAAGCAATACATCGGTAACTCAAAAGCCTGCGTATATTTCTTTGACAAGCGATTCTTCAAGGGTGTTATGCTCAGGGGCGTCATGGAAGTCCTCAAAGATAGCGCATCGAAAAAAATGATCTGGAAGGCTGGCGATGAAATGTATTATCCAAAGGGCGTAACCGATCCTGATTACTGCGTGCTTAGGTTCACCGCTCAAAACGGCAGGTATTACAGCAATTTTAAATCAGAAAATTTTGAAGTTGAGTAGAGAACGAATCTGTCATATAAAGATGTCTGGCGACAAAGCACCCCCAAAGACGGTATTGGGGTGATTTGCGGCGTTAGTCATTAAAAGGAAAGAAGACATAATGACCTATAGAAAGTACCGTGTTTGCCCGGTTGAAAGAGCAGGCAGGCTTGATAGCAGATTCCGAAGATGGTTGCAGAATCCCCGGAAAATACTCAGTCCTTATATCAAAGAGGGAATGACAGTGCTGGATCTTGGTTGCGGTCCCGGTTTTTTCACGATGGATATCGCGCAAATGGTCGGCAAATCCGGGCGGGTTATTGCTTCTGATTTACAGGAAGGAATGCTTGAGAAAACGAGAAGCAAATTTCATGGAACCGAACTTGAAGAACGTTTAACGCTGCATCAGTGCCAAAAGAACACAATAGGCGTTTCTCAGAAAGTTGATTTCATCCTCGCCTTCTACGTGGTTCACGAAGTCCCCGATCAAAAAGCGTTTTTTAATGAGTTGGAAACTATTGTCAAGCTAAACGGGCAAGTTCTTGTTGTAGAGCCGGCATTCCATGTCTGCAAAAAAGCGTTTGAAGAAACTGTTAAAACGGCCATAAGCGCGGGTTTCGCGCCTGTTGAAAGGCCAAAAGTATATTTTAGCAGGGCGGTTATTTTAAAAAAGGCCAACGGGTAGCTGGATCGGAAATGATAAAACAGCGCCGGGTCCGACAGAGCCGTAAAGAAGGAGACGAATAATGAATGCAGAGGACTATTTAATTAAACCCGAAAATGGAAGAGATGAACCGATCAAAGATCTCAATAATGCCCAAAGAGTTGTCCTTGTCGACAAAGACACTGTCGGCGCCGAAGACTTGACTTTCGCGCTTTGCACGTTTGAAGCAAAGACATCTGTGCACAAAAAGCATATCCATCAACATGCCGAAGAGGTGATATACATTTTATCCGGAAAAGGAATGAGCGGGATCGGTGATTCGGAAACCGTCATGTCGCAGGGGGATACCATGTTTGTGCCGCGCGGTGCTGTTCATTGGTTCTACAATCCCTTTGATGAGCCCGTGCAAATGATTTTTATTTATACCAAATCCTCTCTTGGGTCCGCGGGATACAGGGTTGTAGAATAACTAACGATATTTTATTATCGCAAATAGAGCAATGCATCCGGCCCGCTTTTATGCAGCCAACCCAAGGCTGATTTTTTTGTTCGGCCTCTGTACGGAAATGAAGATAAAAGAAATACATTCTAAATCCATTCTATCCCCGTCAAAGATTTATGACTATGTCGTCAATCCGTATGTCGGGTGTCAACACGCGTGTTCTTATTGTTATGCCAGATTTATGAAGAGATTCACCGGGCATAAAGAACCCTGGGGTGATTTTGTGGATGTAAAAATCAACGCTCCCGATTTGTTGAGCAAAGAAATAAAGAAGAAAAGAATGGGAACGGTATGGCTCAGCGGCGTTTGTGATCCGTACCAGCCGCTGGAGGCAAAATACAAACTCACAAGGGAATGTCTGGAAATCCTTGTGCAAAACAACTGGCCGGTGGCAATTCAGACGCGTTCCCCGCTGGTTATCAGAGATATCGACATATTGAAAAAATCGAATGATATCGAAGCTGGATTTTCTATTACGACCGCAAACGATGAAATAAGGAAAATATTCGAACCCAACGCGCCGTCCATTGAGAAGCGGCTAAGAGCAATCGAAGAACTGCATCAAAACGGGATCAGAACTTACGCGATGATCGCGCCGATTCTTCCGGAAGCCGGGAATCTTATCAAAATGCTTGCGGGAAAAGTTGACTATATCATTATCGACCGGATGAATTATTTTCACGCTGCCAGGATCTATGAAAGGCACGGATGGAAAGATAAAAATACATACGAATATTTCCGGGCGGTTGGAAGCAGGATGGCCAAAGACTGCGCGGAATGGGGAATCGAGTGCAGGTCGGTTTATTAGAAGGAGGTTGGATGGAACTGAATATCGTATATGATTGTTCCAAAACAGACTGGAAGACTGTTTCGGAGACGCTCAAACGCGTTGGAATGGCGTACGAGGAACCGGACGTGCATAAAAAAGCGTTTGAAGCCAGCCACACGGCTGTGTTTGTCTATAAGGATGCTCAGTTGATAGGCTTCGGCCGGGCAATTTCCGACGGCGCTTACCAGGCGGCCGTTTATGATGTCGCGGTTGTTCCTGAATTCCAGAAGATGGGCATTGGAAGGATTATCATGAAAAAGATTCTGGAGCGGCTTTCGGGATGCAATGTCATTTTATATGCGGCGCCGGGTAAAGAAGATTTCTACCGGAGGCTGGGATTGCGAAAAATGAAAACAGGCATGGCGCTTTTCAGAAATCCGGAAAAGATGGCAGAAAAGGGATTCACGGAGTAAATTTGTCAATAACAAACACGCCAGAAATAAATGCCCGAACGGATTTAAGGCAATGGAAAGGGGTTATGGATTATTTCAAAGGAAGGGTCGTAAAGTTGATGGTCGATTACTTCGGGACTGATTTCCGGAGAATAACTCATGCTCTCGAGGTTTTAGGGCATGCTGAAATAATCATGGGAAACGTGGAGGGTTGTGATTACGAAGTTCTTGTGGCATCGGCCATTTTGCATGATATAGGCATAAAACAGTCGGAAGAAGCGCTCGGCTATAACAACGGGAAGACGCAGGAGGAATACGGACCGCCGGTAGCCGAAAAACTTCTTAAAAGCATAAATTTTTCTCCTGAAAAAACGGGAAAGGTTTGCCGGATCATAGGAAATCATCATTCCCCTTCGCGCTATGATTACGTTGAACTGAAAATACTTAAGGAAGCAGACAGGATTGTGAACAAGATTGAGGGGGATTAAAAAAGAAGTCGCAAATGAGTATAGAGATACGTGAAGAAATTTCTTCAAAGAAATTTCTTCCGTTGACATGGAGCATCCATTTACCTATACTTAACGTTAATAATACCAGGTTGCAGTCGCGGGATAACGACGTTGCCAGCAAAGTTAGCTGAAGAATGCGACCTGGTATAAAATCATTTATAAGGAGTATCTACCATGACCATCAATATTAAAACCGAAGAGCATATCATGCTCATTGAAATCGACCGGCCGAAGAAATACAACGCCATGACGCGCGAGATGTATACGCAGATGGCTCGGGCTTATTACCAGTTGGATCATGATGATAATTTATGGGTGGGCGTAGTCTATGCCAACGGCCCGCATTTTACATCGGGTCTGGAGCTGACCGACTGGTCGGATGCTTTTGGCAACGCAATCGGCTTTCCTCTGGGTAGAGAAAATGAAATTGATCCGTTTTACATGATGAACGAGACCCGCTGCCGCAAGCCGATTATTTATGCCGTGCAGGGATATTGCTATACCTGGGGCGTGGAGGTGATGCTCAACGCCGATATACGCGTAGCGGCTTCCGACACACGTTTTGCCATGCTGGAAGTGCGCCGCGGATTCTTCCCCTGCGGAGGAGCGACATTCAGGTTAGCCAGGGATATCGGCTGGTCCAACGCGATGCGTTATCTTTTAACCGGCGACCAGTGGACCGCCGAGGACGCCTATCGCATGGGGCTGGTACAGTATGTGACCGAATCGGGCAAACAACTGGAAAAGGCGATGGAACTGGCAAGGAAAGTGGCGAGCGCCGCGCCGCTGGGTGTGCGCAATATTCTGCGCAATGGCCGTATAGCGGAAAGCGAGGGTGAGCTGGCAGCGAAAGAGACTATTTATCAGGACGTGGCCAAAGTAATGAAAAGCGAGGATATGAAAGAAGGCCTGCAATCTTTTATAGAGCGCCGCACCGCGGTATTTAAAGGAAAATAACCGGAGGGAAAAATTTCATTGCGGATTTAACAGCAAAATTTTTGTAAGGAAGAAAACAATGGAATGCAAAAAGGAAACAAATCTTAAGAAATGCAATTGCACTTATGAGCCATGCGGCAGAAAAGGTATGTGTTGCGATTGCCTCGCGTATCACTTAAAGAGCAGGGCGTTGCCCGCCTGCTGTTTTCCTTCAGGCGCGGAAAAAACATATAACAGATCATTTGAATATTTTGCTGAATTGGTGTCAAAACATCAAATATAGAAAAATATATACATAATACTAAAACCGGACAAGTCATTCATGGAGAGGCGGTTTGCCCTGTGCGCCTCGTGCGGGCAATATTTTATTGACATAACAGGCCGGGGAACATATACTTCATCGCATGATTGAATTGAATGCCGCAACCAAACGATACGGTTCACTCGCCGCTGTCGATAATGTTTCGTTTTCCGTCGCTGCAGGCGAGTATTTTGCTCTTCTTGGTCCCAATGGCGCGGGAAAGACAACCATCGTCAAGATGCTGCTTGATTTTACACCGCCGTCATCGGGAAGTCTGTCTTTAAACGGTTTCCCCAGTACAAATGCGGCAAGCCGCGTTGCGGTCGGTTATCTGGCCGAGAATCATCATATTCCCCCTTATCTTTCCGGATGGCAATACCTGGAACGCTGCGCGGAACTTTTGGATATCAGTCCGTCCGGTGTGCCGGATCAATGCAGGCGCATTGTCGGTCTTATCGGAATGGAGGGCAGGGAACACACGAAAGCGGAAACCTATTCCAAAGGCATGATTCAACGGTTCGGACTCGGCGCCGCGCTTATCGGAAATCCGAAGCTGTTAATTCTCGATGAGCCCACATCCGGTCTTGATCCCATCGGCATCAGAGAAATACGCCTGATCCTGGAATCTCTTAAAAGTCAGGGCATGACAATCTTCCTGAATTCGCACCTTCTGTCGGAAGTTGAAAAAATATGCGATAACGCCGCAATCATCAATAAAGGAAAGCTTTTAGTGAAGAACACCATTTCCTCCCTGGTTAAAGATGGCGATACACTCGAAGATGTGTTTGTAAGGTTTGTGAAAGGTTGACATAAATATGCAAAAACCGCTTCAGCCGATAATCAAAATAGCCAAATATACCATTGCCGATGAAGTCCGTCAGAGGAGCTTTATCGTTATGACGGTTGTCTGCGCCGTGTTCATATTTTTTGTTCGCGGTTGTTATCATAGCGATTACATGGTGAACGGGCAGGAACTCGATGCCGGACAAATGGTCATTATGCTGTCGAAAATAATTTTTAATGTCATTGCCATTGGTGTGATGTTTTTGGCGGCTCTGCTGTCGATGCGCATATTCGGACGCGAACGGGATAATGGAACGCAATCATGCGTCTTGTCAAAACCGATAACCCGGTGGCAGTATGTTGCCGGTAAGGTTCTCGGCTTGTGGGTTTTATTGACGATATTCATGTTTGTTATGCATGGAATTGTGTTCATGATTACATCCATAAATTTGAGAATAGTCATGCTGGAATATCTTATTGCTTCACTGCTGTGCTCTTTCAATCTGCTTTTCGTGGTTGTCACCGTACTTCTGTTATCGCTTGTGATGCCTGATATAGCCGCTTTTCTCTGTATTATGGGCATTGGCTTCGTCGGTACTGTGGCCGACGGGATATTCGCGTTAAGCCATAATCCGATGATGGCGCAGGCGGTAATGCAGCAACAGGGCCCGCAATCGGATTTTACATTCTGGCAGGTTGTTTATTATTTGTGGCCGAAACTTTCGGGCGCTCAGCATTATGCATCTTCATTTATCGGCCGCGAAGAAGCAGGCGTTCTCGGCTCCGTATATCCGCTGATCAACATTATTATATACTGTCTTATTCTTGGCGCATTGTTATTCCTGCGTTTCAGGAAGGAAGATATCGTTTGACCTGATGCGATAACTGATGCGATACCGGATGCCATAATAGGCGCGATAATATTTGCCCAAAAAATAAATTTGCAATTGACTGATTTGTAAAATTGTGTCATGTAGTCTGCGATAAGGAAACGGGACGTTAGATTTTATATCTTTAAATCAAGGAGTGAGAATGGATAGTAAATACAGCAAGACGGCTCTGATGATCGTTTTGTGCGTCATGATCTTGCTGGCGTCCGTGTCCACCGGATTTGCAAAGTATTCAAAAAAACATTATTCTCATCGAAAATATTCAAGCGCGAAAACGGAACAGATTTCCGGAAATCTGGTTCTGCGCTCAGCCGCTGCACTGGTGGAGGATCAGGAAACGGGCAAGCGCCTGATTCAGAAACAGGCTTCGACGATATTGCCCATCGCTTCCATAACAAAACTTATGACCGCCATGGTGGTGCTTGATGCCGACAGGGATCTTAAAGAATGGATTGCCATCGAAAACGGAGACATTGACACCCTTCGCCATAGCCACTCCCGCCTGCCTGTGGGGACTGAGCTCTCCCGCAAAGATGCAATGCTGCTTGCCCTGATGTCTTCCGATAACCGTGCGGCGCACGCTCTGGGGCGAACTTATCCGGGCGGCACGGAGGCCTGCGTTGCCGCCATGAATGCCAAAGCCCGGTCATTGGGGCTTTTAGAGACTCGCTTTGAGGACACTACCGGACTATCCTGCAGCAATGTTTCCTCAGCCAGAGACCTGGTGAGACTGGTGGATACTGCCTACCAATATGATCTAATCCGGGAATTTACCACCTGTAAAAAAGCCTTTATTAATACAGGATGGCGCTCATTGGAATTTAATAACACCAATCAGCTGGTTAGAAATTCCGCCTGGCAGATAGGTCTTTCCAAGACAGGTTTCACCGGCGATGCAGGCCGATGCCTTGTGATGCAGGCCAATGTGGCTCAACGTCCCGTGCTTATTGTGCTGCTCGATTCTCAGGGCAAAATGACCCGTATCGGCGATGCCAACCGTATAAAACGCTGGCTGGAAGCTCAATCGCCGTCGCAGCGGATGCAGCAAAGGATGACAATATCCCTTGCAAAACAGTGACATTGTCTTTTTTAGAGAATCAACGTTTTTATAATACTGCTATTAATATTCCCTTTGCATGACCGGCGCCGCTTATGTTTGGGGGAAGACAATAATTTCAAAGTTCCAAAAAATTTGATTATTTTACACTTATTGTATTGACATTCTTGATTATTTTTTTTATCTTTGTTTCCAGAAGTGTGGTTAAAATAAAACAGGAGGTGATTAATGAACAAAGCACAATTAATTGATGAGGTGGCAAAAGTTACATGCAGTAAGAAGGAAGCGAGTTCGGCAGTAGATGCGGCGCTCGCGGCAATTAAAAAAGCACTGAAAAAAGGCGATGCCGTTACACTGGTGGGCTTTGGTACATTTGGTGTCAAGAAAAGAAAAGCCCGCGTGGGAAGAAATCCTCAGACTGGCAAGGTTCTTAAAATTGCCGCGAAGAAGGTCCCCGTATTTAAAGCCGGGAAAGGCCTCAAAGACGCTGTAAAGTAGATCTGACGCGAATATCAAAGTATACCGGATGAGCCGCCTCTCTTTTATAAGTCGGGCGGCTTTTCCTTGTTGTAATGCATGATGAATAAATTGAGCCTGATCATTATATCACGGCAGAAAATATGAAAAAGCTTGAACTGAAAATACCTCCCGTTGCGGTGATGGTAATCGTTGGCGCTGCAATGTGGCTTGTCTCTATCGTATTGCCAAGGATGCATTTGCGCGAGGCTTTCCATGTCGCGATGGTCGTCATCTTTTCGGCAATCGGGGCCGCGTTCGGCATTGCGGGTTTGTTGAGTTTTTCAAAAGCCAAAACAACATTTGATCCGATGAAACCCGGTTCATCTACGTCTTTAGTCACTTCAGGAATATATTCTATAACCCGTAATCCAATGTATGTAGGTCTTTTGTCAATTCTGACCGCGTGGTGTTTCTTCATCGAAAGCGCGTACGCTCTTTTATTATTAGCCGTTTTTGTCATCTATATGAACAAATATCAAATCCAACCGGAAGAGAGGACGCTCAGAAGTATCTTTGGCGATGCGTACGATGGTTATGTTTTACGCGTGCGCAGGTGGTTATAGGCATAAAAGGCGCTCATATCGCAGACGACGTTTTACGGCATCCGTATGGCAACAAAGATTTAACAGAAGCGCTTTTTCTCGCGCGGCGTTACGTAAGCAGGAAGATAAGATGAAGGAAACCGTTCAAAAGAAAAGTCTCAAAGACGAATTCTATACGTCCGAAAAATGTTACATTACCGAGTTGTCCAACACGCCGGACGATCCGGATGTATCCATCGCGCAAGCAAGAGTGGAACCCGGAGTAACAACCCGCTGGCATCGCCTTAAAGAAACGTCTGAACGTTATTTCATTATAAGCGGCAGAGGGCTCGCGGAAGTCGGGAAACTGCCGCCGCGGGAAGTAGCGGCCGGTGACATTGTGCTTATCCCGCCGATGTGCCGTCAACGCATTACCAACATCGGTAAGGGCGATTTGGTTTTCCTCGCTATTTGTTCGCCCCGTTTCACGCAGGATGTTTATGAAGATATTGATGGCTGTTGACCGGGTGCGCATTCCCGTAAGGGAGGCGCACTAATGAATAATTATATCCCTTACCGGTAAAGCCTGAAAGGCTTTACAAAACGCTCATCTGCGGCGTTGCGCTTCAAACCGCACCGCTCAATGTATATCTAATACGCCTCGCGGTGATGTTTGCAGCGCAACGCCGCAGATGAGCGTTTTTGAACAGTCATGCTACATGAAATTTTCCGGGTCTACGTCTGCCGTAACCCTAACATGGCTGTTTCTGTGTTTACTGATAAGTTCCCGCGCGATTTGATGCAGCGCGTTTATATCTTTGCCTTTAATCAGCATCTGAAAGCGATAGCGTCCTCTGATTTTGGCCAGCGGCGATTCCGCCGGACCGATAATTTCCGCGATATTCCCCCGCAACGCGCTTAGTTTTTTTGCCGATTTCCCCAATAGACGGGCCTCTTCAATTAACGCGTCCTTCTTTACAGAAGACAAACGTAAGTTGATTATTCGGCCAAACGGCGGGTATTGCAGAGCCTTGCGAAATTCAATTTCTTCCTCGTAAAATGCTTTGTAGTCATGATTTTGCGCGTGTTTTAACGCGTAGTGATCGGGATTGAAAGTTTGGATGATTACTTCCCCCGGAGTATTTCCGCGTCCGCCCCGTCCGGCAACCTGCGTTATCAGTTGGAAAGTTCTTTCCGAGGCCCGAAAATCCGGCATATTCAAAGAGGTGTCGGCGGAAATAACGCCTACCAGTGTTATCAAAGGGAAGTCATGACCTTTGGTAATCATTTGTGTTCCTATAAGAATATCGATTTCCCTCATCTCCAGCGCCCGAAGTATTTTCTCCTGGGTTCCCTTCCGGGAAGTGGTATCGGAATCCATTCTTTGAATCCGGGCATGGGAGAAAATATTCGCTATTTCTTTTTCCAGTTTTTGTGTGCCGACTCCGTAACTCAAAATTCGGCTGCCCCTGCAGGATGGACAAAGCGGCAGCGATTTTATGGTGTAATCGCAGTAATGACATTTGACTACGCCTTCCGCGACGTGATTCTTCAGTGAGACGGCGCAGTTGGGGCAGCGAAAATTATAACCGCAATCAGCGCAGACCAAAAAGGTGTCAAATCCCCTCTTGTTGAGAAAAAGCAGAACCTGCTCTTTTTTGCCGAGAGTTTTTTCTATTGCCGCGATCAGAGCCTCGGAAAGAATGGGGACTTTTCCCGACTTTTCCTGCTGCGCTTTCATGTCTATGATTTCGACTACAGGCATGGGTTTTTCCTCCACGCGCTGTTGTAATTCCAGAAGATGGTATTTTTTTGTCCGCGCGTTAAAGTAAGTGCGAACGCCGGGTGTGGCGGAGCCCGTAATTACAAGAGCGGAAGCCATCTTTGCTTTTACAACCGCCAGATCGCGGGCATTATAGCAGAGCCGCTCATCCTGTTTGTAGGAAGCATCATGTTCTTCATCGACAACAATTAATTTTAAGTTCGGCAGCGGAGCGAATACAGCGGAACGGGTGCCGACAACCAGATTAATCAGGCCGCGTTTGATTTGCCGCCACTGATCGTAGCGGACGGATTCGGCAATGCCGCTGTGAAGAACGGCTATTTTCCGTTCATCAAACCTTCCGGCAACGCGGGATATCAGTTGCGGCGTTAAGGCTATTTCCGGCACGAGGTAAATGGCGGACGCTCCGCTATTCAAAACTTTTTCGATGGTTTTTAAATAGATTTCCGTTTTCCCGCTGCCTGTGACGCCATGAAGCAGGATCGGAGTAAAAATATTTTTTTCCAGATGGCATGAAATTTCTTCCATGGCCTTGTTCTGCCGGTTATTGAGAATAATCGTGTTTTTGTTTTGACGAATTGCTGAATCAAAAGAGGCCGTGCGCATTTTTTCGCTGGCCGTGAATTTAATGATTCCTTTATCCTGCATTTTTTTGACAACGGCGCCGGATATGCCTGATTCTTCAATCAAATCGTTTAAGGATATCAGCCCTTTTGTCTGAATAAAATCGATCAGTTTCTTCTGCTTATCTGTCAGTTTATCCGGCAGTTTTGTTTCGGCGGTTTTACTTTCATCCAGAGTTACCATGGTTTGGCTGTGAGGAGATAGTTGTTTGTTTTGTTTTTTTTCAATGGTCAGAAATCCTGCCAGATGCAGCTTTCTTACTGTCTGCGCAATATTTTTCAGAGAGCTCAGTTTAGTGATGCTGTTTTGGGCTATGCCTTGAGGATACTGGCGTAAAAATGCCAGCAGTTTTTCCTGTGCGGACGGAAGCGGAAGAGGAATTTCCGTTTCCGGCGCCATCGGAGTTATCCAGAGGGAATCTTTTTTTTCGGAACCGGAAGGAATCAGTTCGGCCAGCGCCTTGCCCAGCGGATACATAAAATAATCGGCGATCCATTGATAAAAATACAGGTCGTTTTGACTAAAAAGCGGTTCATCATCGAGTATCTCGGCGATGCGTTTTATTTTTTTAAGATCGCAGGATGGAATTGTTCCGACAATAAAACCGGTACGTTTTCTGTTGCCGAAGGGGACAAATACGCGTTTACCAAGGTCAACTTCCTTCTCAAGACCGGGAGGAACTTCATAGGTAAAGAGTTTGTTTGACGGGATGTTCAAGGCGACATCTACATACATAGTACCATTCCTGAATCAAAGCGCTATTTTCGTTGGCTTCGTTGTCGGCTTCCTCAACGTATGAAAAATACGCCTCGTCGCCTTCGCCTAGCCGCCTCAATATCATCTTTGATTGAGGAATGATACAGGAAATCAAATCCCAGATCAAAGCGCTATTTTCGTTGGCACAGCCTGCCGGGGGCGCTGGCTTTCCAGAATGTATGTAAAAAATACGCCTCGCCTTAAGCCTGGCCGTGTTAATATCATCTTTGATCGGGAGCGCATTCCCGTATGGGAATCGCATAATAAATAGAACCTTACATTGCCGAGAATTTTCGCCGACACGGCGAAAACTTCCTTTAGAAATGGTACAGGAAATCAAAGATGTTAAAAACAAAAAAAGCCCCGGTTTCGAGGCTTTTTTGTAAATTTATTTTATGAAGGTTATTCGCCTTTAAGCTTTTCGTTTTTTTCCTGTTTGGTTTTGCACTCAATGCACAGAGTGGTAACAGGCCTTGCCATCAGTCTTTTTTCGGAGATATGACCGCCGCAAACCTCACAGATACCAAAAGTGCCGTCATCAATTCTTTTAATAGCTTCCTGCATCTTAAGGATAAGTTTGCGTTCTCTGTCCCGGATGCGCAATTCAAAATTTCTGTCGGATTCCAGAGATGCTCTGTCGTTTGGATCAGGATATGTTTCTTTTCCGTTAGTCATTTCGGAAACAGTTTTACCGGCTTCGCTCAGTAACTCATTTATTTTTTGAGTGAGCATTAATTTATACGCTTTCATCTTATCCTGTTTCAAAATCGTCTGTTTGTCCAAAGTAGTCACTCCTTGCGTAATAACTTGGTCGTCCTTATTATATAATGGAAATTTATTTGTAAAGAGAAATTTTCATTAATAATAGTTTTTAATCATTTCATCTAAAATAAGAAATAATTTAAAGTAAAATCAACAACTTTCTTTATTGGAACAATAAAGTTTTTTTATCTTTTCCACAATGTTGGTTGTAGATTTCCCTTCGATTTCTGGAATTATTGCTACGCGGCCTCCCCATTTTTTTACTTCTTCCCGTCCGACAACCTTTTCTTCCGGCCAGTCGCCTCCCTTGATTAAAATGTCCGGCTTCAGGCAAATAATGAGTTCAAGCGGCGTTAATTCCTCGAATATTGTAATAAAATCAACAAATTCAAGAGCGGCAAGCATTTCGGCTCTTTCGTTTTCATTCACTAGCGGCCTTTCTTCTCCCTTGATTGACCGGACGGAAGAATCACTGTTGAGAGCAAGTACCAGCACATCGGCGGTTTTTTTTGCTTCGCGTAAATAACGGACATGACCGACATGCAGGATATCAAAACAGCCATTGGTGAAAGCGATTTTTTTGCCTTTCTTCCGCAGTTCTTCCAGTTCGTTTTTAAGAGCGTTTCTTTCTAAAATTTTGTTCATTCCGGCTCCTTGATTTTCTATATTTAAATACTAATTCCGGGGAACTCTGGCAAGCGTTAAAACAGCAACTTTTTGCGCTCCGGCTTTGATTAAGGTTTTCGCGCATTCGTTTATAGTGGCTCCGGTCGTGTAAACATCGTCAATAAGGATGATATTTTTACCGGCAATTTTTTTCTTATCAGTGACTTCAAAAGCTCCCTTAATATTTTCTTTCCTTTCGTCTCTGTTTGAACCGGTTTGGGTCAAAGTAAATTTGTGCCGTTTCAGCACGGAAAAGTTGACTGGGATTTGCCGTTTGTGTTCCATGGCACGCGCCAGAACAAGGGACTGATTAAACCCTCTTTCGCGAAGTCTTTTAATATGCAAAGGCACCGGTATAATCAAAGAATAATCGGTAAAGTCAATATCGGGGAAAGAAAAACAGGCCATAAAAGAAGCCAGCATCTCACCGATGGATATGTCGCGTTTGTATTTGAATCGATGAATCGCGTTCAAAATAAAGTTTTCGTAACTAAATACAGCCCGCGCGTACGAAAAATATGTCTTGTTTTCCAGACAATCTCCGCATAAATGATTTTCTGCCGGGCTGTCCGGAAAAGTCGTGCCGCAAATAGGACAGATACCGCCGGTGATGAATTTAATCTGATCGCTGCAGGCGGGACAAAATATTTGACCGCTGAAAGGGTGCAAAATTTCAGCGCAGCCCAGACACTGAGGCGGGAAAATAACCTCGTTTATATCATTTAAAGCTTCGCTTAAGGTCATGCCATTCCCTTGCCTAACCTCTTTATTTCCTTCTTGTTTTCATCAACGTTCATCCGGGGAGCATCCCACAGATTTTCAATGTTGTAAAAGGTTCTGACAGGTTCATAAAAAACAGAAATTACGACATCGTCATAATCAAGCAAAATCCACTGGCCATTGGATTCCCCTTCAATGCCAAGGGGCCTTATTTCCGCTTTCTTTAAAAACAGCTGAATCGCCTGCGCTATGGCCTGAACTTCCCGTTCCGATGCGCCGCTGCAAATAATCATATAATCCGTGAAAGCGGAAATTTCTTTCAAATTCATAACAACGATTTCTTTTGCTTTCTTTTGCAGGGCAGCGTTAATGCACAAAAGAAGACGATCTCTGGATTCATTTTTCTTCGCTGGCAAATAAACCTCC
The DNA here is from genome assembly GCA_049523355.1 of Smithella sp. Classification (GTDB taxonomy): domain Bacteria; phylum Desulfobacterota; class Syntrophia; order Syntrophales; family Smithellaceae; genus Smithella. The sequence continues at coordinate 6,208 of JBEKMY010000025.1, read as the reverse complement.
TTTGAAAAAATTGGATTTTGACAAACTATGCCATAAATAACAAAAGTTGACAATGTCGCATTTATATTCTTTATTTCAATTGGGAATGGGTGACCCCTTGGGACCCCTCAGACATCGAGTTTACTTAAGTGAATGGGGAGGATTCTTTCGTAGTTCGGGACTTTAGTCCCGCTATTGTTTCGTAGTGCGAACCTTCAGCCTCGCTCGTTTTGCGGGTCTTAAGACCCGGATTACCAAAGCGTTTAATGCAGAACGGATTCAAACCGTTCCCTACAACTGGATACCGGCCTTCGCCGGTATGACAAAGGGAAGCGGGTCTGAAGACCCGGACTACGTTTTAAACGTGAAATGCGAAAGCAGATCATCAAAGATCAATGGCAGCCCCCTTGGCCCGGCCTCCACGTCATACCGGTGAAGGCCGGTATCCACGTAGAATATAGAACATAAATTTCCTGTTGCCAGGCGGTTTAAAGTGTGTTAGTGAAGCCGCCTTAGTTAACCACAGAGCATCGCCATGACGCCCTGTGGTTTTTTATTTCTATACAGATCGTAGGGTGGATGAAGTCCCGATGTAATCGGGACGCATCCACCAACTGTTACCATACAACACAAGGAGCATTAAACAAGCATGATTGCGGCACAAAATATAACACTTTCCTACGGGAAACAGGTACTATTCAAGAATGTTAACATCAAGTTCACTCCCGGCAACTGCTACGGGCTTATCGGCTCAAACGGGGCAGGGAAGTCAACCTTTCTCAAGATACTTGCCGGTGAACTCGAAGCTGACAAGGGCGAAATCATTATCGGAGAGCGCGAGCGCATAGCCGTTTTGCGTCAGGATCAGTTTGCCTTCGACAACGAAATTGTTTTCAACACCGTTATCATGGGATACAAACCCCTGTATGATATCATGATGCAGCGCGAGGCTATTTACGCCAAGGCGGAATTTTCGGAAGAAGACGGATTGCGTTGTGCCGAACTGGAGAGCCGGTTTGCTGAAATGAACGGCTATGAAGCGGAATCCGAAGCCGCAGTACTTTTGAGCGGTCTGGGCATATCCGAAGAACTGCGGACCAAGAAAATGAAAGAGCTGGAGGCCGGCGACAAAGTCCGCGTGCTTTTGGCACAGGCTCTTTTCGGCAATCCCGATGTGCTGCTGCTGGACGAACCGACCAACAACCTTGATATCAAATCCATCAGGTGGCTCGAAGAGTTCCTTTCCCGGTTTGCCAATACCGTTATCGTGGTTTCCCATGACCGTCACTTTTTAAATCAGGTATGTACCCATACCGCCGATATAGATTTCGGGCGGATTAAGATATATGTCGGCAATTATGATTTCTGGTACCGGGCCAGTCGGTTAAATTTAAAACAGCAGCAGAACGATAACCGCAAAATATCTGAAAAAGCCGAAGAGCTTAAAGCTTTTATTCAGCGCTTCAGCGCCAATGCATCCAAATCCAAACAGGCCACGTCGCGCAAGAAACTGCTCGATAAACTTGCTCTGGAAGACATGCCGGTCTCATCGAGAAGATATCCGCATGTGGCTTTCAAACCCGATAGAGCCTGCGGCGACGTCATCCTGACAATTCAGGGACTCACCAAAAAGATTGACGGCGTCAAAGTGTTGAACAAACTTGACCTGACAGTGCGTAAGGGCGACAAAATTGCTTTTGCCGGGGACAACGCCCTTGCCCGAACGACACTTTTCCAGATACTGGCCGGAGAACTCAAACCGGATGGCGGCAGTTTCCGCTGGGGCGTTACTATTACCAGCGCCTATTTCCCGCAGGAAAACAGCGCGTTCTTTGAACACGAGATGACCCTGATTGACTGGCTGGGCCAGTATACACCGGCCACCGAGGGTGAAACCTTTGCGCGGGGCTTTCTGGGCAGAATGCTTTTCTCCGGCGAAGAAGCCCTGAAAAAAACCTGCGTCCTTTCCGGCGGCGAGAGAGTTCGCTGCATGCTGTCGCGCATGATGCTAACCGGTGCCAATGTGCTTATCCTTGACGAGCCGACCAATCATCTGGATCTGGAATCCATCACCGCTCTAAATGACGGGCTGATAGCGTTTTCGGAGGTTATCCTGTTTGCCTCGCATGATCAGGAATTTGTCTCCACTGTTGCCAACCGGATTATCGAAATCACAAATGGCATAGCCATCGACCGCACCATGGATTATGAAGATGATCTGGAAAAGCGCGACTATCTGGCCGAAGCGGGTTGAGCGGAGTATTATCCCTTAATCTTTCGTAGTCCGGGTCTTCAGACCCGAACTGTCATTCCCGCGAAGGCGGGAATCCAGTCCCTTGTCATTAAAACGTAGTCCGGGTCTTTAGACCCGAATATTGTAGTAAACGGTTTGAAACCGTTCCTTTTCCCTTAATCTTTCGTAGTCCGGGTCTTTAGACCCGTAAATCTCACTAATCCCGTCAATACAATTAAGTGTTATGTTCCTTTAATTCTCACCGTTGCCAACCAGATTATCGAAATCACGCAGGGCGTCGCAATCGACCGCACCATGGATTATGAAGATGATCTGGAAAAGCGCGATTATCTGGCCGAAGCGGGATGAGGTGTTACTATGCAATTCCATATTTCATTTTAAAATCATCAATCCAATCTCTATGGTTTACGCTTCGTTTAAGTTGTTCTACTAGCTCTTGTATGCTGATCGAAACAATGCGATTTTGATATGCTGGAGGAATAAATTCCATAAGAAATGGCATGATGCCTTTATAAATACCATTGGCCTTACAGTAAAAGACAGGACTTCGATCATCGCTCAACAAAACAAAAATGCCGCCCTTTTTTAGACTAAATAAAATTTCTCTAAAAAACTGGTAATGGGCTACAAAGATGCATTGCTTCTCCTCTTTAATGCTTTCGTCAAATCCGTATTCTTCCATTAAATCCCAATAGTTCCTTCCAATAAAATGCAAATAACAATTATTTTTCTGTTTCAAAGGGTTTCGTCCTTCGCAATCGCCATTTGCGAACACTGAACACCCGCCAAACTCCTGCTCTACAAGTTTGCTTTCAATAAAAAATATCGGCTTTCCAGAAGCATCATTAAGGACAATATCAATAGATGTTGGTTGGCCTGTATCTTCGTTGAAAATATTTCTATCCTCGTATTCAAATACAGCGCTTGCTACTTTAGCCGCTATGGGAATGTTTCTGCTTTGCAAAACATAGATAAGGGGTGAATAATCTTTTCTTGTTATTAATGGACCAATAAGATTGAAAGCCATTGCCTGACTACTTAACCCGTGATGAACATATTTGTGGAGGGGAAAAAGGTTGCTATTGTTTTCGCATTCTACCTTGCACTGTTTGATATACATCACTACTTCTTCTAGAATTATGTTTTTATTCCAATCATTCCATTGTGACAGGCAATAATTCATTTTGGGATGAATTTGAAACTGCTTGGCGGCAAACCAATTGGCAGCAGCGGTACGTAATTGTTTCACGTAATCATTGTGTCGAAGGAATGGCCATTCTTGTGCCAATTGTCTGCTATTCATTATTGGTTTGCTTTTCACCATCGCCCTAATCGACTCATGGTTGAAGTGACCCAATCATCACAGCCCGTTAGGAGTTCTTTAACTTTTGCCTTTCTTGATTTTAGTGGATTTGAACTGATTGGTATAGTTGCATCGAGACGGGGCACCATTCCGTCAAAATCGGTTATTATCTTCTTTCCTTTATAGTTCGCAACGTACCAGTGAATGAACTTAATCGCATCATCGATTGATTCCGGAGACTGTGGATTGAAAGTTGTATATGTATATCGATAAGGCTCATGTTTCAGGGTCGTCTGGAACATGGTCCACGCAGTTGCCCAAGGATGGGAATTGTTCTGTGTAAATTTTAAAGATAGCGGCGAAGCAATATAAAGATAGCATTTAGGCAAGTTCGGACGATATCTTAAACTGTTCGCTGCCTCTGATGATAATGTCGCGCCAATCGCTCTAGGGATTAGCTCTGAAAAGGGTAATTCATCATGAACATGAAGTATACCTTCAATCGTTTTTAGATAAGGTGCACCTGTTGTACAGTGCTTCTGATATTCTCTATAGACTGATTGCGACACAACTACAGGTATTCCGTAGTCGCATCGCCAATTATCTTCATCTACAAGGCTCATATACATATAATGATCTATGTCATTTCTTCCGTGACTAATTCTGACGCTACCAAAACCAGCAGAAATCACCATTGCTTTTCCGTTTGGGTTGAGGACATCATAACTAGAGACCTTATTGTTGAACTTGGCGTTGGGATCTATTTGCCTTTGTCCATGATGTAATGCATCTATTCCTTCGGTTGTCCAAATACGCCCCGGAAGCTTTGGTGCCCACTCTGTTAAAAACACCTTTTTGAACTTCAGCATATCACCATTCTGAAGACGCCAAAAAGCAGCACCTTTCTCACCGGCAAATCTATCTTTGAGCATTGAGTACCAAAAAGAGTTGATAGATGAAACTGCTTTTGACGTACCCGTAATTGTTTTAACCTTCAATTTGAGAAAATCATACAATTTCAGATATCCGATCACATCATCCCATATTTGACCAAAAACTTTTTTTGCAGCTTCCTTTTCAAGTAGTTCGTTCATCGAAACTCCTTTTATTTCTATGTCTGACAATTAATATATAAACTTCACTTTTTGATAAAATAGAGAGTTGTCTCCATTTTAACCATTATTTTGGTTAAAACAGAGACTCACTTTTTGAATAAAGGCAGCTATCAATAAAAGGTTTCATTGTTTTATACACTTCTGGATATTCTTCTTCTAACAATAAACTGTTCTTTGAAGAAACATTGATTACTGTTCCCTCAAATTCAACATTTTCCGTGTTTTCTAAACCAAGGATTAGCTGACTATTTTCAGGCTGTCGCTCTTTGATGAATTTCAATAATCTGGGTAAGTTAATATCATCTTGTCCTTGTTGATTGGGTTCGTCTATTATAATTGGACAAAAAACAGTAGAGCTATATTTATTGATTAAATGAAGAATGGAAAAATAATAAGCTGCTAAAGCTCTAGGTAATGTGCTTCCAACTTCATTGATGTTTGTCGTGATTTTTTTGATATCACTCTGCTGTTGTTCAAAAACCGTTTTAATTTGTTTCCTGCCTTCACTATCGATAATATCTTTAAGCTTAACTTCACCTTGTCTCCTGTGTAATATTTCTTCGATTTTTTGTTTTTCTTCAAGGGAAGAAACAAACTCTTTATCTGTATCAACTATTTTTTCATTAACATCATTTAGATCTTTATTTAATTGCAGAAATAACTCTGAACATCTTTGCTCGTCTTGCGCGATCGCAAACCGTTCAGAAAAATTATTCTCATATTCCGCACCACAAGTTGGACAAGAAACATGATCTTCCAATTCCTCAAGTGAATATTTATAATCCTTTTGATTTTCAGATAATGCTAGCTGGGTTATTTTTACTTGCGCTTCGAGTGATATTTTTTGACTGTAAAGATCCGTTAACTTTGCTTTTAGTTTGTTTTGCAGTGTATTTAATTTCTCAGTTTCAATTAATAGCTGTTTTATTTCTTCTTTAAAAGAATCTAAATCAATATCAAAGTGGTTATTAGATAAATCGGCTTTTATTTTGGAAAGCATTTGCTTTAATATATTTATCTCGTTGTCATTAATTTTTATCTTTTCATTAAGGTTTTCGATGCTCGATTTTGTTTCATAATATTCGTTCGGTCTAAGCCCAGTGTGATAAAACACAATCGGATCCCGCCAATTGCTAAATTGTCTCAATTTACTAAATGAAGACCAGTTTTCTGCCCAACCCCTATCTTGATCAATATAGAAAGGTAAAAACAAAAAAGCAGGTGGTGGAATAACTTGAACACCATCTCTGTTGGGTAATTTTAATTTAAAATCAAACATTTCTGAAATGAATTCATTCAAACCATTTGAAACACTTGAATATTGATTAATTAATGAACCATTTTCATTAAAGATGTCATACCACTTACCATATTTTAGTATATAATAATTATTATCCTTAACATTAAATTTAATTAAAGAAGTCACTTCCCCGGGTGGCCACTTGAAAATCCCCCACCTATCGGTTGCTTTTAAGGCCTGAAAACAGGTTTTCAAAAGCATCTTCACAAGCGGTCAGCAGAACGTTACAGACTCCCATTTTACATAAGTACATGGGA
>JBEKMY010000024.1:0-41630 GCA_049523355.1 Smithella sp. | reverse complement strand
AGCGTCTCAGTTTTCGAAAGAATTCCGCTTTATCAACTATTTACAAGAACTAATTACAAAACGGAAAACCCTATGTCCTGTAACCAACTAAATTTATTTGACCAAATATCCGGACAGTAGTGTTCATCTGTAATCTAAAAATCGCTTCGATCAGAGCTTCTTGATTTTAGTTTGTGTGAGTCTTTTGGCTCTCGGTAATCTTCTTGCCGGTCCCTTCTTTTTTGATTGCCGCTCATGAATATCATTTTTTTTATCTGCTCTGAAGTTGTCCCCTAAAGATAAAGACGTAACCTTATTCATAATCGTTTCAAATTCCAAAGATGACAGAGGGGTTTTGCCTAGCCGGGTAATGTAAGAAGATATTTCGCGATCGGAAGAAACTACGATAGTGTCTTCCATGGTATGAGCCGCTATCCGTTTTATGACGTCATCGGCTCTTTCGCCGTGGCGGGAATAAATAATATTAATTTTTCCTTCTCTGTCTCTTCCTTCATCCGCACAACCGCTTTCCCCGCCGTCAAAAACCACAGTGATTTTATGCATTCTTTTCTTTTCGTATTCGACAAGTTTAGCTATCAGAGCCCTGCGTCCTTCTTCCAGGCTTCTTCGTTCATAACGACGCAAGGTGTCGGATTGCCGGATTAAGTTATAGCCATCAATTAAAATAAACATGAACTAATACCTTATGTCATTTTCTTATTAATGTCACTTCGACCGAAGGGAGAAGTCTTAATTTATAATGTCTTAAAAGATTCCTCACCCGCCTTTGGCGGGATTCGGAATGACATCTTCTTAATTTTGTCACATAAGCGCCGCCTATTCAATAAAATTATGTTGTTTTTTCTGTTTAGGGGTTTTATCTTGACTTTAGCGTAAATAGTTTGTTAGTTTCTTTTATTGTGGCTGTTAATAAATAATTGGATAAGCTGATTTTATCCGAATAAAATAATATTTATTAAAAGGGGACGTTAAAATGGAAATTAAGAAAGTTTGTGTGTTGGGAGCCGGTCTCATGGGCAGCGGAATTGCTCAGGTTTGCGCCCAGGCAGGATATGAAGTAACCATGCGGGATATTGAACAGCGCTTTATTGACGGCGGGATGAATGCGATTAAGAAAAATCTCAGCCGCGATGCGGAAAAAGGCAAAATTACCAAAGAACAGATGCAAGCTGTTCTTGGCCGTATCAAACCCACTCTGGATATGAAGGAAGCGGCAACCGGCGCGGATATTGTTGTCGAAGTTGTTATCGAAGTTATGGCTGTGAAGAAAAAGGTCTATGAGGAGTTGGAAGGAGTGGTTCCCCCGCACTGCCTGTTTTTCACGAACACTTCGGGACTCAGCATCACGGAAATGGCTTCCGTGACGAAACGTCCGGACAAGGTAATCGGCACGCACTTCTTCAATCCTGTTCCCGTCATGAAACTTCTGGAGATAATCTGCTGTTACCAGACTTCCCCGGAAACACTGGAAGTGGCAAAAGCGTGGGGTAAAAAAATCGGCAAGGAAGTTATTGTGGTGAAGGAAGCTCCGGCTTTTGTAGTCAACCGTATACTCTGCCTGATGCTCAACGAAGCTTTCTACGTGCTGGATGAGGGTTTGGCCTCCGCCGAAGATATCGACAAAGGCATGATGCTGGGATGCAATCATCCCATCGGGCCGCTGGCGCTGGCCGATCTGGTAGGTCTTGACACGCTGCTGCATATCATGGAAGATTTATACAAAGAGCTGGGTGAAAAATATCGTCCCGCGCTTATGTTAAGAAAACTTGTCCGTGCCGGTCATTTTGGACGCAAGTCCGGACGCGGCGTATACGATTACAGCAAGAAATAAAAACTGGAGAAAAATTATTTATGAAAACTAGAATTACAGAACTTTTTGGAATAAAGTATCCAATTATTTTATCAGGCATGAGCTGGATTAGCGTTCCGAAAATGGTCGCGGCTGTTTCCAACGCGGGGGGATTGGGAATTTTAGCGACAGGACCTTTCAATGCCGAACAGACACGTGCGGCAATCAAAGAAATCCGTACCCTCACGGATAAACCTTTCGGCGCCAACGCCACGCTGTTATTTCCGGGCGCGTCTGAAAACGCTAGGGTGCTTTTGGAAGAAAAAGTGCCGGTGATTAATTTCTCTCTGGGCAAGGGCGACTGGATTGTGAAACAATCGCATGCCTATGGCGGAAAAGTAATAGCCACAGTAGTCAACGCGCGCCATGCCAAGCGGGCAGAGGATTATGGTTGCGACGGCGTCATCGCCACGGGCCACGAAGCGGCAGCCCACGGTGAGCATGTGACCTCTCTGGTTCTGGTGCCTTCGCTGGTGGACGCGGTGAAGGTTCCTGTGATTGCAACCGGCGGCTTCGGCGATGGGCGCGGCCTGGCGGCGGCGCTGGTACTGGGCGCGGAAGGCATTGCGATGGGCACCCGTTTTATGACAACGAAAGAAAGCCCTCTGCATGATGTCTATAAAAAACTTTCCATGGAAAAAGATGTGGAAGATACTTTATACTCGGATAGATTTGACGGACTTCTCTGCCGTATTATGAAGACGGACGCTGCCGAAAGAGCGATCAGAAAAGGGTTGAATCTCCCTGCGGCTTTCTTCAATGCGCAGGATATCGCCAAACAATTAAAGATGCCTTTTTTCAAACTATTTGTGGGAGTTCTGTTGTCTGGCTGGAAAAATTCCCGGCAGCTGGCCTTTATGGCTAATGGTTTCCACGCGATAAAAACCGCCACGGAAGACGGTGACACGAAAGAAGGCGTGCTCCCCGTGGGACAGGTGATGGGTTTACTTCACGATGAACCTACCGTAGCCCAATTAATGGAAAGAATGGTAGAGGAAGCAAAGAAGCAGCAGCAGAAACTTGACGCTCATTTTGCATAAGAAAACTCGAACGGATCGGAAGGCGCATGTTTCAGGATAAAAAAGTAGTGGTGGTTATGCCGGCTTATAACGCCGAGAAAACCATTGTTAAAACATACAACGAAGTAATGGCTCAGGGCGTCGTTGACTTGGTTATTCTTGTTGACGACGCCAGTCCTGATAATACTGCGAAAGTGGCGGCCAAACTTCCGCTGACTAGAGTCTTTGTGCACGAACGCAATCTGGGTTACGGAGGCAATCAGAAAACATGTTACCGGCTGGCGCTGGAAGAGGGCGCTGATATTGTAATCATGGTGCATCCTGATTATCAGTACACGCCCAGACTGATTCCGGCTATGGCTTCGTTAATCGGCAATGGTCTTTACCATTGTGTTCTCGGTTCCCGCATCCTCGGCGGTTATGCCCTCAAAGGCGGCATGCCTGTCTGGAAATATATCGCCAACCGCTTTTTGACCCTTACTGAAAACGTTTTAATCGGCGCGAAACTTTCCGAATATCACACCGGATACCGCGCTTTTTCCCGCGAGCTTCTGCTGAAATTGCCGCTCACAAATAATTCCGATGATTTTGTATTCGATAATCAGATGCTGGCTCAGATTGTCTGGTTTCGTTATACTATTGCGGAAATAAGCTGTCCTACAAGTTATTTCGCCGAAGCGTCATCCATTAATTTCAAACGAAGCATGGAATATGGTTTCGGCTGTATTCGGACAGCCCTTGCTTTTCGTCTGTCTAAAATGAAATTAATAAATACAACCCTTTTCCCTGTCAGGAGATGAAAACGCAGGTGTTATTATTGATTGGAATTTGGATTAATTAGCGGCAAGTTTCAATGAGGCAATGGTTTTTTGATAATCTTCACTGCCGAAAATAGCGGCTCCGGCAACGATAACATCTGCTCCGGCTCTGGAGATATCGCCGATGTTATTCAGATTCACTCCTCCGTCAACTTCCAGTAAAGGTTGACGCGGTATGCCCTCCAGCATTTTTTTCGCCCGGGCAATTTTAGCTAAAGATGTCCCGATAAATTTTTGCCCGCCAAATCCGGGATTAACGGACATAATCAGTATAAGATCAACATAGCGAGTAATTTCTTCAATTTGCGTCAGAGGAGTTGCCGGATTTAATGAAACTCCCGCTTTCACGCCGAAACTTTTTATCAGTTCAACCGTCCGACTCAGATTGCTTGAAGCTTCCACATGAACAGTAATAACATCAGCTCCCGCCTTGTAAAAAGCTTCAATATACCTATCGGGATTTTCAATCATCAGATGAACATCAAATGGAAGTTTCGTTATTTTTCTAAGATCGGATATTATTGACGGTCCCATGGTGATATTGGGAACAAAATTTCCATCCATTACATCAATATGAATCCAGCCGGCGCCTGCTTTTTCCACGGCGAGAATTTCTTCGCCCAGCTTGCTGCCGTCTGCGGAAAGGATTGAAGGGGCTATTATTTTCATGGTTTATTTTCCCCCTTTGTTTCATTGTTGAGGTAAAATATACTAAAGAACCATCATTGTCAATAAATGCATTTTAAATTTCTTTTACCCCTCATGAATAAAAGGTGCTTGACACTTAGGCAGAAAAATCTAAAAATGCCCTTATGCATATTTTATACAATATTATTTTATTTACCGCCGCGATAATTATCACGCCCTATTATCTGCTGAAAATAATTTTTACCGGCAAATACCGCAAAAGTTTTATACAGAAACTTGGCGGCAGACAGGCGAAAGTGCTGGCCGGATTAAAAGAAGGGCCGCGCGTCTGGATCCACGCTGTTTCGGTTGGCGAAGTGACCGCGGCGGCTCCGATTGCCGCTTGTCTGAAAATGACAAGGCCGGAAGTGGAAATTATCTTTTCCACTTCCACGGAAACGGGCCAGAAAATGGCAAGGAAATTTATAAAAGAAGCTGCCGCATTTATTTATTTCCCTCTGGATATTCTCCCGATTGTGAACAAAGTCATAAAAATGGCCCGTCCGGATGTCTTTGTGCTGGTGGAGACGGAACTTTGGCCTAATTTTCTTCGGGTCTGCAAAACGCACCGGATAACAACATTGATGGTTAACGGCCGTATTTCGCCTCGTTCTTACCGCCGGTACCGGCTGACAAGATTTTTCTGGAGGCGAGTTCTCAATAATTTAGACGCCGCGGGAATGATTTCCGGAATTGATGCTAAAAGGCTTGAAAGAATAGGTATGGATTGCGCAAAAATAAAGGTGCTGGGAAACGCCAAGTATGACGGTCTGGCGGCAATGGTTTCGCCGGCCTTGCAGGAAGAAATTACGCGCCGTTTTAACACGCGCGTAGACGAAAGATTTTTTGTCGCGGGCAGCACGCATGAGGGCGAAGAAAAAATTATCATTCATGTTTATGAAGAAGTTATAAAGCTTTATCCCGATTTTAAACTGATTATTGTGCCGCGGCACATTGAAAGAACCAATGATATTCTTGACCTCTTGAAACAGGCAAATTTTAACGATTTCATAACGCTGACGGATATCAATAAGGGAAGACAAAGAAAAGACGAACGAATCATCATTGTTGATGTGATTGGAGAACTGTTTAAAGTTTATTCCCTGGCTGCAATTGTTTATTGCGGCGGTTCTCTGGTGCCGAAAGGAGGCCAGAACATTCTGGAAGCGGCGGCCTGGGGCAAGATAATTTTTTACGGACCCTCAATGGAAGATTTTAGCCAGGAAAGGACCCTTCTGGAAGAAGCGGGATGCGGTATCACCATAAGAGACGAAGATGAGTTGCTGTGTGGAATTATTCAAATGCTTGCGCGTCCGGAAGAAATGGCAAGCCGGGGAGAAAGAGGCAAGGCGGTTGTCCTGGCCAAAATTGGCGCTTCCGCCGGATACGCCGATATGATAAACAAACATCTCTAGACGGAGGTGTTGTTATGTTGAATAATGTGTCCGGATCGGCTATGATCTGTAATTATCAAGGAGGGAATTTATGCTGAAAAAATATGACTTATTGAGCAGGCAGATCAATCTGCCCGGAGCTTTTATGGCAAGAACCGTTATCGATAGATATCTGAAGAGAACAAACCTGACGCACTACCCGGAACTATCACGTATTATAGGCTGCGAAGCGTTCGTCAAGCATGAAAATCACAACCCGACAGGATCATTCAAGATAAGAGGAGCGCTTAATTTCTTTCATCACATGTCCCGAGAAGAACTGGAAACGGGTATCCTCGTTGCGACCAGAGGTAACCACGGTTTGGCGATGGCCTGGGCGGGACAGTGGTTCCATGTGCCCTGTACGGTTGTTGTACCGGAGGGCAACAATCCTGAAATCAACCGGACGATAGAAAGTTACGGCGCGGAGCTTATTGTCCACGGAGATGATTTCTACGATGCGCAGTCTTACTGCGAAGAACTTGTGGACAGCGCCGGTTATTACTATGTTCAGCAGGGCAACGAACCGGAAATTTTAAACGGTTTGGCCACGATGGGACTGGAGATAATGGAGGACATGCCTCTGACGGATACGATCATTTGTCCCATAGGCGGCGGCGCCGGTTGCGCTTCGATTTTAAAAACAGCCCGGGCGATCAATCCTGATATAGAGATTATCGGCGTGGAAGCGATGAACGCTCCGTCGTTTTATAATTCCTGGAAGAAGGGAGAAATTGTAACTCTGGATGAAGCACATACCGTTGCCGAAGGCCTGGCCGCCAGAAGCGTGTTCCATCTGCCTTATACCATTCTCAAAGACGCCATAAATGATGTTGTGCTCTTGACGGAAGACGAGATACTTGAAGGTATCCGAATGGCGCTGACCACCACGCATAATCTGGCCGAGGGTGCAGGAGCCGTCTCACTGATGGCTGCTTACAAAATAAAAGACCGTTTGGCGGGGAAAAAAGTTGTGATGATCATGTCCGGCGGCAATATTACCGTGGATGCCGTAAAGACCGCGCTTGGATGTTGATGCCAAGTCGCCTTCTTCGACTAACTTTGTTGGCAGCATCGTCGGCTTCCTCAATGTATTAGATACGGAAGTGTATCCCCGAAGGGACAATACAAACTATCAAATCCAATTGAGATCAAATTATGTCGCTTCTAAATCAAAGATGATATCGAGGCGACGAAGTCAACAAAGATAGCGCTTTGATTTAGAAGTGGCTGTCACTCGTCTTTTTTATAATATCCCGCCCACTTTTTATCGATCTGATTTTGGATATCTGCAATCTGCGCATCCGTTAGAATCTTGAATCGTGACTGAGCGCGGAAATATTCGATAACCGGCACCAGCTTGCGTTTTTCAACGAGTTTTTCGGATGCCGCGGTCAGTTTAAACTCACCATTGATTATCTCGTAGAGGTCATAATATCCTGTTTCAACGGCAAGCCGGCCGATCTTTATCCCGTATCGCGGGTCATAACCCCAGCCCGGCGGGCAGGGAATATGGATATGTATGTATTTGGTGCCCGGCAGATTGACGCAATATTTTATTTTGTCGTAGAGGTCCAGCGGATAGGCGGCCGAACAGGCGGCAATATAGCTTAAGTTATGCGCAGCCATGATGGCAGGAACATCCTTCTTTTGCTGTAACTTTCCCTTAAACGGCGTGTTTGCCGTTATGGCGCCGATCGGTGTCGTGCCGGAGCGCTGAACACCGGTGTTCATGTAGCCTTCATTGTCGTAGCAGAAATAGATGAAGTTGTCGCCACGTTCTGCGGCGCCCGATAAAGCCTGCAAGCCGATATCGCTTGTTCCACCGTCACCCGCCCATGCCGCTACGGTGATATGCTCCTTTCCCTGTGTTTTCAGTGTTGCCAGAATTCCGGTGGCGGCAGCGGCTGTTGACGCAAACGTCACATTCAGACAGGGAAGTTTTGTCGAGGCGACAGGAAAAAGCCCCTGAAGCACGGTCAGACAACTGGGAGGCACAACAAGCATTGTGTCTTTGCCAAGGGCTTTGAGGCCGACCCTGTAGGCGATGGCCAAACCGCAGCCGGTGCATGCCCTTGTTCCCGGATGGACAAATTCCTGAGTCGGTAGACTTAAAATGTTTGTTTTAACCTGCATGTAATTCTCCTATAGCTTTAGCCCAATCCACATGGGCTCTTTCGAGACTCTGCTTTTTGTTGCCGCTCTTAAGGCTTGTGTCAAATCATCTGTCCGAATTTCACGGCCGCCTATTCCCAAAATAAAATTCTGGACAAATGGCACGGTTCCTGTGCCTGCAAGATGTTCATAAAGTGCGGACTTCAAATCCGATGCCAGTGCTCCTTCATAGCCGTAGCTCAATGCTTTTTCAAAGACGATTACGCCTTTTTTCCCTTTCAGGGCATTGGCTATAGCAACATCCGGGAAAGGCCTGTAAAAGCGAACGCCCATGATACCAACTTTAATGCCCTCTTTTCTTAAAAGATCAACACATACCCGCAGCTGATAGGTGATCGATCCCAGGCCCACGGCAACATGGTCCGCGTCATCGCAGCGATAAGGTTCAATATAGGGATCACCGCTCCTGCCGAATATCTCGGCAAATCTTTTTTCCGCCTCGGCTGCTGCCGTCAGCGTTGTCCGCAGTTCTTCCTGAAGCAGATATCGAATCTCCATATATCCGTGGGCCAGTTCGCCTTTGACATCGGTCCTGACATCAGGCAGGGTCACTGTATTGAGATTGGCAGGCTCATCGGGGTTCAGGGCATAGTCCGGCCGGAATGGCGGCAGGAATGCATCGACTTTTTCCTGCTCGGGCAGATCAAACGGCATGTAGGTATGAGAAAGGATGTACCCGTCATAGCAGACCATGATGGGTATGCTCACTTTCTCCGCCAGCCAGAAGGCTTTAATAACCGAATCAATGATCTGCTGGTGGTCAGAGCAGTAAATTTGTATCCAGCCGGTATCGCGCTGTGAAATCGAGTCCTGTTGATCGTTCCAGACATTCCACGGGGCGCCCACCGCTCGATTGACAACGCACATTACAATAGGAAGCCTTGCGCCTGATGCCCACTGGACCTGTTCATGCATATAAAGAAGGCCGTTTGCACTGGTTGCCGTAAAAGCCCTTGCGCCTGCCGATGAGGCCGCAATGCATACGGCGAGGGCGGAATGCTCGCTCTCTACGGGAATGTATTCGGCCTTCATCTGTCCCAGTTCAACATATTCGGAAAGTCTTTCCGTAAGCGGGGTCTGAGGGGTGATAGGATAGGCCGCTATTACATTTGCACGGCAAAGTTTGACGCCCAGAGCTGCTGCAACGTTTCCATTTTCTATAATATGCATGGTACTTAATCCTTATCTTTTTTCTTTTCCGTGTCTTCTTCTGAAAATTTAGCTTCGTCCACCATGGTGATGGCCTTGGTCGGGCATTCTTCGGCACAGATACCGCATCCCTTGCAGTATTCCAGGTCGACTTTTGGCGGTATCGTCCTGGAGATAACTATTTCCGGACAGAACAGCCAGCAAATGAAGCAAGCTTCTTTATTCCTCTTGCAGGGGATGCAGAGGCTTTGATCAAGGACAGGCCGCTCCACCCTCCAGGAGCCGGTTCTTCCACCGTCACCCGGCCCGTTTTCGCTATGCGATGTTTTTCTTTTATAATTTCTGGTGCCCATTTTCAACCTCCCGACACAGTTCGTTCAAAGGCAATCCTGGCAGCCAATGAATTCTTATCAGGCTTTCTTGTACGAAATTCCTCTTCAATGCCTTTAATCAGGATATCGATTCCCAGAAGGTTTGTTGCTTTTTCCAGCGACCCGATGATCCCGGTATTAACCATACCGTGAGGAAGGCCTGCTTCAACGGATATTGCTGTAATATCTGCGGTGGCCAGCCTGTAATCTATAAAATGGTAAGATTCAAAAGACTTGGGTGTGTTCAGAACGATAATCCCCCCGGATTTCAGGCCATGGGTGACATCCGCCTCCTTAAGCAACAGGTGGTCGAGAACAACGACGATGTCCGGAGTTTCGATGGGTGATAAATCATAAATTTTTGTCTTTGATATTTTTAGAGACGTCATAACCGGCGCGCCTCTGCGTTCGGTGCCGAAAGTTGGCGCCATGACCACGCCCGCGTAACCGGAGACGAAAGCAGCTCCTGCAACAATCTTTGCTGCCGTTATGGCGCCCTGACCGCCCCGGCCATGCCAGCGTATTTCAATAAAATCCTTATTCATGAATGCATTCCAATCTGTATGTTTATTTATTCTTTTCCTGAAAATGTCCGCTTGCCAGGACACTTTACAAATAAGCTGTTTGAGGCATTATTTGGAAGGCTGGAGCCAGATTCTGACCGTCTTTTACCATGCCAGAGAATTTTACACATACAATAATTCAAATAAAAATATATATTTAAGTTTCCCCGTCTCCCGTTGGCTTACGAAGGATTACATCTTTATACATTTCAATAGCATAAAATCAGCGCAGTGAAAAGAGGTGTTTGCCGGAAAGCAGAGATTCTATTTTCTCAATCAATCCGAAAAGTGTCCGTTTGTCCAGCGCCGACACGGCAATGGCGTCAAAGCGGCGGCAGAGATTTTCGAGCAATTCCTTATCGGTGACGCGGTCGGACTTGTTGAGCACCCTTATCATCGGCTTGTCGTTAATTTCCAATTCTTCCAGAATTTTTTCCACGGCGGAAATCTGATCTTCAAACTGGCTGTTGCTTAAGTCAATCACATGCAGAAGGATGTCGGCATCAAGCAGTTCGTCCAGTGTCGCCCGGAAAGCAGTGAATAATTCATCCGGCAGGTTGCGGATAAAGCCTACCGTGTCGGTTATAATGGCTTCCGTGTCCTTCGGAAAGCGCAGCCTCGCGCTTTTTGTATCCAGCGTGGCAAAGAGTTTATCTTCAACTAAAACCGAGCTCCCGGTCAGGGTGTTGAGAAGCGTGGATTTGCCGGCATTGGTGTAGCCGACTATGGAAATAATGGGCAGTCCCGTTTTTTCTCTTCTGCCATAGCGCTGCTGACGCGATTTTGTTATCGCTTTTAAATCTTTTTCCAGCCGATGAATGCGTTCGCGGATACGGCGGCGGTCAATTTCCAGTTTTGTCTCGCCGGGGCCGGTGCCGCCGATTCCGCCAGCCAGACGGGAAAAGGAAGTGTCCAGATGCGACAGGCGCGGCAGCAGATATTTCAGTTGGGCCAGTTCCACCTGGATTTTTCCTTCGCGGCTGTGGGCTCGCCGGGCAAAAATGTCCAGAATAACCTGAGTGCGGTCAATAATCTTCAGACCGGTGAAATCACTGATTGAGCGCGCCTGCGCCGGCGTAAGTTCGTGATCGAAGATAAGCATGTTGGCGCCGATTTGCGAAGCCCGCAGGTCGATGGAGGATAACTTGCCCCTGCCAACCATGAATTTGGGATCGGGCTGCTGTCGGTACTGCACAATGGCATCAAAAACTTCTACGCCGCAGGTGCGGGCCAGTTGTGCCAGTTCCGCAAGTGATGTTTGGGCTCCGGCCAGAGGGTTTTTATCCACGCGCAAAAGAATAGCCTTATCCGTTGCCTCCATTTTGCGCGCTTTTTGCTTTTTGGCGAATTCATCCTCCAGCGCCGCTATGAACGAAAGAAAATTTATTTTGATCTGATGCGGCTCTTCAGGCTTCATCATTAGCCAGTAATTTCCCGCCGGATTTTCCGGAACGAGGTGCGCCCAGTGCAATGCCCCGGGAGAGCCGTCCTCATGCGCTTCCAGCGCGCCTATGAGATCGAGCCGCAGGTGGGATAAATCGGTTAAATCTTCATCGGAGAGTTCTTCTCTGTTTAAATGTGTATGAATAAGCCGCAATCCTTTAAAACGCAGCGAAGAAGACCGGAACCCTTCGAGATTTGGTATTAAAATTCCTTTGTGGTCGCCGATTATGACAGTGGTGATTTCTCCTTTGCGGCTGATAAGCAGGCCGATTTGCCGGTTAATATCGCGCGAGAGAAAGGATAGCTGCCGGGCAAGATCATGACTGATGATAGTTTCCGGCGGGATACCTTTGTGGCCCAGGCGTTCTATTTGTTTGATTTGCGCGGCGCGCAATCCTGTCGTATTTCCAGAAATTTTGTTGATAGTGTGCTTCCTTATTTCAATATCTTACCATTTTTTTACCGTGCTGACTTTATCTCCTTGAGTTACATAGTGACACCTCCGCCAGCGGAGGATACGCTCAAGTGCAGCAACGCATAGTCAATCTGATTTTATTTAGCACATTCTGCCGCGATTAGTCAAAAGGCATAAAAAACCCCGGGAGGTTACCCGCCCTCCCGGGGTTTTAGTTTAAAGGTTACACAAAAACTCTCTTAGAAGTTGAGAGTAAGTTTGTTGATGAGGATGAAATCATCCGTAACTTTGGCGCCGCCAGCGAAACCAGTATCCACACCCTTGAAATAATCGCCGGCGAAGAAATAACCCGCGCCCAGCATATAGGACAGGTTATTGGTGATTTTGTAAGTACCGGTAACATCAATTTCTGTACCATAGGTTTTGCCGGGAATCGTACCGATCGGAATTCCGGTAGAAGAGTATTCAACTCCGTTCTGATCAGCCTGCGCGTAAGAAACTGACGCCATGATATCCAACTGAGGAGTGGGTTTTACACCACCTCTTAACTGGCCGAACCATGCGTTCATCATTTCGTTGTCAAGCACGCTGCCGCTGTGACCGGCAATACCGCCTACCCAGTAGCCCAGGGTTTGAGTGTTGAACATGATCAAGCAGGGATTATAATCCAAACCGCCGCTAAGTGGAGCAACTCCGCCTTCGAGTTTGTTTCCTATGTCATTGGGATTTTGGCCCTGGACGTATGCAACAGAACCGCCGGCATAGAACATGCCGAAGTTCGCTGTGGCATCAACCCATGCGTTAAGATGGTTTACATTAATGGTAGTACTGCTGCCTTCAAATTTCGCCGCATCACCAGTGAACCACAGAAGTTCCGCCTGGATAGCAACAGGACCAACCTTGACCTTAGCATAAGGATCTAACAAGTATATGTTTTGCAGGTAAGGGGCTCCAAATGCAGAAAGAGAGCCACCTAACTCACCCCTATTGGTCGCGTCACGGTTCCAGAGGAAGAGAAGACCGGCTTCGCCGCCCTTGAAGTTATAAATGCCGCCTATCCGGTAAGAGTCTGCGTCTCTGTCTGTTCTGGTTCCATTGATATAGTTAAGAAAGGAGTAGGAGTTAGCGGTGATAGCGCTGTAGCTGTTGTCTGTTTCCTTGGCATAATCAAGCACACCAACAAAAGGTCCGGACTGCATCATATACAGGATCTGGCCTGCGGGAACTCCAGAGCCTCTGTCTCCCCACGCTGTTCCCCATACGTAATCCTCCTGGTAACCAACCTTGAAGAGACCGATGGGTGAAGTGTACTCAATATAGCCCAGTCTGAAGGCGATGTTTTCGGTTTCCGCTCTTGTTCCTATAGACTCGTCAAACGCATAGGTCTGATTCACTGCCCAGGTATTGGCCCTTGCGCCGCCCCAGATTCTTTCCATCGCGTCAAACTGAGTTACCAGTTTCAAGCATGGAGATACGACAAAATCCGTACCTACGCGCAGTCTCTGGTAAAAGAACGCTGTGCTGGGATTCAGTGATCCGGTTCTCCCTTGAAAGTTCTGGAAACCATCATCTACTGCAATTTTATTTAAATACAATCCGCCGATATAATATTCGGCGCCAACTTTAACGTCAACCGCGAAGGCTGACACACTAAAGGCCATAACCAGCCCCAGTGACAACAAAACTAACCAAAATTTCTTCATTCTTTCCTCCTTAAATAAAAGAGAGTCAATAACTTCCGCCTAAAGAAAACGGGCATTTTCTAAAAGCGACTTCTGCCACTTCCAAGCCTATTTTGCGGTTTACAGAGATTTCCATAAACCTCGGGTCAAAATACGCCGTGTTAAAAATAACACCGGATAAAAGGTTTTGTCAAGATAAATTTACGGGAGAAAAGGATTTAAAATAACTAAAAATTACTCACCGGAGCCGCTGCGGTTTAACGGCACTTTAAATACAGGAAATAGAAATAAAATATATTCGTAAATATCGGATTTTTTTTAAAAATAAGATTTGCCGTGTTTATTGCCGGTAACGTGAAATCGGGTAATATATAACTGTCTGGTCAGGACAGGAAAACAAGACGCACAAGATTTTCAAATATTTCTTGACATCAGGGTAATCTTAAGGTAGGGGAAACGCAAGGCAGATATGACTTGCGGTCAAGTTATGACTTCTATTCAAAAATATATGTATTATCAACAGTTAGGGAATTTGTTTTGCCGTTATCAAGGCGATGTAAAACGTTTAAATCAAAAAAATAGGGAGGAATAAATTATCATGGCGGATGCAGGAAAAGTTAAATTAAAGGATATCTATCCGATTCCGGAAAAAGCGAAAAAGAAAGCTTGGGTTTCCGGTAGAGCAGCATATGACACAATGTGGAAGAAATCAGTTGAAGAGCCTGAGAAATTCTGGGCTGAAGTTGCCGAGCAGCAGGTTACCTGGTTCAAGAAGTGGGACAAGGTAATGGACTATAATTTTGATATTAAGAAAGGTCCCATTTTTGTAAAGTTTTTTGAAGGCGGTAAACTCAACGTTTCTTACAACTGTCTGGACAGGCACCTCGAGAAACGCGGCAATCAGGTTGCGATTCAGTGGGAAGGCAATGAGCCGGGTGAAGAGAAGGGATTGACCTATAAGATGTTGCATGAAGAGGTCTGCAAGTTCGCCAATGTTCTGAAGGCCAATGGCGTAAAGAAGGGCGACCGCGTTTGTCTTTATATGCCGATGGTTCCGGAACTCGCAATTGCCGCTTTGGCCTGCTCACGTATCGGCGCAGTTCATTGCATCGTTTTCGGCGGATTCAGCGCCGACGCGCTGAGAGACAGAATTGTCAACGGCGAAGCCAAGGTACTGGTTGTCTGCGACGGAACGTTCCGCGGCAACAAAGCTGTTCCCGCAAAAACAATAGCTGATGAAGCATTGACACAGTCGCCGTCCGTAAAGGCCGTTATTGTTGTCCAGCGAGTCGGTGATAAGATTAAGTGTGAAATGACTGCCGGCCGCGACAAGTGGTGGCACGAAGAAATGGCCAAAGCTGACGCCAAATGCGAACCGGAATGGATGGATGCTGAAGATCCTCTGTTCATCCTTTATACTTCCGGTTCCACCGGACAACCCAAGGGCGTTATGCACACCACGGGCGGTTATCTGGTTTATGGTTCTTACACTCAAAAGATGATTTTCGATTATCACGACGGTGACATTTACTGGTGCACAGCCGACCTAGGCTGGGTCACGGGTCACACCTATATTCTTTACGGGCCTCTTTGCAACGGCGCAACTTCCGTTATGTTTGAAGGCGTTCCCAACTATCCGACCTACAGCCGTTTCTGGCAGGTCGTGGAAAAATACAAGGTCAACATTTTCTACACCGCTCCGACGGCCATCCGCGCGATTGCCAAAGAAGGCGACGATTTCGTGAAGAAATGCGACATCTCCAGTCTGCAGACTCTGGGCACAGTCGGCGAGCCGATCAACCCCGAAGCCTGGAACTGGTATTATAATGTTATCGGCCGCGGCGAATGCCCCATTGTGGACACCTGGTGGCAGACGGAAACAGGCGGAATTCTGATTACTCCGCTGCCCGGCGCGATTGAAATCAAACCCGGTATGGCCACACTGCCGTTCTTTGGTGTGCAGCCTGTGCTGGTGGATGATGAAGGAAAAGAATTCACCAACACCGAAGCAAGCGGCGCTCTTTGCATCAAGGTGCCATGGCCCGGAATTATGAGAGGCGTTTACGGCGATCCCAAGAGATTCCAGGAAACCTACTTTGAGCAGTTCCCCGGCTACTATGTAACAGGTGACGGTTGCCGCCGTGATAAAGACGGTTATTATCAGATCACAGGCCGTATTGATGATGTTATCAATGTTTCCGGTCACCGCATGGGTACCGCCGAAGTTGAAAGCGCGCTTGTCGCGCATAAGGCTGTCGCGGAAGCCGCGGTTGTCGGCATGCCGCATGACATCAAAGGCCAGGGCATTTACGCTTACGTTACCCTGAAGACAGGTGTGGAGAAGACTGATGCGTTGAAGAAAGAACTTATCGCTCATGTCCGCACGATAATCGGACCTATCGCGACACCGGATAAGATTCAATGGGCGGATGGTCTTCCCAAAACACGCAGCGGCAAGATCATGAGAAGAATTTTGAAGAAAGTGGCCGCCAATGACATTGGCAACCTGGGTGACACCAGCACGCTGGCAGATCCTTCTGTAGTTGACGATATCGTCAAAAACAGGCTGTAAAATCAAGGTCCGATTCTCTTTAAAGAGAAGGGAATCGGACCTTTTTTGTAAAAATAGAGAAAAAATAAAAATGCGTGTTTTTCTCCCGAAGAATTACATGCAGAAGAAGGAGGTTGGACAAAGTGAATATTATCGCATGCGTAAAACAGGTGCCGGATACGGAAGCCCAGATCAAAGTAAAAGCTGACGGATCAGGAATCGAAGATGGCCAGATTAAGTGGGTCATGAATCCTTATGACGAATACGGTGTGGAAGAGGCTCTGAAGCTGAAAGAAAAAAACGGCGGAGACGTGACGATAATCTCCCTGGGACCGGCGCGAGCAATGGAAACAATCAGAACCGCTCTGGCCATGGGCGCGGATAAGGGCATTCATATCAGTGATCCCGCTCTGGATAATGCCGATGCTTTTGTTACGGCATCAGCTCTGGCCGCTGCTATTAAAGGCCTTCCCCATGACATTATCTTCTGTGGACAGCGCGCCATCGATGATGACTCCGGTCAGGTCGGAGCAATGCTGGCCGAAGCTCTCGGGTTGCCTCAGTTGACTCTGGTCACTAAATTGGATTTTGCCGGATCTTCCGTAAAAGTAATCCGGCCGATTGAAGGAGCACAACTCTCGATAGAAACCAGCTTACCCTGCGTGGTAACGGCGCAGAAAGGTCTTAACGAACCCCGCTACGCATCGCTTCCCGGTATTATGAAAGCCAAGAAGAAACCGGTGGACGTGAAAAACGCGGCGGCTTTGGGAATCGCAACAGATGTGAAAGCCAAAGTAGCCAAAGTTATTCCGCCCCCAGCCCGAGCAGCCGGCAAGATAATTTGCGGTGATGATGCAGCGCAGAAGGCGGCGGAATTGGCCCGGTGTCTCAGGGAAGAAGCTAAAGTTATTTAATTTAAAAGCGGAGGATTGAAAAATGGCAAAAGGAGTATTTGTAATTGCAGAACAAAGAGACGGCGCCCTGCGTAAAGTAAGTTTTGAGCTTGCTTCCGCGGCCAGAAAACTGGCTGATCAGTCGGGAGATGAAGTTTGCGCTATTCTGCTTGGTTCAGGTATAGAAGGTTTGGCTGCCGAACTGGCTAAGTTCGGTGTGGATAAAGTTTTTGTCGGCGACAACGCCGCTTTGGAACCCTATGTTACCGAAGCGCACGCTCAGGTCACCGCCAAGATATTAAAAGATAACGACGCGGCTATCGCACTGTTTGGCGCCTCCGTTCAGGGCAAGGATCTTTCCGCCCGCGTGGCTGCCAAGCTGGCCGGTGGTCTGGCCACGGATTGCACGGATGTAAAGATTGACGGCGGCAAATTGGTTTGCACCCGTCCGATGTATGCCGGCAAGTGCTTCGGCGAAGTGGCATTCAATACCACTCCGGCGATGGCATCCCTTCGTCCCAACGTATTCGCGGCTGTGGAAAATGCCAAAGCCGGCGCTGTGACAAAAGTGGATGTGGCTGTTGATGCTCCCAAGAGCAAGGTTCTGGAAGTTCAGAAAGACACCAGCGGCAAAGTCGACTTGACTGAAGCCAACATCATCGTATCCGGTGGACGCGGCATGAAAGGTCCGGATGAATACAAGATTCTGGAAGAGTTGGCTGACGTGCTTAAAGGTACGGTCGGTGCATCCCGCGCGGCTGTTGATGCTGGCTGGAGACCGCAGAAAGATCAGGTTGGACAGACAGGAAAGGTTGTTTCTCCCAATCTGTACATAGCCTGCGGAATTTCCGGAGCGATTCAGCATCTGGCGGGCATGAGCTCATCCAAGTGCATCGTGGCTATTAATAAAGATGCGGAAGCTCCCATCTTTACCAAAGCCGATTTCGGTGTAGTGGATGATCTTTTCAAGGTTGTTCCCGAATTGACCAGCGCCTGCAAGAAATTGATGGCCTAAGATATTGCAAGGAAGACGGTTTCCGGTAACGGCCGGCTTGTCGGCTGTTACCGGAAATTAGAAATAAGCAGAATTAATTAGTGGTTAAAATTTTTAGAATATTTGATATTCAAAGTAACAAACGCAGACTTGGGGGCAAAATTAATTAAGTCATATCACCCTCAATATTCGGAGGATAAATGGAACAGACAATCCCAATAGGAATAGGAAATGAAGGCCGCGAAGTTTTCTGGAACGCTCAAGGTTTTGAGCCGTTTCTCTTTCTTTTGACTGCTGTGGCAGTGGCAATATTTGCTTACGGTGTTTACCGACGATGGACCCTGTGGAAAGCGATGGGCAAGGAAGAAATCCGCTGGGACGACCTTCCGGCAAGGATAAAATCACTCATTTTAAACGGATTTTTGCAAATAAAAACATGGAGAGACGCTTATCCAGGCATTATGCACGGCCTTATATTTTTTGGTTTCTTTGTTTTAATTTTCGGAGCCGCTTTCGACGCCGGCGAATTTCACATAACCGAGCCTTTGTTTGGCTGGTCGTTTAATCGCGGCGCCTTTTATCTGGTTTTTGCCTGCATGATGCAAACTTTTGGTCTTTGTGTGCTGATCGGTGTACTGCTTGCTTTTTTCCGCCGCTATGTTCTTAAGCCTGACCGTCTTGGCTATAAAGGTAAGTCAGATAATACGGCTGATGATGCTATCGCATTGCTCCTCATTCTGGGCATCGTTGTTACAGGGTTTCTCATCAGCGCCTTGAGAATCCATGTAACTTATCAGGAAACTCCATGGGAATGGGTCAGGTTTGTCAGTTGGGGCATTGCCACCTATGTACTTGCCGGCATGGATGTTGAAACCGCAAAAACTTTGCATAAGATCACCTGGTGGACGCATACTTTCATTGCTTTGGGTTTTATCGCTTACATTCCCTATTCACGGCTCCTGCACATTATTACGACTACAGCCAATCATTTCTTTATTTCTCTGAAACCGGCCGGCTATGTTGAGCCGATTCGTGATATTGAAAATCAGGAATCCTTCGGTGTGTCCAAACTTGAAGAATTTACCTGGAAACAGATTTTTGATGCCGACGCCTGTACGAAGTGCGGACGTTGTCAGGACGGATGCCCGGCTTATCTTACCGGCAAGCATTTATCCCCAAAGAAATTAGTTCAGGATATTAAGACGTTTTGGCTGGAAAAAGCTCCACTTGCGGCTGCCAAAGCCGTCGCTCCCGCAGTCGAAGGTGCTGAAGGTGCCGAGGCACAGGCTCCTGCTGAGGCTGCTGAAGGCGCTGCACCGGAAAAAGCTCTCGTTGGTGAAGTCATTAGTATGCATGAACTTTGGGATTGTACCAATTGTATGTATTGTATGGAAAACTGCTCGGCTTCCATTGAACATGTTCAGAAAATTATCGATATGCGCCGCTATAAGGTTTTGACCGAAGCGGATTTTGCTCCGGAACTTCAGTTAACTTACCGCAATATGGAAAACAACTCCAACCCATGGGGCATCGGAGCTCATCTGCGCGCCGACTGGGCAAAGGAACTTGGCGTGAAAACTTTGGCTGAAGATCCCAACGTGGAATATCTTTTCTATGTAGGATGCTCCGGTTCTTTTGATGACCGCGGCAAAAAAATATCCGTTGCCTTTGCCAAGATTCTGCAGGCGGCCGGAGTAAGCTTCGGTATTCTGGGAAATGAAGAAAGCTGCTGCGGCGATTCGGCTATGCGCGGCGGTAACGATTATCTGTTCCAGTCGCAGGCACAGGCCAATATCGAAGTAATGAACGGCTATGGCGTGAAAAAGATTATAGCCATTTGTCCGCACGGTTATAACTGCATTAAGAAAGATTACCCCAACTTTGGCGGTAACTATGAAGTTTACCATCATACTGAAATTATCGCTGATTTAATCGCTAAAGGTAAGATTAAATTCAACAAGCAGCTTGATGGAACATTCACCTATCATGATTCCTGCTTCCTCGGCCGTTATAACAACATTTACGCTCAGCCGCGCAGTATTTTGAACGCTATTCCCGGCGTGCAGCTTGCCGAAATGGAAAGAAATCTGTCTAAGAGCTTCTGTTGCGGCGCCGGCGGAGCCAGAATGTGGATGGAAGAAGAGGGAGAGCGCATCAACAACGCGCGCACTGATCAGGCTATCGCAACCAATGCCGGTACGATCGCTGTCGGCTGTCCATTCTGTCTGACTATGCTCTCAGACGGAATCAAAGACAAACAGCAGTCGGAAAAGATGGTCGCATTGGATATTTCCGAAATAGTTCTTAAGGCTATGGGAATGGAAGAAACAAAAGCTCCCGTTGATACTTGCGCGACTTAAGTAATTATTAACAAAATAAATTTATTTATCAAAGCCCGTTCTTAATCAAGAACGGGCTTTTTTTTATAAAAAATTAAAAATGTGTTTTAATTTAGCCGATATCGGAGTATAATACACGCATTTCCAAAAATTATAAAAGGAGGAGCATCGAACAATGGCAGCAAGTATAAGTTATGAGAGCAAACCCTGGTTAAAATCCTACGAAAAAGGCGTTCCGGAAAACATCACATACGAAGAACTGACCATGCCTGACTATCTTGAAAAAGCGGCAAAGGATTTTCCCAATGACACAGCTATGATATTTGTTGGATACAAGATGACATACCGACAATTCAAGGATCAGGTTGACCGTTTTGCGACCTGCCTTACGGATTTCGGTATCAAAAAAGGGGATGCCGTGTCGATTCTTCTTCCCAACTCTATTCCGTGCGTTGTCGCATACTATGCCATTTTGAAAATAGGCGGCATCGTCGTTATGAATAATCCCCTTTATTCTGATCCGGAATTGGAACATCAGTTCAATGATTCCGATTCCAAAGTCCTCATTACTCTTGATGCCCTCGGCAATCGTATGATAAATTTGCGGCCGAAGACAAAGATCAAGCAGATCGTTTACATGGGAATTGGCGATTTCCTTAATCCGATCACAAGGTTTCTCGGAAAGAAGTTGAAGAAATTTCCCTTCGCCGATGTGAAGGCCGCCCCCGACGTCTATCGCTGGATGGATTGCATCTCCAAATATCAGCCCAATCCGCCGAAAGTAAAACTCACATTAGACGATATTGCCATGTATCAGTATACCGGCGGAACAACCGGCGTATCCAAGGGTGTTATTCTAACCCATGCCAATCTCAGCAAGCAGGTACAGCAAATTGCCGCCTGGTTTCCGACCTTTGAAAGAGGGCATGAAACCATGCTGGGCGCTCTGCCCTATTTCCATGTATTCGGACTTTCCTGTAGCATGAACCTGACCGTTTACGATGGGTGGAATCAGATTCTGCTTCCCAAACCACAACCGCAACCACTGCTGGAAGCTATTCGGAAATACAAACCAACTTTTACGCCCATGGTTCCAACGATGTACATTGGCATGCTCAATCATCCCGATCTGGCCAAAACGGACATGAGCTGTATCAAAGGAGCTTTTTCCGGAAGCGCACCGCTTCCCGTGGAGGTCATTCATGAATTCCAGAAACTCACAGGGACGTTTATCTCCGAAGGTTTCGGTATGACGGAGACATGTCCGGTTACTCATACCAATCCTTTCAATGGGAAGCAGAAGGTTGGCAGCATTGGCCTTCCCCTTTCCGATACCCTGGCTCGAATCGTTGATCTTGATGACGGTGTGACGGACATGCCCATTGGCAAACCGGGAGAACTGATCGTCAAGGGGCCACAGGTTATGAAGGGCTATAAAGGAATGCCTGAAGAAACAGCCAATGTTCTGAAGGATGGCTGGATGTACACGGGAGACATCGCGACAATGGATGAAGACGGATATTTTTATATTGTTGACCGTAAGAAAGATATGATTATCTCCGGTGGCTATAATGTCTATCCTCGTGATATTGATGAAGTCTATTACGGCAATCCCAAAGTGGAAGAGGCCTGCTCCATCGGCGTTCCCGATAAGACACGTGGAGAGAATGTAAAACTCTTTATCGTTCTAAAACAAGGGCAGACGGCTACGGCCGAGGAAATGATTGAATATGGAAAGGCTCATCTGGCCGCTTACAAGCTGCCGTCGGAAGTTGAGTTCCGCACAGAACTACCCAAGACCACCGTGGGGAAAATACTGCGCAAGGAATTGCGGGCGGAAGAATTAAAGAAAAGAAAAGCTAAATAAACAGTAAATATCAAAAAGGCGCGTTGAAGCGTCTCCATATTTTTTTGAAGAAAGAAGGAATCAAATGGAGTACAAAAATATTCTCTTTAATGTTGAAGAAGAAATTGCAACCATAACTTTTAACAGGCCTAAAGTTTTAAACGCCATGAATTCCGAAATATTGACGGAAATTCTCGATGCTGCGACAATCTGTGAAAAAGATGATAATATCAAGGTGCTGATTTTAACCGGCGCCGGAGATAAGGCTTTCGTCGCCGGAGCCGACATTTCGCAAATGCAAAACAGCACAACGATTGAAAGCCAGCAAATGATGGAATTGGGGCACCGTACTTTAAGGCTCATCGAAACTATGCCTAAGCCGTCCATTGCCGCCATTAATGGTTTTGCTCTCGGTGGCGGCACGGAAATTACACTGGCCTGCGATATCAGGTTCGCATCGGAGAAGGCAGTTTTCGGCCAGCCGGAAATTTTAATCGGCATCATTCCCGGATGGGGCGGCACGCAGCGTCTTCCGCGTCTTGTAGGAATGGGAATAGCCAAGGAAATGATTCTGGGCGGCATTCAGATTAATGCCCAACGAGCCTATGAAATAGGCCTCGTCAATAGAGTATTTCCTCCGGAAAATCTTTTGGATGAAACCAGAAAATTTGCCTTGAAACTAGCCAAGCTTCCTCCTTTCGCCCTGAAGATGGCCAAAAATGCTATGAATTATGGCTTTGACTTGCCACTGGATAATGCCAATAAGCTGGAAGTAAGCTGTATCGCGCAATGTTTCAGCACGCAGGACCAGAAAGAAGGAATGAAAGCATTTCTAGAAAAGAGAAAACCGATATTTACAGGAAAATAAAAAGTTTTACGTTCTATGTTCAACGTTAAAAGATATTTCTTTACGTTGAACATAGAACTTTTTTATAATCAATTCCCGGTGGAAACTAATTCTATTAGTGACGGATCATACTCTTCGGGTTTCTCATACCCCAGAAGATTCAAGAGAGTCGCCGCAATATTGGACAGGCCTTTTTCTTTCATATCCGCCATCCGGTATTCCCCCTGATACAGGGGATCATAGATTATAAAAGGGACCGGATTCAGGGAATGCGCGGTCTTTACTGATTTTACGCCTTTTTTATCTATCGTGAACATCTCATCCGCGTTGCCATGGTCGGCTGTGATAACGGCAATGCCTTCTGTTTCCTTTATGACAGCGAGCAGCTCTCCAACGCACTGATCCACTGTCTGCACCGCAATAATAGTTGCATCCATCATACCTGTATGTCCAACCATGTCGCCGTTCGGGAAATTCGTCCTGCCGAATTTGTAATTGCCGCTTTTGAGCAGTTCTATAACCGCTTCCGTTATCTCTTTTGCTTTCATCTGAGGAGCCTTATCAAACTCAATCCTGTCGGAAGGTATTTCCACATATTTCTCCAGTGATTCATTAATATAACCGGAACGGTTGCCGTTCCAGAAATACGTAACATGGCCGAACTTCTGAGTTTCGGATACGGCAAAGGTTTTTACCTTTGCCGCGCAGAGATATTCACTGATAGTACGATCGATTGCCGGAGGCTGCACAAGAAAATGGGGGGGAATATGAGCATCTCCATCATACTCCATCATTCCCGCATAAAATATATCCGGAAGAGGTCCTCTGGCGAATTCGGTAAAGTCCTTCTCGGTGAATGCCCTTGATATTTCGATGGCGCGATCACCCCGGAAGTTGAAAAGGATCACAGCATCGCCATCATGGATAGTGCCGTTGGGCTTCCCCGAACTATCAGCTATGACAAAAGCGGGTAGATACTGATCTGTTGCTTTCGGATCTTCTTTGTAAAACGTTCTCACTGCATCGGAAGCGGATTGAAACTTCCTGCCCTTCCCCAGGACATGGGCATCCCATCCTCTCTTAACTATATTCCAGTCGGAATTGTATCTGTCCATGGTTACCTTCATGCGCCCGCCTCCTGAGGCAATAGCGAAATCAAGACCTCTTTCCTCGGAGATTTTTTTCAGTTTTTTCTCCGTTGGAATAATATAATCAAGTGCCGTTCTCTCTCCCACATCTCTTCCGTCAAGAAGGGCATGAATCCTGACCCTGTTGAAATTCAGCTCGGCACACTTATCGATCATTATAAATAACTGATCAATATGAGAATGGACATTTCCGTCTGAAAGCAATCCTATGAAGTGTATAGTTCCTCCGTTTTGGGCACGCTTTACTATGTGGCCCCAGACTTCGGATTGAAAAATCCTTCCCGTTTTGAGCGCCGCATTTATAAGACGGGCGCCCTGATCAAAGACCCTGCCGGCGCCGATGGCATTATGCCCGACCTCACTGTTTCCCATATCGTCATCTGACGGCAGTCCGACTGCCTTACCGTGAGCCTTCAGTTGCGTGTATAGATCAGATTTGAATAATTTATTAAGGTTGGGTGTATCGGCCATGTAGACGGCATTTGTTTCATCAGCCTTTCCTATGCCTATACCGTCCATGATAATCAACAACAGGGGACCCTTCCTGCCGTTAAAAGATTTTAATTTATCGAGATTTAATGACATTTATATGCTCCTTGATTATTAATTCCGACTGAAATTTTTCATAAACTTTTTTATAGATCAAAGTACATACTTGGTCAAGAAAAGAGATATCACAACAAATACTGTTGAAAAACGCTCATCTGCTGCGTTGTATTATAAGTGCTGTGTTTTTTATAAAATCATTGGAAAATATTACGATATGTCAGATATATAAAATAAATAAACCTGCCGGTAAAATCGGATAAAAAAAGGGCGGATAGAATCCACCCTTTTTCTCTGGTTTAAATAAAAATTAAACGTTTTCCAATATCATGGACATGCCCTGTCCGCCGCCGATGCAAAGCGAAGCAAGACCGCGCTTTAAATTCTTCTTTTTCATCTGCATGGCCAGCGTGTAGGTAATGCGGGCGCCGGAACAACCGACGGGATGACCCAGAGAAACCGCGCCGCCGTTGAGATTGCATTTTTCAATATCAACTTCCAGTTCTTTCATGCAGGCCAGCGCCTGTGCGGCAAAGGCTTCATTGAGTTCAAAAAGATCAATATCCTTTGCCGTCAGATTAAGTTTCTTGAAAAGTTTGCGTGTTGATGGAATAGGCCCGAGGCCCATATAAGCCGGATCAACTCCACCACTGGCATAACCCTTAATTTTGGCCAGTGGCTCAAGTTTAAGTTCTTTAGCTTTTTCAGCGCTCATTACAATCACAGCTGCGGCCCCATCGTTTATGCCGGAAGCGTTGCCCGCAGTTACCGTACCGTCCTTTTTGAAAACAGTTGCCAGCTTGCTCATTTTTTCCAGCGATGTATCCATAGGGCGTTCATCTACATTAAATACTTTGGGATCGCCTTTCTTCTGAGGAATAAAAACAGAAACAATTTCATCAGCGACCGCGCCGGAAGCAATGGCCGCCCGCGCTCTTTGATGGCTTCTCAGTGAAAATTCATCCTGTTGCTGGCGGGAAATTTTGTAGAGAGCAGCGATATTTTCCGCTGTTACACCCATATGATAGCCATTGAATATTTCGTAGAGGCCGTCATAAACCATTAAATCGGTAATCTGGGAAAAAGGCATACTCATACGATATCCCCAGCGTGCTTGCGGAATAATAAAGGGGGCGTTGCTCATGTTTTCCATGCCGCCTGCGACAATAATTTCGGCATTGCCAGCCTCAATGGCCTGCGCCGCCAATGCGATAGCTTTCATTCCTGATGCGCATATTTTATTGACGGTAAAAGCGTTGGTCTCTTCAGGAAGTCCGGCATAAATAGAAGCCTGCCTCGCGACATTCTGCCCTTGTCCACCTTGTAAAACATTGCCCATAATTACTTCATCCACGTAAACAGGTTTTAGGGATTCATTATAATCATAATATTTTTTGTTTATTTCCGTCATTTCAAAACTGCCCAGGGCGTCGGGCCGGCAGCTTCTGGAAAACTCATCAATTGAAGGCCTGATTCCGGCACGTTTGAGAGCTTCTTTGATAACCAAGGCTCCGAGATCAACTGTCCTTATGCCTTTTAACGATCCGCCGAATTCGCCTACTGCTGTTCGGGCCCCGCTTACAATTACAACTTCTTTCATGTTTAACTCCTTTCCAATATCAAAATATTTTTAAAGCCCATTTTCTTACGCTGGCAAGAACGGGCATTCCTTATTGGAGAATCCGATTGCCTTTAAATTAACAGTTAAATGATCTCCGTGAAATCTTAAGTTTATTTAGCATAGTTTTTGATAAAATGCATCAGGCAGGTTTGCGGGCTATAAGCCACATATTGTCATTGGTGGGGAACCGATCTTTGATGTTAAACCGAACAATCTTAAAGCCTGTGTCTTCGATGATTCTCTTAAGTGTTTTTGGCGTCCAGTAATTGACATGGTCGGGATAACGGAATCCGCACCATTTCCTCCCCATAACCATGCGGTTTAAACAACCGTAATTAGGCACTTTAATAATAAGAGGAGCGCCCGGACGCAATATCCGCATAATTTTCTGGATAACCTCAAGAGGTGCGGATTCATGTTCGAAATAGGCCGACATAACTGCCGCGGTAAAATAATCTTTTTTAAAAGTGTCTAATCCGATAAGTGCGC
This sequence comes from Smithella sp., assembly GCA_049523355.1. Classification (GTDB taxonomy): domain Bacteria; phylum Desulfobacterota; class Syntrophia; order Syntrophales; family Smithellaceae; genus Smithella. The sequence goes on along the minus strand of JBEKMY010000024.1, from coordinate 14,752 downwards.
TGCCGCAGAAAACGCGGCCTCCGCGGGATTTGGCGATTTTTTGAGCCCTTTGGGATAACTGTTTTGATACTTCAATGCCGAAGGGAATATATTTTTGATCGAGGCGGGCCATTACCTCGCCTCCTCCGCATCCGACATCTATTACAGGACCAGAGGGAAAGTATTGCTTCACGATCGCAATGAGCTTATCCCTGCGAATCAGTCTGTCTTTGTAAAGTTCAATAACCCTCACGCCCCGCTGTAGTGCGGATTCCATTTTCTTTTGCGCCACCTGGCGCGATGTCTTTTCCCAGGCGTAAGTTTCTTCCAGTTCTTCATAAGATGGAGGATTCTCCAGATAAACAAAATGACACACGGTACACATTTTAATAATCCATTGATCCCTGGAATATACGGAAGGTTTTGCTGCGGCGTTATCAGCGCCGCACAGAGGACACAACCGGTGGATGCTTTTAATGGGATTTGCGGAGTTTTCTTGTTGAATCATTATTACTCTTCGTGATTGATATTGGAAAATAAGAAAATAATTTCAAAAAAACTCTTGCATAACTAGTGTTTGGTTTCAACCTTTTTTATTATTATTTGTGCAAGAGACTTATTTCATTAAATTTCTTCCCAACTGTTAACTAATTGTCAGACGAAGCGTTATTTTGCTTGCCTGAGCCATTATTTTACTCTATAATCCCGCCACAATTACAATAGCTCCACGACTTACACGGATTATTTCACATGCAAAACCGGTCATGTAATTTGTGGAGACTAAAAAGGAGGATAGAATGAAAAAAGTAATCATTGCCGTTTTATTTATTTTATTATGTGGAGCCTTTGTGTCTTATGCGGGCGAGATAAAAGTGGGGGACAAATTAGGTGACTTCAAGCTGCAAGCCGCGCTTGGTGAGGAATTTTATAGTCTCAGTTCACCGGAATACGCGGGCAAAGTGGTTTATATCGTATATGCCAGCAAGAGTTCATCGGATGATAATGATCATGTAACCGAGGCAATAAAAGCTAACAAGGATATAGATCTTCTGAAAAAGGAAAATAAGTACGTTGGATTGGGTATAGCAAACGCGAAGGACACTTTTGGGCCTAATTCCCTCATTAAGATGATAGCTGGAAAAAAGCAGAAGAGTAGCGGTGCTATCATCCTGCTCGATCCGGATTTTACATTCGGCAATGTTGTGGGGGCTCCGCACACAATCGCCACATCAGTCCTTGTTGACAAGAACCGGATTGTTCGTTACATTTATTCGGGTAAAACTCCGGCGGAGAATATTCCCACAATTATCAACTTAATAAAGAAATATGCAGCAGAGTAATAAAATTCCTGTCATTTAGCAATCAGCCCCCTCGAATTCCCCAATAGGATTCGAGGGGGAGTATTTTATAGAGATGCTCCAATTCTTAAAAGCGAAGTCCGGTGCACGCCGTCCAAGGCACATCGGAATTAGCAAGCTAAACAATCCCGCCCGAGCGGAGAATATCATATCCGGAATACCCTACAGTACGCCGCGGAACAGGTGTCCTAAGCTTGCTTTGTAGTTTATACCAATGATTTGAGGTGAAGTTGAACATGTTCAGTATTATTGATGGGAATAAAATAGCGCAGGATATTCGTAATGAGGTGCGTATCAGCACACTTGAGCTAAAGCAAAAAGGGATTGTGCCCGGTCTGGCAGTTATTCTTGTTGGTGACGATCCTGCCTCTAAAATATATGTGGGGAAGAAAGCTCAGGATTGTGCCGAAGTTGGTTTTTTATCCCGTGAGTATAAACTTCCAGAGGCAACAAGTGAAGAAAAACTTTTGAGTTTGATTGATGATCTTAACAAAGATAAACTCATTCACGGTATTTTGGTGCAGCTTCCCGTACCCAAACATATCCGAACTGACAAGATCATCGAATCCATTGATCCCCGAAAAGATGTGGATGGTTTTCATCCATACAATGTCGGCAGGCTTGTTGCCGGCAATCCCTGCCATTCGTCGTGCACGCCATACGGCATTATGGAATTGTTTGATCGAAGCGGTATAGAACTTTCCGGTAAAGAAGCGGTCGTTGTCGGTCGCAGTAATATTGTCGGAAAGCCCATGGCGCTGATGTTGCTGGCCCGTAATGCGACTGTGACGATTTGCCATACTCGCACAAGAGATCTGGCGGCAGTGACCCGCCGAGCCGATATCCTGGTGGCCGCCGCCGGTCGTGCGCAAATGATCAAAGGAGACATGGTCAAAGAAGGAGTGGTCGTGATCGATGTCGGCACTAATCGCCTGGATAACGGGAAACTTACAGGTGATGTTGATTTTCCCGCAGTTTCTCTTAAGGCTTCGTATATTACACCGGTTCCCGGCGGCGTAGGTCCAATGACTCGAGCAATGTTGATGAAAAACACCCTCAATGCCGCAAAAATGAATCTGTGAAATCAAGAAATATATTATGACTCTTGTCCGCATAATAAAAAATTGGGATTGGCCTGATCTAATGCGCCAGACACCGGGCAAGCGAGGCATATGGGACAATATTCAATTCACCGTTGATCCTGTTGAAGAATGCGATTTTGTCATAATGCTCAATAACAATATGAAGTCCCAGAGCATTGTCAAATGTCCCAAAGAAAATATTTGGGCGCTTATGCAAGAACCCTATGTTAAGGGATTTACCGATTGGATGATTGAGGGGCACGAACCTTTTTTCCATGTATATACTCATTATATACCATCGAATCATTCCAGATATATCGTTTCACAACCAGCTCTTCCCTGGCACATTAACAAATCATTTGATCAACTGTCTCAAATGGATATTCCCCCCAAATCAAAAGCAATTTCCTGGATTGTTGGCAATGCCATGAATATTCCGGGACATATTAAACGGCGCTCATTTCTGCAATTCATGCAAAATAATGCTTCTATCGATATTGATCTATTTGGCCGGGCAGTGCAAGTTATAGAGGATAAATGGGATGGTTTGGCGCCTTATAAATATTCGCTTGCTGTGGAAAACAGTTGTAGTTCCGATTACTGGACGGAGAAAATTGCCGATTGTTTTTTGTCGTGGACAATTCCCTTCTACTACGGATGTACAAATCTGGAGAAGTATTTTCCTGAAGAATCTTTCATTCGAATAGACATAGACAAGCCGCAGATTGCCATGGATCGAATTAAATCGGCCATTAAGAACAATGAATGGGAAAAGAGGTTGCCTGCGTTGAAAACTGCGAGAGAAAAAGTTTTGAATCAATATCAGCTTTTTCCTCATTTGGCTAAAGAAATCCAATCTTATCATTCAAAAGATGAAAATAAAATATTAACCTTGATTTCACCGTATAAAAAGAGCATAAAAACTATTTTAAACAGAAGAATATTCAAGATAAAAATGGGTGCCAAAAAGCGATTTGGCAAAAAATATAAAAACAGAAGTTGAAATTCCGGACTGGAGCAACTGGTGATTAGAAAATGAAAACGAGTATTATAATTTGTTTTTATGAAAAAATAGACTATCTAAAATACTGTCTTGATTCGCTCAGGTTTTGTTCTAAAGATTTTCTAGAGGTTGTGATTGCCGATGATGGTTCAGCCGATGAAGTTGTAACTCAGATCAAGCAGATGTTACCCCAATATGATTTCCCCATAGTCCATGCATGGCATACTCGCGAAGGTGCAAGGAGATCTGCAACGCGTAATAATGGAATCCGCATGTCGCGAGGAGATTATCTGGTTTTCCTGGATAGAGATAATCTGGTTTTGCCCGATACGATTTCATTTCACAATTCTTCGGCGCGACAGGGTATGTATTTAGCGGGCCGATTCAAAAATTTGAGCCAGGAACAAACGGACCAGATTTTTAAAGTCGACATCACCACTGAGATATTGGAGTTTTTTTATAATCAAATGTCTGAAAAACCAATCCAGAGGGAGCACCGTCAATTCGTAAAATATGGCATATTACGTCGTTTGAATCGAGCTTATGGCGAGAAGCAAAATTTTGGGGGACACTTTTCCTTGTTCAAGAAGGATATCGAGAGTGTGAATGGTTTTGATGAAAATTATATAGGATGGGGAGGCGAAGATCTGGATATGGCAAGACGCCTTGCAAAAAAAGGAATTTTCGGTCGCTCCATTATAAAAAATGCCCGTTGCATGCACATGTGGCATCCTCATGCATTGGGAAACAAGCATTGGACAGAAGGGCCAAATATAGATTATTTCAATAGAAAAAATATTCCCGCATATTGCGAAAACGGATTGATTAAAAAGCGGTTATCGTGACCGTGCGCGGTATTTGTAAAGAATGAATCTTAACCGATATAATCAGTTCCTTAATTATATAAAGCATCATGATATCTATGATATGCTTAAACGTATTGTAACCATCCTTATAGGGTTCTTTATACTTATTATTCCATTTCCCTACAACACAGCAGCACAGGAAATATCATTTTATTTTTCAGTAGCGATTGCTATTTTCCTTATTATTCGAAGACAAACATTATTTTCATTTAAATCACCTTTTACTATACCGTTCGTATTGTTCAGTTTCTGGATACTGCTTTGCATTCCTTTTGCGTTGGATAAAAGCAATTCCTTTCACGATTTTTATGCCCATTTGATAAAGCATCTTGTAATATTTTATATCCTATCGACCTACTTTGTATCCAAAAGGTTATTTGTTGTCTTATGTTGGATTATCGTCATTTCCATAACTTTTTTTTCATTTGGTGGTACAATCTATTATTACGTAATAAAGGGCGCATCCCTTCAAGACCGTTTCGGTCTTCCTGAAATTGGTGTTGATATAAATCATATTGGATTTCTGGCCGCGCCTGCCCTGTTTATAACCATTGTACTCTTTACCGATTCAACAAGTGTTGTAAAAAATCCAGTTCTTTTTTTATCCATGATTTCGACCATATCAGCGATAGTGCTTTCAGGAACAAAAGGCGCGCTGCTTGGTGTTATTGTTCCCATAACGTTTCTTTTTACAAAACATAAAAAAATAATTATGGTCACGCTACTATGCTTGTTGCTATTAATTATAATTTCACCATTTAAGAATAAACTTCATGTCCATGCTATTGAAAATGCGGTCGGTGCAGAAGTAGAAACAATTCGTTTTTCCATATGGCATGATTATTTGCAAATAGTAAAAAAATATCCTGTTGGTGGAATCGGTTATGGAATGCAGAGTTATAATCGTGAGCTTTTTATTCGAAATAATTTTAAATGGCCTAATATTGCCAATTCTAAAAATGGCACAGCATTTTTTATGCCGCATAATACACTGATTGATTTAGCGGTAAGAACAGGTATTATAGGAACCTGCCTTTTCCTGTATTGTCTCTATACATATTTTCGAGTTGGATGGTCGTTATACAAAAACATAAATGACGTTTTTATCAAAAACTGGGTACTATGCCTAATGGCATGCTGTGTGTCTCTACTCATTCAGGGGATGTTTGTAGATCTCATGATAGGTATGCAGCTTGTTTATCTGTTTGTATTCTTTGCCATGATGAATATTTTGAGGCAGATTAAAACAACAGATAATAATTTACATGATTTATAATTCCGAAAAATGTTTCTTCCAGAATTCAGGATTCCATTTATTCCACGCATGACATCCAAGCGGCAGTTTATAATCATTCATTTTATATAAGACATCAGGATATCTGTCAAAAGAGAATTTAATAGCCTTCTCCACAGGAGCTGTCTTGAACTTTCGAGTAATTTGGGGCGCTACCAATCCCCAGAAACCATCTTCATTCATATTTTTATCTCTATAGTAGACGGCTCTTTTGTTTCCGATTAAATTTAACAGCTTCAATCTCAATGCTATAGTTTTATTTTGAATTTTATAAAATCTTTGTTTTATTTTTGATTCCTCATTAATTGTTTGTATTTTACACTTGCTGAAAATATAAAGAAAATTTTCAATATTTCTTAAGGAAAATCCTCCATTGCCGACACCATTTAATTTAATCTGCTCATCTTTGTCTTCCAGCCACGGAGCGCCAATATAATCATATCCTTTATTGCACCATTCCATCAATTCATCTCTGAAAACGTATGCATCCGGCTGATAAATCAGAATATATCTAAACTCTGAAAACGTTTTATAGAAGCCTTCACTTAACAACAATTCGTTATAACCTTCTAATCCTTGATAAAAATATTTATCGCTAAATCTAATTAACTGATAATTATAGGGCTCAAAACATTTTTCATAATTTATAGTGTTTAAATGCTGTGGCGCGACAAAGATAATCTGATATTTATTCAATACTTTAAATGCCTGTGTAATGGCTATTTTTTCCTTATCTGATAAATCTGATTTATATATTGGAATGATGATTCCTATATGTATTGATTCCATTGAAAATCCATCCAACCGATTTAACCATTTATTTTTTTCTTTGGTTTGCTTTTGCCAGTGTTGTTTCTACAATATATTGAAGAGTTTTCGAACATGTATGATATTGAAGGCAAAGGTTTTTAGCCATTTCTCCCATGTGTCTCAATCTATCTTTATTCTCTAAAGCATTTTTTATGACTTGATATAAATGATCGCCTTCAACGCCATAATAAAAACAGTGCTCTCCTTCCATGAGTGGCTGATATCTAATAATAGTCGGATAGTTAATAACAGGGACAGATTCTGCCAAGCAGATTTCGTAGTGCCGTACACAATCCCAACCAAAACCGTTTGGAGACCACACAAGCCATGATCTTGAACAATAATCATAAAACTCATGGAAAGGGATTCTATTTGTAATGCATAAAACATTGTAACCTTCATCTGCCAGTTTTTTTAATACATTGATGCCATCTTCTCGCACGGTTGAATTATTAATGTCTCCGCAGAAGAAAATATCAATATCCTTTAAGTTTGCTCGCTCATGTTTTGCGATTTTATCGGAAGCGCCCAGGCTGATGGGATATATCTTTTTAATAACATCATTATAAAACTGATTATCCTTAATGCTATGTAAATCATGACTCCTCTTATTTGCATTCAAAAAAAGCAATCTTTTGTTTTGAGGTAACTCCCGCATGAAATAACAGTCACACCTTTTAAGCAAATAAAAGTCTTCTTTGGATATTCTGGGCCTGTCGTCACTATTGACACCGGCGACTGGGATTTTAGTTTTTCCCAATAGCATGGGAAGCATAGATAATCCGAGTGATGGAAAATCAAAAAAAAGAACATATAGAAAATTACGGATATTTTTAAAAAGAGATCTATCGTGAAGATGTATGGGATAAGGATTGCTTCCACATAAAATGAGATCATAGTATCCATTTATTATTTGTTTTCGAAGCCGAAAAAAAAGCGGGATAGAAAAAAGATGGCCATTCTTATATCTGATTTCTTGGTTTTTCTTGTGAATACTTACACAATAAAAGTTATCATCAATATACTCTCTAAATTGACCTATTTCTCCCAATGCCAGGATTTTGTATTTCACCGTGTTTTGTTTCATAAATATTAACAGATTTGCTCAATCAATCCGTAACCGTTAAATTAATCCAGCTAAAAAAAGATTAAATAATTTCATCGGACAACTAATTTCTTTTTTTCTCACCAGCAACTTACTTTTCAGTAAAAACATAAAGAGGTACCCTTTTATATGTCATTAATTCTTTTCTCAATGACAATTTCCCAGTGCTGATCTTATTTTATATATTCCCGCCGTTTTTATCCATGATATTAACCGCGCTTTTCCGCCAGTATATTTTCGTATATGGCCGCGTATTTTTTTGTTACATCATCCCATGTGTTTTGTGTTGCTGTTTGCCATGCCGCGTCAGACATCCTCCGGCGAATGTTTTCATCGAGCAGCAGCGCTATCTTTGCCGCGATATAATCGATGTCGGAAGTATTACCGACAATGAATCCGTTTTTATCTTCCTTCACGATATCTTTAGCGCCTACATTGTTGCTGATAACTACAGGCAAACCAGCCGCCATCGCTTCCAGAACGACCATGCCGAATGTGTCGAATTTGGAGAGCATAATATAAAGATCGCCGGCCAAATACATTCTGATTAATTTTTCTCTACTTACAGGACCGGTAAAAATGACATCGGAGATGATTTGAGCTTGTTTTGCCAGTTTCACATATTTTTTTATATTTCCCTTGCCGGCAACAATGAGCTTGAACTTTCGGTTTTGAGCCTTTAATTTGGCAAGAGAAAATAAAATGTCATCAAGACCTTTAATCTCAAAATTCATCGAAGCAAATATAATCACCGGATCACTGATGTTAATTCCCAATTCATTGCGGACATTGTTACGAACCGAATTTTTATTTTGCCCGTCATAATCATTTAAATCAATTCCCGGATTGATAACACTAACTTTGTCAGGGTTAATCTTGTATTCCTGTAAAAAAATGTCTTTAGCCATGTTGGAAACGGCGACAAATTTTTTGCAGTTACCTTCATAAACAAGTTTTTTTTCCACAAGGACTGTGGCTGAATCGAAAAGGCTCATTTGCTTACGGCGGATGTTATGAATCCAATACCGGTGAGGAATTCCGTGCATAGTAAAAATATCGGCGGTAAAAATTCTTTCATGGCTGTGGACGAGAGAAAAATCGCAGTGGTTGATCTTGCGCCCCACAAAATAAGCAAAGCTCGGTGTCGTCAGGAATTTAGGAAAAGAGATAATGGATGATCGGTGAAAAGTTATGGGAGCGGCTGATTTTTGCCAGCGTTTAGCATATACATGAAAATTATATCCCGTTGAATAAACAAGCCTGCCGGTTAATTCGGAAGCGAATTGTTCAGCTCCGCCAACCAAACCATATTTTGGTATAACCACCGCAATATTATGCATAAAATGTTCTTTGCTTTAAATTTTTTGTGAAATACATCTACCATAGAAAAAGAGAAAAAGCATGTTTAAATACAACGGTGAGTTGGGTTTTACTTGAAGTATTGTCAGTTATGTGCGATATTTTTAATATCAACAATTAACCGCGAGTGAACAAAACAATAATGAACATTTTAGGCATATCGGCATTTTACCATGACAGCGCGGCTTGTCTTGTGCGTGATGGCGAAATTATCGCGGCAGCGCAGGAAGAGCGTTTTACCCGGAAAAAGCACGATTTTTCCTTTCCGTTAAACGCGATAGATTACTGTTTGGAAGCAGGAAAAATAAAAAGCGAATCATTGGATTTTATTGCCTTCTATGACAAGCCTTTTGTTAAATTCGAACGTATTTTGGAAACCTATCTGGCTTTTGCTCCCCATGGCATTCAATCGTTTGTTATGGCGATTCCTCTCTGGATAAAGCAGAAATTATGGATGAAAGAATTCATTAAAAAGCAGCTGGGTTATGAAGGGAAAATAATTTTCCCTGAACATCATGAGTCTCACGCTGCGTCTGCGTTTTTTGCTTCTCCTTTTGCTCAGGCGGCATTTCTTACAATAGACGGCGTTGGTGAATGGACAACCACTAGTTATGGTATCGGAAGAAATAATCAAATCAATATCCTATCCGAAATTCACTTTCCCCATTCCCTTGGGCTTCTTTATTCAGCCTTTACTTATTACACAGGGTTTAAAGTCAATTCGGGTGAATATAAGGTTATGGGACTGGCGCCATACGGCAGGCCTGTATACAGAGATTTGATACTATCGGAGCTAATTGATTTAAAAGAGGACGGATCGTTTAAGTTAAACATGAAATACTTTAACTATTGCGCCGGTCTTACCATGACAAACAGAAAATTCGACAAACTGTTTGGCGGGCCGCCCCGTAAACCTGAATCGGATGTTACACAGAGAGATATGGATCTGGCCTGTTCTATTCAGGATGTGACAGAAAAAGTCATGCTGCGCATGGCTCGTCATATTCATCGTGAAACGAAACAGAAGAATCTTTGTCTGGCAGGAGGAGTTGCTCTCAATTGCGTGGGCAACGGTAAGATTCTCAGGGAAGGTCCTTTTGATAATATATGGATTCAGCCTGCAGCCGGCGATGCCGGAGGCGCTCTCGGTGCGGCTCTTTTTGTCTGGTATCAGTATCTGGATAATCAGCGGACAATTGAGGGGCAGAGAGATTTTATGAAAGCGTCCTGCCTTGGTCCCGAATTTAGCAGTAGTCAGTTGCTTCATTATTTAAAAACCAATAATATAACTTACGAAGAGTTGTCCTCAGAACAGATTCCTGTCAGAATTGCCGATCTGATAGCCGCACAAAAGACAATCGGATGGTTTCAGGGAAGGATGGAATTCGGGCCGCGGGCTTTGGGCGCCCGTTCAATTATCGGTGATGCCCGGTCATCCCGGATGCAGGAGATTATGAATCTAAAAATAAAGTTCCGGGAAAGTTTTCGCCCTTTTGCGCCCAGTGTACTGCGGGAAAAAGTCGCTGACTATTTTAATCTGGACAGGGAAAGTCCCTATATGATGCTGGTTGCGCCGGTTAAAGAAAATATTCGAAGAGAAATGACACCGCAGGAGCAGGCATATTTTGGTTTGGACAAACTCCATGTGGCCCGTTCTGTGATTCCAGCTGTGACTCATGTGGATTATTCGGCCAGAGTGCAAACCGTGACGGAGGAAACCAATCCGCTTTACTATGGAATGATTAAAAAATTTGACGAAAAATATGGCACTCCGGTGATTATTAATACCTCTTTTAATGTTCGGGGAGAACCAATCGTGTGCTCACCGGAAGACGCCTATATGTGCTTTATGAGAACCAATATGGATTACCTTATTATGGGCAATTATCTGTTGAATAAAGAAAAACAAAAACCATTGAGCAAAGATATCAATTGGCTGAAAAAATACGAGAACGATTAGCGGCGATATGATTATCGAAGAAATAAAAAATATCAAAGGCGATAAATCCGACTGGAGAAAATTCGGAATTACGATGGGTATAATCCTTGCGGTTATGGGATTTTATCTGTTATGGAAAGGAAAGAATTACTTCGAATACGTTTTTCTCCTAACTGCAGCTATTTTTATTTCGGGCTTAGTAATCCCTTCCGCGCTCAAACCTGTTTATAAGGCATGGATGCTTATGTCCGTTATCATGGGTTTTATTATGACCAGAATAATAATGGTTGTTATTTTCTACATGATAGTCACTCCTATGGGTTTTGTCGCTTCAATAATCGGTAAAAATTTTCTGGATATGAAAATTGATAAGACAGCCAAAAGTTATTGGATGGTCAGGGGGATGGTGCAAAAAGAAAAATCTGATTACGAAAGGCAATTTTAATTAAGATTAATTTAAATGAGGGGAATACAATTATGAGTAAATTATCGATAATTACAGAGTTGTGGGGGTATTTAAAAGTCAGAAAGAAATGGTGGCTTGTTCCTATTGTTTTTTTCCTGTTGTTGATTGGAGTAATGTTGATTCTGGCAGAAGGATCGGCAGTGGCGCCTTTTATCTATACATTATTTTAATTCCCTAGCGCCCCAAAGGAGCATGGCTATGCCGAATCAGGAAAAATCATCAATTAAGAAAAAAATAACAAATTTTTTAATCAACATATTGATATTAATCATTTCTCTCTGCATTGCGGTTGTCATCGTAGAAATAACTCTGCCGCTTTTAAAAATTCGCAATCTTGAGGAAGCTGTTTATCAGGTGAGAAGGCCTACAATCCAAGGAATTTACGGTGCCTATCATCCTAAGCTTTCTTATACTCTGCAAAAGAATCTGCGTCATGTCCGGCTATTCTATCCGGGGCAGCTCGATTATATAGTGGATACAAACGATCAGGGTTTCCGTGGTCCCAACTGGGATTTGTCTTCCCGTCGAAAAAATGTTGTCATACTGGGAGATTCGTTTGCTTTCGGCTGGGGTGTTGGGTGGGATCAAACAATAGGAAAGATTTTGGAAAAGGAGTTGCAAAAGACCGATCCATCCTACCAGGTAATAAATTTGGCTATACCGGGTTATGATTTTGATGGGATTATCCGATGTTTTGAATTATATAAAGACATGTTAAAGCCTGTTGCGGTAGTTTACATTTTTTGTCCAAATGATACTTTGTGCGACGTTAAAAAAATTTCCGTCACGGAGTATGACCTGGAATATCATCCCGGTCCTGATGATGAAAAAAATTACCAGGCGATGGTTGCCCGCCAGCAGCCTGGTTACTGGTCGTGGGATAAATTTTTTCGCAGTTCTTACTGCAAGGCTTATCATGCCCGTGTCCTCAGACGTATATTTGACAAAAGAATTCGCACTTCTCTTGCCGAGGACAAAGCGCCGGCCGGTTTTGATTATTTCCCTCCTATTGCCGCGCCTGCTAAAAGCACTCTTGATGACAAGCAAAAGGACTTGATGTTGTATTGTTTAAAACGTCTCCGCGCGGATGCAGGTAACGGCAAACTTTATATACTGGACACATCGGATAAATCTATTTTATACAAAAAAGACGATACTGATAACAGAAGGTGGGTTATCCGTCAGTTCAGCGAAGTGAACCAGGGAGTAATTGCTGTTGATTTTGAAAGTTATGTAAGAAACACACCTGACGGCCGGAAATTTTTCCTGGATTATGACGATCATTGGTCTGTCGCAGGTCATGCGGCGGCGGCCAGACTGCTCATGGACAAGTGGTCGAATTAATTTAAATTTTCAAGGAGAAGCTTTTGGAAAAGATTCCTCTCTCGGTAGCGATAATTACAAAAAACGAGGAAGAAAATATTCGTCAGTGTCTGCAAAGTGTTGCTTTTGCGGGGCAAATTGTTATCATAGATTCCGGCAGCACTGATACCACCTTACAGGTCGCGGCACAATTTGGTTGTGAAGTCTATAATGAAGAGTGGCGCGGTTTCGGTCCGCAGAAACAATCGGCGATTGAAAAATGCCGTCATCCCTGGATACTGGTTCTTGATGCCGATGAGCGTGTTCCTGCGGGTACTGCGGATATTATAAAAAAGATTGTAACTGACCCTGACACGGGAGAAGCTGGATTCAGCTTTCCCCGCAAGAATTATTTTCAGGGACGATGGATCAAACATGCCGGCTGGTGGCCTGATCGGATCGTTCGCTTATTCCGTAAAGAAGCAGGGCGGATGACCGCGGCAATTGTCCATGAATCTGTGGAAGTTCAGGGTATGGTCGGGTCTTTGGATGCGGCTATTGAGCATTATACGGAGAGCCGGCTTGGCAAAATAATTCAAAAAATTGATCGATATTCAACCCTGGGCGCCGAAACTGCTTTTAAAGAGGGGAAAAAGTCTTCAGCAGGCGGCGCTTTCCTGCGCGCCTTATTCACCTTTATCCAGGACTATTTTTTCCGCCTGGGGATTTTCGATGGCATGCCCGGCTTGACACTTGCTGTCACGGATTCAATTAATAAATTTTTTAAATACGCGAAATTGAGCGAACTTACAAAAACAAACCGTGTCGGTAAATGATCGATGAATAAGCGCTATGGTGACCATCCGGTTGATAGAATTGATATATCGGTAATTATCGTCAACTGGAACACAAAAAATCTCTTGAGAGACTGTCTGAACTCAATATACAAAACTGTCACCGATCTTATCTTTGAAATTATTGTTGTTGATAATTTTTCGTCCGATGGTTCTGTGGCGATGCTGGAGGAGGAATTTTCTTCCGTTATCAGAATAGTTAATAAAGAAAATAAAGGCTTTGGCGTTGCTAATAATCAGGCATTTGCAATAATGAAAGGCAAATTCGCCCTTCTGTTGAATACCGATGCTGTATTGACTCCTCAAGCGGTGAATAAATTATGGGATTTTTGCGAAGAAAATAAAAAGGCTGCAATTGTTTGCGGGCAGCTTTTAAATTCCGACGGCAGTAAGCAAAACTCAATCGCGTCTTTTCCCGGCTTACTCACTCTTGCCGTTAATACCTCTGTGCTGGAATTTATGTTCCCCTGCCTGTATCCCAGTAAAAGATACAAACATACGTCGCCTATTGAAGTAGATTCGGTAATCGGCGCCTGCATGATGATAAGAAAAAAAGCTTTGGATGAAGCGGGTGCTTTTGATGAACGTTACTTTTTCTTTTTTGAAGAAACTGATTTGGCTTATACAATACGGCTAAGGGGATGGAAAATTTATCAAGTTCCGGATGCTTTTATCTATCACTTGCAGGGGCAAAGTGTCGGACAAAATGTACGATCACGCATTGAGTTTTACCGTTCACGGTACCAGTTTTTAAGAAAATGGCACAACTCTCTCTATTTTTATTTAGCTAAGGCAATAATATTTTTACGTTTATTGGTTAATGGTGTTTCCACCGCTATATTTACCATATTGACTTTGGGTCTAAACAAAAAGACGAGCCATAAATTTGTTATCTATTTTGAATTGATCTATTGGCATTTTCAAAAAAAATAATTATCTGCAAAGCGAAAATAGTCTAACTAATACATTGACACTACTATATGATTTTAGTAATAAACTACAGTTTGTTCGATAGGTTACAATCCTTTTTTAATGTAATCCAAAGGGCGGAGTTGAAAGAAAAGAATGTTAATTAAAGAAAAATATTTTATTAATAATAAAACGTGAAGAACTGGGAAGGGAAACAAATTTAATGGATGAAGTTTATGCTGTTTTCAAGGGATTTCTTGATCCTCTTTTTATTGTATTCGTTTTATTTTTTATAGCTTTTATCATTTTATTTCTTAATTGCAGGAAGAAAAGTGACATGTTGATTCTGTTGCTGCCTATTGTTTTAATTTATGGCGCCGGCATCCAGCCCGTGTCCAATTACCTGAGCTACGAACTGGAAAAAGA
>JBEKMY010000023.1:0-42712 GCA_049523355.1 Smithella sp. | reverse complement strand
GGCAATGTCCGGGAACTGGAAAGTATTATCGAACGTGCTGTGATCTTGTGCCCCGGGCCGGATCTGCATCTGGCGGATAAACTGGAGATTTCATCACCCGCAATTTCATCCGTCATGAGGACATTGGAAGATACGGAGCGCAGCCAAATTCTAAAAGTCCTGACAGAAACCAAATGGCGCATTGAGGGAAAGGATGGGGCCGCGGCGATCCTGGGCATCCATCCGAGCACCTTAAGAGCGAGACTGCACAAACTGGAAATAATCCGGCCGGATACAAAAGATTAAAAATAGCAGGCTGTTGAAAAAGGCTCATCTGCTTTGGTTGCGCTTCGATTCTTGCTGCTCACGTGCGTCTAAAGAACGCTTTGCTGCTCGATCCTCGCACGCCTTGCATCTGAACCTTTTGAAGGGCCTGTCAGATCGTTGACATTTCTTGAAGTATCCCTCAATATATTGAGGCTCCACCATATATTGTGGCCAAACGAGTCATTTTATTCTTTTCCGCGATTCCATCTAACAAACTGTTATTAAAGGATTAATCAAAACTTCTTATTCCCCTTCAATTGTTGGCCTATAATTTGCTGTAAATATTTATTTAGTTCTTTTAATGATATGTTTGAACCAATTAATAAAACACAGGAGCAAATCATGGATGAAATGTTTATAAAAAAAGTGCGGGCTGCGGCAGTGGCCGGATGGTGGACGGTGTTAGTCTTCTATTGTATTTTGCTGATCCAATGGCTTGCTTACTGGGTGATGATGAGCAGACAACCTGAAGCAATGCTTTGTATCTGGGGTAGGGGTTCTACCTGGGTGGAAATTCGTACTGTCTGGCTGTGGGCAATGGTGGTCTATAAGCTCTGCTTCGGAGTGATGGTCTTTGTCGTCATCTGGCTGACATTGTGGGCAAGACAACTGGCCCAAAAATAGAACGGTCATGTAAAAGAAAAATTTGAAGTTGACTGTATGCTCGGCCTAATTCCGAAACGTGCGCAGATTAACCGGCGCGATTGATCAAACATTTCAACCATCAGAATTATCGAAACATAGAGGGCAATTCTATGAAGAATAAATCACTCCGGGTATTAATGGTTGAAGACTCGGAAGATGATGCGCTGCTTTTAATCCGTGAGATTAAAAAGGGCGGATACAATCCGGTGTATGAGCGGGTGGCCACCGCTGCCGCGATGAAAAAAGCCCTTAAAGAAAAGAAATGGGACATCATCCTTTGCGATTATATGATGCCCGGATTTAATGCTCCTTCAGCCATTGATGTGTTGAAGCACACAAATATCGACATCCCTTTAATCGTTGTATCCGGAACGATCGGTGAAGAAACGGCCATCGAGTGTATGCGTTTTGGCGCCAGGGATTATATACTGAAACCTAATTTATCCCGTCTTTGCCCGGCGATATCCAGAGCACTGGAAGAGGCGGAAATTAAGAATAAGCATAAGCAGGCCCAAGAGTTACTGGAAGCTTCGGAAATCCGGTATCGTCGGCTTTTTGAGTCAGCAAAAGATGGAATTCTTATCCTTGATTGCGATACGGGAATAATCGTTGACGTTAATCCCTTTCTGATTGAGTTGCTGGGCTATTCGCGTGAGCATTTCATAGGGAAGGCTGTGTGGGAACTTGGACCATTTAAAGATATTATCCCCAACCGCAACAAATTTCTGGAATTGCAGCGTCAGGAGTATATCCGTTATGATGATTTACCTTTGGAAACGATTGACGGAAGGCTTGTTAATGTTGAATTCGTCAGCAATGTCTATGCAGAGGGCAACACCAGGGTAATTCAATGCAATATTCGCGACATCACCGAACGTAAAGAAGTGTTGAAAGCGCTGAAGGAAAGTGAAAAAAGATACAAAGAACTCAGCATCATTGACGACCTCACGCAGCTTTACAATTCCAGACATTTTTATGCTCAGCTCAAAATAGAAACAGAGCGGTCGAACCGCTATGAACAGCCTCTGACCGTACTGCTTATGGATATCGACAAATTCAAGGATTTCAACGACACATACGGCCATATTGAAGGTGATAGTGTGTTATCTCAAATAGGCAAGCTGTTGAAACAATTTTTGCGCGAGAGCGATTCCGCCTATCGTTATGGCGGCGAGGAATTTACAATCATATTGCCGATGACCACAATCGAAGATGGAACGATAATGGCGGAAAGAATACAAAAGGAATTAATGGAAAAGGCCTTTTCCCCGGTATCGGGTCAAAATGTTTATATAACGGCAAGTATCGGTTTTGCTCAGTACATACCGAATGAAGAGATGAAAGCGTTCGTTCACCGCGTAGACCAACTCATGTATCAGGCTAAGAAGAAAAGAAAACACAGTATTTATTCTGAATTACAGAACTGAGAAAATTCAATGTATCCCTCAATATGCTGAGGTTCCACCGCATGTTGAGGCCAAACGAATCATTTCATATATTCCGTAAAATCCTCTTATTAATCTAACCGCCTGCTATTAATAGATGAATTAAGATTTCTGATTATTTCAGGTTGTTGGCAGGCTAGTTGCAGCTACTGTTGGTAGGATGTTGGAATACGAGTGTCCTTAATTAAGAAGCGTATAGAGTTTTTACAGATATTCAAAAAATTAAAAGATGGAGATAAAATATATGGACTCATCATACAGTTCAGCAACTACCAAGCCTTTATACCGCGGAACACAGGTTGTCTGGTATATTCTTGGTCTCATTGAAGTGATATTGGCGTTTCGGTTTGGCTTAAAGCTGCTTGCGGCCAACCCTTCCGCCGGTTTCAGCAGTTTTATTTATATTGTCAGTTATCCATTTGCCGGACCGTTTCTCAATGTCTTCCATGCCTCGCAGATTCAATCGGGTGTTTTTGAATGGACCACCTTGCTGGCCATGTTTGTCTTCTTTTTGATTGCGTGGGGCATTATCAGGCTGTTTTTTATGAGCAAAACAGTGTCCACGACGGAAGCTGCCGCTAAAATGGATGAAGATAATAATTAACCTTATGTATGACTTTGGTCATAACGCAAGTGTTCTTTCTTTGAAGCGCATGGAATTATCACACAAGCCTTGCTTCACTGTATAATTGCATAGCGACGCATAAGGGATGCCTGTCCAACAAATAAATTAAAAAAAGGAGAACAGTATGAAATCGAGCACACAAGACAAAGCAGAAGCCATGTTTCATAAAGTGAAGGGTAATGTCAAGGAAGTAGCCGGAAAAATAAGCGACAATCCAAAGCTGGAAACTGAAGGCACCATTGAAAAGATGACCGGCCGGGTTCAGGAAAAGGTCGGTCAGGTCAAGAAGGTTTGGGGTAAGTAGCAAAAACAAAAAAGTTTGGGACAATTCATATAGAAGATTTTTAAACTTGTGAAAATATCCCGGTCAACCATTTTTTATTTAGCAAAATTAAAAGAAAGGATAAGGATTATGAACAACATTTATAAAGTTATCGAAATTATCGGAAGCAGTGAAAAATCATGGGAAGATGCTGCTAAAAATGCTGTTGAAGTCGCAGCAAAAACCTTAGAAGAAATAAGGATTGCTGAAGTGAAGGAACTCGATATGAGAGTGGAAAAAGGAAAAGTTGTGGAGTATCGGACAAAATTAAGAGTATCGTTTAAGTATAAGCCTTAATAGATTTATTGCAATTGAGCTTGCTGTCATGCTTGTTCTTGGCGAGTCTCAAATCCCACTTCTGCTTTGCTGCGGGATAATTTCCAATAGCCAAAGGCTGTTGGATAATTCGACTAACAAACTTTAATACGCAACACTTTTATAGTTTGAGTCGCATTACAACCATCAAGCTTCAGTGCACTTTTTTTCTGAAGCCTGGGTCTCATTAGGAGAAAATTATGAAAAAAATGTTATTTTCGTTGTTGTTGACAGTTGTTTTTGCAGTACCCGCTTTTTCACAGATGAATGATATGTCGATGCAGAGTCATGGAGAAGAGCAGGGTCAGATGATGGCCATGGGCAATATGGAGATGGGCGGCGACATGATGTTCATGGAGCATGCAAATAAGATGGGGCTTACCGATGAACAAATGGCGAAGATGAAACCACTGCACACTGAAATGCAGAAAAAGCAGATAAGATCCAAAGCCGACCTGAAGATTGCCGAAATCGAACTTATGGAAATTATGGAAGTGAAGGATTTTGATCTGGATAAGGCCACATCCGCGGTTAAGAAAATTGAAGATATAAAAACCGCCCAACATCTGGGAATGTTAAAAGCCATGAAAGCTATGCGGGCTATTTTGACGGATGAACAGTTTAAGAATATGCAGAAGATGTGTATGATGAAGATGGATAAAAAAGACCATAAAAAAACAGCGGATGAGATGAAGCATTAAAAGGAAGCAGCAACCCGTGTGAAAGATGCTGCAAAAAAAGCTGCCAAATTATTGTATTGAATAGAACAGTAGAACAAATTAGTCGGACACTCCCTTGAGAGTGTTCGACTAATTTGTTCCTGAAGTACCTTTAAATTTGTAACATACGAAACTGAAATTCTTATGGTTGAGCTATGAAGAAACAATATCTTATCAAACAGGTATCGTTAAAGGATACGACTGTGTCCATCCGGCCGATCCGCGCCGACGACTCCGGCATGGAACAGGAATTTATACGGCACCTGTCGAAAGAATCCCGCTATTTCCGATTCATGGCGTCGTTGCGGGAACTGATGCCGAAAAAGCTCAAGTATTTCACCCAAATCGATTACAACCGGCACATGGCCTTTGTTGCCACCATCATGCGTGATGATAAAGAAGTGGAAATCGGCGTTGTGCGTTATGTCGTTACCGAAGTTCCCGATACCTGCGAGTTTGGTATAACGGTGGACGATGCCTGGCAGGGCAGCGGAGTGGCAGGTTTGCTGATGACTTCCCTGGAAGAAACGGCACGCGAGTGCGGGTTTACGACCATGGAGGGCATTGTGCTTCCGGGCAACGAAAAGATGCTCAAATTCGCACAGAAACGCGGCTTCAAAACCCACTACGTTAAGGGAGAAGCCGATACCGTACACATAGCACTGCAGTTATGATCCGGTTGCTGAAAATTATCAAAAAATCATTGAAGACAGATTTGTTAGGAAACTTAATGCTTCATGTTACCTTAACACTTCCTCAAGTTACATAGGCGAACCGCCGAATTTCATGATCGGACTTTAACCGACTAGTCATACGCTTTACACGGCGTCACCTGCAATTTCATCCGCCATGAGGACGCTGGAAGATACTGAACGAAATTAAATTCTAAAATCCTTACGGAAACCAAATGGCGCATAGAGGGAAAGGACGGGGCCGCTGCTATCCCGGGCATCCACCCGAGTTCTTTAATGGCGAGACTGCATAAGCTGGAAATAGTGAGGCCGGAAACAAAAGAACCACATTGAGAGACGATGCACATCTATTTAAAGCCCCCCTCAACATATTGAGGCTCCACTAAATAATGAGGCGAAACAAATTATGCTCTGCCTTGGAGCCGTTCTCTTTTATTAATCTAACTATCCGTTGTTAAACAATTAATCCAAATTTTTAATTCTCCCTGAGCTATTGGCAAGCCATTTGCAATTATAAGGTAGAGGTTCGTGTAATGATTATCAAAAACAAAAATACAGTAAATGTATCGAGACCGGAAGGGATTTATCGTGGATATTCCAAGTCCATCATTTTTATTTTATTACCCTTAATGTTTCTGGCTTTTACCTTCGTCAACGTCGTTGATAAAGTCCCGCCGGGAAGTGGATTTCCTTTTCAGCCCGGGGAAAAACTGACATACAAAGTGATCTGGGGAATAATTCCGGCCGGAGAGCTCACACTGCAAGTTCTTCCTCAGGAAACCATCTATGGCATTGAAGCCTATCACTTTGTAATGATCACTAAAACCAGTAAAGTAGTTGATCTAATCTATAAAGTCAGGGAGAGGCAGGATTCCTACGTCGATGCCGCCATGACACATAGCCTCTTCTATAAAAAGAAAACGGAAAGTCAACATCCGCGTGATGAAAAAATAGAATTCAATTGGGAAAAAATGGAATCTACTTTTACTAATTTCGGCCAGTCGAATCCGCCGATTCATGTAGTGCCGGGCACCTTTGATCCGTTGGCTCTTTTCTATGCTTTTCGTCTACGGAATCTTAAGGAAAACTCAGAGATTCACATACCGGTGACCGATGGCAACAAGGTCAGCATGGAGGTCATGGCAGATGTCGGCAAGACAGAAGTGATCGAAATTGAGGGGAAAATGTATGACACCATTCAAATTACGCCGAATATTGAAACGATGGATAAACTGGATAAAGTAGTAAAAAAAAGCGATCATCCGCGGCTCAAAGTATGGGTAACCGCTGATGAAAAAAAGATTCCCATAAAAATAAGAACCAAAGTGGGAATAATTTCGTTTGATTTTGATCTCGTGTCCGGTCCGTCGTAAATTCGGCAGTGACGTATTGGACGCGGCTTGCCGCAAAGAGCTGCAATGAAAATATTTTAGAGAGTTTATACTGACGGTGCAATTTAAAATTATAATCTTCAAAAATTATAGAAAGGTTGAATATGATTAAAACATACTGCAATTCAATGGTCATGATTCTTTTATTATGGATGGTTTCCGGATGCGCCAGCCTCATGCCGCACAGCACGATAATTACCAAATCGCCCTGGGAGAATTTCGATAGCGCCAAAGTTACTTATGATAAAATAAAGCCCGGAGTAACCAATGTGGATGATCTTAAAAAACTTGGATTCGATCCTTTTATGGAGCCCAATATCAAGATCATGAATGTCACAGAAGTTATCAATCTATTCTTGCCGAATCCTTCTATTAAAAAGGAGGATTTGGATCCCGGTATACAGAAATGCATCGAGAGTAAGGACCGCTGCACGGCTTATCAAATTTTGCCCAGCACATTATATGTAACGCGAGTAGGAAATTTCTGGCTGGATCTGTTCACCTTCAAGCGACATACAATAAATACCGGATGGGAATTCAAGGGGTTAATCACATTAGTTGATAATGTTGTCACTTACAGAGATCCTCCGGGAGGACGACCCTTAATTGATACGCATCAAATTGACGTTAAGCCTTTAGGCCCTGTTCAGGAAATCGGAACAGCGATAATTACTGCGGTTCCGCTGGTCTGGTAGCAGCCTGCGACTTGGTTGCTGATGATATGTACTATTTCCGGCGACAAGGCAGATCTGCGTTTCTGTTTTCTTAAAAACAAATACGTTCTACGATCGCGGTCAATTGTGCCGCCCTGCAGGGAAATGTAATTGAAAGCGAATTGTTCGACTGAAGAGATGAAAGAACAAGACCAGAAGGCTGTCTACCTCCCTTCCAAGTACCCTCAACATGCTGAGGCTCCGCCAAATACTGAGGGCACACGAATTATCTCATGCCTTTGGTGCGGGCCTTCTTTATTAATCTAACCACTTGTTATTAAATGATTAATCAAAAATTATGATTAGTCAACGGCTATTGGCAGGCTATTTGCTTTTACACCATATTATATTTTTTAATCCAACCACAGAACGCGAGTTCCTATTATTTTTTGAGGGAAGAAGATTATAACTTAGCGAAAGCTACGAAAAATTTTAGGAGGGAAATAATGAGAGGGATAAACATTGGAATATTTAACGAAATAATTAATTTCGAAAGGGGGTTATATGAAAAGATTTAGAGCTTTGCAAATTTTTCTTGCATTTATGATGTTAATCCTGAGTGTTGTAATTGCAGGATGCGGAAGTAATGGTCAAACCGGGCATTGGTTACCGGCACGTACGTTGACGTCCATTACGGTAACGCCTGTAACGGCCTCAGTTCCGGTTTCAGGCAACCAGCAATTTACGGCGATTGCGACTTATAGCGACGGGACATCCATTGACGTGACGGTCGCCTCTGCTTGGACTTCAAGCATCCCCGGAAACGCTTCAGTCAATGCAGCAACCGGCTGGGCTACCGGCATTCTTGCCAGTACATCATCGGTCATCACCGCCACTTACGGCGGTCTGTCCGGCTCAGCAACCCTGAACGTGAACGCTGCAACATCGATCTCGTTCAAGGTGATACCTGCAACGGCCTCGATACCGGTTACAGGTACCCAGCAATATACGGCAATAGAAACATTTAGCGATGGGACAACTCAGGACAGGACTTTAACCTCCACCTGGACGGCAAGTGGTACCCATGCCACAATCTCGAACACCAGCCCCACTATCGGCGTTGCTACTGGTGTATCCGTTGGCACATCCACCATTACTGCCACTTATGCCTTAAGCCCGCACTCGCCTGCGACAGCCACATTGACTGTGACCGCCGCAACATCGGTGTCGTTTGTGGTGACTCCTGCAACGGCCTCGATACCGATTACAGGCACACAACAATATACGGCGATTGAGACGTTTAGCGATGGGTCAACATTTGACAGGACAGCGGTTTCCACCTGGACGGCCGTTGATATCTCCCCCGGCTCTGGCGTTGCCACAATCCTTGGGACAGGCGTTGCTACAGGTGCATCCATTGGCCAATCGACCATCACTGCCGCTTACGGCGTCTATACCGGCGCCGTAGGACTTGCAAACAGGACAGCAGTATTGACCGTGACCGCCGCAACACCGGTGTCGTTAATAGTGACTCCTGCAACAGCCTCGGTAGTAGTTGGTGGTACCCAACCATATGCTGCGATTGAGATATTTAGCGATGGGTCAAACGTCGACAGAACAGCAGTCTCCACCTGGAGTACGACTGCCGGCACTGGCACTGCAACAATCCTGTCGACAGGTGTTGCTACAGGTCAATCCATTGGCACAGTGACCATCAATGCTTCTTATGGCGGCTATACCCCGACAGCCATGTTAACCGTAACCGCACCCAATTCCGGACCAGCAGGCGCGGTGGATCTTAAATCGGCTACCACTTACGGGCTTATAGCGTATGATGCGATCACCAATTCTGCCGGCCCAAGTCATATCTATGGAGATGTCGCTTTGACTGAGCCTGGTCCTGGCGGTACTATTGCATCGGTAACTGGACCTGGATTTAATGATGCTGGAAGTGCACCAAATCTGACTTCATCTATTGTGACCGACAGTAACGGCGTAACCCCCGGAATGGTAACCGCTGCCGATAATGGCTCTCCTGCTAATATCGCTGCCCTGCCGCAGCTCTTGACCGACTTGGAGGGTGTGTATAGCGATCTCATGGCACGCGCGGCGCCGGCGACATCGCTAACGACACCGGCGTTGGCACTTGGGCAAAACGGCGGGACTTTTGCACCGGGACAAGACCTAAGCGGATATGTCCTCAGCCCTGGCATCTTTACTACTTCAGGCACATATGGGCTTAGTAATACATTAGGTCCTCTCGTACTCGACGCAGGAGGTAATCCGGATGCAGTCTTTATCATCCGGTCAACATCCGGCGCATCCGGCTTTACCTCGACAACGGGCAGCGTTATCCTGCGAAATGGCGCTCAGGCGCAAAACGTTTATTGGGTAGTGGCCCACAATATAACTATTGGGAACAACACCTTCTTCCAGGGAACCATAGTGGCAGGTAATGCTATCACGTTGAACCAGTTCGTCAACGTGCAGGGCAGAATATTAGCTGGAGCGCTTGGTCTTGTGAGTGGCGCTCTTACCTTAACGAACACCAATGTCATTACTGTGCCCACCCCGTAGGGCATGAGGTATTTGGTATGAAAGCAGGCAAAAGGGAAGACAGACTATTTTAAATAACCGGGGCTGTCTCCTTTTGCCTTGCTGCAACACCTTATTCTTTGGATATAAAGATATCCCCTGCGGCTTTTTTCAAATAGCCGGATGGGCAACAGTAAAACGCGACAATATAAAGGAGGACGCACAATGAAATCAATGTATCGTGCAGCAATGATAATAGCTGCTTTTGTTTTTTTACTACCCTTGTCTGCTCGCTCCGAGATAAATGCCGGATCCGTTGAAGTGAATCCGTACGTCGGATACAATTTCTTCGAGCACAGTCAGAATCTGGATAACGCGCCCATGTTTGGCGTACGGCTCGGTTACAATATCACGAAATATTTCGGCATTGAGGTTGCCGGACAATTTATGAGAACTGACGTTAGTGACACGGGAGAAATGAATAATACGGAAGGAGAGTTCGGATATCCCATGACTAAAGAGGACATTACTTTTTATCATGCCGATGCCGTCCTTCACTTTATTCCCGATGGTAAATTCAACCCCTTTATCGTTGTCGGTTTCGGAGGAGCCCACTATGGTCCATCGATTCAGAACGGGGGGGACATGGCTGCTTTTAACGTTGGTTTAGGAGCGAAATACTGGCTGACAGACAATATCGCTCTTAGATTCGATGTCCAGGATTACATGGTTGGCGAAATATTTCAGGAAACCTTCCATAATATAGGAGTTTCCGGTGGAATAGTTTTTGCGTTCGGCGGCGGGGCAAAGCCGGAGCCCGCGCCTGTGGCGAAGTCTGAACCGGTAGTCCAACCGGCACCTGAACCGGAAAAGGTCGTCATCCTTGCGTCTGAACCGAAGGTCGAGGAAAAGGTTATGGCCGCAGCAGCGGAGCCGAAGATCGTTGTTCTTGCTTTTGAGGACGTCCATTTTGATTTCGATAAGTCAACCCTTACGCCGGAAGCGCAGGCAATCCTGAAAAGGAATATCCAGATTCTGAAAGATAATCCTAAAGCGCAAGTCCGCATTGCCGGTTATACATCCGCCGCCGGCACTCAAGAGTACAACCAGAAGTTAAGCGAAAGAAGAGCAAAAGCGGTTGAGGATTATCTCATTAGCGAGGGACTCGTTGCACCGGACAGGCTAAGCAGGATCGGCTATGGCGAGTCAAATCCGGCAAGATACGAAGCAGCGCCTAAAGAGATTTACTCCCCGGCGGCAAAGGCAAACATGAGAGCTCTTTTTGAAATCGTCGTGCAATAGGAGACGATAATGGGAGAGGAATAATCCCTGGCAGAAACAAAATAACCGGGGTGTCCAGGGTTCAAGGAATGACCGAATGGGATCACGACAACAACATCAACAACATGAACAACGGGGAGACCATGAAAGAGGAAGAAATTAGAAAAATATAATTTCTTGATGAAATATGAAGATTTATAAACAAAAACATTAGCAGGAGGTTTAAAGATGAAAGCAATAACAGCAAAGAGGGTGTTCATGTTCGTAGCTGTCGTGTTCTCCATGAGTTTGATATTCGGGTGTGCAAATATGATGGATAACAATGGATGTTCGAAAGGATATGTGGCGCAAGAGCAAAAGGTTGTTATCCTTGCGTCTGAACCGAGGGAAGAGCAAAAGGTTATGGCTGCCGCAGAGGAGCCGAAGACTATTGTCATTGCGTTTGAGGACATACATTTCAATTTCGATAAGTCGACTCTTACACCGGAAGCGCAGACAATCCTGAAAAGAAACATTCAGGTTCTGAAAGATAATCCTAACGCTCATGTCCGTATCGCAGGTTATACTTCTGCTTCCGGTACTGAAGAGTACAACCAGAAGTTGAGTGAAAGAAGAGCAAAAGCGGTTGAGGATTATCTTATTAGGGAGGGCCTCGTTGCACCGGATAGGCTTACCAGGATCGGCTATGGCGAGTCAGACCCGGCAATGTACGAAGCAGCGCCTAAAGAGCTTTATTCAAAGGCGGCAAAAGCAAATATGAGAGTTCTTTTTCAAATCGTCGTGCAATAAGCGCATCGGATAAGAGTCCGGATTGATGTTTAAACATCAATCCGGACTCTTGCATTTAAGAAATAGCCAGCGAAAGACTAACCCTTTAAGCGCTAAAGATTAAACTTAAAAGGAGACAGATTATGAAAAGAAAAGCTTATCAAATTGTTTTTTCAGCTACACTCGTTTTGGTGATAGTGGCGTTTCTATCCGCTATCTTTTTCGCCAATCCATATCTTTCTTTTGCAGCCTCAGGCAAAAATAAATCACAGGCCATTGCCAGAAAATCCGCTGTTGAGTATACTGAGGCTCAGATCAAACAGCTTCAGGGCACGCTAAATATCACCGAGGACCAGCAAGAATTATGGAATAAACTTACCGCAGTGATGCGGGAAAATGCGAAAGACATGGACGCTTTTACCAAGGAAAGGGCTGAAAATGCCAAACCCATAAACGCTGTCGAGCATCTGAAACTCCACAGGCAAATTACAGAAGAACATTTAGCTCAACTGAAAAAGTTAATCCCGCCTTTCGAGGCATTCTATAACAGTATGTCGGATCAACAGAAGAATATTACCGATATCATATTCCGGACAGGAAAATATGGAAAGTCCAAGAAGAAATAATCATTAATGTCGTACAACTCATCCCGATAAGCGGGATAAGTGCGTTAATGAATTTTCTAAAGTTTGACGCTTAACATGCGATTGGAATTAGTCCAAGAATGGAGTGATTTTATGAAAATATCAAGCACATGGAATTTTAGATCCATAGCGGGCAAGATTATGCTGGGGCTTGTTTTAGTCACAATGGTCGGCAGTATCGACGTGTCGCCGGTCCTTGCCAGAGATAACCATAAACAAATGGGAAGACATGACAACGGTCGCAGAGGACGCGGGTATGACCGCGACCGCTATGGGCATGACAGGGGTGTTTATATGCCGCCGCCGGTAGTTTATGTAGAGCCTCCGGCACCCGGGATCGGAATCTTCTTTCCACCCATCATTATTCATTGACAACGATCAAGGAACACTTTGCGCCAACTGCCCAGTATCCAACCTGAGTTGATCTGGGCGGCTGGTGTAAGTAATACCCGCTCGTTACGTCCACAGCACTTCAACGTATCCCTCAATATGCTGAGGCTCCGCCAAATACTGAGGCCAAATAAATCATTCTTACTTATGGAGCTGTTCGTTTCTATTAATATAACAATCTATTATTAAAGGATTAATCCAAACTTCTGATTCTCCTTCAACTATTGGCAGACTATTTGCAACTATGAAATAATTACTACGCAGTCGTCTAATAAAAAAGCATCTTTTGACGAAATCTGAGTCTGCTCAAGATGTGATAACTGAATTTGGATGACTGAAGATCAGCAACGAAAGGAGCATTTATGGCCAGCGTCAAATTTACCTCTGATTTTGTCGGGACCGTTGGGAAGCAGGGCGTAATTTTTAATGGTACAACAAGTGGAATACCGATTTCCCGCAGCTTCAAGCACAAGAGACACAATCCATTTCTTTGGCAAGTGTTGCTTGCCTTACTTCTTGGCGTTGCCTGTGCCATGCCAGTCATGGCCACAGAGATTCAACTGCCGGCGATTGTTGAACCAGCCAGCCAGGAGCATCACGTCGGCAAACTTATATTTGTTGAATTGGTGACACCGGATATTGCCGCCGCCAAGAAGTTCTATGGGAAACTGTTTGGCTGGACATTTCGCGATATTCAGGATGGTGAGACAAAGTACGCCCAGGCATTTCTCGACGGTCGTTCCGTGGCAGGATTGATTCACAAGAAGGTACCCGCCAGCGAGCATCGACAGCCGGCGTGGCGGAGCTTCTTCGCCGTGGGTGATGTCGATGCAGCACAAAAGGTTGCCCTGGAAAATGGAGCAAAGGTACTGTTCGAGCCGCACAGCATTCCTGACCGAGGCAGGGAAGCCGTCTTTGCGGATCCGCAGGGAGCCGTTTTTGCGGTTCTTACTTCCAGTAACGGTGATCCACCGGATACTCTGGCCGCACCGGGAGAATGGATTTGGATATCGTTAATGACGATCGATCCGGAGACCAGTGCCGCTTTCTATCAGAAGCTATTCGACTATGAAGTCTTTGAATTGCCCGCCAGCAAAGGCGCGCAACATCTCTTGCTCGCCTCTGACAACTATGCTCGTGCGAGTGTGAATACGCTGCCGGCGAAAAGGCCCAATGCCCATCCCCACTGGCTTAATTACGTACGCGTCAAAAATACGGTCAAGATGACTGCAAAGGTCGTGGCTCTTGGCGGCCGCGTGCTGGTCAAGCCGCAGATGGATCGCCATGGCGGCAAAGTCGCGGTGGTCGCCGACCCGTTTGGGGCGCCTTTCGGATTGCTTGAATGGCCGGATACTGAAAGTAAAGAGGTGACCAAATGAATATCATACTTTTACGCAGGTTACGCTGTTTAGTACTCGCCTTTATGCTCTGCATGTTGACAGTCCTTTTGTTCGGCTGCTTCATACCTGGCGGCGGATACGGATACGACGACGGAGGGGGCATTGGAGGGGCTTACTATGAACCCTTTGGTTTTGACTACGGTGGCTGGGGACCTGGCTACCAAGTGGCGCCGTATCGCGGTGGTGATCATCGTTCAGCCAGTGGAGGTGGCCACGCTGCAAGAGCTTACAGATCCGCGCCTGCTTCACACTCGATGCCGTCTATTCCGTCACATTCGCGTTCCGGTGGTTCGCGTTCCGGTGGTTCGCGTTCCGGTGGTTCGCATTCCGGTGGTTCGAGATCACATTGAAGTGCACAGGAGAGTGTACGGCAAATATATTGAGTATCTGTCCGGGAAGCTCTTGGGTTCTCTGAATCCTTATGATTCAAAATTGGCATTTCATAAGGATGAATGTACTTTCTGAGAAATGCATGGAATTATCGCGGACAATTGGTTCACTGCCTGTTTATACGGGAATTAGAGTAGAGGAGGGATATCAGCTTATCAGTCAAGTAGAAATCTTAAAGGAGGAATTACTATCAGGTCAAGGATGTACCCAGTAATTGAAAAGTGAGAGACCGTCGGTCTGAAAATTTTTTTACCAACACATTAAATAAAGGAGAAAAGAAATGAAACAAGCAAGAGTTAGAATATTTTTAGTCATGTGCGTATTCGTGATCATAGGAATCTTTTCGATTGCCTCTTACGCGGCTACGGCCAATGAGATTGATGCCAGTGTAAATGCGTCCCTCGACCGATTTGTCAAGCAAGTCAATGGTGCGCGGGAGTTTCTTGATTCCGCAAAGGGCGTCCTTATTATCCCTAAGGTCATGCAGGGAGGTCTCGTTGTCGGAGCCGAGTACGGCGAGGGCGCTTTAAGAATAGGCGGGAAAACGGTTGGTTATTATAACATCATTGCCGGATCTTTCGGCTATCAAATCGGAGCCCAGGAGAAGGACATCATCCTTGTTTTTATGAGTGATAGGGTCTTGAAGAAATTCCGTAACAGCAAAAACTGGAAAGCGGGTGTTGATGCCGAGGTAACCGTGGTCAAGGTCGGCGCCGATGAATCATTGAACACGATGAAATTCAAGCAACCGGTTGTCGGGTTTGTCTTTGGTCAGAAAGGGCTTATGGCCGGAGCTACAATAGAAGGTTCGAAATTTACCAAACTGATGAAGTAAACCATACAGAGGCATTAAATTTATGATTTTCTGACCTTACGCGGGTGGCGTGTTTCGATACAGGGTTTCATCGCGACATGCCACCGTGTACGGCCGGACACACTGCTCCTTAATGGTGGTTTCTTAGCAGCCACACAAATCATGCGGCAAAGGTGACTGGATTTCGAAGACAAAGGCTCCTTTTACAAGGAATGCGAAAAGAAGTGAGAACCATGAAAAAGAATGACCAACACCACAAGAACGAAAGAGGAAAAGTATGAGTAAGGATATAAATAAGGATAAGGATAATTCTATCATAGCAATCTATCCGTCACATATAGCGGCCGAAGCGGCTATCAAGGAACTCCAACAATCCGGTTTCGATATGAAGAAATTGTCAATTGTAGGACGCGACTATCACACAGATGAGCATGTGGTTGGCTACTATAATGTTGGCGACCGGATGAAAATGTGGGGTAAAACAGGTGCATTCTGGGGCGGAATATGGGGGTTTTTGTTCGGTTCCGCATTTTTTTGGATGCCCGGTTTGGGTCCGCTTCTCGTGGCAGGGCCTTTGGTCAGTTGGATTATCAGTGCTTTGGAAGGCGCCATTGTGGTGGGTGGCCTGAGCGCGATGGGGGCTGGTTTATACAGCCTGGGCATTCCCAAGGACAGTATATTGCAGTATGAGAAGGCGATCAAGACCGGCAAGTTTGTCCTTATCGTCCATGGCTCCGCGGATGATGCGATCCATGCCAAAGAAATACTCAATCACACCGAGCCGGAGATATTGGATCATCATCAGGGAATGCACCTGCAATAATCCGCTGACGAATTTGTATCTAACAACTCGTCGAAAGGTTGCGCACAGCCGACCAGAAATGCCCCTCCAACTGCGAGTTTTGTTACATGAAGCAACTGCTGCTCTATGGAGAGAGAAAATATCTATTCTCCTTCATTACGCAGCGTGAAAGGAGAAATATTATGCCATTGATTCAATTAGTGATTGTTCTGGTTGTCGTTGGAGTGATTTTAGGGGTGATTAACCGCTACATACCGATGCAACCCACCATAAAGAAAATCCTCAATGTTGTCGTGATTATTGTAGTGATTGTTTGGCTATTGAGTGTCTTCGGATTCATAGACAAACTTTCAACGATTCGTATTGGAAAGTGAAGGGTCAGCACTTACTGTATTATTAACTTTTTTAATGATTAAAGGAGAATGCATGATTTCAAAAATTCTTGTACCGTCAGATGGATCAAAAACAGCTAAAAAAGCAGCCATATACGCGGTTGACCTTGCCAAACAGTTGAAAGCTTCAATCATTATCCTGAGCGTTATTGATCAGCGATCACTGATAGCCCAGACCGTTCCGGCATCCGAGACGCCAAGGCACACCATAGAACCTCTTGGCGATTATTTGAAAGAGGCTGCCGCAGGATTTGCCGGAGAAATAAAAAAATTGTGCGATAAAAACGGCGTCACAGCGAAAGTTTCCATAAAAACAGGGCATCCTGTGGAGGAGATTATAAAAGAGGCTAAAAGATCGAAGACTGATTTGATTGTTATAGGCTCCCATGGAAGGAGCGCCTTATCAGCCGCAGTTCTGGGCAGTGTTTCCTATGGTGTTATTCACCATGATAAAAGTATTCACGTACTCATTGTGAGAGGTTGATTGCGATAAGGCGGAAGCCCGAAAAAAAGTAATAAAGGAGAATAAACATGCCGGAGTTCGGATCACCTTTTAATAAATAAACATATGAAAATCGCCAAACCTTCATTTTTTTTCTTTCTGTTTGTATTCATCCTGAGCCTTATCAATGGATGTGCGACCTTGCCGCATGTCTCTGAAAAGATTGATGCCGCGCCGACGGAGCAGGAGCCTCGTCAAATCGTTTCGGCCAAAGGACTGCTATCTCCGGAAAAAAGTAAAGCTATCATGGACAGGCTCAAACAATCGGTCAACCCGACGGACATACTGGAACGTTATACTGCCGTGATAGAATCGGTCACCGAAAGCCCGCTGACAAAGGGTAACAAAGTCACTCAGCTTATTGATGGTCCGGCTACCTATGCCGCGATGTTTGAAGTCATACGAGGTGCCAAAGACCATATCAACCTGGAAACATTCATCCTCGAAGATGATGAAATCGGGAAAAAATTTACCGATTTGCTGCTGCAAAAACAGGCACAGGGTGTTCAGGTCAACATCATTTACGACAGTATGGGAAGTCTTACAACGTCCGAAACCTTTTTCCAACACTTGCGGGATGGAGGAATTCATGTAGTCGAATTCAATCCGGTAAGTCCGCTGAAGGGCCGCCTGAAATGGCTCATGGTAAATCCGGATCACCGCAAGATTTTAATCGTTGACGGTCAAGTCGCCATTAGCGGCGGCATCAACATCAGCAACGTTTATTCGGGCAGGTTTTCCGGAAGGAAAAAAGTAAAAGGAGAACCACTGCCCTGGCGTGACACAGACGTTAAAATTGAAGGACCTGCTGTGGCTGAATTCCAAAAGCTCTTTTTGGATACATGGTCCAAGCAGGAGGGACCGAAGCTATCCGGACCAAACTACTACCCGAAGATGAAAGAAGATGGAAATGCTCTGGTGCGAGTCGTCGGCAGTACACCGGGCTCTGACAACAGGATTACGTTTATTCTGTATGTAACGGCCATCACGTTTGCGGAGCATTCTATTCATCTGACGAATGCCTACTTTGTTCCCGACAAACAAATATTAAAGGCCTTCATTGATGCTGCCAGACGTGGTGTTGACGTAAGGATTATTCTGCCTGCCCACACCGATTTTCAGTTTGTCTTAAATGCGGCGCGGCACAATTATTCGGAGCTTTTAAAAGCGGGAGTGAAGATATACGAACGCCGCAACGTCGTGCTGCATGCAAAAACCGCGGTAATAGACGGCGTCTGGTCGACGGTCGGCTCCACAAATCTGGACTCCTTAAGCCTTTTAAGTGATGACGAGGTGAACGCGGTTATCCTGAGCCGTGAGTTTTCAGTAGAGATGGAGCGTATGTTTACAGAAGACATTGCGCAATCCGACCAGATTCAATGTGATAAGTGGCAAAAAAGGCCTGTGTTGCAAAAAATCAAGGAGTCGTTTGCGCACTTATTTTCCCGTTGGCTGTAAAACATCACTTAAAAGATCGGTTTGCTAAAGTAAAAAAATCAAAGGCGGATGGGGTTTCCTATGAGAAAAATCGAACAGTTTAGTATTTTTATCATAGTTATTGCGGCACTTTTAATTGGCGGCTGTTCTACAACCGGGAACACTGTTGTTGAGAAGGGAAAGCCGCAAGGTGCGCCGGCGCATCATACGAAGGATGGTTTTCGCAATATTTATGATAATACGGAACATGGATTAGCGGATTATCTGCGTTGGAAGTTGGGGTACTTACCTGATGAAGAACCGCCCATTACTGCTGCTCAGAAGATACCCTATGTGCCGGATATTGTCACACCGGATTATCAGCTCATATATCATCCCGATCCCTCTAAAATACAGATTACCTGGATAGGTCACGCGACGTTTTTAATTCAGGTTGAAGGGATAAATATTTTAACGGATCCTGTTTTTAGCAGCAGCATATCGCCTGTTGGCGGTATTGGTTACAAACGGCGCAGTCCTCCGGGGATACCCTTTAATCGCCTGCCGCCGATCCATGCTGTTATCATAAGTCACAATCACTATGATCATCTCGATTTATACACGGTTAAAAAGTTGGGCAACAAGCCGAAATATTTTATTCCTCTGAAGCTGGGAGAGTGGTTTCGCGATGAGAAGATTACGAACTATGTGGAGATGGATTGGTGGGATACGGCGATGTTCGAAGGCATCCGCATTGTGTGTATACCGAGTCAGCATTTCTCCGGGCGAACCGCCCGTGACAGAAATAAAACGCTCTGGGCAGGATGGGTATTGGAAACGCAGCGCGGGAAGATACTCTTTGCCGGTGATACGGGATACTCTCCCCATTTCAAGGAAATCAGAGAAAGGCTGGGACCGATGCGACTGGCGCTACTGCCCATCGGGGGATATCGGCCTCGTTGGTTCATGAAGACCATACATATGGATCCCCCGGATGCCGTGTCCGCCCACAAGGATCTGCAGGCGAAGCAATCCATTGCCATGCATTGGGGAACCTTTCATCTGACCGATGAACTGCTGGGTGAACCGCCCCTTTATTTAAAAAAAGTCATGAAAGAAGCGTCCATGGCGGATGATTCCTTTATTGTGATGAAATTTGGCGAGACGCGTATTTTTGAATAAAACTTGATAAAAAGCCTTTCTGAATATCCTGTAATTTATAAATTTGGACTACCGGGGACTTTTGTCAACAATAGGCTCATTATAAGGGGAGTGATTCATGTGAATCAGATGCATGAGATCAGAAACCTTCTCAAAGTTTTAACGTTCATGATTGCGGCTACAATTCTTTTTTCTGCCGATAGGGCTTCCGCTGTTGAAAAGTTGCGGCAGAGTGAAGACATCCTGCTGGACACCTATCACCGGAACGTGGCTAAATTTGAGAAAAACAGCTTCGGGCTCCCTCTCTTTCTGGAGTCTTTTGAGCGAAACGACAGAGTGTATGTGGATGTCTACGGGATATTCGATCAACCATTTGGCAGTGTTGTCAATATACTGAATGTTCCTGCCAACTGGTGTGATATTGTATCTCTGCATACCAATGTCAAGGCATGCACTTATAGGGAGCTGCCCGGATCCTGGCAGCTGACCTTTTACATCGGCCGCAAAGTTTATCAAACTCCCAAAGATGCGCATCAAGTCATTTACCGTTACAGGAAAGTTGTCCAGCAGCAAGGTTATCTGGATATCAATCTCAATGCCGATGAAGGTCCTTTCGGTACAAAGGACCACAGGATGAGGTTTGAGGCTCTGCCCCTTAACTCGGGAAAGACTTTTGTCCACGTCCATTATGAATACACAAACAGCGTTGCACTTCGCGTCGCGGAGAAGATCTATTTTGCGACACTTGGTTTGGGCAAGGTGGGGTTCACCGTGTCCGGAACAGACAGAAAAGGCAGGCCCGTTTATATCGGCGGGCCGCGCGGCGCGATCGAACGCAATGCTGTGCGGTATTATTTCGCTATCCAATCCTTCATGAATACGTTACACTATCCCGAAAAAATTCGTTTCAGAATGAGAATTATCCAGTGGTACGATCTTACGGACCGCTACAGGAAACAGCTCTTCGATCTGGACAGGAACGACTACCTTGAATCTAAGACAATGGAGCAAACAAATCAAGTAATGCTCCAGCGGTCGGTCGGGATGTTTCCTCTTATGTAAGTCGGGCGCCTAAACCTTCTATCACTATGGCGCAGCACTCAAAGCCGGTTGCTCATCTTTACTAAAAGCGCTGAAATTTGCAGAGGCAGAGATTACAGGTAAACCAATATGGGTCAACAGCGGGAAATGGTCGGAAGGGTAATATTTTCTCCACAGCGGATGAATAATTTTAGCGTCCTGAACCCGGACGGAAGCAGGAACAAAAATATAGTCAAGTCTGAACCGGAAAAATAATCTGCGATACCCGTGGAAGGTCGCGACATGTCGATCATTTGGATATCGTACCCGAAAGGTGTCCATTAATGGTTCGGGGTTGGATACAAACCCTTTTTTTCTGATTTTTAAAGGAATTTTACCTTTTAAATATTTTATGGGCGCACTCTTTTCTCCGGCATTAAAATCACCTGTCAGCACAAAAGGATCCGGAGAAGACCGCTTATGAATAAACTGTGTCAAAAAAACGACGCTGTTTTTTCGCGAACGCCGGGAAAGGTGATCCAGATGAACATTATAAAAATAAAAAGCCTGCCGGGAGTTTTTTTCAATCAGGCGCGCCCATGTACATGTTCGCGGCATGATGTTTCCCCATCCTTTTGATCCCGGGATATCCGGTGTATCTGAGAACCAGAAGGTTCCTTGCTCCGAGAGGCAAAAGCGTGACGCATTAAAAAAAATGGAATTGTGCAGCACTTTGATGCCGCTCACATTTTCAGCGCAGGCATTCTCATATCCGGGAAGCATGGTGCGGATCTCCGATATTTGAAAGTTCAACGCTTCCTGCAGGCCCAAAACATCCGGGTGATAATGATTCAAAAGTTCGCATATCCGGTTACGCCGAAACTTCCAGTGATTTTTGCCATCTTTTGCCGTCCCGCGCCGGATATTAAAACTCATGACATTCAGGTTCAATCCGGTGCTTGGCATCAGATTAGAAAAAGAAGCAATTCCGGGTTTTGAAATTCTCCGCAGAGGGTTGAAACCCCACAGCCAAACGGCCGGCCGACGAATTTGAGCGATTGATTTTTTTGCGAATTTGAGCCCTTTCATTTTATTGGTAGTCATCATATCTCATATCACCTGTTTGCGATGAAGATTAATTCCATATCCGATATGTAATAATTTAATTGTTATAAATAAAAAAACAAGTCTTCGCGTGACAAATAAGCAATTTAGTCTATACGGAATCAATCCTGAGACTTTCTTTTGAAGTATCCCTCAATATGTTGAGGCTCCGCCAAATACTGAGGTTTCATGAATCATTTCATGCCTGGCTGCAAGTCTCTAATGTTAATCTAATCACCGGTTATTAAAGGACGAATTAAAACTTCTGATTTTCCTCCGCCTGTTGGCAGACTTTTTGCTGTTAAATAATTTGTACGATTTTATTTATCACGCGAATGATTGGCCTTTCCGGGCAGTGTATGGAGTTGTCATAGATGTTCAGAAGGAGAGTTGTCATGAAATGGACAGGTGTTTATCTTATCGGTTATGTTATCTTGATGGGTGGCCTTCTCGCCGCGCTCTGGAAAATGGGTATTCTGGCCAGTATCGGTACAGCATGGACCTTAATCGGCGTTGCGATTGCAATCGGCATTGGCATCATGCTCTCAGTCGCCAGTAGCGGTAGCAAAGAAAATATTGAAATCGGCCGGAAGTGAGCGCTTCGCGAGATTTGAAGCCTGGTAGCCGGAAAGTTACGCCGGACTCCGATGCTGTAACCCAATTAGCTAAAAAAGAGTATTCTACGGGACTCATAAAATTATGATTGTAGAAAAATACCGGCTCGGTAAAAGCTGATAAAGGAAACCGGTGCCATGCAATTTATTATATCGCCGCGTCCAATAATTTCTCCGATTGCCGGAATATCGATTTTCATTTTTCGAAACTGTTAAATTATATAGTTGCCATCTAACTCATTATCATTGGCATTCCAGGATTAATCCGATGATTAGATTACTAATTTTTTATTAATTTACTAAAAAAATCGGTTCAGGCGTATGCAGACAAATTCTCAATGGATAGCATGGAAAATGCGTTGTCTTCGCTCCGGACGGCTGCTTTGGCACAGTGGCGTTGTTCGCCTTCTAATTTTCGCAATGGTTATTGGAAGCGCTATCATTGCCATGGGATTATTTCACATCTATTTTGACCGAACCAATCTGCCGGATATAGAACCATTAACCCGTTTTGAGTTCCCTACGATCGGCCACATCTACGATACCAATGGCCAACCGTTTGTGGAGATGGCACGAGAGTACCGGCAAAACGTCAAGTATGAGGACATCCCGCCCATTGTTCGTGATGCAATCATTGCCATCGAGGACAAGAACTTCTTCACCCATAGCGGAGTTGACTATTCCGTAATGCCTCGCGTGCTGAGCAAAATCAGGATCGGAAATCTGGCGGCAAGACTTACAACGCCAAGCCGGGAGGATGAGGTAAATCATCCGGCTATCTTCCCGCATGGTGGATCGACGATCACCCAACAGCTCGTGCGGTGTTATTTTCTCAAAAACCTGACGGTTTTCGAAACTATGACGGAGAAAGAAAACAGCAACCTGCTCCGGCAGGGTGTCCACTTGCGCAGAGCGCTGTCTTACATGATCGGCTCGCGAAGCGTCAACAGGCTGATTCGGAAGATGGAAGAGATTCGACTGTCGTTGTGGGTCGAAAAAAAGATGCAGAAGAGTTTCGGTTCGAAGCGCCGAGCCAAGGAAGAAATTTTGGCCCGCTACGCCAGTTTGATCTACATGGGAAACGGTCAGTACGGATTTGCGGCGGCGGCTGAATATTATTTTGGCCGTCCGCTTTCCACATTCACTGTGGATGACGCTGACAAGGCAGCCCTGCTGGCAGGTATTGCAAAGTCGCCTTACGTCTACGCGCCCAGTGCAAAAAATACAGAGAAAGTCTTGCGGCGGAGAAATCAAAGCCTGGCCCTTATGGCGGCCAATGGTTTCATTTCGCAGGATCGATTGAAGATCGCCGAAAAGCTGCCGATTCAGGTGGCCGTGCGACCCAGGAGCAAGACATCCCTGGGGCCTGCGGTTGTGGGAAACGTTCTTGAGGATA
Source organism: Smithella sp. (assembly GCA_049523355.1). GTDB lineage: Bacteria > Desulfobacterota > Syntrophia > Syntrophales > Smithellaceae > Smithella. The sequence goes on along the minus strand of JBEKMY010000023.1, from coordinate 18,970 downwards.
TCAAAGGGCTTCGTGCCGACCTCGGCATTGAAGACCTCATGCAGGGACGTTTACAGATTTATTCGACAGTGGACGTCCGGGTGCAGCAGATTGTAAACGAGGCGCTGGAACATGGCCTTGATCTTTACGAAAAGCGACATCCCGGCGCCAAAGGACTGATCCAGGGCTCTGTTGTTGTGCTGATGAATCGGGATGCGGGTATTCTCGCCGAGGCGGGCGGCCGTCAGTTCTATCAAGACCGTTCCAGTTCATATCGCGACTTTAACCGCGTCAAGAATTCTCTGCGGCAACCCGGATCCGCAATGAAACCCATTGTCTACCTCGCTGCTTTTCGTGAGGGACAATTCAATCTTGATACTCTGGTTCCCGACAAACCGATCAGTGTTCCCGACGGAGGGAATCAGAATATAAAATGGATATCCAACTACGATGGCCGATTTAAGGGTATGATTCCCCTTCGGAAGGCGCTGGCCGAATCAAGAAATACCACGGCGATTTGGATTACCCAGAAGATTGGGATCCAAAGCGTCCTGTCGACGGCAAGGATTCTGGGAGTCCGGACACCTTTGCATCCCTATGCCACGACCGCGTTGGGTGCGTCGGAAATGAATTTGCTGGAACTGGCCAATGCGTACCGCACGATGGCATCGGGCATCTTCGCGAAACCGTATGTGATCAGAAAGATTATCCGCGATTCAGAAGAGATAGCGATCAATAGCGAACACAGCGATCCTCAAGCCGCAGTTGACCTCGACGCGATGTCGCTTATTCAGGAAGGCCTGCGCGGTATCGTACGCATGCCCTCCGGCACGGCTCATTCACTTGACGCAAACTTTTTCCCGATTGCCGTGATGGGAAAGACAGGAACGACCAATGAGTTTAGAGATGCACTGTTTATAGGTTCGACTTACGGGCCCGAAGGAATCACTGTTGCCGTCCGAATCGGTTTTGACGACAACCGTTCTCTCGGACGAAAAGAAACCGGAGGCAGGGTCGCACTTCCGGTGTTCAGAGAAATCATGCTGAGGGCATATCGCGAAAAGATATTGGGTCCCGTACCGGAATTCCCGGATCAGATAGAGCAGAATATTAATAATTATCTGAAGGGCGAACCGGTCGAGAGTGTGTTGTTACCGGAAAGTGGAATATCAAAAACCAATGGATAAAACGTGAAATTCACGTTTAACGTGCCGACTGCTCTGGCTTTAGACCGGGTGCATCTGAAACCGACAGGGGACATGATTCTGGCATAGGTTTTTTAAAGGAGGTGGTATACGCCCGGTAAAATATGGCAGTCACTTCTCTTCAAAGTGTCCCTCAATATACTGAGGCTCCACCAAATATTGAGGTCAAATGAATCAATTCGTGTTTTTGGAACTATTCGTTCCTGTTGATCTAACAACTTGTTATTAATGGATGAATCAAAATATCTGATTCTCTTTCATTAGTTGGCAGGCCAATTGCAATTATTATCGGAGAGGTTATTATCAATCGGCTCAAAATGTAACAACTGAGCCCGAATGAGTGAAAGTCAGCAGCTAAAGGAGGAAAATTTATGAAAATTATCAAGACTTTGTTTGTTCAGAGTTTAATATTAGCATCGGTATTAGCATCAATATTAGTGGGTCTTAATATCTATGCCGCCGACCAATCAATTTGTAATCCTGGCGCCAATGTTATTCTTTATGACAACGGATCTCTAAAATCCTGCCAACTCAAAAATGATTACGACGCGAATAACATCCGCTGTAAAAATGGCGGTTTGGTTAGCTTTTACCAAAACGGCAAGTTAGAATCTTGCGTGCTCTTTGAGGAAGTTACCATAGCCAAGAATAATTGCAAGGCAGACGGTCTGATTTCTTTCTACAGCGATGGCAAATTGAAATCATGCATGAAACAAGACAACTGAAAAAGAGAAACGGAGGGAATAATCATGAATCAAAATGAATCAGATCAGATATGGCAGCAACTTCGGTATCACATGGAAAACTTTTTTAGTCAGACTATCGCAAACGATGTACAGAGAATAGAATACAAACCGCTATTTTTAGCCCTGCTGGAAATGCCGTCCGAATGTTATCAGAGGGATCAACCGGAAACAAACAGATGAAAGTATCAAGATCATCAGAAATTCATCACTAAGAAAATAAAACAGGATAGTAGATGATGATAGTGCACACGTTATGAACGAGTAGACAGCGTGGTAGCTCAAGACATCACCAAAAGCAAGGAGACAGAAAGTGGTTTTGAAAAAAACAGTGACAAAATTACAGGAATACTCCGAGAGCATTGTCAATACTGTACGTGAGCCTTTAATCGTTCTGGATCAGGATCTAAGAGTTATCACGGTCAGCCGCTCCTTCTATGAAGTCTTTAAGGTAAAACCTGAAGAGACTGTGGGGCAGCGTATTTATGATCTGGGTAATAAACAATGGGACATTCCCAGGCTGCGGGAGCTGCTGGAAGATATCCTGCCCCAAAAGGCAACATTTGATGATTATGAGGTGGAACACGATTTTGTCACCATTGGCAGACGCACCATGCTTTTAAATGCGCGAAGGATCCCCAATCCACCTCAGAGGCTAAAGGTTATTCTTCTGGCTATTGAAGATATCACCGTGCGCAAGAAGAGGGAAGAATCTAATCTTGGTTTAGCGGCAATTGTTAATACATCCCTGGATGGCATTATTGGAAAAACTTTGCAGGGAGATATTGTCAGTTGGAATAAAGGGGCGGAAAAAATATACGGTTATACCGAAAAAGAGATGCAGGGCAAAAATATTTCTTTGTTAGCTCCTCCTGATTACCAAGAAGAAATACTCAGCCAGCTTAAAAAGCTGCAAGCCGGAGAATTGATTAAAAATTATGAGACAAAACGTGTCCGAAAAGACGGGGTCGTCATTGACATCTCTTTGACGCTTTCGGCAATCAAGGACACGTCAGGACATATTTACGGCGTGTCGGCTATTATGCACGACATAACCGAACAAAAAAAAGCAGAGCAGTTGTTGACTGTCAGTGAATACTCCGAGAGCATCATCAACACCGTGCGTGAACCTTTAATCGTTCTGGACCAGGATTTAAGGGTGGTCACGGTCAGCCGTTCTTTCTATGACTTCTTTAAGGTAAAACCCGAAGAAACCGTGGGACAGCTTATTTATGATCTGGGGAACAAACAGTGGGATATCCCCAAACTGCGGGAACTGCTGGAAGACATCCTGCCCAAAAAAGCAACTTTTGATAACTATGAAGTGGAACACAATTTTGCCGATATTGGCAGACGCATCATGCTTCTCAATGCCCGGCAAATTCAAAGAGCGTCGGGAAAGGAGCGGATCATCCTTCTGGCCATTGAGGACATCACCGAGCGTAAGGAGATAGAAGCCGGACTGGAAAAGACCCGAAAAGAACTGGAAGTAATTAAACAATCCGCAGATGAAGCCAGTGAATTCGCTGAGAGCGTCATCAACACCGTGCGAGAACCCTTAATTTCTTTGAACCAGGATTTAAGGGTGGTCACGGTCAGCCGTTCCTTCTATGAATTTTTTAAGGTAAAACCCGAAGAAACCGTGGGACAGCTTATTTATGATCTGGGAAATCGTCAATGGGATATCCCCAAACTGCGGGAACTGCTGGAAGACATCCTGCCCAAAAAAGCAACTTTTGATAACTATGAGGTGGAACACGATTTTGCCGACATTGGCAGACGCATCATGCTTCTCAATGCCCGGCAAATTCAAAGAGCATCGGGAAAAGAGCGGACCATTCTTCTGGCCATCGAGGATATCACCGAGCGTAAGAAAATAGAAAACGGTCTGGAAAAAGCCCATGAGGAGTTAAATGAGTTGGCTACCGAGTTAAAACGCACCTCTCGGGTAAAATCTGAATTCCTGGCCAACATGTCGCATGAGCTCAGGACCCCGCTTAACTCCATTAACGGTTTCTCCGAGGTATTGTATGATGAGACTTTCGGCGTGCTTAACGAGAAGCAGAAGAAATACGTTAATAATGTTTTAACCAGCGGGAAACACCTCCTCTTACTGATAAATCAGATACTGGACATGGCAAAAGTTGAATCCGGAAAGATGAAACTGACATTATCCGTTTTGCCGATGAAAAGTCTGTTAAATGAGATTTCACTGCTGGTAGCGGATATGGTCAGCAAAAAGAAGATTGAAATGTTGTTGGAGATAGCTGCCGATCTGCCGGATATCGAGGCGGATGAACTCAAGGTAAAAGAGATCATTTACAACCTGCTTTCCAACGCGGTTAAGTTTACACCCGAGGGCGGTAGAATAGGCATGCGGGCGAGGAAAACTGATTCCAAGATAGAAGTAGTGGTCTGGGATACGGGGGAAGGTATCGCGGCTGAAAACATGGAGAAAATATTTGAAGGTTTTTTCCGTGTCGATACTCCCTATTCGCGGGTAACTGAGGGGACAGGGCTCGGTTTGCCGCTCTCCAAAAAAATGGTTGAGCTGCACGGCGGGAAGCTTTTTGTAGAATCAGAGGGACTAAATAAAGGCACCTCGGTTAAGTTTACTTTGCCTATTATATCCGGAGGAGAGGCGTGAGATGAAGAAAAAAGTATTGGTTGTCGATGATAATGCAAATAATCTAATGCTGGAAAAAGACCTTCTGGATGTCGCAGGTTTCGATGTATTCGAGGCTGAAAATGCCGCCGATGCGATTGCCATAGCCAGAAAAGAAATACCCGATATAATCCTTATGGATGTGCGGCTTCCCGATATGCGCGGTACCGAGGCCGCCAGGATATTACGAAAAGACAAAGAGACACGCGCTATTCCCATAGTTTTTGTGACTGCTTCGGTAATGGCAGAAGGCAGAGAAGAGATAAAGGACATACCTAACAGCGGATTTATAGGCAAGCCGATAAATACGCGTAGCTTTGTGAAAGACATCAGCAAATATATTAAGTGAATATTTTCAAAGTCATATTCAAAAGAGAGGTAGAGGATGAAAGACAAGCCTGTAATATTAATTGTTGATGACCAACCCCAAAATATTGAACTTCTTGAAGCATATCTTGCCCCGCAGGGTTATGAAATTGTCAAGGCGGCAAACGGTGAGGAAGCGCTGGGGAAACTTTCCGGTAATCAAATCGATCTGATTCTGCTGGACGTAATGATGCCCGGCATGGATGGTTTTGAAGTTACCCGTAAGGTCAGACAGAATGCTACGCATCGACTGCTTCCAATAATTCTGGTTACTGCCTTGCGGGAAACGGAAGATCGGATAAAGGGAATTGAAGCCGGTTGCGATGATTTTATTTCCAAGCCTGTTGACAAGATGGAACTTTTAGCCCGGGTCCGGTCATTGCTGAAGGTGAAGGCCTATAACGACTTGCTGAATAATTACCGGGAAGAACTGGAATCCGAAGTAACAAAAAGGACAGAGGAATTGAAGCATGCCATGGAGAAGATAAAAGCGGCTTCAGTGGAGACGATTTACCGGCTGTCAATGGCCTCTGAGTACAAAGACACGGACACCGGCGCGCATATCAAGCGCATGAGCCGTTATTCCGCTGTCGTTGCCCGCCGTATGGGACTTACCGAAGAGACTGTTGCAACGATTCTTTGTGCAGCGCCCATGCACGATTTAGGTAAGGTAGGCATACCCGACAAGATTCTGCTGAAACCAGCCATGCTTGACTCGGCAGAGTGGGAAATTATGAAAACGCATACGGTCATCGGTGCCAAAATCCTCGAGGGCTCAGACGCCGAATTCATCAAGCTCGGAGAGATTATCGCCCGGAGTCATCACGAGAAGTGGGATGGCTCCGGCTACCCTGATGGTCTAAATGGTAAAAAGATACCAATTTCCGGCCGCATTACGGCAATCGCGGATGTATTCGATGCCCTTACCTCTAAAAGACCCTATAAGGACCCATTCTCTGTGGAGGATTCACTGGTCATTATCAAAGCAGGGAGAGGAAATCACTTTGATCCGGATGTCGTGGATGCCTTCTTTGCCATACAGGACGAGATACTCGCTATCAAGAAGAAATATGATAACGACAATCAACAGTCTTTTGATGATCTGTCTGAACTGAAAGCAAAGTCGCATCAATACATTTAAGCCGATAAATGCGCATATTATTTACGATTGAGTTCAACCGGTTTTGTTGTTGAGAGTGATTAAAGTTGAAGCCCTTCGGGTTAGCAAAACAAATGCCGATACGGCCTGAATAGAGGATCTTAGCATTAACGACCCAAGACATTGCGTCTGATTTACAGCCGTTTTGGTGAGTCGGCGCATAAGGAAATCGAAACATGAAAAAAGAATTGACGATTATCGGAATTATTCCCCGATATCCGAAGCATTCACAGAATAATATATACGCGAAGATAAAAATGCCTCCGGTGGGTATTTTATCCGTCATGAGCCAGATTCATCATCATTCCTGCTGCAAAGAAGTTTACGCGATTGATGAAAACAATTACAGCGGGCCGCAGGATGATCTGGGTCAGCCGGATCATGCCTTTTTACAGGCCAGACAACCTGCACAATTGGCGCTCTTCTATGGCGGCATGAGCAACTCGATTCCCCGCATGTTTTCGGTAGCCCGGCAATACAAGAGTTTTGGCGCCATCACCATTGCCGGCGGCAGCCACGTGGATGCCCTGCCGCAGGAAGCGCTTTCTTCCGGCATAGATATTGTCGTTCATGGTGAAGGAGAAGAGACCATCAAGGAATTGCTGACTGTATTGACGGGCAATGAATATTCTGACCTGAACCGGTCCGGTTTGGGCGCCGTTTCGGGGATTAGCTTTCTTGATGAAAACGGAGCCTATGTCAATACCTGCAGGCGTCAGCCGATAGAAAATCTAAATGAATTGGCCGATACGGATCTGACCCTGGTTAAATTTTTAAAAAAGAGATGGAGCGCCATTCCTATCAACAGGGGCCGGGGCTGTAACTGGAATTGCGAATTTTGTGTAGTGAACAGGCAATATGGACGTTATAAATCAGCGTCGGTTGAGAAAGCCTTGCGGCAGGTAATTAAATATTCTGATTTGGGATACAAGAATTTCTTCTTCACCGATGATAATTTTGCCCAGAATCCGGACGAAGCCATTGCGTTGTGCAGGACGATTGGCGATTACAAAAGAAAATTCCGGAAAAAGATAGATTTGATTGTCCAGGTGCGCACGGAAGCGGCGGAAAATGACGAATTGATTGAGGCCATGCGTTGGGCCGGCGTGACCACCCTGGCCATTGGTTACGAAAGTCCGATCAACGAAGAATTGAGGGCGATGCGCAAAGGTGTGACCGTGGAAAAGCTGATTGCCCGTTCTAAAAAACTTGCCAATTATTTTTATTTGCACGGCATGTTTATTTTCGGATATCCCGCCAACAAAAATGTCCGGGAGAGCGCTTTCTTTACGATCAAACAGCGGGCCCAATGTTTTAAAAAGTTTTTTAAAAAATCGGGGATAGACACGATCCAACTGCTCAATGCTGTTCCGTTGCCCGGTTCCGAGCTCAGAGCGAGGTTGGAGAGTGAAGGACGTCTCCTGCCTCTTTCAATGGTGGGCTGGGATAAATATGACGGCCTTTTCCTTTGTTACGATCCGAGGCCGGACGGACTGGATGCGTTTGATTTGCAAAACATGCCCAAAATGCTGATGAAAAAAAAATACCTCGGGGGATTCATCAGCCGGAAATTAAATTACGGCAACTGGCTGAATTGGGTTTATATTGCCACCATTGGCTTTCCCATCCAGTTTGTCGTATTTTATTTCCGTCGGTTCACCTGTAATTTACTGCAAAAACAGAAAACGAGAAATGCGCGGCGTCGTGAGCTCCCGATGCATACCTTTTTTACCGTTCCACTGGTTAACGCCTGGCAAGACATAAAACGAAGGTGGAGAAATCTGTTTATTAAGACTTACGCAGGAGCAATTACGAAGAAATGGCTTAAAGAATACCGCAGGAGCGAATACATAAACACACTAAAGCAACTATAACTTATAAACAGCAAATATTTATCAAAGGAAAAAACTATGAAAAGAATAATTATGTCGGCAATGGTTTCGTAATGCTGCTGACATTTATTGGAGGATGTCGGGTCGGATGGGATGAAGGTGGCAGCGATAGAAGACATGACCAGGATGGAAGGCAAGGGCATGGAGATTCCGGAGATCAGGAGGGGCCTGGAGGTCCTGGGAGCGGAGGTTCCGGAGGTGGACATTAGAAAAGATAAGAGTAAGGCTGTATAATCTCGCGATTATACAGCCTTACAGCATCCCTCAATATGCTGAGGCTCCGCCAAATATTGAGGCCAAACGAATCAAAGTATACTTTTCCACGGTGTTCTCCAGGTAGTCTAACCACTTGTTATTGAAGGCTGAATAAAAACTTCTGATTCTTCTTAAGCTGTTGGCAGGCTACTTGCTACAATATCGATATGATCTTTTTAATCATAAAAATGGAGGTGCTTTTTTATGATCGTAGCAATCATACGAATGGATGTCCTTCCCGATAAGCGCATGGAATTGTCGCAGACAATTGCTTCATTATCGGGTTCCATAAGACAGGAGAAGGGGTGTAAGCGTTACGACTTCTGTCATAGTATCGAGGATCAAAATAAACTCTTTATTCTTGAAGAATGGGATACCCAGGAAAACCTTATGGCCCACCTGAAGTCAGAACATTTCAGGGTGCTCCGGGGGGCGATGAACTTTCTTCAAGCACCTTATGAGAGGACGTTTTACAGCGTTTTCCACACGGCGGGCATCGAGTAGATTTAATGGATGGATTTTCTACAAAATGTCTTTGCTGCAAGGGTCCCAAGGAGAATTTTGGGGGTGGAAATGTTTGATTTGCGGAGAAATTGTCGACCCTATAATTCTGAATAATCGGCAATCGATAATAGCGGGTCATGAGACAAACGTCCGAAGGGAAAAGCGGTAGTTAACGGCATGGCTGTTATAGATCATCAAGAAAGGAACTTTGGAGATAATGAGTCAAATATGCTTTGGCATGTATTGGTGATTCTTTTGATTCTTTGGTTTCTGGGATTATTCACGAACTACACGTTCAGTGGAGGCATTCATGTTCTGATGTTCATTGCAATCATCATGCTGGTGGCGCGCATTGTTCAGGAAAAAAAATATTACAGCGATTTAATACGTTGTCGCAGAACGAGAAAAATTTGGAAAGGAGTCTGACAAACATATTTAGAAAGATTTTGCCGAAGCTTTGATGTCTTCAGTGAAAAGATTTCGCAATAAAGCTTGTTTAAAAGGAGTCACAGACACAAAGAATCATCTGATCGTGAAACAGGTGTAGGAGAAATAATATGAAATCCAGCAATAAGGATAACAAGGATAGTAAGGATAATATTCCCGTATTGAATTGTTTTGTTGCCATTTATCTCATTATAATTGGCATTCTGCAGCTTATCCGTTGATTGGCTTGAAAATCATTCTATGCCGGAAAATTATTATTGGAAACAAGATAGCCCGGAAGTGAAATCGAAAACCTGAAAGAGAGGAATACCATGAAATCAAGCAAGAGAGACAAGACGGAAGGCAAGTTTCACCAGATGAAAGGTAAAGTCAAGCTGGTTGCCGGGAAAATAACCGATAATCCGAAGCTGGAAGCCCAAGGCGCCATCGAAAGGATGTCCGGTAAGGTTCAGGAAAAGATCGGTCAGGTCAAGGAAGTATTTGGAAAATAGTTTCAGCGGCGTATCGTGTAGCGGCGAGTTTTTGCGCTGCGGCTGTATTTGCATGATATCTCACAAACAGGACTCCGAAGCGCATTATATTATCGGAGTAAAAGAGTTCAAAAATAACCGTAACAACAATAAAAGGAGAAAGTACCGATGAAAATAATTTATAGACTTGGAGTAATGATGGCTGCGGCTATTGCTCTGCTGATGCTAAGTATGCCTGTGCAGGCTTCCAAAATGGATAACCGCATCGAATCGTCCGCTAAAAATTCGTATGTATTTAAGACCTACCTGCAGGCTGATGATATTGAAGTCAAGTCAGAGGAAGGCATTGTTACCTTAACGGGAACTGTGTCCGAAGAATACCACAAATCGTTGGCCGAGGAGACCGTGGCAGACCTGCCCGGTGTCAAGAGTGTGGATAATAATTTGGAAGTCAAGGGTACACCTCCCGCTGAATTGTCGGATGCGTGGATTACTTCTAAAGTGAAAACCATGTTACTGTTTCATCGGAACGTGAGCGCCATGACAGAGGTTAGCACTAAAGACGGAATCGTCACTCTTCAAGGCAGGGCCGCCAATGAAGCTCAAAAGGAATTGACGACTGAATACGCCAAGGATGTCGAAGGAGTTAAAGGAGTGAATAATGAAATGACTGTGGGAAAGATTGCGAAAAAGAAGCGAACGGTAGGTGAAAAGATTGATGACGCTTCCATCACTGCCCAGGTCAAAATGACGTTGCTCTATCACCACTCGACCAGTGCTCTTAATACAGAGGTCAAGACGAAGCGCGGCGTGGTCACTCTGAGTGGTCAGGCCGGCAGCGGAGCTGAAAAGGATCTGGCCGCCAAATACGCCAAAGACGTAAACGGTGTGAAGAGTGTAAATAACCGGATGAACATCGAATAGCATAAGTTCAAAACAAAGATACTCTATTCCCCTCCCTGTCGGCTGATGCGAGGGTCGCAGGCCGGCGGGAGGAATGAGCAAATAGAAAGGAGAATCATATGATGTGGACGATTGCTTTGATACTGATAATTCTGTGGGCGCTCGGTTTGGTGACCGGCTATACGATGGGTTATTTTATTCATATCCTGCTGGTCATTGCCATTGTCGTTATACTGGTCAGAGTCATTCAGGGGCGGAATCCTGTATAAATGATTTTGTGATTTGAACTTACATGGGTGGTTAGTTCTATTAACGTTGCATTTTACAAAAAGGAGAAGAAAAATGAAAAACGCTATTTCATTGACAGTGCTGATGGCTTTTGTATTAGCCTTGTTTTCGGGCTGCGCCACTATGCCTCAAACATGGCCGGATAATCAAAGAAGTGCGGAGAACAAAATGGTTGTAATCCAGGAGAAAATTGGAGATGGGTTGAAAACCAGCGTGCTTAGCCCCGATCAATCACAGATGTTTCTGACGACACTGAAGGGTATTCGAACAGATTATGAGGCTCTGAGAGATAAAGTGGTTTCCCGGGACGAATGGGACAACCTTAATGGAAGACTTGATGTGCTTGGAGATGAAATAAACAGGGCGCTTGGCCGGTACGCAAGAACTGAATCACCAAGGAATGGGGATAGGATTGTCACCCTACAAGGAAGAATTGATGATGGAAGAATCAATGGGCGCCTTCCTCTGACAGAGGCACGGGAATTTCAATCCAGACTGGACGCTATTCGTGGTGATTATTTGCGGATGACGGAAGGAGGCAGATACGCCTCGAGCGACGAGAGAACAGACATTTCCCGTCGGCTTGATTCATTGGAAACGGCTCTAAACAGGTTCCGGTAGAATTTTTCGCAAATTCGGCTCAGACTGTATGATCACTGCCGGCTGATGTGAGATGAACAAGCCGGCAGTAGACCGGAATCAAACTGACTGGTGATTGCTGATCATTTTGTCGGTCAACGTTATTAATAAGCTCATAGCTTTGCCTGTAGAAGATTATCAACCCATACTAAGTGACAGTAGAAAGGGGGGCGCAAAATGAAAACATACACAATTATAGGCATCATCCTTATCGTGATCGGAGTCATCGCGTTAGCGTATCAGGGCATCACTTACACGACAAGGGAGAAGGTCGTAGATATCGGTCCCATCCAGATGACTGCCGATAAGACGAAAACGATTCCGCTGCCGCCGATTGTGGGAGGAATTGCGCTTCTGGGCGGCATCGTGCTGGTGGTTGCGGGAGGCAGGAAAAGCTGAAGATAGGCAAAACATCAATATAAATATTTACAGGAGATAATAAAATGAAAAGGTTATTTTTTGGAACATTGCTTTTGGCATTGTTAATTGTATTACCTATTCCAGCCATGGCCGGGGTAGATGTTAACGTTAATATTTCTCTACCGCCGCCCATCGTATTTGCAGGACCGCCGGAGATGGTAGTACTGCCGGAGACGAATGTCTACGTCGTCCCTGACTCGGACGTGGATATCTTCTTCTGGGGTGGCTGGTGGTGGCGTCCGTGGGAAGGACGATGGTATCGTTCACATTACTACAACTCAGGTTGGGGCTATTATCAAAGCGTTCCATCTTTTTATTCCGGGATACCGTCGGGCTGGAGGAATGACTACAGGGAACATCGTTGGAAAGGACATCAATGGAATTACCAGCGAGTACCTCAGCAACAGGTTCAGCGGAACTGGAAGGGATGGGAAAGTAGCAAGCATTGGGAGAAGCAAAATACTTTGGGTGTCCAGGGTTTGAAACCCCAAACGCGGGTACAACAGCCGTCTCATGCGATCCAACAAAAATCTCAACCGGTTAAATCACAAGTTCGAGGGACAGCCAATCCTCAACAATCCCGGCCACAATATCGAGAAGCAGCAAAGCCGCAGCAATCGCGACCGCAATCACGGGATATACGGCAACAGCAATCCAGGCCGCAATCTCAACAGGTTAAACAACCAGTTCGAGGAGCAGCCAAACCACAACAATCAAGGCCTCAGCAGGGAAAACCTGAAAGAGGGCAGGAAGAGAAACAGGAAAGAAGGTAGAATGACAAAAAGTTAATTAGACTATAAAAAGTCTCGTATCTATACGGGGGCATCGGCCCCCGTATATCATTGTATTTCCTGTCAATTTAGAAACAGGGAGGAACTTAAACATGTCGGTAGCATCGGTAATAAAAGATAAGCAGGAGTTTATTGGCAAGGAAATTTATCTTTCTGACTGGACACAGATCACACAAGACCAGATTAACAAATTCGCCGATAGCACTCACGACCATCAATGGATCCATGTAGATGAAGAAAAAGCAGCCAAGGGTCCGTTCGGTAAGACTATTGCTCAAGGATTTCTTACGCTCTCACTATTGTCTTTTTTCAGTTATCAATCGCCGATTCAAATGGAAGGAGCCAAAATGTCGATTAACTATGGCCTGGATAAAGTGCGGTTTATCAATCCTGTTTTTTCCGGAGCAAAAATCCGTGATCACATCGTTTTAACAGCGCTGGAAGAAAGATCTGATAACAGAATCCTTATGACTCTAACACACACTATTGAAATCGAGGGACAAAAAAAGCCTGCCTGTTTTGCGCAGGCACTGGCAATGGTCTTTTTTTAGTAATGGTTTACCATCTATCGCCACTGTAGCTTGAATCCCTTTCCGGTTACGATACTTTCAGACACGACAGAAACACGGCCGGGTTCAGGAGGTACTATTTTCATACTACAGCAACTGATGATGTCCTTTTGGATATCGATTCCCGGCATGACCTCAATCAGTTCCATGCCGCGGTCGGTTAGCTGAAAAACTCCGACACTGGTGCAGTAGTATACTTTTTTCCCGTGCTTGAGCGCTTCCGGACCGCTGAATGTTATTTCATCAACTTGATCAATAAATTTTGGTTTACCGGGTTTGACAATCAGGATTTTGCCGTCGTGGATTTCCATATGAGCCCCGACCATCCATGAACCGATAAAAATAATTGTCTTCGCGGCTACTGTCATATCCGTAAAGCCACCTGGCCCGACATAATTAATCGGTCCCTCGCCTCGTTTGGACACATTAACATTGCCCTTCGAATCAACTTGCAACAACCCTAACAAAGTAATATCAAGTTTTTCATAGATTAAATGGAACATGCTGGCAGAACCGAGAATTTTTTCCGGATTAATGGATGCGCCAAAGAAGATTCCCATTGCGGGCATTCCTCCCAACGGCCCGGACTCAATCAGATAAGTTACATCCTCATGAATACCGCCCTCATAGATCAGCCTGCATACTTCTTCCGGCAATCCCACACCCACATTTACATACTGGTCCTTTTCAGCAACACGCATAAAAAAGTCGGCCGCAAGACGGGCGAGTGCTTCTTCTGCCGGTCCCCGGTGAGGCGTGATCCGAATCAGGTTATTAACAAATTCCAGTCTGGCAAGAGCATCCTCCATATCAACCTTTGCTCCCTCGGTAAACATTTCCCAATATTTTCTTTGAGGCGCCATGCCGCACTGTTCATTACGCGGATTAACTACTATCGCATCAACTTTATCCGCCGTTAAAGAAATCTCTCTTTCATTCCTGGGAATTATGTCTGCAACCGTTACAAGCACCTTTCCGCCATTGTGTTTGGCAGCCAACGCTGATTCGATATTTTCGGTAATCACGGAAGCGTGTTTAAAATAAATATTCCCCTCGGAGTCGGCATATGGAGCGTTCATCAGAGCAATAGTAATTTTGGGCAAGCGGTATCGCAGGTAATCCCCATCAACACTCGAGAGGCTTTCGCCTGTACCTTTGATAAGAGGAGTACCAGTCCCTACTCTTGGGTCAATCATTGTACCCACACCGGTTTTTGACACGATGTTGTCCTCGCCTGTTGTTTGCGCTTCGATCAAAAAATCCAGAACTCCCTGCGATATCCTGTGAACTTCCAGTTTTCCTTTCTGAGCCAGTTTAAGGAAGCTTTTCATGGTTTCATGATGTCCGCCGATCCAAACCTTGATCAGACCTTCGATGCCCACCTCTTCCAGCGAACCGAACATCCTGCCTCTGGCTCCCTGGCCTGCCACAGCTATCCATGTGAGGTCTCTGGGATGACCGGATTTAAAAAACCGGTCGCGTATCGCGTAATACAGAACACTGCATCGAGCGTTTGCGGCAATTCCATTGGACAGAATGCATGCCCCGTCAGGAATCATATCCACGGCTTGCCGACCTGTCATGAATTTTGGATTTTTTAGATTATCCGGGGGAGGAAGATTGAAATTTTTCTTGCCTGGAAATAGAAAAAATCGCCCCACTTGGATCAGCAACTGAACATATTCGTTAATCTTCAAATGATCCTCCTTAATGATTGTTGGACATTATAAAGATGACTCTAATTGTCAGGAATTTTGTATAATAAATAGCAGTGCTCATAAAAATTAGCAACGATTTAATGAGGATTTTCTTCATATGGCGTCTGT
The DNA here is from genome assembly GCA_049523355.1 of Smithella sp. Classification (GTDB taxonomy): domain Bacteria; phylum Desulfobacterota; class Syntrophia; order Syntrophales; family Smithellaceae; genus Smithella. The sequence continues at coordinate 3,849 of JBEKMY010000023.1, read as the reverse complement.
CACAACACAAATGAGTGGCAAAGATGATTTTATCAGGAATCGACAGGTTTATATAATATCTGCCTGACCATCTGTTCCAACTGCGTCAGATTAGGCCCTTCAAGCTCCGAGGCCACTTTTTCCAGTTGAGCGGGGATATCGATTTGCTGCGGACATCGCTCCAGGCATTCCCCGCACTCAACGCATTGGGATGCGTAACCGGGCTTTCCAGTCAAAGAACCGCCCATTCTCATTACATACATGAAAGGAGCTTCGGCGGTTGTGTTGAACATATGCATACTGTTGTAAGTATCAAAGCAGGTAGGAATTAAAACATCAGCCGGACAGGGCAGGCAATAACCGCAACCGGTACAACCGACTTTCATAATCTTACGGTATGTCTGTGCCGCTTTTTCAATAAGCTGCAACTCGCTCTCCGTAAGAGAATCAGGGTAAGCATTCTGCGCGATGGCGATGTTTTCAGCGATATGGGATTCCTCATTCATTCCGGAGAGTACCGAAGTTACTTCAGGATGATTCCAAACCCAGCGCAGCGCCCATTCCACAGGAGACCTTTTTGGCTGAGCCGTATCCCATACCTCCTGGACAGCCGAAGGAGGAGAAGGCCGTCCAAGAGTTCCGCCCCGCAACGGTTCCATAACGATAACGCCCAAGCCCCTGGATGCTGCGTACTCAAGTCCCTTCTTTCCCGCCTGATTCTCGGTATCGAGGTAGTTGTATTGAATCTGGCAGAATTCCCAGTCATAGGCATCTACAATGTTCGGGAAAAGATCCGAAACACCGTGAAATGAAAATCCGGCATTGACAATCCGTCCATCCTTTTTCGCTTTATCCAGAAACTCCAATGCTTTAAAGGATTTCAACGAATCCCAGAGCGGCGTGTTCAAACCATGAAGAAGATAATAGTCAATGCGGCTGGTATTTAGTTTCTTTAATTGGGCATCCAGATACCGGTCCATATCTCCCTGTGCTTTGATCAGCCATGAAGGTAGTTTAGTGGCCAAACGTACTTTATCTCTATATCCTCCGGACAGTGCCCGTCCCAGAAACAATTCGCTTTCTCCCGCATGATAAGGCCAGGCGGTATCCACATAATTCACGCCCTGGTCAACCGCATCTCTTATCTGCCTGGTTGCCCTCGCCTCATCGATCTTTTGATCTTTCTGGGCAAGACGCATGGCTCCGAATCCCAGAATCGAAAGAGAGTCACCGTTTTTCTTCATTGTTCGATACAACATTGTCATTTTTCCTTTCGCCGCAGAGATTTTCCTTAGAAATTTTTACAGTACTCTACCAAGAATTATTTAATGATTAATGATTGTAACATAGCATAAAAAAATAATATTTTGGAAATTGAGGAAGTATTATTTACAGCGCGTCTCTACATCCCCAATCTCAGACCCCAGCTCTGTTTCCTTCTCCCGGATTATCCGGATTGCCTTCCTGTAGCGCTTATACCGCCTCGCTGCTTCGACGATGAGAAGGAAGCCCGGAAGCCCAGGATAATAAAGAATATACCTGTGCAAAAATAGAGCAGACCACTCTAAAACTTCATGATAACAAGACCAACGGATGTAAAGGCTAATCCTGTCTGCATATATGAATGCATAGTCCTTTCGCGTGAAAGGAGGGTTTGTTCCTCCATGAGAAGCAGTTTTATATCATCGTTGCTGTCCATATTCTGCACCATCCTGTGAGATTTCGTTCCCTATGAGTTACTATTATTCTATCAGGACAGAGGGGAAAATGGCAAGCTGCAAATAAAAAATTGCCTTGGCTATGAGATATTCAATAAATATTTTTGCCACAGATAAGACCAGACAGAGATGGACGATGAATAAGAAATACTATTTGAATGTCAATAGGCATTGAAAAATGACCCGGCATCGGCGTCCAAAACCAACCCACCCCTGAGTAAAAAATATATGTTTATAAAGACCTGTGTTTCATCCTCCGGCTTTCATTCCCGATTTCTTCGTCTTCCAGTTCGGCACCCAATCTCAAAATCGCCGAGTTCCCGCATCATTTTATTTAACTCTCTGTCAGAAATTCTATAACTTCCACTTTCAAATTCCCTAATCTGGTCTTCAAAAAGCCTGTCCAGTGGTTTTACTATGTCGATATCCTCATATTCCATAAAGACCTCCTTTGATAACGTCTTTTGATTTGATATTTTTTCCGGGACTATATTCTCTTTTGGCCTATATCTCGGACTTCCAATAGCCGTGGATACTGCAATTCTCGACTATAGTAATTTTGCCGCCTGCATCTTTTAAATGGAAGTACGCCGCCGGATAAACACCCAATGGCGCAAACTCCATTCGGGCAATAAATTTATCATTCTGATAAGCGTCTATGAAACGAATGTAGTGCTTTTCTTCCATAGGGTGCATTACTTTGCCAATTCTTACAATGACTTCCCTGCAACTGGATTCCGGGATAAGACTGCAACTCTTATTGACAGTTATAGCAGGAACGTGTTTGACCTCAGCTTCAGGACTCTTTTGGATGGATTCTTTAAAAATTGCATCTTTTTGTAAAAATTCGTCTTTCTTAGCTCCGCAAACCGGACATGCGTCCGGCAGATTATTGAATGCAATATGTCCGCAAACCTGACAAATATAAATTTTCATAATTACATCCTTAGTATTTTCTTCTTTTTTTTAGTAAATTTTATTAGTCCCATAGATAGCATTGATCAGGAAATCCCTCCGAATCAACATTTGTACGGGTAAAAATGGCTATAGCAGTAGCCCTGCGGATCGCTCTGACTCAGTTCCGTATCCACCATGCACTGCCCGATCATTTCCTTTGAAGTCTCCTCATAGTCCGGCCGTCTCTCCTCCTTTTTCTTACACTTTATGCAGATGGCATTGTGGTCATAACAAGACAGTATCCTCATGTCTTTAGCAGTTAATCCTTTGTGGCATCTGGGGCATTCCGTGGAACAAAAAAGATTCTCCTTCCAGTTACCGGCCATATCTGTTTCCTCCTCTATACTGAAATATTTACAAAAAGCATTCCTTTGAAAAACATTGTTTATTGCCAATTTACATAATAAAGTTGGACTTGCAATAATGGTTGTTCTGTAGGTTAACAGTAGGATAAAACTACTAATTATACTCAGCAATTCATATCAACCTGACATTGTTTTTCTTTTGTTTTTTCTGCCAGTCTTATAATTCGCCTGTCTTCAGCTTCCTTGTTTCGCCTCTTCTCTTCGTCTGTTTCTAGAACCAGGGGAGATATAGGAAAGGGACGGCCATTACTGTCAAGGGCTACGAAAGTCAAATAGGCAGATGCCGTATGACGTCTATAACCCGTGATGAGAGTTTCTGCCTCCACCCGGACACCAAGTTCCATTGACGTTTTTCCGACAAAGTTTAAGCTGGCCTTGAGGGTCACAAGGTCTCCCACAAAAACGGGATTGTAGAAATCCAAACGATCGATGGAGGCCGTAACGACATTGGATCTTGAGTGACGAACAGCCGCACAACCAGCGGCGTTGTCAATTAACTTCATGATAACACCGCCATGGACGTTCCCGGCAGGGTTTGCATCTTCAGGATTCATAAGCTGGGCTATGATAACAGCGCTCTCGTGTATTCTTTTCCCTTCCATGTTTTTTCTCCTTTTAAATGGGGAAGTTGATCCTGCAGTCTGTCCGAAAAATCAGGACTCCAGTTTTGCATCCATCGTGATACTGGCATTAAGCACTTTGGACACAGGACATCCCTCTTTTGCTTTTTGGGCTGCCATATTGAAAGCCTCAACGGATGCCCCGGGTACTTTTGCCTTGACGTCCAGATGAACAGCGGTGATCGTAAATCCATCGCCCTGTTTTTCCAT
>JBEKMY010000022.1:0-73170 GCA_049523355.1 Smithella sp. | reverse complement strand
CTGCTGGAGACTTCCTCCAAAGAACTTGCCTGCTCGCTTGCGCCCTGCGACAGCGCCTGCCCGCCGGTGCTCACCTGAACACTGGCCGAGGCCACCTGCTCGGCCCCGATGGCCACCTGCTGCAGAGCCTTATCCAGGTTCTCCACTGCCATATTAATAGTTTCCTTAATATCTGTGTAAAAACCTTTATAATCACCCTTTATCCGATCGGACAGGTCCTTATTGGCCACTTTCTCCAAAATGGCCGACGCTTCATTGATCGGACCCATAATTGCATCCAGCGTTTTATTGACACCGGCCACGATTTCCTGATAGGCTCCATTAAATGTCTCGGCATTACCCCTGATATCAAGTTTGCCTTCCGTAGCGCTCCTGGTCAACATCTCCATTTCCTTGACCAGATTACTTATTGTTTCCACTATCTTTTTCAGGGCCGGCCCGATCTCATCGCGGTCATCTGTTATGGCCGGCGCAATATCGATATTGCCTTCGGATATCTGCTGCATATTAAATATTACATTTTTCTGAAGGTAGTCGGCAAACTGATCCATTGCTTTGGCCAAAGAGCCGATCTCATCTTTACGCTCCATGTTCAGGCGTTTGGAAAGATGACCCCTGCCCAGTTCCTGCATCATCAGCACTCCCTTTCTCAGGGGTTTGGTGATAGATACTGTCAACATCATTACCACGATTATCGACAGGGCTATTCCTATAGCTGATAACGTTAGCATTATATACGAAAAACCCCTTGTGTTTTTTATAGTTGTATTTACACCCGACTCGTTCTTTCTCATACCGTAATCATTAAGGTCATTGATGGCAGCCAGAGTTTTTTTCTGGCTTTCAATCATATAGCTTCCATCGGCCAGCAGGCGGGCAACTTCATCATTTTTGCCGTTATCCGCCATTTTCATTATTTCCTTATAACTGCGCTGCATTTCCGGCCAGGCGGCGTCGAAATCGGAGAGCATCTTCTTTTCTTCGGAAGTCAGCTCTCTACTTCTATAGATATAAATCATTTGATCTATAGAATTTGTTTCCTTCTTAATGCTTGTAAGAATATTATTACGTTCTGAAGGCACTGCAATATAACGATAAAGAAATTTCTCCATTTTTTCGAGGCTGGTCTTCAGATATCCAGCTTCCCGGATTGCTCCTACATACTGATTGTATACCGAAGCCAACTTGTGCAAATCGTCATTTCTTACTTTGACACCATACGAAAGCAATATCGTCGCAATTATACAGACAATCACAATGCCCCCCGCGAGCTTGACGCCAACTTTGATATTGTTAAGCATGTTTCTCTTTCCCTTTCACTTTACATTCGTTGGACTAGTTACATGTTTCCAGTTAATAAGCATATTTATATTATATTGTGTTCTTATAATTGTTTTCTTGGATTAGATCTCTGCTTCGTTTTCTCCGCAGGTTGCTTTTTTTAGATTTATGACGTCCGAGGCTGTGATCACTTTTTCAATGTCCAATAACAGGCGAATTCGTCCTCCGGTCTTGCCCACTCCCAAAAGATATTCAGTTTCCACGTCAGCCCCGAAAGATGGAGTATCTTCTATATCCCCGGACATCACATTGACTACCTCGGAAACCTTATCCACCAAAATGCCCATCATTAAGCTGGATGTATTTATAACTATGATACAAGTCTCTTCGGTGATGATGGTCTGTTCCATACCGAATTTGACCTTAAGATCCATGATGGGATGAATCTTGCCCCGCAGATTGATGACCCCCCGGATATACTTGGATGTCAGCGGAACAGGTGTGATCGGCATCCGGCCGATAATCTCCTGAACCTTTAATATCTCCACCCCGTATTCCTCACTGGAAAGAAAAAAGGTCAGGTACTTACCGGCGCGGGAATCAACCCTCTCGGACTGATTTTTATTAACCGCGCTTGCGTTTTTCATGCTTTTTCCTCCTGTATGGCCTGTTTATTACGCTGTATCATTAATCGCTGCGGGCAATATTAACTATTCCGGCAGTGTCCAGAATTAGACCTACCGTACCATCACTCATAATGGCTCCTCCGGCCACTCCCTGTACTTTGTCGATCCCCTTGCCCAGTAATTTGGTTACCACCTGGGTCTGGGATAAAAGATCGTCTACAAAAAGAGCACAACGCTGCTGTCCCTCACCTATCACCACCAACAGCCCCAAAGTAAGTTCGGTTTGAGCGTCCGTTATATCAAAAAGCCGGTGTAACCTGAAAACCGGCAACAGCTCCCCCCTGAAGTCAAGCATTTCGGCTCTTTGGTTCACCGTGTGGATATCTGTCTCAACCGGCCTTACCGCTTTTTGGATGTTGGCGATAGGCAGGATGTATCTTTGAGATCCCACTCTAACCACCATTCCGTCTGTAATAGCCATGGTCAGGGGCATTCTCATAATAAAGGCGCAGCCCTGACCTTCCGAACTTTGAACCTCTATCCGGCCCCGCAGGGCATCTACTGCCTGGCATACCACATCCAACCCCACTCCCCGGCCAGAGACCTCTGTCACTTGTTCCGCGGTGGAAAAGCCCGGCTGGAATATCATTTGCCAAACCTCCTGGTCAGTCATCCGTTCAGCCGAATCTATCAGGCCCCGAGATATGGCCTTGTCCACTATCTTCTGGCGGCTCAGTCCTCTGCCATCATCCCAGACTGTCAGCATAATGCTGCCTTCAACATGACCGGCTGTCAAACAAATCAAGGCATCCTCGGATTTCCCGAGTCGGCGGCGTTCCTCCGGCGTTTCAATACCGTGGTCAACAGCATTCCGAATAAGATGGATCAGCGGATCGGCAACCATGTCAACCATGTTACGGTCGATCTCAATATCCTCACCTTCAGCAGTGAAATTTACCCTTTTACCATTTTTCTGGGAAAGATCGCGGGCCAGCCGGGCCATTTTCTGGAAGGTGCCCTTCAGGGGAACCATACGAAGGATCATGCTCAGATCCTGAAGTTCGCGCACTATCTTTCCGGCATGGGATATTTTTTTACTAAGTTCGCGATGTTTTCCGCTTACGATTAGTTCATCCTGTCCCACCATGGTCTGGGCGATCACCAGTTCGCCCACCGTATCCAACAGCTTATCCAGCCGGTCAATCTTGACCCTGACGGTGGACTCAACTATCTGGTCCGGAGCTGAGCTTGCAGCCGGGAACTGATCTGCAGAAGCTTCTTCATCTTTCCGGGCAAGCTTTTCCCTGGGTTCGGGCTTGACAGCAGGCTCAGATGACGGATCATTGACGTGTGAATCCCGGGTGCCGGAGATAAAATTCTTTAAGGCATCCAGCAGTTCTTCATAGCCCAAAGGCAGTTCTATTTGCTGACCAGGACCTGATGTTTTCATCCGTTCCAAAATGCTCTTGGTCATGTCTAACGATTTAAGAGACAAATCGGCATGGCCTCTTGTAAAACTCTCCTGACCATCCCTGACTCGAACCAGCATAGATTCCGCTTTGTGAGCCACGTCCTTAACGCAGTCCAGATTAATGAAGGAAGAGGTTCCTTTGATGGTATGGAAACCCCTAAATATAGTATTCAGTAATTCCTGGTTGTTCGGATCCTTTTCCCAGTCCAAAATGGCCGACTCGGCCATGTTAGAGCATTCCATGCTTTCAACAATAAACTCATTTAACAGATCCGCATCAAACTCGTCAGATAGAGTAAATTTAAGCGATTTCATTTTTTCCGGCAAAACGGCCTTGGGGTTTTTTGGTTTTGCGCCAGAGGAATTTTCCACGCCAAATTCCATTGCCTGCTCCAATAATTCTCCCAAACGAACTATCCCCGCCCGGCGCGATTCCAGGTCATAGCCCGACCATGACTCTATCTCGGCACAAGCCTGTCCCAAAATATCTTTAACTTTTCCCCTGGCCTTTTTTTGGGCAAGAACCAGGCTTTTTTTAAATACGTCCAAATCTGAAATGTTTTCCGGATCGAGCTCGATCAACGATATAGCCAGATGATTTAGGTCCATTTTTTATCTTTTTCCACTCAAATATTATTCTATCGAACGCCGCAAGTTAAGAAATTATTCGATATATAGTCAATCAATTTTTTTAAATTGTTATACTTGATATCATGGCAGGGTCATTGACTACTGTGAGTTTACACGGCAGTCCTGCCACCATATCCCCCAACACGAAGACTTAGGTCAGTGACTTTGCGTCCCGTCTTTTCAGGCGGTTTGCCTTGATCAATTTGAAACTTTTCATACACATTAATATATCACCAAAATATATCGCCAAAGTCAAGGGATAATATACATACGAATCAGGATATAATATATTGACTATACGCTGCCAACTTATTAATATTGATAAAAAATAAGTTGCGCATTCAATAAATACGACCAATCATTTTTTAAAATATTGACTGCAAAATATTTCTATATTAAAATATTTATAAAAGTTATTTAAATTACAAGGCAAATAATAGAAATTAGATGATTTTTACGACACGCTTTAGTGTTAAGTGAAAATGGCTTCATTGAATACATTCTTATCGCCATTTATGAAGCTACAGGAGCAGTTAACTTCCGGCAAATCTTATTAAGATGAACAGGAAAGATGCTCTCACCGAAGCACGTAAAGGTTGCAATCTGTATATTCGCCCAAAAAGAAGAAATTGAAAGAAACAAACATTACCAATAGCCGCTTGGCATGATCATGTTCGACATTGATTATTTCAAAAAAGTAAATGATACTCATGGCCATCAATGTGACGATTTTATTTTATAACAAATTGCCGAGACATTGAAAAAATCACCGCAAACAAAACTTTTTAACGCGTTACGGAAGATAAAATTTCTGTTGCTTATTAACAGAAACTCCTATACAAAGAGCACACTGTGTGCGGAACGGTTCTGAAAGAAATTGTCCGGAAAACATACCGCTATGGGGAGAGGTTTTTATGATTAAAAAAATATTAATTGTTGACGATTCTGTCATATCTGTAAAAATAATGAAGAGCTGTATACCTAAAGATAATGATTACGAAATGTTTGATGCTCCCGATGGTAAAAGCGGTGTGGAAAAATTCAAGGAAATTAAACCGGATCTGACTTTCATGGATTTAACGATGCCTGTCATGGATGGTTTTCAGGCCCTGGAAGAAATTTTAAAAGTCGATCCAAAAGCAATTGTTATAATTTGTACTGCGGATGTTCAAATCAAAGCAATTGCAAAAGCACATGATTTAGGCGCATTTTCGGTATTAAAAAAGCCACCGGCAAAAGAATCAATAACAGCGGCCATCAAAGAAGCAGACAATGCCCTGGCGGAGCGTGGATAAATTATGCCGATAAATGATAGCACCAATGCGATGATTACTAGCGAAGAAACTGATCTCATGCAGGAAATCATGAATATCGCTTTTGGCCGTGCCGCTGCGGATCTCGCAGAATTCATAGATATTTTTGTTCTCCTGAGTCCTCCCGATGTCATACTGCTTCAAGCCTCTGAGCTTCCAGTATATATTAACAGTGAACTAAAAGACTGCGATAAAGTATCCGTTGTGGAACAAAGTTTCTGGGGTAAATTTAAGGGTAACGCTTATTTGTTTTTCCCGTCCGGATCAGGAAAAAGAATATCTTCCATACTGGGCAGTGGAGATGAATTGTTTCTCTCAGATCCTGCTAATGAGATGGAGAAAGAAACATTTCTGGAAATTGGCAACATCCTGATCGGAGCATGTATTGGAAAAATTTCTGAACTTTTAGGTGATTTTTCTACTTATTCACCACCACGCGTTGTCGTTGAAAAAAGTAGTCGCGATATAGTATCCGCCAGCCTGACTGCTCCTGGCAACGTAGCCATTGTTTTAAGGACAGTGTTCGAGTTTAATGAAAAAAACATCGGCGGATATCTATTTGTTGTAACCAAACAGGAATCTTTTGCCTGGTTAAAGACCGCTTTGCACAAATTCCTCGACCAATACCAATAATATAGACTCTACACGCACTATTTTTTGTTGCTTCGGGAAACCTGGAATACATAAATTACATCTAAAGTTTCAGATACGGCCGTATAATATCTTCCAGCTTTTTTCTTTGATTTTCAAATTCGGCTTTATCCATTGCCGATGGCAACTCAATTTTAGGACAAAATTTTATAGTAACGCGGGAGAAAGGTTTAGGAATCATAAATCTATCCCAACTGTGCAAATACCAGGCATTATCAGCAATTGCAACTGAGGGAACAATCACGGCTCCGGCGCCGCGGGCAATAGCAATCGCGCCAAGTTTAACCAATCCCGCGGGACCACGCGGCCCATCAAGTACATGCGCCGCCATACGATGATCTCTTAACCTGTGAATCATTTCTTTAAGGGCGGCGCTTGCGCTGTTGGAAGAAGAACCCCATACCGTATGGAACCCTGCCCGACCGGCAATACCACCGGCAATCTGCCCGTCCAGACTTTTGGAAGACATCAAGGCGGGCTGATATTTCCTGTATTTATTAAAAACGCGAATCCCGATAAAAAACTGTTGATGCCAACCGCATATAAGGACCCTTCCGCCTTGCTCCAGATAATCGAACCATTCATTTTCATTTTCTATTTTCAGTCGCAACGTCGCACAATAAAGACATGCAATCCAGTAAATGACAGCTCCGGCGGGCTTGGTTTTAGCTATTTTACGCAGTTTTTTAAACATCTATGCTTCCCCATGTTGTACGTAGATGTAAAATAATCATGAATAATCCGTGAGTGCAAGCGCGAATTTTATTTTGACTTGATTATCGGCGTATGATTGTTAAAATAACTTGAGGCCGAATAATTTTGCCGGGTAGATGTTTGTGAGGAATCTCTTATGATTCATCATCAATTAATTGAAACAATGAAAAAGGTTGACTTCTATCCTCACAATCCGGCAACTGTCGAATTCATCCAGACACATATTTCTTATGTTTTCATTGCCGGAGATATTGTCTACAAAGTCAAAAAACCTCTCAAGTTTGATTTTCTGGATTTTACCAGCCTGGAAAAACGAAAGTTTTATTGTGAAGAAGAACTGAGATTAAATAAACGCCTTGCCGCTGACACCTATCTTGATGTTACGGCCATATCGCGAGACTCTCAGGGAAACATTACTCTGGGCAGGGGCGTAGAGATCATTGATTATGCCGTGCGGATGAAAAAGCTCCCTGCCGACAGAATGCTCAAAACACTTCTTTTGCAAGGATTAACCGATGACAGGATGATGGATAACCTGGCCGGGAAAATAGCCGCTTTTCATCAACAGGCTCAAACCGGCGGCAAAATTGACGCAATGGGAGATATTGAAAACATCCGTCACAATAATGAGGAAAATTTCGCTGAAACACTGAGCTGTATAAATATTACTATCCCCGAATATCAATATAATTTCATAAAACACTACGTGGGGAAATTTCTGGTTGAAAATAAAACTCTTTTCGGGAAAAGAGTTTCTGATCATAAGATCAGAGATTGTCATGGCGATTTGCATCTGGAACATATTTGCGTAACGGATGACATAATCATTTTCGACTGCATCGAATTTAACGAGCGTTTCCGTTATGGCGATGTTGCGCAAGACGTGGCTTTTTTAACGATGGATATTGATTTCAACGGTTACTCGCGTCACGCCGATGCTTTTATTCAATCCTACATTAAACATTCCGGCGATACAGATATGCTCACCTTGCTGAATTTTTACCGGTGCTATTATGCTTACGTGCGCGGGAAAGTAACCAGTTTTCGTCGTGATCAAAAGGAAATTACTCAACGCGAACGCATGGAAATTACAAAAACCGCGGCGCGATACTTTGATCTTGCCTATACCTACGCCACCCGTCTGGATAAACCGGTATTGATTTTAACCGCGGGGCTGATGGGTTCAGGAAAAAGTTATCAGGCACGCGCACTCGCGGCACGTTTTGGCGCGGAAATTATTCGCACCGATATATTGCGTAAAGAGTTATTCCATATTAAACCGACAAGCAGGAATTATGAAGATTTCGGCCGGGGTATTTATTCCGACGATATTTCCCGTCTTACGTATGACAAGGCTTATGATCTGGCCGCGCAGAAAATTAAACAGCGAAAAGCGGTAATTATTGACGCCTCTTTCAAGAGACGGACCGAGCGCCAAAAGGCGCTTGATTTGGCGCGAAATCTCGGCGTACATTTTTATATCCTGGAATGCGTCTGCCCCGACAAAATCACAAAGAAACGTCTGGAAAGAAGAATCAGGAATAACGACAATCCCTCCGACGGACGATGGGAATTGTTTCATAAGCAAAAAGACGACTTCGATGCGATTGACGAAGTGCCGGCGGATTGTCACCTTAAAATTGATACTTCCGTTAATCCGGAAAGTACGCGGCAGGAAATTATCAGGAAAATCAGACTGGAAGAATAAATCGGGAATTAATCAGGCTGGAATATATATTATTTTGTTGCAGCTTTTTGTTTCTTTTCTTCTTCCTTCTTTTTCCTTTCCGCTTCTTTTTTTAATTTCAGTTTTTCTTCCTCAGCCATTTTTGCTTTGGTTTCTTTAATGTAATATTCTATCTTGTAATCAAGGCCAATGTTGGCATAATCACGCGCCACCTTCTCAAAACGCGCAAGGGCTGCCTGATACTTGTCTTGTCTTAGATAAAATTTCCCCACATAAAATTCCCGTTCCGCAAGTTTTTGTTTGCACTCACGTACCATTTTTTCAGCCATGGTGGAGAATTTACTTTCAGGATATCGCGCTATCAGCTTTTCCCATTCCTTTTTAGCGGACATCGTTTCCGTCTGATCGCGATCAACATCTTCTATTTGATTATAATGGCACAGTCCCAATTGATAGATGGCATAAGGAACATTTTCGTTGACGGGATGAAGAGAAATAAAGTCCGTGTAAGCGTTTTCCGCTTTCGCGTATTCTTTATCACTATATAAGGAATCTGCCACCCCTATCTCCGCTAAAACTGCCAGATCGTGCAATGGATATTCTTCCTTGAGGCGCTGGAAATATTCCTGTGCTTTTTTATAATGGCCGTTCCTATATTCAGCGGATGCCTTGGAATAAAGTCCTTCGGGCGAAGATTTAACCGTTTCTTGTTTACCAAAAATATCTGAAAACGAAAAGCCGCTGATAATCAACAACAGTGATAAAGCTATGCACAATCCAATTATCTTTTTGAATATTCTTGAATACATCAAATCACAACCTTTTTATGTTAAATAATTTTATAAGGATTTTTTGACGAAATCTTCAAGCCTTTGCTGAGGAACAAGGCCAATGAGAGTATCTAAAACTTTGCCGTCTTTAAAAAGAATAAGGGTCGGTATGCTGCGCACGGCATAATTCAGCGCTGTTTTCTGATTTTCATCAACATTTAATTTCATAAATTTAACAGTATCTTTAAACTGTCCCGCAAGTTCTTCAACTATAGGGCCTATCGCTTTACAGGGACCGCACCAGGGCGCCCAGAAATCAATGAGTACCGGTTTTGCGCTTTTTAAAACTTCATTTTCAAAATTATCATCCGTTGCAATACCCAAGAATTGGCTGCTCATTAATAAAATCCCCCTTTAATACTTTGTAGAAAGTCTATATGTCATAACAAAGCAAAGAAAGTCAAATGCTATATGATAATACAAAAATAAGCTCTTTTTGGCTGTTAAAAACCAATATTGCAGTAACTGTTTATTTTGACTGCGTTAAATTAATTTGCTATACAAATTAACATTAAAGGAGATTCTTATGGGTATTTTGGGCGTTATTTCCACAAGATTAGTCATGGAAAGAAGTGATTTATTTAAAAATAGCTCGCTAAAATTGATAGAAAATGAATTCGGGCAGGCTTCTGTATTTGCCATGGATAAAATCGTCTTGATTCTAAGGCACGGCAATGACCCCAAAAATCATATCTTGCCTCATTTAATCAACTATCGCGCTAATCTCAAGGCGCTGCAAGATATGGGGGTTACTGAAATAGTGAGCATCAATTCCACCGGTTCACTAAAGAAGGATTTACGCCCGGGAATGATTGTTGTCCCCGATGATTTTATTACACTTACAGCCACCCCCACCATCCATAAAAACAGACCTGTGCATATAACACCGTCATTGAATGAAAACGTACGGCAGAAAATAATCAAAGCGGCATTAGAAAACGGTTTACCGGTAATTAAAAAAGGAACCTACTGGCAAACGCAGGGACCCCGGCTGGAGACAAAAGCTGAAATTAAAATGATGACCAATTTTGCCGATATTGTGGGCATGACTATGGCAAATGAAGCAGTAATTGCCGTGGAACTGGATATACCTTATGCGTGCGTCTGTTCTATCGATAATTTCGGGAACGGCCTTCTGGATGAACCTTTGGGTATGGAAGAAATCCTTGAAGGCACCCATAAAAACGCCGATTTAATGACTCAGTTGCTTAAAAGCTACGGGAGAATTTACTCTTAGAAAGATTAAAAAGCGCCCAATTAACACGGCTTAATCCTTATTGAAACAAAGCTTCGCAGGCGGAAGCTGCCTTAGTGAAGCGCATAATAAATAAAATATATACAGTACCGATAATTACCGCCTGCAAAACGGTAATTACAAACAAAAGAGTATCACATGTCAGAAAGTGACTGCGTATCAAGCGTCTTAAAACCTTTCTGCTCCAGAATCTTTTCCGTTTTCTGCATCTGATCGACATCAACCACGAACACCGCTTTTTTCGAACTCTCCAAAACAAAGCCATAGGCATTATTGATATTGATGCCCTCCTGATAAAGCAGTTGCATCAATTTATCCAGCCCGCCGGGTGTATCGGGAATCAAAACCGCCAGAACTTCCCGCAAATGCACTGTCATACCCGACTGTGACAGAACGGCTTCGGCTCTCTTGGGATCATCCACAATCAGATTGATAATGCCAAATGTATCCGCCGTCGCTATCGTCGTCGCGCGTATATTGATTTTTTCCTTTGCCAGAACGCCGGTAACTTTCGCAAGTTTTCCCGATTTATTTTCCGCGAAAATGGAAAGCTGATAAGCAATCATACTTTTCTCCTATATTTGTTTATTGACTCTCTGTCTGCGCCTCGACAAGGCTGCCGCCGCAATATTTTTCGCGAAGTTTCGGCTTTTCAATTTTTCCGGTTGGATTGCGCGGCACCTTTTCAAAAAAGATTCTATGCGGACGCTTGTAACGCGGCAGCGCGTTGCAGAACTGAGTAATCCCGGCTTCGGAACAGGAGAAACCCGGCTTTAATTCAATGACGGCCGCGACGATTTCGCCCAAACGGTGGTCGGGGAGCCCGATCACAGCGACATCCTTGATTGCGTCATGTGTACGCAGAAAATCCTCGATTTGAACAGGGTAAATGTTCTCGCCACCGGTGATAATCACGTCTTTTTTGCGATCTACAAGATAGATAAAACCGTCTTCATCCATTCGCGCCATATCACCTGTGTATAGCCAGCCGTCTTTGAGAATCTCGGCGGTGGCTTCCGGATTGTTGTAATAACATTTCATCACGCCCGGGCCTTTTACGCAAAGCTCGCCTACCCCGCCCTGTTTTACGGGGCATCCGTTTTCATCCACGATCTGCACTTCCCACTTGTAGCCCGCCACTCCGATGGCGCCAACTTTATGGATATTTTCCATGCCAAGATGGACACAACCGGGACCGATAGATTCCGACAGGCCGTAATTCGTATCGTAATCATGGTTGGGGAAATATTTTTTCCATCGTTTGATCAGGCTGGGAGGAACCGGCTGCGCGCCGATGTGCATCAGTCGCCACTGATCGAGTTTGTATTGATCAAGCTTTATATCACCGCGTTCGATAGCATCCAGAATGTCCTGCGCCCAGGGAACCAGCAGCCAGACAATTGTTATCTGCTCCTCGGATACAGCTCTTACTATCCATTCCGGTTTGACACCGCGCAGCAGAACGGCTTTGCTGCCGGCAAGGAAGCTGCCGAACCAGTGCATTTTCGCGCCGGTGTGGTAGAGCGGCGGAATACAGAGGAAATTATCCTCGCGCGTCTGTTTATGGTGATTCATTTCCGATTCGCAGGATAGCATCAGGCTGCGGTGTGCGTGGAGAATAGCCTTGGGAAAACCGGTGGTGCCGGATGAAAAGTATATAGCGGCGTCATCATCGTCGGAGAGCTTGATTTTCGGAGCTATTGAGGAACAGCACGCCGTGAGCGCGTAATAACTTTCGGCAAACGCCGGGCAGTCTATTCCCAAAAACAGCCGTATTTTTATTTTCGGAATCTGCTCACGGATCGCATCGACTCTCTCGGTAAATTCCGGCCCGAAGATTAAAACATCACATTCGGCCAGATCGAGACAGTATTTGATTTCATCCTCGGTATAACGGTAGTTAAGGGGCACCGCAATGGCACCGGTTTTCAGGATACCGAAATAGATCGGCAGCCACTCCAGGCAGTTCATAAGCAAAATCCCTACTTTGTGCCCTTTTTCCAAACCTCTTTCCAGTAAAAAGTTGGCCAAACGGTTGGCTTTGTCGTCAAACTCGCGCCATGTCATCTCCCGCCTGTATCTTTTTTCAGGATTTGTTTCGACAAGTTCGTATTCCTTCCAGCCTGCTTTAATTTCTTTGATTTGGGGATTTATTTCGATAAGGCTTATTTCATCGCCGTACAGAGCGGCGTTGCGGGCAAGAATTTCTGTGATAGGCATTTTCTCGTTCCTTTTGATTTTCTTCTGTTTTTCACCCGTATTACACGGGCATTCTTCATAATTAACAAGTTTGACAGGGACTTGTTTTTTATGGGTGACAAGATACGAATTTCGGGCTTGTATGTCAAGAATGTTTTGGCCGTAAGGTGTGCGGCGTGGTGACAATTTTTGCTGTTTAAAGAAAGGATTCAAACTTCTACGTTCGGCTATAATGCAATTGTGTACTAATCACCCTTCCCGCCTTATCAAAAATTATACCTTCTTTTTTCAACAAAGCCTTCTTCATTTCTGCGCCACCCTGAAAGCCGCCAAGATGAAGATTGGAGAGGATTGCCCGATGACATGGAACGATCAGGGGGAAAGGATTACCAGCAAGAGCGTTTCCCACCGCCCGTGCTCCCCCGGGTATCCCCAAATGCGCCGCGATAAGCCCGTAAGTGCTGACACTGCCGCGCGGGATTGCATGCTCGGCGCGTAAAACCGATTGCTGAAATTTCGAGCACAATGAAAAATCGACAATATTCAGCGGAAACTTAATGTCCTCTCCTTCAAGATAAGCCTTGATGGAAAGCGCTATCGCGTCAATTTTCGCACAGGAAAATATTCGGGAATCCGGGAAAAGCGCAGATGTATGATCTTCAGCCGACAGCCCAGGCCGGGAAAGCAGAACACCGGCAATCAGGGGAGAATTATTTGATATGGACCATATGATACAAACAGATCCGTAGGGTGTAGGTTTGATAATCTTTTTATTCATCTGCTGACACACTGTTTTATTTTTTAGACTTACTTTTAAGCCATGCTCTGGCGGCATCAATATCAGAAAACCATTTAAAAGACAGGCCCGCATTAACAGCCGTATTTTCATGAAACGACTGGTATTCCGCATTTTCAGCAAGATCAACACAAGCAATATTAACTCTTGGCAGATCCGAGGGATAATCCCTGACGCGAAAATACGCTTCTGTAAATCCGAAACGCCCTTTGAGCGCACTGACATCTACCAACACATTTTGGGGATTTATTGAGTTCGCAATCGCAATGACTTCGTTCTGTAATTTTTCTATAGAATCAGTGGTTATTTCCCCTGTGATGATAATTTCCGGAATGTCTTCGTGCACAGATGTTGAGATTTTAAATTTTTGCTTCTTTTCCATTTGTGAACTCTTTTTTTTGTGGTTTTAATTATCAAATTTCACAGGGATATTGTAGCTGTTCTAAATAATGTTTTCAAGTATTTCCACCGCGCTCTTAACGCACACTTTGCATACTTTATTAAGATAATCGTTACCAATAAATGCCTTCTGCCCTTCTTCCGTCGTTAACTCGCAACCATTTAACAATTCGCGACAGATATAAGTGCCGTGTCTTTGGGAAAATCGATCCATAAATTCCCTTATCTTTACATAAGCAGTGTCCGTGGCGCTCCGGTCTTCATTTTCTCCCCTGCCGTATTTAGCGCCGATTACCATGATCCCGCCGGTCACAGCTCCGCAAACTTCCTCTTTCCTTCCCATACCCGCGCCAAAGCCGCAGGCCATCTTGAGCGCTTTATTCTTATCCAAACCGAGATCGTCACAAAAAGAGAAAAGAACCGACTGCGCGCAATTATAACCTGACGCAAATTTGGCAACCGCAAGCTGTGCTCTATCCATAATTCCTCCTCGCCATTTCTAAATAAAAGAAGCCCCGGCGCATGCAGGGCGCTATTATTTTACTTAACATTTTTACGTTTTTCCATAAAATATTTCGATCCTTCATTTGTATCATCAAGTCAAAATCGTCGCACCGGCGAAGGCCGGTGTCCGGAAAAATCGGCAATCCAGAATGTTTTTTTACCGAAAAACAAATTGAAATTAAAAAAAATGCGAGTATATTTAATAAACCATTTTGCATTTATAAAAATAGATAATTGTTCTTTTGAGTCTTAGTAACCTAAAACAACAAGAGGTGAACTATGAAGAAAAAAGATTCTCTTCAGCGAACATTGCTTCTGGCCATCTTCTTTTTAGCTTTGGGCGGCTGGCTGCTGCATCTGAGGATACATCCGCTTGCCAAAGACGCGGAAAATATTGTACCTGCCGTGGCCGGTTTTATCAGCGCGATCATCATTCCTGTCCTGTTCATGTTTCGTTCAACAATCTCTTTTGCTTATCTTCTAAATGGCATAACGGTAATCATCGGTACAATTACGATGGCTCATTTTTCAATTAAAAATCCTCCGCCGGTATGGACTCTACAGACAATTTTGTTTGGAACGCTGCTGGCCGATATTGTTTTGCTTTGGGGTAAATTTGCCGTAGGTAAAGCCCTTTTTGATATGGAAAGTACAATTCAACGTCCCGATGAATCGGTGCGCGGCGGCAGATTTTTCCGCTTTCCCAACATGGGATTCTGGTATGCGCATGTTGTCACGCTAACCGCCGTTTACCTTATAGGCATTTATTTCTGGAAATAGAAGGATGGAGCCATGAAATATTTTATATTATTCAAACCTGGCTGGTGGATATTACATATTCTGGCGATTTTGCTTCTTCTCTACATAGGACATCTATAAACCGTTTGCATGTCCGTCCCCAGCTAGCGCGGGATTTGAGGGTGTGTATGTATTAATGGAGCAGTAAATTTTATCCAAGCTACAAATTTGAGTCCCTCTATTCACCTCCGTCACTTAAGTGACACCTCCGTCAGCAAAGGATATACAATAACATTTTTTGTTATTTTACGCAGTCACAAGGGGCGGGAAAGTTTCTTCGGAGGAATAAAATAATGATTAACTTTAAAATATTTTCCGACTATATTTGTCCCTTTTGTTATATCGGCAAGGGCATTGTCGACCGGTTAAAAAAAGAATACGCCATTGAAGATACATGGGTGAGTTACGAGCTTCATCCGGAGACGCCGCCCGGCGGAATGTTGCTTTCCGAGAGATTCAGAGGTAACGATCTCTCTCTATTCTATGACCAGCTGCGCAAACGGGGAGCCGAAGTGGGCGTTGTCTTCGGAAGTCACACCGTTCTTTCCAATTCCAGATCAGCGCTGATAGCCTCTGAATTTGCCCGCGACAAAGGCCGATACGATTCTTTTCATGAGAACATGTTTCATGCGTATTTTACGGAAGGATTGGATATCGGCAAGCCGGATGTTATTGCCGCCGTTGCTAAAAAAAGCGGTCTTGATGAAAAGGAAATGCTCAGCGCTGTTCGCGATGGCCGATATGAATTACGTCTGAACCAGGCCAGAAAAGAAGGAGGGTTGATCGGCTTGACAGGCATCCCGCTATTCATCATAGAGAACAAATATCAAATAGTCGGGGCGCAGCCGATAGAAACATTCCGCGACCTTCTCGATAAAATTAAATGAGGAAATACTTGGCTTAATTGAAATGCAAATATCATGAAAGGAACAAATATATGGAATTTACTTTCGCCCACAATAATTTCAACGTGATTAATTTGGAAAAGAGTATTGCCTTTTACAAAAACGCCCTGCAATTGACGGAAGTCCGGCGTATAAACGCGCCGGACGGAAGTTTTATCATCGTCTTTCTTGGCGATGGTAAAATGCCGCATCAGTTGGAGTTAACCTGGCTCAAAGACAGAAAAGAACCTTACAATCTGGGGGACAACGAATTTCATCTTGCTTTTAAAGTGGATGATTTTACCGCCGCTCATGCCCTGCATGAAAAAATGGGCTGTATCTGTTTTGAAAATAAAGCCATGGGAATCTACTTTATTAATGATCCGGACGATTACTGGCTCGAAATCATCCCGCAAAAGAGATGATGTCCGGCGGATTCCCGTCAGCACAATAATGACAGGAAGCATGAAAAATTGAAACTAATCGATTGCTCCGCTTTTTTTCAGAAGCATTGCAACAGCCTCGGCCAGACGGCGATATCCCGCAGCGTTGGGATGAATTAAGTCCGATTTGAGGGAACCATCGGCCAATATGTCGGATAATGTTGTTTCTTCCAAAGGAATTTTAAGTTCTTTGGCAATGTCGCGATACATCGGTGCCGGTGAAACAGAAAGACCTAAAGAAGGCACCGCGATTAAAACAACCGCCACGCCCCTTTGCCTGGCCAGGCGGACCATTTCTCTGATGTTATCGGCGGTCTGAACGCGGCTCAACTGCCGGAGAGTATCATTGCCGCCATGACAAAGAATCAACAAGGCCGGCTTCTCCTGATCCAAAATCTGCGGCAGGCGGGACAATCCTTCTGCTGTGACTTCTCCGGGAACACCGGCATTAACTACCCTTCTTCCGATCATTTGTTCCAAAACTGCAGGATAGCTCTCCCGCGGATCGGCTCCTGTACCGAAAGTTATACTGTCGCCAAACGCGACAACAACATCACTTTTGTCAAGCACCGGCAGTCTGGCAGGCTTCTGACAGGCAGTCAGGGTAAAGACTGCCAAAATTGCCAGCAGCAGAAATATTACTTTCTGAGATTTTGCTATATACATACAATTACCTAAAATAATAAATTGCGCACATACCATTGCCTTAGGCATTCACATTTAAATGTGTTTACGAATGTTTGTCAAGAAAAAGCCTTCCCGCAAAATGGTGTTTTTTTATTGGGAGCAAAACATCTTGCTGATAAAAATAATTGACATACAAATGACTTTCCTCCTATACTCTCTTCGCAAAAAAAGTAGAGCATTATCAATCCTTGACAGGAACAGTAGCATAATCATATTATTTAGTTGGTCTTTTAAAGGCTAAAATAAAAAAAGAGAGGTGCCCGTAATGTTTAAAAAATTATTTTTTTTGTTTTCCGCCCTTCTTGTTATTACGTCTACCGGCTACGCGAAAGAAGTTGCCGATATAGACATACCGGACAGCATCCTGGCTGGTAGTGATGTTCTGGTATTGAACGGGGCCGGAATCAGAACAAAATTATTTATTAAAGCTTACATTGGCGGGCTTTACCTCAGGCAAAAAAGCGGAGATGCCGTCGCGATAATAAACGCCGATGAGACCATGTCGGTCAAGCTCCTCATCATATCCAAAATGATAACAGGCAAAAAGATGGAACAAGCCACCCGTGAGGGATTCAATAATTCCACTAACGGCAACACGACGCCTTACAAAGACAGGATAGACTCGTTTGTTTCAACTTTTAAGGATAACATCAAAATAGGCGACGTGTATGATATTATATATATTCCCGCGGAGGGAACAAACGTATACAAAAATAAAGAGCTTAAGTGCACGGTACAAGGACTGGATTTCAAAAAGGCGCTTTTCGGAATATGGCTCGGTGTCAAACCGGCGGATAAAGATTTAAAAGCGGGGATGCTTGGCAAATAAGAGCAAAAGAATTTTTTAAAGTTTCAAGTAAAATACCGGGGCGCAAAGACGTCAGAATTATCTGATTCTTTGCGCCTTAGTCATTAAATAAAAAAGCTGCAAAGCTTTGGCTGGATAATGTAAGTTGACATGTCCGTTTTTTGCCCTTATAATTTTTAAAATTAAGGAGATTTGTTATTAAACCGTCGTTTAAGGAAAGGTGCCATTTGTAAATAAAAATCTATACGGTCAGCACATCCGTGTTGCCCGACAAACAAGACAAAGCAGGAGGAATCAACATGTCAGATCTGCACGCGTATTTAGGCCCGTCATGGCGCGATGAAGCGCTCAAAAGACTTCAATCGGAACTTACCCCGGAAAAAATGAATAAAGTCACCACATCAATGTCAAACATTTACAAAAACTGTCCCGGCGGGGTGGAAATGTTTTTATTTGTTGAATGCAAGGACGGGAAAGTTACCCGATTTGAAACCGGAACCGGCGAGCCTCCCAAGGCTGAATTTTTAATCATTGGCGATTATGAAATTTTTGCCAGAATTTCCCGCGCGGAACTGGGTGCGCAAAAGGCTATGATGACCGGGAAACTTAAACTAAAAGGCAATCTGGCCAAAGCGCTGAAACTCGCAGCCGTGTCAGACAGAATGAATAAAGTTCTGGCCAAGATTCCAACTCAGTATTAAAGGGAGATAAAATATGACCAGAATATTAGATCCGAAAGATAAGTATTATATAGACAACCCTGGACGCGTTGGGGCAATACAAACCGAAATGCACAAACGGGGAATCGATGTGTATCTCGGTTCACGCATACGCACCATGAGTTTTGTTATGGATACATTCTGTCCCTGGAGAAGTTATATCATCATCCCGCCCCAAGGCCAGCCAACCTATTTTACCTTTGTTGTTGATGCGATGCGTGTCGGTGACGAAACATGGCTGGATAGCGACCATGTTCGCGCCTACGGGCCGATGGGCGGCATGGATCAGGTCTCCGCAATAACCGATTTCATAAAGGATGACCTCGGTATCAAAAAAGGACGTCTCGGATATGAGGACGGAATTTCCTCTTATACAGCAGAAGGAAATCTTTCCCATTGGGAATATACGCATTTTAAAGACGCTCTGCCGGGTTTTGAATGGGTAAACTCGCACGACATTATTGATGCTCTTTCACTTATCAAAGACAAAGGCACTATTGAACGTTTTCGTACCGCTTCGATTATTGTCGATGAAGGACACAAGGCGGCGCGGGCGGCGCTTGAGCATGGCGGATACAAAGGAATGACGGAAACAGTGATTGCCGGCATCGCCGCGCTGGCCATGCGCAAAGCAGGCAGTGTGTCCGAGTGGAATTTCGCGGGGCTCAATGAAATTTCCAGCGGATACCGCACCGGATTGGGCGCATGTACGCCTCCGACTACCAAAGAGATTAAAGCGGGCGAGCCACTGATGCTGGATTTTCACGCGATGTTTAAACTGGCGCTGGGCGACCATTCGCATAATTATCTGATCGGGCCCACGACAAAACGTCAGCGCTGGCACGCGGATAATTTTGTCGCGATTGTTCAGAAAGTAATCGATAATTATCGCGCAGGCACAACACCCGGAACGCTTGCCGCTTTGATGATGGACTTCGCGGAGGGGCGCGGTTGCGGCGATTTTATTCAGCCCGCCTGTGAACACGGCATCGGTCTTTTCGGCGATGAATGGCGTATAGGCGCAATCGTTAATCCCGACCTTCCCTACTGGACTGATCAGGATCATGTCTATCAGGAAAATGAAATGGTTGTCTGTGCAATGCAGTATGCCGCGCCGGAAGAGAATATTGGATTCCGCTATGAGAATGATATTGTCATCGTAAAAGGCGGCTGCGAGGTTCTGTCAAAATATCCGCTCGGTATAGAAGAAATTTCATAAACCCATATATCTCTCCCGGCGCAAAACATTGCGCCGGGGTGATTATGACCCGGCTTACGCCGGCAAAATTGGACAGCGCCAAAGGTGTAAACAGTTTTAGAAACCAGACAAATGCAGAAAGGAGGAAGCATGAAAAAATCAATATTAAGAAATTATATTGGATTACTTTTCTTGGCGGTTATACTTCTTATGTCAGGTTGCGTCACATGTAAATCGACCTCGGCGATTGGTCCGCGTCCTTCAGCATGGGCTGTTCAAATGAAGAGCACTTGTGATGTATCTAATTTTTACAAGATAAACAGTAATCTATATAGAAGCGCGCAACCGACCGAAGACGGATTCGCGCAACTTGTTGATCCTAAGGCCGGAATTAAGATAAAGACAATCATTGATCTGAGAGAATTCCATGGAGATACCATCCCGGTCGCCGCGTCGAAGTTTCGTATCGAGCGAGTGCCCATGAACGCGGGCGAGGAGGATTCGAAAGTGATCGACAAAGACGTGATCAAAGTTATGAAGATTATCTCGAACCAAGAAAACGGGCCGTTTCTTATTCATTGTCAATATGGCTCGGATCGCACAGGTTTGATGATCGCCATGTACCGGATTATTTATCAAAGGTGGACAAAAGATAAAGCGATTGATGAAATGGTCAACGGGGGATATGGTTTTCACTATATGTGCTACAAGAACATTATTGAATACATTAGAAAAGCAGATATTGACACGCTGCGAAAACAAATTCATTTGAAATGAACGGATGTTTTGATAAAGTGTTATAATACTCTTTAAGGGAAACATAAAAAAAGTGATAATGAATGACACGGAGCTGAAAGACCTGAAAACGGCGCATTTCGACTCCGTGTCAAGTTATTTAAAACGATAAAAATAAGCCTGTTCTTCCGCATAATAAAAACAAATTTATAAATTTATGCGATTTACAACTACATGTACCCGCCGTGAAATATTGCGGCCGTTTTAAAGTGAGCATTTGACTTGGGAAAATATTCCTTACTGCAAAATATAATTTTAGGGCTTTCCCTTGCCGCGCCGATTGGACCGGTCAATCTGGAAATAATCAAACGCGGATTGAACTCCGGTTTCAGGCAGGCGTTTCTTACCGGCGCGGGCGCGATGAGCGCCGATTCAACTTATCTGACTCTCATCTTTTTCGGCCTTACTTCTTTTTTAAATATCTCCTTTATAAGAATTGTTCTTGGTATAGCGGGAAGCTTTATTTTGATTTATCTGGGTTTAGTCAGCGCGAAAGAGTTTTTTCATAAAGCCGTTGGAAAATATCAATCGCGGCGGATGCGTAAAAATTCTTTTATAACCGGTTACGTTCTGGCTATTTGCAGCCCGATGACAATTATCTGGTGGACAGGTGTTTTCGGAGCCCTGTTGGCGTCACAAACGAACGCACAAACGAATTTATCCACTTTTTTATCATGTCTTTCCATTTTGCTGGGCTGTTTTATCTGGGTGTTTTTTCTTGCCGCCTCTCTGCATTGGGGCAAAAAAATCATCAATGAGAAAATAGTGGGGTTTATTTCTTTGATCGCCGGAACATCTCTGGTTGTGTTTGGGATTTATTTTTTATATCGGACGATCATTTTGATAATGAATTAATTTATATAAAATTGCTTCGACCATCACATAAGTTCACGGAAGCGTCGTGTGAAAAGCATAAGGACAAAGCAATTTATATATTAAATTATTTTTTTAAAGAGGATCAACATGTTTCAATGGTTTGCCAATCGCCGCCGCAAAAAGATCACTGCAGCTCCATTCCCTTTTGCATGGGAAGACATTATCCGGCGCAATGTTGCTCATTACTGCATGCTGGGCGACGCTGAGCGTAAACATCTACGCGAGTTGATCCAGGTTTTCATCGTCGAAAAAGATTGGGAAGGCGCAGGCGGGCTTATACTTACCGATGAAATCCGCGTTACCATCTCCGCCCAGGCCTGTCTGCTTTTGCTGGGGCTGCCTCACAATTATTATCAGAATGTGGAAACCATCATTGTCTATCCCTCTACTGTGGTTCCTCCCCAGCGTAAACTTGGTTTTTTTGAGAATGCGCAGGCGCCAATAGAACTTAGCCATCCGATTATCGGACAAGCCTTTCGGCAGGGACCGGTCATCATTATTTGGGATGCCGCGCTGCAAGGCGGCCGTCATCCCGAGTCAGGGCATAATGTTATTTATCACGAATTCGCTCACAAGCTGGATATGCTCGACGGCGCGGCTGACGGCACGCCACCGCTTCGTGACAGGGCGGAATACCGCGACTGGGTAAAGATATGCTCTCAGGAATATCTTCGTCTCAAGCATGATGCCGAACACGGCAGGAAATCATTTCTCAATGCCTACGGCGCTACTAACGAAGCTGAATTCTTCGCCGTAGCAACCGAACAATTTTTCGATCAACCTCGTTTAATGATCAAACACGCACCCGACCTTTACAGGGTGCTCAAAGAATATTACCGGCAGGATCCCTCTTTGCGTTTGGGACAAAATAACTGCCCTGCCGAAAAAAATGGGTGAAGCATATAAAATATGCTTCACCCATAAAAAACTTAATGTTTATTCTTTTTTGCTATTCATTCATCGCGTATTCGCCGTTTAAGGCATACACATATTTTGTCCATATCCTGTTGTACTGGGCATCATCTCCCTGTGCCTTGATAAGCATGATGTCCTTGCAATAGGCGCGCTGCTCATCTTTGGTATTGTGCATGCCGTAAATCTGCAGGGCAAAGCGGGTAAAATCACGCACCATAAAATCAAAAATCTGATTGACTACATCAGCGTCCACATTGTCAAATTTAGCCTGTTCCAGAATAAGCTGACCATAGACGACAATCGAGAACATCTCGCCCACGGGCAGCGACCATGAGGGATCCATATCCTGCGCCTTATCCGGACCTGCTTTTTCCAGCAATTCCTTGAAAAGGTTAATCTGCTGAATAAAGATAGCCACATTCGGAAGCTGTTTATTGGCTTCAAAGACCGGTTTGTAATCATGGAACTGAACCGAACCCAGACCCTTGGTCGGTCCCTGATTGAACAGGAAAAGATCGTCCTTGAGAGAAAATTCCGGAGCAACCGGAGCGTACTGAGCCGGACTGAAAAAGTAGTTCTTCATGAACTTGCGAATAAGCTGAACGTTGACATGAACGGTGCCTTCGAGTTTGGATGGCCCCCGAATATCGCAGGCGCCCATAGAGAAATAGGTGTCCTTTTCAAAACCTTTGGCTGCGATCACATCCCAGAGCAGATTGATTACTTCCTCCGCTTGCAGGGTTACTTTCATCTTGCTGGTGGGATTGTAAAGAAGATAGCGTCTGTCTTTATCATTAGCATTACGGAAATAGTCGGTGGAACGGCGCTGGTAGAGTTTCATACCCACTATACGCAGCCAGGCATCTATGAAATTTTTCCGCACATGCGGCATATTGGTTACAGGCATGCCATAAAGTATCCTGTTTGCCGCGTGAGTTATGGCTTCGTAAAAACAGTGTTCCGAAACGCCGATGGAAGCGGGACCGATGTTAAACTTGCCGATGTTCACGGTATTGAGGCCCGAATCCCAGGCATGAGAACCTCGGGAGAGAATATCATCCGCAGTAATGGGATAATCATGAAGCGCGAAGTTGGAAACGTATTCCTGATGGGAAATGACATTCTTTTTGAGTTCGTAAGCTTTATTTTTATAATTGGTGACAAAGAAAACATAATCGTCGGTTCCGTCCTTCACCTTGCCCAACGTTGAGACCATTTCCGCCTCATTGCCGTTGCCTATGTAATATTTTTCACCGTTAGCTATCCATGTGCCGTCTTTTTGCGGCGCAAGCACCGTTTCGGTGGAATAGATATCCGCGCCGTGCGTTTTTTCGGATAGACCAAAGGCAAATATCGCGCCTTTTTTTAGTAACTCCGCGGCCTTCTTCTTGGCCTTTTCATTGGGGCTCATCCAGATGGGGCCCAGCCCCAGAATACTGACCTGAAAGCAATACCAATAACCCAAACCATAAAAAGCCAGAAGCTCACTGTATTCGCTGTTGCGGGCCGTGTCCCAGCGGCAATCCGGATCGCCGCCGCCATATTGGTTGGGCGTAAGAAGCTTGGCAAATATTTGCTCCTTGGCAATGAAATCAACAAACTCGCGATACCATACTTTTTTATTGAAATCTTCAGTGAGTTTTGTCTTTCCAAACTTCTCGAAGAAAGCAACGGTCTTGTCCATAATATCCTTTGAACCTTTGTCGGCCATGAGGCTCTGATATTTTTTGGGCTGCATCAGATAATTCATTTGATTCTCCTTTCATGTAAAAACGATTATGTTTTTTGATTTATATCGTCTTCAAAACAATATCCTGTAATATGCGTTAAGTACTTACGCCTTTTTTAAGAAAAGCGCCAGTGCAAAAATTAGCATATCAACAACGCTAACGGTAGCTGTAACTATCAATTTTTATCCGGTCGGCATGGCCGTAAAAACGCCATGCGGGTCAACATCGGTGCGTATGATCTTCAGGGACTCGGGTGTGATGAGCTTGGTATCCGGAATCTCGCCTTCAGGTCTGAGAAGTTCGAAGCCGGTAAGCGATTGAGCGATCTCAAAAGTGACACCCGGGGTCAGGGATTTTACCCTCATACGCTTGCTGACCGGCTCAAAGTCATAGACGCCCCATGGGCTAATTACCGCGCTCGGACCATTACCGATGAGACCGGCTTCCTGACGTGAATTGCCGCCGGTCAGATGTCCCACGGAGGTGACAAAATCAACCTTTTCAGGAAACTTATCAGGGGTCTGGAGTCCGACCAGCACCATCTTTTCGGTCAGCGAAGACAGATCGTTATTTCCGCCGCTGCCGGTCATGCGAACTTTGGGCTTGTGAAAATCTTTGCCGATCATGTGCGTATTGACGTTGCCGTACATATCCACCTGGGCAAAGCCTAAAAATCCGATATCCACATATCCGTTATAACACTGCGCGAAAGAATAGGACATTTCCATAATGGTTGGTGATTTGCGCCAGGTAAAGGGACAGCCCACCGACCAGGGCATATCTCCCTCGATCGGATCCTGCCCGCCTGATTCATAAACAATGGTAATATTGGGGGCATGGGTTTTCTTGGCCAGAATCCCGGCCACCATGGGAATT
Organism: Smithella sp.; assembly: GCA_049523355.1. GTDB lineage: Bacteria > Desulfobacterota > Syntrophia > Syntrophales > Smithellaceae > Smithella. Next base: position 48,085 of record JBEKMY010000022.1, on the reverse strand, counting down.
CCTGTTCCGATATACACGATTGAATGATCGTTAATCTGTTGAGCGATAATATAAGCCAATGTCTCTAATGGATTGGCTGGAGCATTTAAGTCTTGCATGATATCCTCCTTGCTTAATAATAGAGCCCTGAATCATGTTTCAGGGTGTATTCTTCATAAGAGAAGTCAATGTCTTCATTGTCGCCTTCGGCGGCCTTGGTCTGACGGCGGGCTTCCGCAATCCACTTGGCGCCTCCCAGTTTGTCGACAAATTCGAACTGATTATTGGTGCCCATAATCCATTCATTACAAAATGCCATAATGTTTTCGTCGGATACACCGCCAAAACGCATGCACTTTTCCCACCATTGCCGCGACCAGTAGTAGTATCCGGGCATATTTCCGGGAACTGCTCCAAAAGGCATCTCAACAACGGCATCGGCATAGAAAAACGGAATGATCTGCCCCTGCTTATTGTAGCGGATTTCGTTTTCGGGAACGATCTCTTCGGCCGTGATGATGAGTTTGCGCGCCGCGGCGGCCACTGCCAGATCATTGACGGCAGGACCATAGATATAGGCGTTGCCGTATTTATCCGCCGCATGGCAATGAATAAAGGCCACATCGGGATACAAAGCCGGAACGAACACAACAGGATCACTGTTTTTCTTCAAAGGATGCTGTATGACTTTGAGGTAGGGATTGTAGCGCACCAGGTCACTGCCGAGCATCTGTTTGCTGAAAACGCCCGGGGTACCCAGTTGGGCAGCCTTGAATCCCTGAGCTATGCCGCCATGACTCCATTCGGAAAGAATCTTGATCTTACCGGCCTTGATCGCGCGGTCATAGACCTTATCAATTCCGCGCATCTCCGCCCCGGTGTAAGAATTGTGAGAGTATTCCACGAGCCCATAACAGATAAAAAAGGTCTGATTGGTATTGGGAGCGCCAATCATCTGGAGATTCTTTTTACCTTGGCGAATTACTTCGAAAAACGCCTGATGCGGTGTTCTGACATAAGAAAATCCTCCATCGGTGATGATATCACCGTCCTTCACATAAGTCGCAACAGCCTCGCCAATCGTCATCCGTTTATCTTTTTTAGCGTGTTCCTTCTTCAGATGCGCCGCGCGGGCCGATTCAAAATCTACCAACCTGTCCAAAATGGACGTATCGCTCAACCTGAGGTTTTCGACCGCCTCTTGATTGTAGAGATACTTAGCCATATACATACCTCCTTCTTAATGCATTTTCTTGCACAATAATATTGTATGAATTCTACTATGACAATATTTTATGGTCAAGTATTATCGACATCGTTATTATAAGTTATTGATATTATTGTTAAATATCTGTGACCGACGGTCAATAATTTTAGCCGGATTTATTCTCCTGACATTTAGTATTAAAAATACCTCAAATTACAAATAGTTCCGGATTCTCCGCTTCGTAAAACTGACCCTACTGTTGTTCAGGCAAAACACTATTTACAACAAGATGATCATCCTCATTTCCCCTGCGTATTTGAAGCAGGCCCCAAAATGGCCGCCGTAAATTGATGCTTTTAAAATAGCGGCTTTAAATTACCCGATGAGCAATATACAAAAAAAAAGACAGACCGAAACCGGTCTGTCTTTTTTTTTTGCTTAAAGCTCAAAACTAATTATTTATTTGACAAATATTCGTGTATCGCGGTGGCGGCTTTGCGGCCTGCGCCCATCGCCAGAATAACCGTTGCCGCGCCGGTAACAATATCGCCTCCGGCATAAATACCTTCACGGCTTGTCAAACCCGATTCATCTTTCGTAACAATATAACCCCACTTATTTACCTCCAGTCCCTTTGTCGTTGCGGGAACGATGGGATTGGCTACGGTTCCCACGGCAACCACGACTGTATCAACATCGATCATATATTCGGAACCTTTGATGGGGACAGGGCTTCTTCTTCCCGATTTATCGGGTTCGCCCAATTCCATTTTAATGCATTTCATACCGGTTACCCAGCCGTCTTTGTTTCCGATATATTCCACCGGAGCTGTCAGCATCAGGAATTCAACGCCTTCTTCCTGGGCGTGATGGACTTCCTCTTTTCTTGCCGGCATTTCCACTTCGGTACGGCGATAAATAATCATTGCCCTTTCCGCGCCTAACCTCAATGCGGTACGGACAGAATCCATAGCCACATTACCGCCGCCGATAACCGCGACTCTCTTGCCGCGAACAATGGGCGTATCATATTCGGGGAAGCGATAAGCTTTCATTAAATTGGAGCGCGTCAGATATTCGTTGGCGGAATAAATACCGATCAGGTTTTCTCCGGGAATATTCATGAATACAGGAGCTCCGGCGCCCACACCGATGAAAACAGCCTGAAAGCCTTCTTCAAAAAGTTCATCAATTGTTTTTGTCCGTCCGATTACAAAATTTGTCTCAATCTTCACACCCAACTTTCTCAGGCCGTCAACTTCCGCTTCCACGATCGCTTTCGGCAGACGAAATTCGGGAATACCGTAAACAAGCACGCCGCCGGATTTATGCAACGCCTCAAAAACAGTCACATCATATCCAAGTTTGATCAGGTCTCCGGCAATGGTGAGTCCTGATGGTCCCGCGCCGGCAATGGCGACTTTCTTACCATTGGATTTGGCTACTGTTGGGACAGATACTTTGCCGCTATTGCGTTCGTAATCGGCAGCAAACCTCTCCAGACGGCCAATGGCCACCGGTTCGCCTTTTTTACCTAAAATGCATGTTTTTTCACATTGATCTTCCTGAGGACAAACGCGGCCGCAAACTGCCGGAAGACCGTTGGTTTCTTTCAGGATTTTTGCCGCTTCGATAAAATTACCTTCGGCAATCTGCTTGATGAATTCCGGGATTTTTACATCAACCGGACAACCTTCGATACAGGCAGGTTTTTTGCATTGAATGCAACGCTTTGCTTCGATAATCGCCGTTTCTTCGGAATATCCAAAAGGAACTTCCTCAAAATTATGAACCCTTTTCTTAGGATCCTGCTCCGGCATTTTCTGACGCGGTACTTTTTCTTTCTTTTCTTTGGTTTCTTTAGTTTCCATCACATCCACACCTATGTTTTTCATAAGCCTCGCGCTCTGATTCACAGTAAGTCTTCAGGCGGTCAGACAGTAATTTAAAGTCAACTTCATGTCCGTCAAATTCAGGACCATCTACGCATGTAAACTTTGTTTTGCCTCCGACAGACACACGGCAGGCGCCACACATCCCGGTCGCATCCACCATGATTGAATTCAAGCTCACAGTAGTTTTGATGCCGTGCGGTTTTGTTACGTCGCAAATGACTCTCATCATGGGAACAGGGCCAATGGCAAAGACATGGTCAATCTTTTCACCCTTATCAATCATGTCCTGCAATACAGCGCTGACAAAGCCATGAACTCCGTAGCTTCCGTCATCAGTAGTGACTATCAGACGATCAGAATTTTCCCCTATTTCTTTTTCCAGAATGAGTAAATCTTTGGTGCGCGAGCCGATTATCGAAATTACCTCGTTGCCCGCCTTCTTCAAAGCAACTATCAGCGGATAAACAACTCCGACGCCAACTCCTCCACCCACGCAGACAACGCGCCCGAATTTTTCAATCTCCGTGGGATTTCCCAGCGGTCCCTGAACATCCTGCAGCGAATCACCCGCCTTCATCTGTGATAATTTCGCCGTCGTTTTCCCGACAATTTGATAGATGATGGTCAGGGTTCCTTTCTGCGCGTCGGAGTCCACGATGGTCAGGGGAATTCGTTCACCCTTCTCATCAATTTTCAAAACGATAAACTGCCCGGCTTTTCTCTTTTGCGGAGCCTCAAATACCATTTTGACTACGTTCTCGGATAAATTTTTGTTCTCAAGAATCTTGTTCAACTTTCATTTCTCCTCTATGATAAAGAGTATACATAATTTACGATTTACCAAAACCGGCAAATCTTTAATCATTATTAAAAATCGCGGGGCAGTTGATCCAGTTGGGCCAGCGAAAACACGGGGCCGTCTTTACAGACATACTGACTGCCGACATTGCAGCGACCGCATTTGCCGATTCCGCATTTCATGCGCATCTCCAGTGAGGTCAGAATGTTTTCTTTGGAAAAACCCAACTCAAAAAAGACCGGCAGTGTAAACTTGATCATGATGGGCGGACCGCAGATGACGGCTACTGCATTCTTGGGAGAAGGCGCCGTTTCCTTGCATACGGCGGGAACAAAACCTTCCCTGCCCTTCCATGTTTCATCGCCCTTATCCACGGTGATGACTGTTTTGATATCATCTCTCTTTTCCCATGCGGAAAGTTCGTCCTTATAAAGGAGCAGGCCGGGATTCCTTGCGCCGTAGACAACAGTGATTTCACCGAATCGCTTACGGTTGTCCTTGTACAGCATGTAATTAATCAGCGAACGCAGGGTTGTAAAGGCAAAACCGCCGCCAACCACCACGATATTTTTATTCTCCAGGAATTCAATCGGCCAGGAGTTGCCCAAAGGACCGCGCAAACCGATTTGAGCGCCCTCCTCCAGGTCATGAAGAGCCGCAGTCACCATACCGGGCACAACTGTTCCCGCTCTCTGGACGGTAAATTCAACATAGCCCGGGTCCGTGGGTGAAGAGGCAATACCGATGGGCGATTCACCTTTGCCATAAATGGACAGCTCACCGAATTGTCCGGGCGTGTATTTAAATTTTTCTTCGTCTTCCTTGTTCAGAAAAGTAAACCGAAATGTTTTGATATCATTGGTATCAACTTCGTTTGTGATCCTGGCAATCTGAACCGGTACAGGTATGTAAGGGTTGTTATTTGACATCTTTTTTCCTCAAAAATGTTTTTTCAATACACGCAACTTATACTTTCAGCGCTTCTTCAATAATCGAATATATATCAATGTTGACCGGACAGGAACGCGTGCAGCGTCCGCAGCCAACACAAGAAATTACGCCGTATTTTTTCACATGATATGAATATTTGTGATTTATCTTCTGCCTTAATCTCTGGAAAACCTGTGTTCTTGGATTATGGCCGCTCGCTTCCAGTGTGAAATCCGTAAACATACAGGCATCCCATACTCTGCGCCTCGTTCCTTTGCTGAACATCGTATCGTCACAAATGTCAAAGCAATAGCAGTTCGGGCAGACAAATGTGCAAGCGCCGCAACTCAGGCACGCGGATGAAGCTTTTGTCCAGAAATCGTTGTTATCGAAAATGGCCTCCAGTTTTTTGGCAATGACGTCCTGATCGATGCACAGGAAACGTGTTTTATATTCTTTACCCTTTTTTAGAGTTTCTTCAAAATATTTCTCATCATCCCCTCCCGCATCAACAAGCGTATTGAGTTTTGCAAGAAGTTCCTCTCCTTTGGGGGTAATGCCTTTGAGCAGCAAATCCTTATCTGTCTTCACCATAAAAATGTCGCTGCCTTCGGTATCGGCAGCATAAATTCCCAGCGAATTATAAAAATCGGTGGCATCAACCGGCTGATTCAAGTCGTAGGCATAGCCGAATACGGTTGTTGCTTTTCTTCTCTGGCTCCAATAGGGATCAACGATTCCCGCGGCATTGAAGTGGATATCCATAATGGAGAAACTTCTGACATCGCAGGGACGCACTCCAAACAGGAATACCGGTTTGGGATCCACTTCTATCTGTTCGGCCTCAGACGTGGGCTTGCCTGTATTATATTTAATAAAATCTTCCTTATGGGGGAAAAACGCTCCCTTCGGGCTCATAATGGTATTGTAGAAATTCAGATCAACCTTTTGCGGATCTTTAATCTCCGCGAAGTTATGACCGGAGGCTTCTTTGACGGGGGCAAGAAGCGACCCCTTATCCATCAACGCCGCTGCCAGTTCGGGTATTTTTTCTATTGCTTTTTTCTTCAACACAAACCGCTCCTTACTCCAAAATTTTGTCTGAATCTTCGACTCGGAAATTTACCAGCACGGGCTTGTCTTCTATGCTCATACCGGACGCCTGCTTAAACATCTCTTCGCACTCCTTGGCCACCTTTTTATGGAAAAGATACAAAGGAATGTCCACCGGACACGCGCGTGAACACTCACCGCAGTCAATACAACGTCCCGCCAGATGATGAAAACGTGTCAGGTGATACATAATATTACCGGGAGACTGCGGCGCCTTGTCCGCCCATTTTGGTTTTAGCTGATCAATAAAGCACGGGTCGCAATAACACATTGGACAGGCTTTACGGCAGGCATAACAACGAATACATTTATCCAATTGACTCTTCCAGAATTCCCAGCGGGCATCATTGTCCATCGCTTCATATTCAGCCAGGACATCGTAGGGGGACACGGGCTTCTGTCCATGGATTTCCTCGCTCAGTAAAACATCATACAGAACAGGATTAACCATGCCGCATGTGGTCTTGCTATCAATCGCTTCGCCTGTCTTGGAATTTTTCATACCGGTCACGGGAATTCCCAGCAGCACAAGGTTTTCTCTCTTGACTTTTTCTTCCTGGATGAGCTGAACAACCGCCCGGCTGTCGGCTGCCTTCACGGCGATGGCAATTTTTGTCCCTTGCGGGTAACGAACAAGATAACGAGCCATGTTATAAGTGCAGTATTCGTTGAATACGATATTTTCGACGTCCGCAACACTTTTCGCCGCGTAGGGCATCGGATGTTGTTCATCGAATCCTTTTCCATAAGCCAGCACTACGGTCACTTCGCCGGACTCCAACAGCCTTTTTGCTTCCTTCTTTAAATTTTCTTCGATTTTTTTAAAATCAGTCATATTTTCTCCCAACCCTACTCCTGTATCTTCAACTTCGTCTGGGGGCCAAGATTCTTAATTTGAGTTGTAAACTCCTCAATAACTTCGGCAAATCTGTTGCCTTCGGAAGCGGAAATCCATTCCACCCGGAATCTCCCCTGTTCTATTCCTGCAAATTCCAGAATCTTTTTTGTCGTGGCAAGCCTTCTTCGCGCATAGAGATTTCCGGTATTATAATGACAATCTCCGGGATGGCAACCGCCTACTAAAACTCCATCCGCGCCAAACTGAAGAGCTCTGAATATAAAGGAAGGATTGATGCGACTTGAGCACATAACCCGGACAACCCGGACATTCGGCGGATACTGCAATCTGGTTGTGCCGGCAAGATCCGCCCCTGTATATGTGCACCAGTTGCAGGCTATACCCAATATTTTCGGTTCAAATGACATAACTTTCCTCTCTATAAAATCATTGTATGGCGCAATAAAAAACTCCAGAGGCAAGGCGCGCGATGTTCGCGAAGCGAGGCCTACTTTTTCGCAGGTCGCAGCGAAGCGAAAAAAAGCGCAACGCAGCATACGGACTTCTTATAATGCCATAACTAAAACTCCATTAAGCCTTCCATCTCAGCCAACACCTGCTCGTTGGTAAAGTGACGGGCGATAATGGCCGACGTCGGACAGACCGATGCACAACAGCCGCATCCTTTACACAAAGCTTCATTAATTTCCGAAACCCGTTTATCGGGATTATATGAAGGAGCGCCGTAAGGACACACTCGCACGCAGTTTTGGCAGCCGCAACATGCGGCCGGATTGACCATTGCCGTGGTCGCATCAAGTTCCATTTTGTCCATGGAAACAATCGTTAGAGCTTCCGCTGCCGCGCCGTTGGCCTGCGCTACGGTATCGGGAATATCTTTCGGACTTTGACAAACACCGGCGATAAAAATACCTTCTGTCATGGTAGCCAGAGGCGCCAGTTTGGGATGCCGCTCCATGAAAAATCCCTGCTTGTCAGTGCTCAGATTAAATAGTCTGCCAATTTCCTTTGCATCTTCCCGGGGCACAATGGCTGGACAAAGCACAACCATATCAACCGGAACCCTCATAAATTTACTGGTAATCGTATCTTCCGCTTCCATAATCAGGCGGCCGGGCTCCTCTTCGCTTTCCGCGACGCGGGCTCCTTTACCACGGATAAACTTCACGTTTTCTTCTATCAGGCGGTTGTAAAATTCCTCATAACCTTTGCCCGCCGCTCTCATATCAATATAAAACTGATAAACATCCGCGGAGGTTTTTTCTTTGAAGAGATGAGCGAATTTAAGCGAATACATACAGCAGACGCGGCTGCAATGCTCACAATAATTTTTATCACGGCTGCCGATACAATGCAGGATTGCGATAGATTTCGGTTCCGATCCGTCTCTGAGCGTCACCTTTCCGCCGGTGGGACCTGCGGAATTAAACAGTCTTTCCACTTCCAGCGAGTGATATACGCCAGGATATTGGCCATAACCGTATTGAACCAGCGGTTTGGTATCCATCAGATCATAGCCGGTCGCTATAATTACAGCACCGACTTTCACCGTGGAGAAAGTATCCTGCTGTTCGTAATCAATAGCTTTCTGTTCGCAGACTTTCTGACAAAGTTTGCACTTGCCTTTGATAAAATAAGTACAGGACTCTTTGTCGATAACAGGCTTTTGCGGTACGGCCTGCGGGAAGGGAATGTAAATAGCTTTTCTTTTTACCAGCCCTTCATCCCATTCAGAAACGCCTTTGCCGGGACATTTTTCCGTGCAGGCCAGACAGGCATTACACTTGCTGTGATCGACATAACGCGCCTTCTGTTTAACCGTAATATCAAAATTGCCAACATATCCCTTGACTTCGCTTACTTCGCAATAGGTCATTAAATTTATATTTTTGTGCTGCAAAACGGCATCCATCTTGGGCGTCAGAATACAGGCTGAACAATCCAGCGTGGGAAACGTTTTGTCGAACTGAGCCATATGGCCGCCGATAGTGGAATTCTTTTCGACCAGGTAAACTTTTTTCCCCGTATTGGCCAACTCCAGCGCGGCCTGAATTCCGGCAATACCGCCGCCGACAACCATCACATCGGGGTTAACGTCGATAACCCGCGAGCTAAGCGGCGCCAGATTCCGTGCCCTGTAAACCGCGCCATTCAAGAGCGCTTTGGCTTTTGATGTGCCTTCTTCGATATCATGAGTTACCCAGGAAAGCTGCTCACGTATGTTGACGATGGTCAGCAGATATTGATTCAAACCGGCGCTTTCAATAACTTTGCGGAATGTTTTTTCATGCATTAATGGTGAACAGGCTGTAACAATGACACGATCCAGTTTATATTGCTTGATATCGTTAGCGATCATCTCCTGTCCGGGCGTGGAGCACATGAACTTGTAGTCCCTTGCTACAACAACATCAGGAAGTGTAGCCGCAAACTCCGCCAGTTCACTTACACGAACCGTCTTGGCTATATTCAAACCGCAGTGGCAAACAAAAACACCAATTCTGCTCATAATTTCTCCCTACTTTTTTTCCTTCAGAATCACCATTCTGACTTTATTTATTTTCAACTGCATTAAACGCTGCAGGTATCCACAACCGGCTCATCAATACTAATTCCCAGGCTCTCCAGAGCAAGTTCCGTAACATCCTTTACTGAAATTTTATCATCAGCATTGAGCGTCCGGATACTGTCTTCAAACATGGTAATGCAATACGGGCAGGACGTAGCCAGAATAGACGCTCCGGTAGACAGCGCCTCTTCAATTCTCAGATCGCTTAAACGTTCTCCCTTGAGTTTCTCCATCCATAATCCGCCGCCGCCGCCGCCGCAGCACATGCTTTGTTCGCGGCTGCGCTTCATCTCGACAAATTCAAGGCCCGGTATGGATTTCAGTACGTCGCGCGGCGCATCATAAACACCGCTGTGCCGTCCCAGATAACAGGGATCATGATACGTGACCTTGATGCCGCCAAAATCTTTCTTGGGGGTCAGCTTGCCTTCTTTTATCTTTTGATCAATCAATTGACTGAGATGGATTACTTCATAGTCATTGCCGTAATCTTTCTTGAATGATGCCAGGCAGTGGGGTGATACGGTAATAATTTTTCCTACACCGGAAGAATTGAAGAAATTCAGATTATTGCTTTTCAGCCTTTCGAATAACTCCAGATCGCCGACCTTTTTTAAACTCTCGCCGCAGCAGTTAACATCCACGGACGGCAAACCCCAACTGACTCCCATCTGATTCAATACTTCAGCGGCAGCCCTGGCCAGTTTATTATTGCGGGGATCGTAACAAACGGTGCAACAACTAAAAAATAAATACTCCGTTTCTTTGGTGTAAAGAGGATATTTGTTCTTGGCCCAGTCGTTTCGGCTGGCCTGATCGCCCGACCAGGGATTCCCTCTGGCCGACATGGAACCGACAAAAGAGCGCAAAGTCTGCGGCAACATGCCACCGCCGCTATAGACATTGCGAATGGCCGTAACCACATCAATAATTTCGACACCGCGAGGGCATCTGTCCACACAGAACTTACAGGTGGAACAACCCCACATAAACTCTTCGATGCCGTCTAAGCCCAACTGGCCATAACGGACAAGCTTGCGGATATTAAAATGGGTGATCGGTGTCCACGGACAGGTGCCTGAGCAGGTTCCGCACTGATAGCATTTTTTCAGCGCCTCGCCACCGGCATCCATTATCGCCTGGGACATTTCCAGGTAAGGCGTAACTGCTTGTGACATTCAACATCTCCTATTATTTAGAAGCGTATTTAAAATACAACCGAAATTACAATCTGTAAGAGAAAAATTTTTAGTGGAGGTCTGTTTTGAAAAAGCCGGTACCAGGTATATTGTTATTTATCCAACCTTGCTTTCCCTCTTGTTACTGCACTAAATTTTTCGTTACCTTTCAGCGCTTGATTAAAACTCGTTTTTTCATGTAAAAATCCTGTCTCAGTTCCTGCATTAGACGAGGTCTAACCGGCATTGGACGGTTAGCATAATTTGATAAACCTGTCAAGAGCCTAACTTTATTTTTTTCTATTTTCCTCGTTAACTTATTGATATAAAAGAATTAAAAAATGACCAACGTTCAATGACCGGCGTTCACACATATCTTTAGTTATCAGCGCCTTTGTCAAAACGATTGTTTGATTATAAAAATTTGATTCTGTTAATCAGGAAGCGCCCTTAAATGTTCTTCAATGAATTGCCAGATATCGCTCTTGCCCTTTTGTGTTATTGCCGAAAAAAGGATGAGCTTGTTTGCAGCCGATACACGCAAAGATTTTTCAATCGCGCGCTTTTGGGCAATCGCCTGATTGTTGGATAATTTATCGACTTTGGTCAAAATATATACATAAGGTATCCGATAATGTTCCAGCCAATCGCGCAGGGCCAAATCATCAACACTGGGATCGCGCCGGATATCCAGAATAAAAACTACCAGAGCCAGATTGAGTCTCTCCCGCAGATAGGCCTCAATCATATCGCCCCAGTCTTTCTTTACAGACTGAGCAACTTTCGCAAATCCATAACCCGGCAGATCGACAAATGACACCTTTTCGTTAATCGCGAAAAAATTGATCAACTGCGTCCGTCCGGGAGTATTGCTTGTTTTCGCCAGATTCTTGCGCCCGACAAGCGTGTTGATCAAAGATGATTTGCCCACGTTGGACCGCCCGACAAAAGCTATTTCCGGAAGCGTCGCCGGAGGATATTGAGGCGGCCAGACCGCGCTTTTTATAAATTCCGCACTTATTATTTTCATAATTCAACTTTCAAGGGCTGTTCAAAAACGCTCACCTGCGGCGTTGCGCTCCGTTCGCGTCGCTGCGACCTGCGAAAAAGTAGGCCTCACTCCGCGATACTCGCGCGCCTTGCATCTGAACATTTTTAAGTAGCCCTTTTATCCTTCATTTTTTTAAAAACTTATATTTCAAGACCTGACCCTGTTATTTTTGCACATTATATAATATCGGGAAAATGATAAGACAAATTACAGTCGTTGTAATAAACATTTTCATGTATCATTCCCATTCCCGTTTGCATTATACGGCAGTTTTTTTAATTAATTGAGACCTAACAATTCTTTTATTTTATTCCGTTTTTCTGGGGAAGCGTTACGATAAAGTTTTATCACTTTTGTTCGATTATCAAAAACCCTATCCGAAACTGCAGAAGTTATTGTCTCATCTTTAGTTTCAACGAGAATTTCTTCTGTGTAACCTGTATTTCTTAATAGCTTCTTAGCTTTATTAATTAGTGTTTTTGCACTGTCTCCTACTTCAATAAACCAACCATTTTTTAGCGGCTTACATTGCGCTGATTTTGCAAACCCTTCCTTATTGGGACTTATAAAATTTTTAATTTCGGGAAGATTTTTTTTATCTTCAAGAATCCAATTTGCTATAACTATAAGGATTTGATTCCAGCTATCGATTCGTATTTCTTCCTCACCAATTCTTATTGCAGTAGGTTTTTCTCCTTCTCGTGGACAAATTATTTTTATTGTCCGGTCTGCTGAATTAGTTTCGGGTTCTTTCTGAACCTTTCCTATTTCGTCAAATAGGTCTTTAATTGCATCAGAAATCTTTTTCTGCTCTCTCATAATTGAATTAGTCTTATCCATTTGACTCAAATTTCTATTTTGGTTTGCCTGCTCTGATAACCTCCATAGTTCCTCTTCCCATTGTGTCATGCAATTCAATATTTTTTCTTTTAACGGGGTGATGTTAATCATAATAACCTCCATTACTATAATTACTTTCAGTTATTAAGTTATCATAGTAATTTAATAAAGTCAAGCAAAAACTGTTTATTATTTACTGTTATTTATTCTTATTATTTAATGACTTGTCTTATTTTAAATTTAGAAACTATTACAAAATCAAGGGACATCATACTAGTTTTGAGGACTGTTCAAAAAATCCAATTTGCCATTTTTATACCATTTCGATTTTAAAGGATAACGCGGCGGCAAGGAGGAGGCTCCGCAGTCGTATATGAACATACGTCGAGGAAGCCGACGACGATGCCAACAAAGTTAGCCGAAGAAAGCAAAATGGTATCAGAAAATCCGGGAACATCATACTAGTTTTAGGGGCTTTTCAAAAATGGTCAGATGCAAGGCCCCCGACCCCTGAGGAGTGAGACGTATTTTCTGCATACGTCGCAACGACAAAAGGGTGAGGGAAACGCAGCAGATGGCCGTTTTTCAAAAGCCCTTTATTCTCTTTCGAAGGTGATTCCGTATTTTTCCAACTTCCTCTCAAACGTCGGCCGGGAAATTCCGAGCACCTCGCAAATTTCCCCTTTGTTTTTATCCGTCTCTTTAATGACTTTTCGGATGTAGCGTTCTTCCACCTCATCGAGCGTTAGAAATTTACCCGCTTCCGGCGATTTGAACAAATCCGCGGATGCATCATCCGGCAATTTAAGAGCATCTTCCTTGCCCAGTTCCGGAAAATCTCCGACTCCCAGCACCTGGCCTTTGGCCACAACACAGGCGCGCACGAGCAGATTTTCCAGTTCCCGTACATTGCCCGGCCAGTTATAATTCATGAATATTTCCATCATTTCGTCGGAAACCCCGATAATCTTCTTATGCAAATCCAGATTAATTTTTGCAAGCAAATAGTCTATCAACTGCGGAATATCCTGCCTGCGTGAGCGAAGCGGCGGCAAGTTAATAGATACGATATTCAGGCGATAATACAAATCATCGCGGAATTTTCCTTCCTTAACCAGTGTCTTTAAATCTTTATTAGTAGCGGCCATAATGCGGGCGTTTACCTTGACCTTATCTTTTCCTCCCACCCTGTCGAATTCCATTTCCTGCAAAACCCGCAGTAGCTTGGCCTGCAGGTTAACGGACATTTCGCTGATTTCGTCCAGAAATACCGTGCCAAAGCGCGCCAGTTCGAATTTGCCGAGCTTGCGGGCAATCGCGCCGGTAAAAGAGCCCTTTTCATGGCCGAACAATTCGGATTCCAGCAGAGTCTCGACAATAGCGGAACAGTTGACCGCGATAAAGGGTTCATTAGGAGACGTATTATGATGAATGACTTTGGCAATCAATTCCTTGCCGGTGCCGCTCTCACCCTGAATCAGCACGGTGGTGCGGCTCTGGGAAACAGTGCCGATCGTTTTAAAAATTTCCCGCATTTCATTGCCGGTCCCGATGATATCTCCAACCCGGAAAGTCCTTGACGGCTCCATTAAAAGTCCATCAATCTTTTTTTCCATTTCCAGAGATTTCAGGGCTTTCTTAATCGCCATATCCAGTTCATCAACATTGACCGGTTTATGAATATAATCGAAAGCGCCGCTCTTCATCGCGTTAATGGTTGTTTCCATATCATGAAAAGCGGTTATCATAATGACTTTAACGTTTTCGTTTTCTTCTTTAAGATCTTCAAGGACAGTGAATCCGTCAATATCAGGCAAACGAATATCCAGAATGACAACATCCGATGGCGCCTGCACATACTTATTCAAACCTTCCGTGCCGGTCAGCGCGGTGCGAACTTTGTACCCTTCTTCAGTTAAATACAGATCCAGCGTTTCCGCAATCGAAGCGTCGTCATCAATAACAAGAATACTCGGCATCATACATTACCTTCTTCGTTTGTAACGAATGAACGGGCCAGTTCTGTTCCCAGCGGCAAAACAATAAGCACCGTCGTTCCCTCATTCATCTTACTGGAAATATCAATCGTACCCTGGTGAATATCAATTATTTTCTTTACCAGAGAAAGTCCCAAACCAGTACCATAATTTTTACGCGTAAAGAAAGGATTAAATATATGCGGCATATCTTCGTCATCAATGCCGCTGCCATTATCTTTAATCTCCACAACCACTGACTGACGAATTTCATCCGGGCAGCTAAGCGAAATCGTGATTTCGCCTTTATCCGCCATGGCTTCCGACGCGTTGCGGATAACATTTAAAAAAGCATCAGCCATCATTGCCGAATCAACCGCAACGGGAGGAATATCGCCGAAATTTGTACGCACCGTAATTTTTTTGTCGGTGATTTCCTTTTCCGCCATGGCCAGCGCCTGCTCCAGAACTTTGGACAGATTTACAGGGGCTTTCTTCGCGTCCACCGGTTTGGCAAAAGCTAAAATATTATTGACCAGCATCTCCAGATGGTCCACTTCTTTTTCCGCGATTTTGAATCTCTTCAAATCGTTCCCTTCGGGATTCATGCGTTTTGCCAATATTTGCAAACTCATTTTGATTGAAGAAAGAGGATTGCGTATTTCATGAGCTATCCCTGCCGACAACTGTCCGAGAGCCGCCAGCTTCTGGCTGTCGTAAAGTTTTTTCTCCAGATTTTTAAATTCGGTAATATCACGTTGAACCAGCAGATAATGATTGGTTCCAATAACGGGAGAGGTTGCAATCAGTAGATTCCGCTTGCGTCCCTCCTTATCCTTCGCTTCGATCTCATAAGGATGATAAATGCCTTTTTTCGCATCTTCCCATTTGGACATCACAAAATCTTCATACCCTGACGCGACAAATTCCAGAAAATGCCTGTTCTTGAATTCACGGGGAGACGATTCCGCTTTTTTCCTCAAACCGCGGCTGACGAAATTGATGATGCCGTTTTCATCAATTTCATAAATTATATCCGGCAAACTGTTCACTATCGACTGTAAATAGTTGTAAATGTCTTCTATCTGGCGTCTGAGTTCTATATTTTCGATCAATTCATTTTGCAGCGTCTCGGCGTATTCGCTTAAACTTTTCGTCATTTCCCTTTCACGTGAAATATCCTGCAGTGTTTCAATCGCCGCTATTATTTCACCTTTTTCATCATAGATGGGAGCCGCCAGAAAATATAATATCCGGCTGCGGCCGCCGACACTGTCAAAATAATCCGTCGCCTCATATGCTTCTAAAACTTTTTCGGATTTCTTTATCTTTTTATTGCCGTAATATTTACTCAAGTTCTCCACCTGGTTATCAACGATCAAATCCGCGATAAGCGGCCTTTTGACTGAATAGAGAGGCTTGTAATGATTATCCGTGCCGAGCATGTTCTGAGCGGAATAACCTGTTAGTTCCGTACAGGCCCGATTCCATAATATGACTTTATGTTCATTGTTGATCACAAAGCTGGGAATGGGCGAACCTTCAATAATACCTTCTATAGTTTTCTTTTCCCGCAGCAGTTTTTCCTGCCAGTCCTTCCGCTCATTTAATCTCTTCTTCTCTTCCGTGATGCGCAGTCTTTTACCCTCTTTATAGGCAAAAGACATGCTGGCAATAATAACTACAATAATGAGCAATAATGAACTGAAAAGCGTGTAGAAAAAAGTTTTGCGTAGAGGTGAAATGACCTGACTGTAAGGAGCAACAATCAGAAGAGTCCATTTTTTATCTCCATTTAACAATGGATAATAAGCAATAATACTGCGCTGATGTTTTTTATTATTCAGGAAAACCGTCGATTCAAAGAAACCGCCTTTATCCGACGAAAAATCCATTTTAGCTTCACTGCTGTTTTTCAAAATGTCTTTTATATATCTCCCGTTAAATTCTGAATCACGATTAATAATTACCTGCTGTTTTTCATCGATTAACCAGAGTTCACCCAACTCATTATTTATTGTTTGTTTATTGTATTTATCCATAACCGCCGAAAGAGAAAATGAAACTAACCACGCTCCGGTAAATTTACCGTCTTGCCGCCTGACAGGGTAGCCAACAACCAGATACCTGTTCGTTTTTTGTTTTAAACTGATTGCGTCTGATGGTTGGGGCAAAGCCAGACCTAAATATTGTTTTTGTTTTTTCCGGATAATATTAAAGTGATCTGATAAATTTATTGCAGGCCGTGTATTGCGCGGGTAAAAGCTCTCTATCTTGCCTGAAGCGTCAAAATAGACAATCGTATCAAAAGTGTTTTCCCATCCGGAAGACAGTACTTTATAATAACTATCCATTTCTCCGGGCGGCATTTTTAACTGCGGATCAAAATGAGAAAACAAAGCAATGTTTTTCCCAACCTGCGAAAAAACATCTGTCATTCTTTTTGCGGTGTTTTGAACATTGACAAGCTGCTGCCGGCTGAAGATATTCACAATATCCTTTTCGCGGGCGCTGTTCACTGTCAGAGCTAAAAGCAGAAACAGGATGATAACCGTGATGCTGGCAAACCAGATGCGCACTCTCACAGCCTTATAGAGAAGGATTTTAATTTTATTGAATAAAGTCACCTAATATTCTTTATCCTTTTTATTTTCTTTATGGGAAAGCTTGATACCTATTAAGACATAAACAAGAATTGCCGCTGTCAGTGAAATAAGAAGTTTTGCAAAACCACTTTCGATTTTTAGAATATAAGAACAAAAAAACCATACAATAAGGTAAGTGACTGCCGTTAAAATCTCCTGCATAATAATCCTTTAATGAAAGTTTCTTATTTTATTTTCACGATATTAACGGCCTTAGCGGAAAATTTCAATAAAAATATAAAAAAGTGTTTTCCGAGCCTGTTTAAGAGCATTATCGCGGACATATAAAAGGAAAGAGAACTGACAAGCGCTCTTACGTAAAAAGCCGCCTTCCACAAATTGATTTTAATGTTTTATAAAGACACGTTTAACAAAACATTAAATGCGGCCGCAAATTTTGATGCCATTAAGATTGTAAAAAAACCTGCTGATATTTTTTTATATAAATTTTTTTATTTTTTATTTTTTGTGAAATGAAACAATCTCAACAGATTAGATTGATATTTTTTCAACAGTCACGTTATTTAATCGTGAAGTATTTTCCCCCGGCGCTTAAGCTATGGCATAAGTCATGCAATAAGTTTGAACAGAATGAGTTAAATTATTTCTCTTTCCCATGGCTTTCGATTTATGTTATGGTAACAGGAAGTAATAATAAACAATTTATTATGAAAGGAGATAAACAATGTCACACAATTTTGGTAAAAAAATTCTAACCGCGTTTACATCTGTAGCAGTTCTGCTCATAGCGAGTCCGCTCGTTTTTGCCGCAGAAGCCATTCCGGCAGGCGAATCTTACATTAAAGTATACTTTGCTATGGCCGCAATGATCGGTGCCGGTCTGGCTATCGGCCTCGGAGCTATCGGCGCTGGCGCAGGTATTGGTAACGCAGCAAGTGGTGCCTGTCAGGCAGTTGGAAGAAATCCCGGAGTACAGGGCAAAATCATGATGACCATGCTGGTTGGTATGGCCATGGCTGAATCCATCGCGATTTACGCGCTGGTCGTTTCTCTGGTTCTTCTCTATGCTAACCCTTACATGCGTTATTTTTTGGGTTAATATAAAACAAATTAACTACAAAATAACAAAGGTTAGGGGGAACTAGTAATGTCAAAAACTAAAAAAGATAAGCGGTCTTTAAATATAGGAGGCGTGTTCTTCCTGCTTATCGTAATCCCCTTATCATTAATGGCTTTCTTAATTGCCAACGGCATGTTTAAGCTGGGGGTTACTATAAACGAGAGAACAATCAAAGTTCTCGATAACAGAGTTCAGGAAGATATAAAAGCAAGAGCCGTCAATACAGCAAACGAAGTTGCCAGTTTCTTAAGAGAATGCAATAAAGATTTGCAAGTTGCCACCATCATTCCCGCATCAGAAGGCATGTACAAGCAGTTTGTTTCTGAAAATAAAAAACCGGTATGGATCAAAAGTAACGGTAAAATACAGCAGGTGTTAATCCCGCTGTATAAAGAAATGGCGTTGATTGACAAAAACGGCAATGAACTAATTAAAATTGTGGACGGACAGGCGGCAAAAAAACTGGTTAATGTCAGCAATCCGGCCAATACAACATATAAGACTGAAGATTATTTTGCCAAGACAAAAAATCTTAACAAAGGCGAAAGTTATGTCTCCCCTGTAACAGGGTTATATGTCGACAAGGCAGCGTTCGATAAGGGACAAAGGTTTTCCGGAGTCGTCCGTTTTGCGACGCCTGTGTTCAATCAAAATGGCTTTGCCGGTATAATTGTACTGTCCCTGGATTATCGTCATTTGGCCGAGTTTACCGATCACCTTATTCCTACACAAGCGGAAAAGGTATTTGAAGCGGATGCTTCTACCGGTAATTACGCTTATATGGTCGACCATCGAGGTTTTATGATTGCCCATCCTACTGATTCACATATTGTTGGGCTCGCCCCCGATGGGAAAATTGTTCCAACTCTTACGGCTGAGAATACGGCAGAAATGTCAAAGAAAGGCATGGAAGCTTTGAACATGTTCCAGTTGGGCTTTATGGATCCCAATATATTTAAAATCACGAAAGAAGCTTCACAGGGCAAAGCAGGGATTTTAATGTACAAATATAATGGGGTCACCAAGTTCGTCGCCTATGCTCCGATCAAGTTTTATGCGTCAAATCTTCCCCAACCCGCCGGTTTCGGCTGGGTAGGACTGGGACTGGATGTTGATAAATTTAACGCAGAAGCAACGAAGTTATCCAAGAATATTGAAAAGGAATCAAAAGCATGGACTGCGACGGTCATCTTTATTCTTATCGCTTCCATGATTATTCTCTTCTTTATTATGCTGCTCCTGGTTCGTGGAATTACCCGTTCATTACAGGCGGAGGTTCCAAAAGGTTCGGAAGGTTCGGAATCGTTCGACGATGATGATGACGACGACAAATAATTAAACTTAATTTTATAAATTAACCAAAAAGGCCGAATTTCGATTCGGCCTTTTTTATTCCTGAAACTCCAATTTCAATGTAATCATTTTAATAAATAGCATGAACTTTCATCAAACATAATATATAATATTTTTAAGAGGCATTTCCTGTTAAATATATTTATTATTGTAAATAAAAGGAGAGCAAAATGAACTTTTTGCCGCATCTAATTGTATTAGTCGCAGGTGGCATTATTCTTTGTTTTATAAAAAGAAAATATAAGAAAATGCGCAACCGCGAATTAATCATAATATTCATTCTTATGATTATATTAGTTGCCCTCTTTACAGATTCCGGAATTGATCTGGTAAAAAGATTCATAAATTTTATTCAATTAGAATAACATCTATTAAATATTGACCAGCGATTTTTTTCCAAGAGCACCCGGATGTTTATGTTTGATAATTTCCACTGAAATAAAGGTAGCGCGCACCATGCCGGTAAAGAAACCCAATGCAAATCGTGAGCAGTTCAACACGATTAGAGGCATATTAATGCTGTCGGCCTGGGGATTTGCAATGGTGCTATCTTCTTTCCTGTTCCTTTATGTTGGTTACCTTATAGATGAAATCCTGGGAACCACACCGAACTTTATGGTCTGTTCCTTTCTTCTGGCCATCGGTCTGTGCATGTGGACGCTTTATAAGGAGGCAAAGGAGAAAGGAAAGCATTTGTAATGAACCCCTATTCTAAACAAAACTGCGGGGCATTAGGCTTGCTGACCGGGTGGGCATTCCGTTTAAGGAAAGCGCATAATAATTAGAACCTGCATGGTCGGGAAGTATTCGCCAAACATGGCGAATACTTCCTTTAGAAGCGGTATAAACAGGCACGGGAGAAGATCATAAGCCGAGTCCTGTTCCGCGTTTCGGTCACCCTTTACGCGGCGATGATCATTCATCTGGGACAGCAGTTGCCTGCTGCCTCTAGCGACACTACCCGAGAACATCAGGCGGGCAGCCCTTAAACGTTCTCCTATTTGGTCTTGCTCCGGATGGGGTTTACCATGCCTTTTCCGTCACCGGAAAAGCGGTGAGCTCTTACCTCGCCTTTTCACCCTTACCCTGAACTTTCGCTCCGGGCGGTATATTTTCTGTGGCACTTTCCTTAGGGTTACCCCCAGTCGCCGTTAGCGACCATCCTGCCCTGTGGAGCTCGGACTTTCCTCCGGCAGATAAATTCTGCCGACGATCATCTGATCTTCTCCGGCCTGAATGTTATGTTTACACTTGATTGATTTTTCTTTCAAGTATTGTTATTTATAAATAAATTAGCATTGATGCAATCTATTGAACTTTCCATATGAACCAATTTAACCTTGACAAACAAATGCTACTATGATTAACGCATTACCCTATTACTTTTAGGGGTTTTACTTATGAAAAAGACTTTGACCAATAAAACAAATACCAAAAGAAAGAGAACTCACGGTTTTCTCATTCGAATGGAGTCAAAAACAGGAAGACAAGTTTTAAGCCGAAGAAGAGCTAAAGGCAGAAAACGTTTAACCGTATAAATCCGGCACCTTAGCAAATTAAGGATGGTCAGGTCGATATGCATGAAGGAACAATCTTACCGGAAACCGGAAAGGGTAACCAATAGAAGCAGGTTTAAAGGAATTTATAACCAGGGGGTCTGGAGAAGTTCTCAACATTTTACGACTGTCACATGCAGTAATACACAAGGGGTTAAAAGGCTCGGAATTACAGTAACAAAAAAAACGGGAAACGCGGTAAGAAGAAACAGAATCAAACGATTAATCAGAGAATTTTTCCGTCTCAATAAGAACTTGTTTCCCGCCGGGCATGATGTTGTTATAATGGCTAAAAGAAATATGCCGCCCCGAATTACTTATAAAAAAGCATGTGACGAATTGACGGAACTCTTCGCGCGAAATAACAACATATAATTTATGCTCAGGAATATTTTGACAAAACTTTTTGTTTTAATGGTTCGTTTATATCAAACTTGCTTGTCACCTTTCTTTTTTGCTCCATGCTGTCGTTTCTATCCTTCATGCTCTGAATACACTATTGAGGCAATTAAACTGCATGGGCCGGCAAAAGGATCTTTCCTGGGCATTAAAAGAATTCTTCGCTGCCATCCCCTGCATCCCGGCGGTTACGATCCCGTCAAGTAAAAAAAGAGAGGTTTCAAATGGATAAAAGGACAATTCTGGCTGTAGTCCTGTCAATGGCCGTACTTTTTGCATATCAGGCATTTTTTGCCAAACCACCTGTGCATCCAAAGGCGGCGCCTGTTTTGGAATCGAAGCAGGTAAGCACCGATACGGCAGTAAAACAAACCGCGCCCTCACAATCTTTAGCAGCGTCAAAACCAACAGCTAAACAGACCATTACTAAAAAAGAAGAACCGCCAAGAGATATAAAGGTAGAAACGGAAAATTACACAGCTGTATTTTCCACCAGAGGCGCCGCGCTGAAATCGTTTCAACTAAAAAAATATCAGAAAGAATGCACAAAATGCGCGAAAGATATTTATCCTGTAATCACAAATTTAATATCCGGCGTTAAACAGCCGGCAAAGGAAAAGAACAGTGATTTAATCGAGCTTGTTGCGGTGAATGAAAATATGCCTTATCCGCTGGCAATTACTTTCCCTGAATCAGCAGCCGAGATTGCCACCGATTCCATTTACGACGCCGATGCAACAAAGCTGGACATGACAACAAATAAAACAGAACAGCGTCTGGTATTTTCCCGAACTTTTAACGGTAAAATCAAGATAGAAAAGATTTTTACCTTTAATCCCGACAATTATTCAATCGCGCTGGATGTAAAAGTATCCAACCTGACAGACACACCTCTTGCCCAGGCACCGCAGCTTAACTGGTACGAACATATTGATCCAAGTCAAAAAGCAGACCGTTACAGCAAGGAAGGGCCTGTCGCCTATGTGTCCAATTCCATCAAACGTAAAAAAATTTCGGATATATCAACTGACTTGAGTCTTGGCCCCGATGTTTCCTGGGGTGGATTTGAGAGAAAATATTTTATGGCTGTAATTATTCCTCAAGATCCTTCTCTAACTACTATCAACATGTCCAAAGACAGCGACAACACCGTTTCCGTAAATCTCAAGGAAACAAAAAGCGTGATACCGCCGGGGCAGTCCGGTTCGATCAAATATAATCTTTTTATCGGTCCCAAGGATTATACTCTCCTGAAGAAACAGGGCATATCTCTGCAGGAAGCCGTTGAATTTGATTCATTTATACCGGGATTGAAATGGCTTTCCATTGGCTTGCTGATTTTTATCAAATTTCTGTATCAGTACGTCGGCAATTATGGAGTGGCCATTATTCTTTTGACAATTCTGATTAAGGTTATCTTCTGGCCTCTGGGGAATATAAGTTACAAGTCCATGAAGGAAATGCAGAAAATTCAGCCTAAAGTACTCGCGTTAAAAGAGAAATACAAAAATGACCAGGCAAAGCTCGGACAGGAAACCATGGCTCTTTATCGTGAGCATAAAGTTAATCCTCTCAGCGGCTGTTTACCGATACTCATTCAAATTCCGGTATTTATCGGCCTGTACAATACACTTCTTTACGCCATTGAACTTCGACAGTCGCCATTTTTCTGGTGGATTCAGGATTTATCGGCCAAAGACCCTTATTACATTACGCCGATTATCATGGGCGCTACGCAATTTATGCAACAAAAAATGACCCCGACTGTGGGCGATCCGATGCAGGCAAAAATAATGTTGCTGATGCCCGTGGTGTTTACTTTCATCTTCCTGAATTTCCCTTCAGGGCTGGTCATTTACTGGTTATTAAATAATATTTTAAGTATCGGTCAGCAAGTTTACATCAATAAGAAATTAGCCTGATTGATATGTTGTATAAGGATTGGAAATGAGTTCGAAAACATTAGAGATAGAAGAAAAATCCATTGATGAAGCAATTGAGAAAGCCTGCAGCGAATTTGGCGTGTCCCGTGAAAAATTAAATATCGAAATTATCTCCGGAGAATCCGGAGGTTTTTTAGGTCTGTTTTCCAAAAAAGCAAAAATAAGAGCATCATTGCTTTCTCTGGATATGGATTTTAGCTTTACGGATAAACCAAAGCCTAAAAGTGAATTAAAGATAAAAATGGATTCGAAAAAGAATCCCGAAAAAGAGGTTCCTGCGGAGAAGCCCAAAAAACGTATGGAGCCTGTGACAGAATCTGCTGAACAGCCCAAAAAACGTATGGAGCTTGTGGCAGAATCTGCGGAAAAATCTTTGGTTCCCTTTCCCGTTGCCGCTACCGTTAGCGATCCAATTCCCGTTTCTATTATAGGGACAAAAGCTAAGGATCTGCTGGAAGGTATTTTGCTGAGAATATCACCGGAATACAAGGTGATTGTTAATGAAACACAGGAAAAGATAATTCTTAGCATTGAGGGCGATGACAGCGGCTTACTTATCGGCAAACGCGGACAAAATCTTGATGCCCTTCAGTACCTATTGAACAAAGCAATCAATAAAATTGATAATGATCATAAAATGATCCTGATTGATTTGGGAGAATACAGAAAACGAAGAGAAGAATTTCTGCTTGGTTTAGCGGAAAAAATAAGAGAGAAAGTAAAAAAGACAAAAAAACCGGTATCACTTGCCCACATGAACGCCCATGACCGCCGCATTATTCATATGGTGCTCCAGGAAGATGAATCGCTGACAACGCAAAGCCGCGGCGAAGGCAAATACAGAAAAGTTGTCATTATTCCCGCGAGAACAGGAAACAACAAGCGAATCCGGGCGAAAAAACAAGAATAGTTTCTCAATCAATTTGACACTGTAATTTAAAAAGGAGGGGTCTTATTGTGCTTCGCCAAGACACCATAGCGGCGCTGGCTACTCCTTTCGGCATGTCAGGAATCGGGGTAATTCGTATAAGCGGTCCCGAAGCTCTCGGAATTGCCCGCCGCATTTTTCAGCCATCTTCTAACAATTGTTCATGGGAAAGCCATCATTTGTATCACGGAGATATTGTCTCCGCTGACGGCAAAACCATCCTCGATGAGGTTTTAATATCCTTCATGCGCGAACCACGGTCTTTCACGGGAGAAGACATTATAGAAATCAACTGTCATGGTAATCCGCTCATCATCGGGTCAATTCTGATACAACTGCAGGAACTGGGGTGTCGCCTGGCCCGTCCGGGCGAATTTTCCCAGCGCGCTTTCTTAAATAACCGTATTGATTTATCGCAGGCAGAAGCGCTCGCCGCAATGATTTCTGCCAAGTCTCAAAAAGCTTACACTATAGGTCTTGCCCAGTTAAAAGGGTCTCTGAGCAAAGAAATAGAGAACCTGCGCTCTTGTCTTATTGACGCGATTGCCATGCTGGAGGCCGCGATTGATTTCACTGAAGATACATCCAGTGAAAGAATTCCCAAAATGCCGCCGCAAATTGATCCGGCACTTAAATATTTGCAATCTCTTCTATCGACATACCGCGCGGCAAAAGCATATACCGAAGGCGTTAATGTCATCATCACGGGCAAGCCCAATGTCGGAAAATCAAGCCTGCTTAACGCTTTAACGGGAAGAAAAAAAGCAATTGTCACTGATATTCCGGGAACAACGCGCGATTTAATAACGGATACAATCAATATAGGCGGTATTCCTATTAATCTGACGGATACCGCCGGAATCAGAGAACCGCAAAACCTGATCGAAAAAGAAGGGATCCATCTGGTATGGGAAAATCTTGCTCAAGCCGATGTTGTAATTGTAATGCTCGATGTCAGTAAACCATTAACAGATGAAGATAAAACTATCATTGATAAAAGTAGAACCGGAAATATCATTGCAGCAATCAATAAAATTGATTTACCGCAAGTTTGGGAAACAAAAACTCTTGAACAACTTTTTCCGCAAGAAGTGAAATTTCGTAAAATCTCGGCCAAGTCAGGGGCCGGACTGGAAGAGCTGAAAAACACCATCATAGATTTATCAGGAAGCGGCGGGAATATTAATGCCGGCGGTGTGATGATTACCAATATGCGGCACAAACTGGCAATAGAAAAATCCTATAAAAACATTCAAACCGCGAAAGAAAGTATCGAGTCTGGAATCTCAGCCGAATTCGCTGCTTTCGACTTGCGGGAGGCTCTGGACAATCTGGATGAAATAACCGGCAAAAAAATCAATGATGACGTATTGGATAAGATATTTTCCAGTTTTTGTATCGGTAAGTGATCCCCGCTTTTTGAAGCGAAAAAGTTTAGAAGAATATTATTTTTCTTCCATCCCTTGAACAAACGCCAGAACATTTTTACCCAAAACACTGTGGTTGTAGCCGCCTTCTAAAATACCAAAACATCCGCCATGATTGCGACGGGCAGTTTCACTTACCAGTCGTCCCATGTATTTGTAGTCTTCGGTTTTTAAAAGGCCGCCCCAATCATCTTCGTGATTGTCAAAACCGGCAGATACGGCAATCATATCAGCGTCCGTTTGTGCCAGAGCATCCTGCACAATCTTTAAATACTCGTTGCGGTTTTGCCCTGCGGGATTCAAGATCGTTACATATTCTTTGTGACCGAGAATATTAACATTACCATCTCCATAGTGCAGATCAAAATCCAGAATAAACGCTTTTTTAATTTTTCCTTCGCTTTTGAGTTTCTCCAAAGCAATGGACATATTGTTAAAATAGCAAAATCCCCAGGCGCTGCCCGCCGAAGCATGATGACCCGGGGGACGGATTAGCGCAAAACAAGGTTCGGTTAAACCGATTTGCGCCGCTTTGATCGCGCCGCCTGCGGCAAGCGCCGCAATTTCGTATACTCCCTCCCGCTCAACCGATTTTATATGATCAGGAGTATGTACTTTGAGAATATCTTCTTGTGAAGCTGTGACCGGTTCTAAAAATGTCACTTTACCGCGCAGAGCAATTTCCACAGCCTGAATACGGCCCGCCTCGGAAGCCGGATCGTTTGAATAAACTTCGTTATAATCTTCATGATAAACGACTTTCATTTTATCCTCCTTTTTCCAGTTTAAAGGAAAAGCGGCTGGTAATCCATGGGTGCTTTTGTCCATCAAAAACTTTTTCCACAAACTTGACGCGTTTATTTTTCCCGATCAAAAGAATTGTCGAAGAGCGGGTCCCGTAAATCGGGCCCTCTATAAAGATAGGAGACAAAAGCCTTTCCCATTCCAGGCCAATGCCCGTCTTTGGCAGTTTTTTATCCGGCGGTATATGACGATCAGACAGCATGAAAAACAATGCTTCTTCCAGATCAGATCCTTTTTTATCCAATGCTGTTTTAAGCATTTTTCTGCTTCTTGTTACTTTCGGCCAGAGTGAATTCAAGAGATTATTGCTCAATCCGTATATCCCGGCTTTGAGTTTTTGTTTCTCCCCCCGATTGGAGAAGATAAAAAGATCATTATTATCGCCTAAAAGTAAATTAAAACCGTTATACTTATCACCCTGCAAGGCAATTTTTTTCAGATAATTATCGGGTTGTTGATTGCCGGTCAGGTAGCGGCGGACAAGCCTGCCTCGCGACGGAGCGTCGCTTCTAAACGTTGAAGGGTTGCGATAATTGGTGAGGGCAGCAAATTTTCCGTACTTGGTTATGCCCAGCCATGTGCCTTTGTTTTTCAAATCGCGTCCGGCAAGAACCTGAGGATAATCTTCCCAGAAATCAGCGGGAGCCGACGGCCTCTCGTAGAATTCATCGCGGTTCGCCGCAAGAATCAATCTGTAAGAAGGATGCACATTATATGCGAAGGCGATCAGGCACATTTGTCTGTATATAATCCGGAAGTCATTTTACAATTTCTTTTAATCTGTTCATAATTCTGGCCATAGTATCGCCTGCCGGAGCGTCTATAAACACATCGGCGATATCATCATGACCTGTGTCTCCCATATTAATAATGACAATATTCGCGCCGGAGCGCTTGGCATAAAGCGGCATATAAGCCGCGGGATAAACAACTAGCGAAGAACCGATCACCATAAACAAATCGCATTCCTGAGATTCCCGCTCTGCCATCATTAAAGTATGCGGCGGAAGCATTTCGCCGAAAAAAACAACATCCGGTTTCAGAACACCCCGGCATTTTTCACATGTTGGAAAATGATCAGGTGATGGATGTTTTGTTCTCATCAGTTCCAAATCATAACGTTCGCCGCAATCGAGGCAAACCAGCCATTGCATATTGCCGTGCAATTCGTGAACTAACTCCGGATTATTGCCTGCCCTCTGATGAAGGTTATCAATGTTCTGCGTGATAACCGAACTTAATTTGTTCATTTTTTCCAGTTCGGCTATCGCCAGATGAGCCCTATTGGGCTCGGCATTGGCCATTAATCCGCCTTCAACAAGATAATACCAGACTTTTTTGCGTGTCTCATCGGAACGCAGAAATCTGTCTATAGTAAAATCTTCGGGATCAACTTTGGTCCACAATCCGTCAGGACCCCTGAAATCCGGTATGCCCGATTCCGTGCTGATACCGGCTCCGGTAAAAACAACCAAACGTTTCGACGCCGCGATCATTCCCGCGACTTTATTGATTTTTGCTTCCATATAATTTCGTTGCCGCTTTCTCTACAATTTTCCGGGTTTTCAACCTTTCTCCGGATTTGATTTTCCCGCGAATATCTTTGAGCGCTTTTTCGTAGATATCCAGCATTTTGCCTGTTTTCGGATTTTTCGTAATAATGTCAACATACAATTCGGGACTTTCTGTGAACACTTTTCTTATAATATCAAGTTTTGTCCGGAAAATCGGCGTGGAGTATTTATTTATTTCCGAAAGGGTGATGTTTGTCCGGGCAAGCGCCATTCCCATGGTAATTGTATTGAGATGATTAAGCGCTTGAACAATTGCCATCATTTTATCGTGCTTCCGGGGTGTTGATTCCAGAACAACCAGTTTATTTTTTTTAAATACTCCTTTAAGCCAGCCAAGCCACTTTTTGCCCCGTGCCGGGCATAATATAACATTTTGCCCGGAAACATCTTTTAACTGAGGCCCAAAAAGAGGATGACATCCGATAACATCAGCCTTGGAATTATCCAGCATCAGTTTTACCGGTTCTTTTTTAAGCGAAGTCAGATCCATCAAAAGTTTATCCTGGGAAAGTAACGGTCCGACCTGTCTGATTACATCAGCGGTCGCGGAAATAGGAACGGCAACAACGATGACATTGCAGAGTTTAGCCAATTCGTTTATTCCCAGCGCCGTTTTTCTTCCGCTGACAAGGACCCGGCAACCTTCATTTTTGAGCAAACCGGCAAACCAATGCCCCATACCTTTCGTGCCGCCGATTACCCCTACTTTAATTTTTTTCATCCGCATATCGCCTTTTGTCGAAGTAAATGATCCGCCAGAACAATGCTCACCATTGCTTCGCAAACAGGCACTATCCGGGGTAGCACGCAAATGTCGTGTCTTCCCTGTATCTCAATTATACGTTCTTTCCCTTTGGAATCTATGGTTTGCTGCGGTTTCGCTATTGAGGGAATGGGTTTGCAATAAGCTCTCAGGACAATTTGTTCTCCGCTTGTTATGCCCGCGAGTATTCCCCCGGCATGATTTGTTTTAAAACCTTTTTTATTCATTTGATCATTGGCCACTGAACCCTGAAGGCCTGCCAGAGTAAAACCATCGCCTACTTCCACTGCCTTCACCGAACCAATGCTCATCAGAGCTTTGGCCAGATCGGCATCCATCTTGTCGAAAACCGGTTCGCCAAGACCTGCGGGACAACCGCGGACAATAATTTCGACAACCCCGCCCAGGGAATCTTTCTTTTTACGGACTACCGCTATCTTTTTTTCCATCAATGCCGCTGCTTGATGATCGGGGCAAAAAAGAGAATTTTCATAAACAAATCTTCTCAAACTCCTGTCTGACGGCATTTTGTCACGGTCAATCGCGATTGAGCCGATTGCCTGCGTGTAGGCAATGACATCCATGCCAAAGCGGGCAATCACCTTGGCGGCAATAGCTCCCGCTGCGACACGGGCGGCTGTTTCTCTGCCGGAGGCCCGTCCCCCGCCGTTCCAATCGCGGATACCGTATTTTTGCAGATAGGTAAAATCTCCCTGTCCGGGACGGAACACATTCTTTAATTCATTGTAAGAGGAAGATTTCGCGTCAATATTGTTAATAATCAACGAAACAGGAGTACCCGTGGTTTTTCCTTCAAAAACACCGGAAAGAATCTCTGCTTTGTCACTCTCTAATCTTGTCGTCGAGGAAACCGATGTTGAAGGTTTTCTTCTATCCAGCGCCTTCTGAATATCCGATTCATTCAGGGCCAGCCCCGGAGGACAACCATCCACAACTGCTCCCAAAGCCCTACCGTGTGACTCTCCCCACGTGGTTACGCGAAAAATACTGCCAATGGTATTGCCGGCCATAAATCACTCCTATAAATCATTCCTAAAGGAATTCTTCGCCGTTTTGGCGGATAATTTTTCCCCCTCTTTGCAAAGAAGTGTCAGGGAGAATTTTATGTCATGGAAGCGACTGAAAAATCCCCCTTCATTCCCCTTTAATAAAGGAGGGATACTCCGTTTAATTTTCGCTTTTGATAATCTTATCCAAAATTTTCGATTTACGCAAATACTGATAAATTTCTTCCGCTACCTGTTCCGGATTCTTTTTTAACGTATCCACGATATGATCCGCGGCGCTCTCATATAGAGGAAGCCTTTTTCTCATAATATCTATCGTTTCCTGAATTATATTTCCGGAAGTAAACTGCGGGCGAGTATCCTCCTTTTGCGCGTCTTTCTTGAGCCTGTCAATAATATCCAGCAAAGGAGCATTGAGCCATATGATTACGCCCGACTGCTTTAACAAATCCACATTCTGTTTTAACAAATTCACATTTTCTCTGTATAAAACCACTCCGCCTCCGGTGGCGATAACACAATCTTCTTTTTGTATCAGAAATTTAATGATTTCCTTTTCCTTTGCACGGAAATAATCCCACCCATGAAGCGCCACAATTTCTTTGATCGGCATCTCCATGTTTTTTTCCACCATGGCATCGGTATCCCAAAAATTAATTTTCAGCTTGTCGGCGAGGATCCTGCCCACAGTGGACTTTCCCGTCGCTCTGTAACCGATCAAAACAACCTTCATAGCTTCTTTAATTCCTCCCAAAACGTCGGGAATGATTTGTCTACACACTTTTTATCGCTTATTTCTATGCCTCGCTCAAGCAAACCGGCAATGGCAAAGCTCATGGCCATCCGGTGGTCGTTATAAGTCTCAATTTTTGCCGGACGCATTTTCCCACCCTGAATGATAAGGCCATCGGGCATCTCCCGGGCTTCAATGCCAACGCGGTTCAGTTCCGTAACTACAGCAGCCAGACGATTGCTCTCTTTTATTCTTAAATGAGCCACATTGTTTATAATGGTTTGCCCTTTGCGGAAAGCCGACAACACCGCTAAAGTTGGCACCATATCCGGCATATCGTTGAGGTCGAAAGTTAAATCTCCTTTTACCAGATCACGTCCCGTAATATCCACCCAATTTTCTTCTGACCTGACTATACAGCCCAGTTCTTCCAGAACATTGAGCAAACGGACATCGCCCTGCTTGCAATGCCGGTTAATTCCGGCGACTCTGATTGTTTTTCTTAAAAGCGCGGCGGCCAGAAAAAAATAGGACGCGCTGGAAGCGTCTCCTTCCACCCGATATTTACGCCCCTGATAAATTTCCCCGGCATTAACATGATATCCACACTCCCCTGTC
Organism: Smithella sp.; assembly: GCA_049523355.1. GTDB lineage: Bacteria > Desulfobacterota > Syntrophia > Syntrophales > Smithellaceae > Smithella. Next base: position 16,837 of record JBEKMY010000022.1, on the reverse strand, counting down.
CGGGTAATTTTGGCCCCGAAATCGCGCATCACGTTAATAGTCAAATCAATGTAAGGCATGGAAACAATCCCGCCTTGTAAAGTTAAATCTATGCCTGCAGGCATATAAGGCGCGCACAAAAGGAGCGCCGACACGTATTGAGAACTTTCGATATCCCGCAGAGTTATCTTTCCTCCGGCCAGGCCGTTGGCGTTTATTTCCACCGGCGGGCAATTATTCCGGCAAAAAATATCAACTCCCATTTCTCGCAGCGCTTCCACCAAAGCCCCCACGGGTCTTTCACAGAGACGCTTTTCGCCGGTTAAAACATATTTGCCTTTGCCCAAACACGTAAGCGCCGTCAAAAACCGTAAAGCGGTGCCATTATTTCCCAAAAATAATTCTTCGCCGTTGTTTGTTATGTTGCCCGCCGTGCCGGAAACAAGAAAACCCTCTTTTGCTGAGACAATTTTCACGCCTAACTTCCGCAAGCCTTCCATTAAATAAAGCGTGTCCTGGGAAACAAGAACATTGTCCAGAAGAGAATTATTCCGCGCAAGCGCGGCAGCCACTAAAGCCCGCTGACTCAGGCTTTTAGAGCCGGGAATCAAAACAGTAGCGTGTGTCTCCTTAAAATGAGCATCATGATTATTCAATTTGAGTTAACCTCTCCAATATGACCTTTTTCATCAATGAGCGGGGCGGTTCTTTTCCCGTCCACAACCGGAATTGCTCAGCTCCCTGATTTACAAACATATCCAAACCTGAAAAAATGTGACAGCCCTGTTTTTCAGCATCCGCAAGTAATTTTGTCGTCAGCGGATTGTAAATGACATCCATAACATATTTATATCCGGCCAGCGCCGGGATTTTCACGGGCGATTTATCCTGACGAGGATACATACCCACAGACGTCGTGTTGATCAGGCAGTCAGCCTTAATTCTGCCCACTTCGGAAAGGGAATAAAAAGGGCAGTTCAATATCCCTGACAAAATCTTTCCTTTTTCCAACGTGCGATTAACGATAATCGGGAATCCGCCTTCCTTCATTATTCCGTAAGCAGCCGCCCGCGCTGTTCCGCCCGCGCCAATGATTACAAATGTTTTATTTTTAACCGGCATTGCTTTTTTAAGCGTAAGAATCAATCCCAGCCAATCGGTATTGCAACCTCTCAGGCGACCATTATTGTTGATAATTGTGTTTATTGCTCCGATTTTCAGCGCATCTTCGTCAATATCATCCATGTATTCCATAACCGCGACTTTAAAGGGAATGGTAACACTGGCCCCTCTGATATTCATTCCCTTTATACCCTGCATTGCGCCGGCCAGATCATTAACGCAAAAAGCGTTGTAGTGTCCTTCAATCCCCATTTTTTTCAAAGCCGCGTTGTGCATCAATGGAGAAAGGCTTTGCCTTACCGGATTGCCCAGTAAAATATAATTCTGAGGCAAAGACTTACGCAAAGACAATACCGGCGCCAAGGGCGCAGTCCACTTACTTTTAAACAACTCATTAATTTGTTTCATCTCCCTAACGGTAAACTGTCCGGGAGCGGATTGTCCCTCTCGACTAAGCGTGGCAAAACTCAAATAATTACCCATCAAGGGGGCTACAGCGCGACTGATACGGCCTTTATCTCCCATGCACAGGGAAATTATTTTCTGAGAATGCTTTTGCGCGTAAGGAATCAAACTTAGCGTTGTCAGATTATCTTCAAAAGTTTTCGCCAGTGTGACTATCTTTATAACATCCGGTTTCGACTGCGCGCACTTATGAAATATTTCTTTTAACTTTGTCAACGCCGGAGTTTCTTTAAGATTATGATAAGAAACGATGACTCCTGTTTTACCGCCATATTTGGCACAAAAAGATTTAAGCTCCCTGATCGCCATCCGGCCTTCGGCAAGTTCGATATCAATAAAATCCGCGCCCAGTTCGATTGCCTCTTTGAACAAAGTAATTTTTTTGTCGATTATCTTTCCCGCAGCGCTTTCGACACGATTGGCTGCCGGGGCAGGAGCCGCTTCTTCTTTTTTCCTGCACGTGACAATTATTTTAATCGAAACGGATTTGTCGCGGGCGGCGGAAATCAATTGGGAAAGATTTCCTCCCCCGATTAAATCCATTCTCAATTCGATAAAATCGGCAAACCGGCAACTTCTTTCTATTGCGCGTATGGCTTCTTTATTTGTGCCGGAGGTAATGGGAATACAAATCATAATGCGCCTTCATTTTTAGGGTATGAACCTAATATCTTCAAAAAAGTAGTTTTTTTCTTCAATTCCAGCAAACAGCTCTTTACATACTTGTCCTTTATGTGACCTATCAAATCCACAAAAAAACTGTATTCCCATAATTTATCCTTTACAGGATGCGATTCTATTTTCGCCAGATTAATTTTTCGCCGGGCAAATGACGACAGAGCGCTATGAAGAGAACCGGGAGAATGAGGTGTGGCGAAAATCAGGGAAGTTTTATCATTGCCTGTAGCCGAGCTTTCTCCCCTGCCAATAACCAAAAAACGGGTCATATTGGAAGAATTATCTTCAATACCCTCCGCCAGTATGTTCAGTCCGTAACATTCGGCAGCCAACGAACTGCCTATTGCCGCTTCGGTCTTTTTACCACGCACTCTTTGAACTGCGGCGGCAGTACTCTCCATCTCGCCCAGTGTACAATTCGGCATATTCGTCCTGAGCCATGACTGACATTGAGCCAGTGGCTGAGGATGGGAATAAATATTTTTTATGCCTTTGAGGCTTGTTGCCGACGAAATCAAACACTCGTTGATGCGCAGATAAATCTCCGCCCTGATTTTCAGGGGCGTCAAAATCAGGCGATCAAGTGTAACATTTACAGAACCCTCCAGAGAATTTTCCACAGGAACCACACCCCAATCCACTGTACCTTTTTCCACCTCATCAAAAACCCGGGCGATTCCATTCTGGGGAAAGAATCGGCAGGAGTCCCCGAAATGCAGTTTGGACACCAAATGAGAAAATGTGGCTTCCGGCCCCAGAAAAGCGATTGTCGTTGGCCGCTGTAAATCGCGCGATGCAGAAACAATTTCCCGGAAAATCGCCTTTACTGCCGCAGGCCTGAGCGGACCCGAATTTAACTCCTGCAAATAATTGTAAACTTTTGCCTCCTGAGAGGGATCATATACCTGTATTCCACCTTCTCCCTTAACCTTGCCTATCTGGACGGATATTTGCGATCGTTCATTTAAAAGACGGATGATTTCTTTGTCTTTTTCTTTCATTTTTCCCCTTAAGATTTCCAAACTTCGCGGCTTCATTATTTCATCTCCTCAATCACTGCGGCAATAAGTTTCGGTTCAATGCTTTTATCGATAAAAGGCATTCCTATTTTTTTTAACAAGACAAAATGAATGATATCACCTTTTTTCTTCTTATCCATCCGTAACCGGGCAATAATCTCATCGCGATCGAGAGACTTCGGTATTTTTACGGGAAGTCCCGCTTGGCTGACAAGAGCTTCGATACGCATGGTTTCATCGTTTTTCAGATAGCCCATTTTTTCGGAAATACCCGCCGCCGCTATCATTCCCAAAGCAACGCCTTCGCCATGCGTTATAGTATATTGAGAAATTGTTTCCAGTGCGTGCCCCAGCGTATGGCCAAAATTAAGAATACGCCTCAATCCCTGCTCTTTTTCATCAATCTCGACAATTGATTTCTTGATGCGGCAACAACTCTCCACAAGATTAAGCAATAGTTTCCGGTCTTTTGATTTTATCGCGTCCATGTTGCACTCCAGAGCACGAAACATTTTTTCATCGTCAATAATTCCGTATTTAATAATTTCCGCAAGACCGTTGTTAAATTCTTTTTCCGGCAGCGTTTCCAAAAAATTCAAATTCGCGAACACGGCACGCGGCTGGTAAAAAGTCCCCAGCAAATTTTTTCCGTAAGAAAGGTCAATGCCCGTTTTTCCGCCAATGCTGCTATCCACTTGCGCGACCAATGTGGTTGGAATCTGAATATAAGGAACACCGCGCATAAATATAGAAGCGACAAAACCGGCAATATCGCCGACAACACCGCCGCCCAATGCAATAAGGCACGTCTCCCTGTCGGCTCCCGCCTCCATTAATTTTCCCGCGATATCAAGCACAGTATCAATATTTTTGGAAGCCTCGCCTGCGGGAAATTCAATCAAAAACGCGTTCAATCCGATATCTTTCAAACCGGCAAGAAACTTTTTCCCGTAAAGACCGCCTACACAATTGTCAGTAATCACCGCGTAATATCCCGCCTTATGATTTTTAGCTATAAGCAGCATCGTCCGGTCCAGTATGTCCGGGCCTATGTGTATTTCATAAGATGATAAGCACTTTTTATCCAGATTAACTTTTATCGTTCGCATATCCCACCTTTTCTTCCTTTACAAAAACACTCTAACGCCTCATTACCGCGGTAAGCGCTCTTAATTCATCCATCATTTGGTAGAATTTTTCCGGCTTGAGTGACTGTGCTCCGTCGGAAACAGCTTTTTCCGGCTGCGGATGAACTTCCACAATAAGGCCGTCAGCGCCAACCGCGACCGCCGCGCGGGATAACGGAATAACATACTTCCAGTTACCGGCTGCATGGCTGGGATCAACAATAACCGGCAGATGCGTCAAGCCTTTCAACACCGGAACAGCGCTTAAATCCAGAGTGTTTCTCGTGGCCGTTTCAAAAGTTCTGATGCCGCGTTCACAAAGGATTACATTGGGATTACCTTCGGAGAGAATGTATTCCGCGGACATAAGCAACTCTTCGATAGTTGTCATCATGCCTCTTTTCAAAAGCACAGGCTTGCGTGAGTGACCGACTTTTTTCAGCAAAGCGAAATTTTGCGCATTGCGCGCGCCGATTTGCAGCATATCGGCGAAGGATTCCACAATATCAACATCAGCCGGATTAACCACTTCGGTAACCGTCGGCAGACCCGTTCTCACGCTGACTTCATTTAATACTTTCAAGCCTTCTTCCTCCATGCCCTGGAAACTGTATGGCGATGTGCGCGGCTTGTAGGCGCCGCCCCTGAGAATCTGAGCGCCTCCTTTTTGAACGACATAGGCGGACTCCAGCAATTGTTCTTCGCTTTCAATCGCGCAGGGACCGGCTATTACTACGAATTCCGGCCCGCCGATTTTAATCGAACCAACCGAGACAATGGTATTGCCTTCGTGCGATTCACGGCTTGCCAGTTTGTATGGCTTTAAAATAGGCATTGTTTTTTCCACTCCAGGTAAAGACTCGGCGTATTTAAGAATTTCCTTGTCACGATTATCGCCGACTGCCCCGATGATTGTCCTTTCAACGCCGATTGAAGGATGCGCTTTATATCCGACAGACTCAATCCAGTGAACCACATCTTCAATTTGTTTTTCGGTTGCATGATTTTTCATTACAATGATCATTATTCTCTCCTCCTGAATAATAAAAAAGGCCATGACTTTTGCCGCCATGGCCTTAAAAACAGTAAAGCCATGGAAGCTCTTTCGATCTACCCATGGCTGTTTTGGTTTATTTTACCTTAACAAGTCCTCTTCAGCGACGGGCAGACCAATGTAAAATAGGTATAAAACCAATAACCATAAATATTGTTATTTACATTTAGTTTTCTGTCCATCATGAAAAATTTATCCTTTATTCTAGGACTTCATAATTAAACTAAAAACATTTGTCAAGAGAAATTTTAAAAACGGATTATATTCACGGCATTTGATGAGATTGATGTAATTCCGGATTAAATTAAATAAGTACTGTGAACGGATAGCATTTCGAAACGGTATGATAACTGTTGTTATCCTTTATAGGCTAACATCGTGCCGCGGCAATTGGGCGCATTGCACAGGCAAGCATGTTCCTTCTTGAGCTTTTGTGTTATCCGGCCATCGATGATCAGACCATAATCGTAAAATAGCTCTTCACCGACTTTGATGTCGCGCAGGGCTTTAAGAAAAACGCGCATGCCATCCTGTTCGGCTTCCAGATTGGGTTCGCAGGAGTGATTGATCCATTTGGCGGTATTGCCACCTTGTTTGGCATCGATGACGTGCCCGTCGTCCAGGTGGAAATAGAAGGTGTGGTTGGGTTGGCTGGGATCATGGGGGTGGAGAGCCTGAGCCTTCCGCCATGTAATGATCTTACCCTTATACTCCAGCACTCTATTGCCGGCCTTGATGGGACGGATGGCGTAGATGCCCTTACCGTGGATACCCGACTCGCGCACCTGCGTGCGGCGGCCGCAGGCTTTCGCACGGGCCATTCGAGCAGATTGTTTGAATTTATTCTTGTCTTGCGTCAAGCAGAGGGCTTCCTTACATGGGATTGGCGTATATATAAACAATGAACATACTGGTCAAGAAAATTTTGAGGTTGCCTTCTGCTTGTTGAAGCTCACCGCGGCAAGTCGCGAAGAGCTTCGGTTCTTAAGTATTATATGATTCAATAATAGCTTGCTGACTCTAAAGCCAGGGTGTTTACCCGCTTACGAATTCAATGTATTTATTATTACATCATAACTGCCGGAATTATAATAGAAAAATGATTCCTCGTCAGGAAATACTAATTTTTCTTTCTTGACAAAGGTTGAATGATTTGACTACTTAAAAACGTTTTAAAAATCTTATCAAAAGTGAGCAGCACATGGAAACATTTTTCGATCCAAAATCAGTTGTTGTCATCGGCGCCTCAAATACCCCCTTCAACCTGGGAGCCACGATCTGCATCATGCTGAAGGATTATCTCCAGTATACGGGAGCCGTATACGCGTTGAATTCAAAAGGGGAAGCAGTGAACGGCTACCCGGGATATTCATCATTGATTGATCTCCCGGAAACACCCGATCTTGCGGTAATCATCGTAGCCGCAAAAAACGTTCCCGGCATTATCAAGGATTGCGCCCGCAAAGGAATCAAACGGATAATCATCGAGAGCGCCGGTTTTTCCGAAGGCGGTCAAGAAGGTGAGGCAATGCAGTGCGAGATCGACGATGTCGCCAGGGCTAATGGAATCCGTATAATGGGGCCGAATTGCCTGGGGACATTGGACACCCGCAAAAAATTCTGCTGTTTCTACGGCGTCAACCCAAGCCTGGTCGAAATGAACCAGATTTTTGAGGCCCCGGGCACTATTTCCTATATCATCCAGAGTGGCGGCATTGCTGTACTGGTCATGGAGTCACTTTATTACGACCTCGTCGGTGTGAACAAAGTTGTCAGTATCGGCAATAAGTGCGATGTGGATGAGGCAGATCTCATCGATTATTTTCAACACGACGAGACGGAAGTCATTGGCATATATCTGGAAAATGTGGCTAATGGCCGCAAACTAATGGAAGCCGCCAAAAAATCGCGCAAGCCGATCATGATCTACAAGGTGGGCCGAACCACGGAGGGTGCCATGGCCGCCATGTCTCATACGGCTGGGATGGCCAACAATGATTGTATCTTCGAGAGCGCCTGCAAACAGGCGGGGATCATCCGTCTTAAATCAATCGATGAACTCCATTCTCTTCCCAAGATGTTCACGGAAATGCCTCTTTTGAAAGGAAAGCGGATTGCCATGTTTACAAATTCCGGGGCATTCGGCAGCATCAGTGCGGACCTGCTGGTGGAAGCGGGTTTGCAGGTGGTACGCCTATCCTCGCAGACACAGGAGAAGTTGAAAAAAGCCGGACAGGTCTTTAATGTTAAAAACCCCGTGGATATCGGTCCAGCTCCGCCGCAGACATATCTTGATATCTTCGAGATCCTTCTTTCCGCGGACGAGGTAGACGGCCTTTTGCCCCTTCTGAGTGTCTGGCAACCTTTCGTGATCGATACTCTCCTGGAACTGATGAAGATTTGCAAGCATTACGATAAACCAGCGGCCGTCTACACACCAAACGCTATAGCCAAGTCCATTGCCATTCGCGCCAAGCACCATATCCCGATATTCGAAACAGCGGAACAGGCAGTGCGGGCACTATCCGTTTCAAATTACTATTATGAGTCCCTGCTGAAAAGAAATTTTATAGCATCTGATGTAGACTCATGCGGCAAAAAGCTTATCCGTAATGAGGAAAATGTCGCATCGTGACAACTCCCGTATGTTAAAGAGCGAAAATATTGTGAAGGAACTTTTACTTAAAGCAGTCGAAATCGGCCGACAGACCTTAGAGGAATATGAATCCAAGCGTATTATCGCAACGGTTGGTGTTCCCGTAATGATAGCAGTCGGATTGAAAAGTATTTATGCGGATATTTGTTGATGCGGACGCATTTCCGAACGTAATTAAGGATATTTTGATTAAGGCCTCTTTACGCCTGAATGTGCCGCTGATTTTTGTCGCGAATAAACCTTTGCGGCTGGACAAGCACGCCCATATTTCAGTCATTTTGGTTCCGGATGGTCCCGATGTGGCCGATGATCGCATTGCAGAACTGGTGCAGCAGGGTGACCTCGTGATCACAGCCGATATCCCGCTTGCCGATCGGGTGATCACTCAAAAAGCGTTCGCGATGAACCCCAGAGGAAAACTCTATACCGAACATAATATCAAAGACCGGCTGGCCATGCGTGATTTGCTCAATGAACTAAGAAACAACGGCACGATAACAGGCGGCCCCTCTGTTTTCAACGCAAAAGACCGCCAGGCCTTTGCCAATCAACTCGATAGCTTTTTAATCAGGCAACTTAAATCAGGAAACTCAACGCAATAAAAATGAATGCATTGAAGCTCTCTGCAGCAAACCGCGGATAATCTTCGATTATTAAGGAGAATTATAACTCTGTAATAGCTTGCTTACCCCAAAGCAAAGCGAAGGTGTTTGCTCGCTTGCGAATTTATATAACCCCTCTCTTCCTTGCCAGAGCAAGCATCTGCTCAGAAGAATTTTTCGGAGGGATTTTTCTCTTCTCTTGGGGTTTCTTTTCAAGAATAATCGCGTCGGATGGGCAGGTAATAACACAGAGCCCGCAACCGATACATCTGTCGTAATCAATTACGGCGATTCCTTCATGATCAATTGCAATAGCATCCATCTGGCACCTATCGATGCAGATTTCGCATCCGGAACAGTTTTCACCGGTCACTGCGGCCTGATGGTTGGAATAGACTAAATCGGCTGGTTTCGGATCTAATTTTATCGCTCTTAAAACTCCGCAACAATCGCCACAGCAGTTACATATGCCGCCGGGATTCTGTGAAGTTGCCGGTTGGGTAACAAGACCGGCCTTCTGCGCTTCGGTCAGGATAGCTACACCTTCATCATACGAAATTTCCCGCCCCATCTTATTATCAAGATAATATTTTGCCATAGACCCGAACATAAAACATACCTCAACCGGTTTTTCGCATGCTTTGCCAATAACCGACTTGCTTTTTCTGCAAATACAATCCGTTATTACAATAAGGTCGACATTCGAAAGAATTGCGCAGGCATCATCAAAAGTGGCCACATGCCTTTTTACATCTATTGATTCACAAACTGGTATGGTTCGCAGGAAAAGACCGCCGCTGCCAGAAATCGCCTTCTTAAAACCCTCCTGGAAATATTTTTCAAACGAAATGACCTTCTCTTTACTGAGCTTTTTGATCTGAAATTCAAGAAGCCCATGCATAAAAGGGATAGCTCCGTATTTAATTTCGTTACCCTTCTTTAATCTGAAAAGCAGCCCCTTGGCCGCCATATCTTCAAGCTGGTGCGCAACTTCAGCGGGATATCTCTCCAGCCTTTCGGCTATAGACTCGGAGGTTTCCAGCATAGGCGTCATATTTGTAAAAAACTCGGCCTCATCTTTTGTGAATAAATCTTTTAAAATCTCTATTTCGATGCCTGATTCGGTTTCCGGAAAACCGAGCGAATAAGTATCAAGTTGTTTTTGGAGTTTCCTGTAGAGCCCTTCTTCCATAATCATCTCCTTAATTTAAGTCATGGGCTGGCCGCAACAATTCCGTTATGCTCAACCGTCATGTGTTAATCATGTTTCTTTGCGTATATCATATTAAATTACCGGATAGAATAATTTTTCACGAAGATGAATATTTCGCCGCCAGAGTTTCCAACTCATCCCAGCGCCGGTAAGCATCTGCAAGCGCTACATCCAGAACTTCAAGTTGCTTATTGACGGCCTGCACCTGCGCCGTACTATTATTTTTGTATAACTCCGCTGAATTTAGAATGCCGATTAACTCAGTTTTTTGAACTTCTAAAACTTGAATCTTCTCCGGCAGTTCTTCGAGTTCGCGTGTTTCTTTAAAAGATAATTTACTTTTCTCTCTGTGCAGCTTTTTTTGTTTAACTGTTTTATCTTTCGGAACACCATATGATTGGCCGATACTGGCATCTCTTTGTCTGATCCAATCATCATAGCCACCGACATATTCCTGCAATCGTCCATCACCTTCAAGAACAATGGTCGAGGTGACAACGTTATTGAGAAACGTCCGGTCATGGCTGACAAGCAAAATAGTGCCCCTGTATTCCAAAAGGCGATCCTCCAGCAGTTCCAGCGTTTCCGCGTCGAGATCATTGGTCGGTTCATCCAGCACCAGAACATTGGATGGCATGGCAAAGAGCCTGGCCAGAAGCAGACGATTTCGTTCGCCGCCGGAAAGAGAGGATATGGGCGCGAGAATCTGCGCGGGCGGGAAAAGGAAATTCTGCAGATAACCGACGATATGCTGGGGGGCGCCGTTGATGAAGATTGTATCGCTGCCGCCTGCGATATTATCCTTGAGGGATTTACTCTCGTCGAATTGCGCGCGCAGTTGATCGAAATAGGCAATCGCAATCCCTGTGCCCAGCTTTATCTTTCCGCCGGAAGCAAGAAGTTCGCCCAGCAATACTTTGATCAATGTGGTTTTGCCGGAGCCATTGGGGCCTATGATGCCAACCCGGTCGCCGCGTAAAATCGTGGTAGAAAAAGCATCAATAATTTTTTTATCATTATAAGCAAAGCTGATATTTATGGCATCAACCACCAGCTTGCCGCTGCGCCGGGCTTCCGAGATCACAAACCGGACGTTTCCCGTCCCTTCACGTCTGCGCGCCCGCTCCTCGCGCATTTGCGCAAGAGCGCACACCCGGCCCTCATTGCGCGTTCGTCTGGCTTTGATGCCCTGCCGCACCCAAATTTCTTCTTTGGCCAGCTTTTTGTCGAAAGTCTGCCACTGCTTTTCTTCGGCATCGGCAATGCTCTGGCGGCGCGTAAGATATGTCGCGTAATTGCATGAAAAAGTAAAAAGATTGCCCCGGTCTATTTCCACAATACGCGTGGCAATTTTTTGCAGAAAAGTCCGGTCATGCGTTACAAACATCAACGTTTTATCAAAGCTTTGTAAAAAATCTTCCAGCCAGACAATGGAAGTGATATCCAAATGGTTGGTGGGTTCATCCAAAAGCAGAATATCAGGATCGGCGGTAAGCGCGCGTGCCAGCAATACCCGTCGTTTTAGTCCCGCTGATAAAAACCGGAACTCCAGGTTTTTATCCAGCCCGACACGCGAAATAACCGCTTCAACTCTTTGATGAAACTGCCACGAGCCTGCCGCTTCCAGTTCGTGCTGAACTTTTTCTATTTTATTCAGCAGTGTTTGATCACTGCTATCTGTCATCTGTGTGGTCAAATCATGATAAGCCCTCAGCAAATCCAGATTTTTTTGACTGCCGGATGCCACCACATCATAGACACTGCCAGAGATGTCCTCAACGTCCTGAGGCATTAAGGAAATTCGCGTATTTTTATCGCGAACAATTTCACCCGAATCCTGCGCAATGTCGCCGTGCAATAGTTTCATCAGCGTGGACTTACCCGAACCGTTTCGTCCCAGAAGTCCGATTCGTTCACCTGCTTCAATCTGAAGTGACGCGCCATCGAGCAGCAGCGGCCCGCCAAAACTAACAGTGATATTATTGATCCATATTAATGCCATAAAATCTTTTCTGTTTACGATTGTTTATTTTCGAATATAAATATTTGGATAAACCAGGACACGCTTCAAGCAATCATAAAACCCGCCTTAGACGCAAATACTTGTTATCGCAAATCTTGCGTTTCGCCAGGCTTTATTAGACAAAACTCTTTCAATGGCCGCTCAAATGGATTTTATCGGAAAACAGGTGATTTAATCCATACATTTGACTCAGTTTACTACGCAGATCAAAAGGGTTGGGGCTGTTTTAAATTTTCTGTAATTGCTGTCTTCCCCTTAAAATTATCTTCTCTACTTTCCCGCGTCTTCATTTACCTTGTCTTCATTTACTTTGTCTTCATCTACTTTTTTTGCAGCTTCTTCGGCAACTCTATTGGCTCGGCTCATCGCGTCAGAGGCCTGTTTGGCTTTTTCAATGGCCGGCTGTGCCTGCTCTGCGCCGCCCATCATAACTGTGGCCATCGGCTTGGCAAAGTATTTGGACCAGTAAATCGCCGCCACTATGATTAGCGCTATTATAATAATCAAAACCCATTTCGAAGCACCTTTTTCATTCTTCATTGTTTTATCCTCCGTGAAAGAAAGTATATATCTTTTCAAAAACTTTAATTTTAGACCTTTTAAAATACCGGCTCCCGAATAAAGAGCAGAAACAAGATTGCTTTGATCGTCAGCCTGCTTCTAGAGATATGATGACATAGTCTACAAGCACAAAGTAACTAAGGAACATAACTCTACAGACGCCGAAGCAGCCATAACGATATAGTATTGCAAAATACTTATGTTTATTATAGGCATGAAAATACAAATAGTGTCAATTATTTATTGAAGCTCTCCATGGCGAGTCAAGAAAGCATATCATTTAGCCTTCGTCCGCTTACCTTAAAGTTCGCTATGGATAATGCGTTCGCTACCGATTTCATACATATAGAATAAGGAGTACAAGGCAACATGTCGCAAATCTATCAATATAAATTAACGGTCACTGAAGATGCACTGGATGTGAACGGCCATGTAAACAATCTTGAGTATTTGCGCTGGATGCAATCAGCCGCTGTTCTTCATTCCGATAGTCAGGGTTGCACCGAAGCCACGACGGCTGCCGGCGCAACCTGGGTTGTCCGTACACATCATGTTGAATACTTACGCCCCGCGTTCGCCGGAGAACACATTATCGTTTTGACGTGGGTATCCGACTTTCGCCGGGTGCACTCTCTCCGCAAATACAGAATCATTCGCCTCGAAGATAATGCTGTTCTTGTCAAAGGTGAAACCGACTGGGTTTTCGTTGATGCCAATACGGGCCGGTTGCGTTCGATACCCCAAAATGTTATTAACTCCTTTATAGTGCTGCCAAAAGAAAAGGAATCAGAAATGCTTAATCGCATAAAACATTTCGTGACCTGCGAAGAAAGAAAACAGGAAAAGGATGCCGGAAGTTGACTCACACATGCCCCTGTACCGGATTTACCAATTGATGAAATATCCGGATTAGCTACCTTTCTTTCAAAGATGAATCGATTATTTCATTGATTCTGCGGGCGACCGCTTCAGGATCAGGAGATGCGCAAATCGCCGATACAACAGCAATGCATTGGGCGCCGGCCATTACAATTTCTCTTACATTGGATTCGTTAATCCCGCCTATCGCGACCAGTGGATGCCTGCTAAAAGCTTTGATTCTGGCAAGACCTTCCAAGCCCCACGCGCCTTTTGTATCGGTCTTGGTTGGCGTGGCAAAAACCGGACTGATGCCGATATAACTGACATCAAGTTTTTGACTTGCCACAACATCTTCCCATGTTTCCACGGATAGGCCTATTATCGCTTTTTCCCCCATAATTTTTCGGACAATTTCATAAGGCATGTCGTCCTGTCCGATATGCACGCCTTCGGCACCGCAGGCCACAGCCACATCAACACGGTCATTTATTATGAGCGGAACTTTATATGGCGCTAAAAGTTCTTTGATCCTTCCGGCTTCTTCCACAAAAGAACGCGTGGATATCTCCTTTTCGCGCAATTGCACAAATGAGATGCCGCCTTTAAGCGCCTGAATAACAATTTCTTCCAGAGGCCTTCCTCCGCATAAACCGCGATCAGTAACCAAGTATACCCCCCGCATAATTAATCCTCAACTTTTAAACGCCGGATGATATCATCTTCAGACAGGCGATAAAGATAATCCAGAAAATGAGTCTGAAGGCTGCCGGGTCCCATGGCAAGTCCGGCGGCCATTTCCCCTGCGATCCCCATCACCGCCATAGCTTGCGCCGTCGCGACAAAAGGCTGTTTTTCTACCGCCACAAAGGCTCCGCATAAGGCCGTTGCCGTGCAACCTAATCCCGTGACTCTGGACATCAAAGGATGACCATTTTTAATTTTCATAATATTTTCTTTATCGACAATATAATCAGTCGCACCGCTGATGCAGATGACGCATTTATGAATTTCACTCAGTTTTCGCGCTACATCGATTGCCGCCTCCGAAGAAGCTGCGCTGTCAACTCCCTTTGTTCTGGCTTTGTCATCGTAAAGAGCCATGATCTCCGAAGCGTTTCCTCTAATGACTGCCGGCGGTTCGCTATTAATCAGATCTCTGGCTGTGTTCGTCCTATAAGCGGTTGCGCCGGCGCCGACAGGATCTAAAATAACAGGAATGCCTTTTTTTCCGGCCTGTCGAACAGCTTTAAACATTGAGGTTATCCAGCTTTGGCTTAACGTGCCGATGTTAATCACTAAGGCCGAAGCAATATTGACCATTTCTTCGACTTCTTCTTCCGCATGCGCCATCACCGGAGACGCCCCGATCGCAAGTAGCGCGTTGGCCGTATTATTCATGACCACATAATTGGTAATGTTATGCACAACCGGTGATTGATGACGAATCAATTCCATTGACCTGTAAATTTCCGCCGCTGTTAATCTCATATTTTTCAATTCCTTACATTTTTATTGTATGCAAACCGCTCTAATTTGTAAATATTTGCTTTTTGTTTATCTCATATCCATAACCTTTTGCGTTGAAAAAATAACGCAATGACGATACCGACAAAGTTAGCCGAAGAAGGCAAAACGTTATAAAAAAACCCCTTCCGTCAGTACCTGCCGAAAAGGGTCGTTAAATCAACAAACTCTCCCTACGCTGGCATTATCCAGATCAGGTTCAACGGGTATAATCTCAGATCCGGTTTATAACCTGTAAGGTCACACGTGCCGGGCCACCCCTTTTTTTATAACTTATCAAAATAAATAAAATTAGTCAACCCGCATAAGATAATCTTTCTTGACTCCGATTATTATTTAATTATATTAGCTTAATGTTATTTTCTGATTTCTTTCTTTTGAGTCGCAGAATCTTGAACTTATGAAAATAAAAACATTTATCCTAGTTCTGTGTTCATTTTTTGTAATCTTATTTACCGAAAGTGACGTAAAAGCAGGCCAATCGCAAACCAGCCAATTTAATTCTTATCTCAGGCAGGGAATTGATAAAGCTTTTAATCTGGAAACAGACGGCGCTAATGAATACATAAAGAAGGCTGTGGAACTTGAGCCGGAAAACCCCACCGGATACGCTTATCTGGCTATGCTCCACCTGATTTCCTACGAAATGAGCTTTGAACTGAATGACAGGAATGCTAACCAGGAAGCCCTGTTGCATTACGCTAAAGAAGCCATTTCAAAAGGAGAAAAAAGGGTTGAAAATAATCCTCATGACAACCAGGCTTATTTTGCCATGGCATTGGCTAAAATTGCCAAAATTCAATGGGCGATTCATCAAAAACATTATTTCACCATAGCCCAGGAAACATCTAATATATGGGATTATCTGGAAAAAGCGAAAGAGGGAAATCCACAAAATTATGACGCGTGTTTTCTTATGGGCCTGCTTCATTATCATCTCTATCATCTCCCGGGTTTTATTCGTTTTCTGTCTTCGTCTTTCATCGTTGCAGGAAACCGGGAAAAAGGACTTCAGGAACTGGAACTGGCGGCACAAAAGGGAGACCTGCTAAGAGAACTGGCACAGGCCGAACTTTCTTCGGCTTATTTGAATTTTGAAAAACAACCGGCAAAAGCTCTGCCTTTTGCCCAGGAATTAAGTAAAAGATTTCCGAACAATTATAATTTATCATTTGTTCTGGGCAACATTCTTTCCGACCTTCATCGCTACGAGGAGGCCTCTGATATCGCCAGGGAGATTGAAATAAATATTCAGGCAGGCGCTCCTTCCTTTGTCCCCCAGCTCCAACCCCGTTATAATCAGTTAATGGGTAGAATCCTTTTTAACCAGGGAGAATACGACCGATCCATGGAATATTTCAATAGTGTCCTGACGGATACATCATTTTATAATGCTCGATCGAGAGTCTGGGTTTTTGTTCGTCTGGGAATGATCAACGACATTCGCAAAAAAAGGACACAGGCGCTGGAATACTATCAAAAGGCCTTGGAAGTGGAAGAAGGAGAAGGCAGCGCCCAGATGGAAGCAAAAAAATATCTGAAAATTCCCTACGTGCCTGTAACAAACTAAACTATTAATATACATAATCAGGTAAAGAGGAGGCGCACATCATCATCTATAGCCAGGATTTCCTTGACACACAAGCCTGAGTTTCTTATAGTCAATTTATAAGAAGACGCTTTTTCAAAGCAAACACTGTTTTATATGTTAACCCTTCGTAAGTATGGATTTGATTGAACTTCATTAAAACTTAATTAAACAAACAAGGAGTGGCATATGTATGAGCAAACATTGTTAAAACCTTTAAGAATCGGCAAATATGATCTCCCCAACCGTATCTTCATGGCTCCCATGACCCGCAGCCGGGCAGATAACCCGGAGAATGCCCCGACTGCTCTGCACGCATTGTACTATTCCCAACGCGCCACGGCCGGACTTATTATCACGGAAGG
>JBEKMY010000021.1:0-44484 GCA_049523355.1 Smithella sp. | reverse complement strand
GATATCTTGGTGGAATGCAGACAGTTCAGCCGGATGTTTGTTGTCTGTCAAGAATTGTATTTATTACGAATTGAAAGAAAGCATATTTATTAAGGTTGACGATTTGTTTCTTTACAGGAAGGAAGAAATAAACGCTTCTGCCGGAAAATATCATTTAAAAACCTGCATGTTTCAACCCGTTATCATTAATTTATCTTTACCCAACCAATCATTTTTCTTGTCGAGAGATCATAAACAAAGATTTTTTCTCTTTTTGCCTTCGTTGCAGCCAGTAAGAAGGATTATAGCAATCACTGCCAATAACGCTGATAGATACTTCATCTTTGTTCCTTGTGAATTTTGTGGTTATAAGTCTTATTTAAGAATTTTTACAATTTCAGGTTTCTCTTTCTTAAAACGTTTATAATATAGATCTTCAATAAAATCAGGGAGAGGCGCTTTCCATTGCTCTTGTTTATGATTTGCTAGACCACCAAATTTCTTTGGATTCATTCCTAATTCCCTAGCCATTTGAATATGGGTATCAGATAGATGATACTTCTTTTTTGCTTCAATCCAAATTTTATTTTTATCTGTCATGTTTTTGCTTATCATAGAAATCAGCCGGAGCGTAGAGATCGGCTGGGTTTTTTAACGATTACTATTTGTAATCTTGTGTATAGATAACTCTAATTCCCATGTGGTTCTTCTTTCTTAGCCTGCGCGGCACAGTGCCTGGTAAGCAGACCTTTCTATCTAAAGTTTGGACTAATTAATCGTAGACATAAATTTTACGAAGGTCACCAAGAATCGAGTCCAGACCCTGGCCTTTGATTCCCAAGTTTTTGAGGTCCACCTCTTCAGATACCAGCGCATCCAGAAAAGATCCCATGTCATCGTGGATCTCTTTCGGGATATCGGTTTTAAAAGATGGATCGATCACACGGTAAAGTCGGAATACATCGTTCTTATGCTTGGCGATGGATTTTGCGTCGACTGCCTCTCCTGCTTTTTTTCGCCCGGTGAGATCAAGCCATGCCCGCGCCTTAAGCGGAATAAGGTGTTCCGGACCGACGATGGGTATGTCTTCAATTGTTCTTTTTCCGGAATGCAGAAAGGCATAGTAAGCATCATTCAAGAGTATTGCAGACAGACTTGAGATGTCTTCATCGACCGGGATGGGTGTCAGGTGAGCACCTTCAGCCAAGTCAAGCATGTCCGGCTTTCTTGAAAACAACTCCAGCATGAAAGGAAATTCGTTGTTTTCAGGATTCAGAAAGCGATAGTATCGCCTCTTTCCGGTTGCACTCTGTTGAATTTGATACTTACCGGCCCGGACGAAAGCCCAGAAAGCACGTACGAATGCGGCATCAAGCACTTCCACGCTCAAGACGATATCCAGATCCTTCGTGGCGCGAAACTCCAGCCCCGCTTCTTCCATCAGAATGTCGCAGGCGGCACCCCCAATCAGTACATACTGGGTGGCATAAGCGCTGAATTGTTCCCGGAACTTGGCAAGACCTCTTACCATTCCATGCCTCCCAGAAGCGCGTCGAGAGCGGATTGAACCCGTTCATCAGTGCTATTCTTCAAAGAAAGATAGAGTGAAAGGCGGTCCACTTTTTCCTCATGAGCAAAAAGGTGTGGGTCGTATTTCCATAGTTCTATTTCGAAGCTCCCCGGCTCGGGCAATGTCAGTTTGGAAATCTTGTCATGTTGCATCCGCAAATTCCACTCGTCAGTCGAAAACGCAAAAATCGGAATCTTCGGTTCCGCCAGCAAGGTGTACTTTGCCAAAGCGCTCTCCCCGGCCAGGCTTCCCTTTCCCGTTTGCATGGATGAAGCAACATATAGACGTTTCCGTACCGGGGTATTCAGATAGGGCAACACCTTTTCCCAAAGAGACTTTCCCGTTTCCGCAAAGCTAAGATGCCGTTCTTTCCCCAGCATGGAATGCTCCCCAATACCGGATGTTTCCAGTTCATTAAAGGCCCGAGTCATGGTCATGGGGGAATATCCCAGGCTGTGGGCGATTTTGGCAGGCGTCAGCGTGTCGATCTCTTTTTGCCATAGGACATGCAAGATCAATGTCTGGGTGGAGGGACTGAAAACAGGTCTCTTTTCCTGTAATCGTTTCAAGTGCTCACGTAGATCAATGCCCAACATGGGCATGTACATCTGATTGCCCGGAACGATGAAAGAGACTTTCTGCTCGATCAGGCGCTTGCGGTTGTATGAGGTGACCGTACGACGCACATACACGATCTTGGCATCGTACCGTACTTTAACCTGGTCCATGTGTTTGCGAATGACCGCGGGTGGCTGCTCCGCCTCTCCAGTATCAGCCATCAATAAACATTCGATTCCAAGAATATCCATCGTAAAGAAACGGTAGCGCTCGCGGAGGTATTGGGGTAGCCTATTGCTTTTATCCCAAAGGTGGGGCGTAACCGTGATGCCGATAGTTTCCCGAAGGTACTGTTCCAACTGATGAATGAGTTTCTTCATGGATCATCACCAACCTTTTTTATGAACACTAACATAATACATGTTATCGTGCATTTCAAGTGTTTTTTGCACTCGTTTTATGGCACTCTTCTTTTTCAAGGTAAGAGTCGTCTTGAAATCTTTTGTATCCATGAGAGATGGCCGGGTTTAAATAGTTGTGCTTAAATTTTCTACTTACGTTCAGCATGATTATTCATCATGGATTTAATTTCTGACCTTTTATTTATTTGGAATTTCCATCGGTCTGGATTTCATATCTCAAACCCCCAAATTTCGATAAAAAAACATCAATGATTTCAATATATAAAGTGTACGGAAAATGCGTGGTGTGTATGTTTGTATGGTCATTTGTACACCCCCGCATATTTCTTAACTGCCGGAGGTATGCTCTTTATACTTTAATGCCCTTAGCATGGCGTTAAACTGCTCATTAAGTATTCCAATACACCTCTGCCGGCGAGGCCGACACGGAATATTTAACCTTCGTGATTCAGACAACCTTCGGTTTTATAGCCGGTAATACACTTGTGGCTATTTTTATTTAAGCCTGTTCACTTCCCTACTATACTTGAGGGTACCGAGTTCTTTAACTTAGCATTTATTGAATGCAAAATGCGGACGAAATTATTTCTTTCTGGGTAATATATCACCTTCAGCAAGCCAAATAGCAGATACACCAAGAGCTTTAGCAAGATCAGATATTTCTTTAGCGGTTGGTATACAGCCATTTAGAATTTCATTAAGTCGTTCTTTTTTTAATGGGAGAGATACTTTTGAATTTTTAATTTCATTTTTTAAACGATTTGAAAATCCGAGGTCGATTTTCAGGGGGCGAGTTTTGGGAGGGCTGAAAATGGAGCCCGTACCTTCGATAGCAATTTTGGTTCCTTCGATGGGAATCTTTCCCTGAAAAGACAGTCCACTTCCAAACAATAGCCAAGATGAATTGATGTCATAGGTTTTACAAATTTGAGATATGATATCTGAGTCAGGATGAGATAATTCGTCTTCGTACCGAAGCAAAGTATTACGGTGGATGCCAAGCTCTTCAGCAAATACAATTTGGCTTTTGTCGCCTCGTACGATTTTTATTCGTTGACCAATGCCTTTTGTTTCATTCATAAAAAGTACCAAAATAAAGATTTGACATGCACAAATAATTGTGCAATAGTGATTGCAATATTTAGTATAGTTTAAAACAAAAAATGGGAAAAAGCAATTATTTTAAATAGGCTCTGATTCGGCGCAGATATAAAGATATCGTAATTTTTTTATTTTTATTGAAACTGTGTTTCGTATTTTTCCTTGGATACAAAATTATGAAGCGTCTGTGATTATCCAAGTGGTTCCATTTTGAGGTTAGTTATCTTTTTTGTTTCGGAGTATAAGAATTGAGCTTTTTTGCCGGATGTGATAATTTGCCCTGTAATCACAAAGGGGGTAATTATATGGGAGGGCATGTTTATTATCACGCTCCAGCTAAACGGTGTTATGTTTCAATTCCTTTTAGGGGTGTTCAAGAGAAATTTTGGGAATACAAGGGCGAACCTATATGGGATAAGAGAACAGGGCGTAAGTTTTTATCCATCATGCAAGCAGAAATAGATAAAGGCACATTTGACCCTAGAACATATCGCCCAAATTCTCCTCTATCCGTAAAAGAGTTTTCCAAAATCTGGCTCGATTCCACCGGTGCCGGGAATAACACAAAGAAGCTTTACCGAAACGCTATAAGTAAAGTCATGGACTACTTCGGCGAAGATCAGGATATTCGGGAATTTACACACTCAAAACTTCTATTATTTAAACAATCATTAAATCTATCCGAAGCAGCAAAATATAACGTCTTAACAGCTTTGAAAACAATGCTTCGTTTTCATAAGAAAGATGTGCCTACTTTTATTATGCCTGAATTCCCTGCCCTAACAAAACCTGAACCGGAAACAACTGAATATCTGACATTCGAAGAACAACAAAACATCCTGGCAGTAATACCCGAAAGGCATCGTTCTATATTTATCATTATGATGGAATATGGTTGCAGACCGCAAGAAGCAACGGCTCTAATGCGTGATTGCATCATTAAAGATAAAATCATTTTTCGAAGATCGCATAGCGAATACGAACTAAGGGAAACGACAAAGACTGGATGTAAAGGTATCAGGATTGAGGATATTACAACTAGAGCAAGGAAAGCCCTGGATAATGCTTTGCAATGGCCTTCCTTTAAGGGATGGGTGTTTAGTTATAATCAAAAAGGTTCCCATTACAACAATAAGATTCTTAATAAGATTTGGAGAAATGCGTGCGAGCCGTTAGGAGTAAAGATTGGTTTATATGAGGCTGTCCGGCACTCTTTGGGCTGTCAATTAGCAGAGGAGGGTTACTCTATAGACTTCATTCAAGATGTTTATAAACATACATCAATCAGGACAACAAGACGTTATGCAAAAAGACAACGTGGAATGATTTTTGATGCTCTAGAAAACAGGGGTAAAATTATTGAGCTTAGAAGTTCGTTAGAAGGTGAAAACAAAAAATCAAGTATTTGATTTTATTATATATTAGTGGTGCGCCCGGTAGGATTCGAACCTACGACCAACAGATTCGAAGTCTGCGACTCTATCCAGCTGAGCTACGGGCGCTCATTATCCAACCATTCATGAATGGGGTGAGTGAAGGGACTTGAACCCTCAGCCTCCGGGGCCACAACCCGGCACTCTAACCAATTGAGCTACACCCACCATTTTAGCCTTGGTGCGCCTGGAGGGATTCGAACTCTCGGCCCACGGATTAGAAGTCCGTTGCTCTATCCAGCTGAGCTACAGGCGCATTTTTTAACCTGTACCTAAAAAAGAGATAGGCTAATATCCCCTCTTCCGGTTTTTGTCAAGGTTAAAAGCTGTCAAATATGTTTTTTTGCGTAGTTTTCCACGCAAAAAATTTATCTGTTATTTAACATAACCGGCAATGCCGTCGAACCGGTATGTTTTTTTATTAATCTTACCTCCCTGTATGTCCGTTGAATAAAAATAACCGCCTGTTTTAGAATTATACCAGCGGTAAAGTTCTCTGGTATTGGTCAGTTTTGATGTTGCAATGTTGCCGATTGATCCTTCAGATATGTATCCTCTCAGGTCTTTTTTCCCTCCCACGGGATCATAATGATAGAAATGACCCCCGCTTTGCGGATTATACCAGCGATTGAAACCGGTTGTTCCCGGAGTGTCCGGATTAAAAAGCCGAAAAGCAATGCCTTCTTTTACGTAATTGTTTTGCATTAATCTTTTTGCTTCAGCCTGGGGATTAGCTGTATACAGATAATCCTTTCCGTTGTAATATCTATAGATATCAATTACTTTTATTATATTATCAGGCAGCACTTCCGCAAAAACTTCAACAATTGCTTCACCGCCGCCGGTATTAAATACGATATCATCAAGGTAATACCCCGGCGGCATTTGCGCCGTGTTTAAACAAACATTGAGATAATTGGTTTGTCTGGTAATCGCGCCGGAATTAGGCATAATTTTTATGCTTCCTTCCGGGAAATAAGACGCGTTTTCTCCCAGTATTTTCACACCTTCAAATCCCAGGCGGCTATTTTTGCTGATTATGGTAAGCACATGGGGGCCAAAAACGAGATCTTTGGCAATGAGCAATTCCTCTCTTTTTTCTTTCTCTTTAAAAAGATCATTATTATCGATTGGGCGTTTATCAAGCGATACTGAAATATTGGCATCTTCATGGGCATTCAATAAATACAGAATTATTCCCGTCCCGTTGAAATGAATCTTGATAAAGTTATCGGCTTCCGCGCCGGTTGGATAACCGTCGCCCTCCATCCATTTGCCCATAAATTCAAAAGTTTCTTTTAAACGCCCCGGCACGGTATATACTCCGCATCCCCTCGCGTCATCATTGGCAAATGATATATATCTGCCTAAATTGAATGGTTTATCTCCAATAACATGTTTTTGTGCCGCAACCGACCATTCCAGCATTTCCCTGCCGCTGTTGGTGACCATTATTTTTTTAGAAACACTTTTACCCGGCAATATACCGCCCATATCCAGCCTTGCCGGATGTAAATTAATCAAAGGAGATTTTTGAATATAACCTATTATAAACGTGACAAATATTGTTTTTTGACCGTCCGGGGCGTTGATTTTAACAGCTTCTTTATACGTGCCGGATGGAAGTTCCTTTCGGCAGAAAATCTTTTCTGCTCCGACGTCAAGTTTCATTTCCACATAATTATAACCGGACACATTTTTTTGTTTATTTTCGCCGGGCGATGCATCTTTTGGCAGTAAACGGATTTCCACATGCAGGTAATCCAGACTATTTTTTAAAACACCTGAAAGTTTCTGTTTGTCCGGGTTTTCCCAGCCTTCCGGTCCGTCTGTCGACCAGTTAATGACACCCGGACCGTTATTTTTAAAGGCAAAGCTTCCTTCACTGGAGACGTTGTCGATATTGATCATTCCCAAATCAAGTTCCAGTGGACTTATTGACTGCGAAAGCTTTAATTTTATTGCGGCTTTTTTTGCGATTTTCGTAGCAACAGTTTGATTCTGTTGAAGATTTGTACTATCCTGAGCGAAAGTTATAAAAGGGCAAACCATCAGCGCGATAATAGTAAAGATAAAATAATTCTTTATCTTTGACATTTTGATAAAACACCTCTTGAGAAATATTGATGGCTTCCTAACGCAAAGCTTAGAATTAAGCAACTATTATATCTCTTTTTCCGGTGCAACAGCCAGTTATCGCGTTTAAAAAACTTGACACACCCCACAAACAAGATATAGCTTTCTGGCTAATTTTTCGTACCCAGCCCCGTCAGAAGGGCGAAACTCTTCTAACGGGGTAGCGTTGCCGATGTTGCTACTCATCATGTAATTATGAATTACGATGTTTTAAAATACTGGATCGCGCTAAAATCTATCCCTGGCATTGGAAATGTTAATTTTCCGGCCTTAGTAGATAAGTTCGGCTCCATGCCAGCGATTTTTGGAGCGCCCGTTTCGCTTTTAAAAGAAACACCGGGAATTTCCAAAGAAATTGCCACAGCAATTACAAGTTTTAAAGATTGGAATAAAGTTAAAAAAGAACTTGATCTTATTAATAAAAACAAATTTAATATCATTACTTATCAAGATGAGCTCTATCCCCAAAAGCTTCTTAATATTTATGGCCGTCCTCCTTATATATATGTGCGGGGCAATCTGAATAAAGATGACATAAATATTGCCATCGTCGGTTCCAGACAGGCCAGCACTTACGGCAGATATACAACCGAAAGAATCAGCCGCGCGCTTGCTTATAGGGGCGTAACGGTGGTTAGCGGCATGGCCAGGGGAATTGATTCCGCGGCGCACCGCGGAGCCATAGCCGCGCATGGCAAAACGATCGCCATTCTGGGCAGCGGACTGGACGTTGTTTATCCTCCCGAAAATAAAAAATTATATGAAGATATTATTCAAAACGGCGCTGTTATTTCCGAATTCCCATTGGGCACTCCGCCGCGCTCAACCAATTTTCCGGCGCGCAACCGCATTATCAGCGGCATGTCCTATGGGGTTGTAATCGTTGAAGCGGGGGAAAAAAGCGGCTCGCTGATTACAGCAAGGCTGGCCCTTGAGCAGGGACGGGAAGTATTCGCCGTGCCTGGAAGCATTGATGCCGCGGGTTCGCGCGGCACAAACAAATTGATTAAGCAGGGCGCGAAATTAATAGAGAATATCGACGATATTCTGGAAGAAATTTTACCCCAGATCGAGCAGACAACAGCATTAAAACGGCCTTGGACTTCCAACTTCGAAGACATGGCCAACAAGAACGTCGAAACATTGAACGAGGTTGATCAAATTATATTTGATTTTATTACCAAAAGCCGTATTCATATTGATGATTTAATTTCTTCCACCGGCTTATCATCCGCCGAAATTCTTGGCGCATTAACGACAATGGAATTAAAAGGAATTATTCAGCAGCATCCGGGGAAATTTTTCTCCTTGAAGAAATGATTAACATCATGAAATGTTTGGCAAAGCCCAGCGAATCCTATGGCGATTTTCTACAATATCATTAATAAATGTCTTTACAAATTCAATTCTTCCCTTTATAGGGGCAATCTTATCTTTTAAGGTATAGGGAGTGCTTATGGCGAATTCATTGATTATTGTTGAATCTCCAACAAAAGTTAAAACTATTAAAAAATTTCTCGGAGCTGATTTTAATGCCGTGGCTTCGGTAGGACATATTAAGGATTTGCCGAAGAGCACATTGGGCATTGATCTGGAAAAAGATTTCGAGCCGACCTATACGGTAATCGAAGCAAAAAAGAAGACGATTGATGATCTGAAAAAAGCGGCGAAAAACGCGAAAAATATTTACCTTGCTCCCGATCCTGATCGCGAAGGCGAAGCAATCGCCTGGCATATTTCGGAAGTTATCGACACCAAAAATAAAAATGTTTATCGTGTTCTGTTTAACGATTTAACCAAAAACACCGTCATCGAAGCCATCGAACACCCCCTGCAGCTGGATTTCAACAAATATGAAGCGCAGCAGACGCGGCGCATTCTTGATCGTCTGGTCGGTTATCAGATCAGCCCTGTTTTGTGGGACAAGGTCAAAAGAGGCCTCAGCGCCGGACGCGTGCAGTCGGTAGCCGTGCGAATGATCTGTGACAGGGAAGAAGAAATAAACAAATTCGTGCCGGAAGAATACTGGAATCTTGTAGCGCAGTTTGAAGGTAGCAATCCGCCCCCTTTCGAAGCGAAACTTATAAAAGTAGACGGCAAAAAAGCCAAAGTGACAAACGGCCAACAGGCGCAGATGCTTGCCGCTAAAATCCGGGAAGCCGATTTTATAGTCGAGAAACTGGATAAGAAAGAAGTTAAACGCACGGCGCCGCCGCCCTTTACGACAAGCAAATTGCAGCAGGAAGCCTCCCGCTGGCTTAGATTTTCGGCAAAGAAAACCATGAGCGTTGCCCAAAAACTGTATGAAGGCATCGAATTGGGTCAAGAAGGATCCGTTGGTCTTATCACGTATATGAGAACGGATTCCTACCGGATCGCCGAAGAAGCCCTGCACGATGTGCGGAATTATATTAAAGAAAATTATTCCTCTGATTATCTGCCGCATAAACCTCATACTTACAAAAACGCGCAGAAAACGCAGGATGCCCATGAAGCGGTTCGTCCGTCGAAAATGACCTACAAACCGCAGGATATCAAACACTACCTGTCCGCCGATGAATTCAAACTCTACCAGCTCATCTGGAATCGCTTTGTCGCGAGCCAGATGAATCCGGCGATTCTCGATCAGACCACCATTGACATAGCAGGCGCGGATTGTCTTTTCCGCGCTCAGGGACAGGTCATGAAATTCCCCGGCTTCACCATTGTCTATACCGAAGGCAAAGACGATAAAGAGGAAGAAAACGGCGATGACAAGCTTCTGCCGGATATTAAGACCAAAGAAAAACTGAAACTCCTCAAGCTCAATACGGATCAGAAATTCACGCAGCCGCCTCCGCGTTATTCGGAAGCGTCGCTTGTGCGCGAACTCGAAGAAAAAGGCATCGGCCGGCCCAGCACGTATGCCGCTATTATCTCCACGATTCAGGAGCGCGAATACGTCCGTCTGGAGAAGGCTAAATTTTATCCCTCGGAACTGGGAATGATTGTTACCCAACTTCTGGTAAAAAGTTTTCCCACCATTCTTGATCTCGCTTTTACCGCGGATATGGAAAACAAACTTGACGCCATTGAAAGCGGCGAGCGCAAACGGGTGGATACGCTCAGGGAATTCTACGCGATTTTCGAAGGGGAACTGAAAAAAGCCAAAAAAGAGATGAAAGATATAAAACGCGAAGAAGAACCGACGGATCTGAAGTGCGAAAAATGCGGCTCTCCCATGGTCATCAAATGGGGACGCAATGGAAAATTTGTCGCCTGCTCCAATTATCCCGAATGTAAAAATACCATGAACATCAACCGGGACTCAAACGGCGAACTGGCCAAAGAAGAAATGGAATACTCCGATCAGGTCTGCGAAAAATGCGGCAAGCGAATGGTATATAAACGGGGACGTTTCGGCAGGTTTCTCGGTTGTGAAGCCTACCCCTCATGCAAAAGCACCAAAGCGATTGCGATGGGCGTGAAGTGTCCGGAAAAAGGATGCGGAGGTTCTTTAACCGAAAAGAGAACAAAAAAAGGGAAATCCTTCTACGGCTGCACAAATTATCCGACGTGCACTTTTGCCAGCTGGGATAAACCTCTCGCGGAGGCTTGCCCGAATTGCGACTCCCTGTTCCTTGTCGAAAAATATTCCCGCGGAAAAGGAGCCTACAAGGCTTGCCCCAATAAAGAATGCGGATATAAGAGCGATATTATAACCCCATCAACGCCCGTTACCGAAAAAGACTGACAACTCATGCTTAGAAACAATCCGGTAGTGATCATCGGCGGCGGACTTGCAGGCTGTGAGGCGGCCTGGCAGCTGCTGCGGCGCGGACACGCGGTTCAACTCTACGAAATGAAGCCGCAGAAATTTTCTCCCGCCCATAAAATGGAAAATCTGGCGGAACTGGTTTGCAGCAATTCTCTTAAGTCCAACAGCCTCGACAACGCTCCCGGATTACTCAAAGAAGAACTGCGCCGCCTGCACTCATTAATCATCATGGCGGCGGATAGAACGGCGGTTGCGGCAGGTTCCGCCCTGGCCGTTGATCGCGTTGAATTTTCCCGCGAGGTGGAAGAACAACTAAAACAGCAGGAGAATTTCACCCTTAACCGGGTTGAGGTGACAGAAATTCCGAAAGATTTATTAACGATAATCGCCACAGGGCCGCTTACTTCCGACACCATAGCGCGTGAAATTGCCCGGATGCTGAACAACGCTTATTTATATTTTTATGACGCCATAGCTCCTATCATAGAAGCTGACTCCATTGATATGAACAAGGTCTTTTTGGCGTCGCGATATGACAAGGGAACGCCGGATTACCTGAATTGTCCTTTATCCGAAGAAGAATATAAACGCTTTCGTCAGGAACTGCTCGCGGGAGATAAGGTTCCCGCCAAATCATTTGAAGACATCAAACATTTCGAAGGCTGCCTTCCTGTAGAAGTGCTGGCCGCGCGCGGAGAAGATACTCTGGCCTTTGGCCCGATGAAACCGGTGGGATTGACAGACCCGCGCACGGGCGTCCTGCCTTACGCCGTTGTTCAATTGCGCCGGGAAAATAAAACCGGCACGCTTTTTAATCTGGTCGGATTTCAAACAAAACTGACATGGCCGGAACAGCGGCGCATCTTCCGCCTTATTCCCGGTCTGCAAAACGCTCAATTTGCCCGTTACGGGAGCATTCACCGGAATACTTATATTCATTCACCTTCCCTGCTCACATCTTCACTGCAACTTAAAAATAATGAAAATGTTTTTTTTGCCGGTCAGATTACCGGCGTCGAGGGATACACTGAATCGACGGCAATGGGATGCCTTGCCGGATTAAACGCCGCCTTTATTCTGGAAGGAAAGAAGCTGCCGCCGCCGCCCGCCCAAACAGCCATCGGGGCGCTGGTTCATTATATTGTTTCTCCCGAATCAGCCGATCGCTTTGGGCCCATGAATATTAATTTCGGCTTGCTGCACACATTACCCGCAAAAAAAATGAGAAAGAAAGAAAAAAACCTTCTTCTTGTAAATCGGGCGCTGCAATATTTGAACGACTGGATTGCAAGTCAAAATCTGGATTGATACCGTGCGCATATATTCTATTGACACAAAAAACGACTTCACATATACTCCGTGCATTCAAAAAATATTTTATGCCAAATGACAGCTTTGTCAAATTAACACTTAATCAAATCGCAAGGAGAAATTAAATGAAAAAACAAGATTTGGAGAGTTCGCTTGTTCTCATCAAACCGGACGCTCTCAAGAATTCATTAACAGGATATATACTGTCGCAATTTTCCGAATTCCACACCGGGTTGCGTTTCGCGGCGCTGAAAGTCGTTTGTGTTAATCTGGCGCTGGCCGAGGAACACTACGCGGAGCACAAGGGTAAATTTTTCTATCCTTCACTTCTTGACTATATCAGAGGCATTCTCCATTATCCCGATCAGCCTCAAAAACGCAGGGTTATCGCCATACTGTACAGAGGGCCCAACGCCATCAAACATATACGGGAAATCTGCGGAAACACGAATCCGCACGAGGCAAGACAACAAAGGCCAGGCTGCATCCGCGCCCTGGGAACGGTCATTCCGCTGCATGATGAAAAAGGAAAATTCATTGGAGAAAGATCGGATAATCTGATTCATGCCTCCGCGAACCCCGCGGACGCGGAAAGGGAAATCAAACTCTGGTTCCTTCCCACTGATATTCCGCCGCTTGTGCGCAGTTTTCCCACGGAAGTAAGCAACGATTATTTTTATTATAATGACAATGCCGTAAGCTCAACCTATACAAAGGAAAGTTTCTGTTTTATTTCGCCCGGAGATATCGTCTGGAAATCCGACATGAAAGTCTTGCAGCAGTTGAAAAAAGGCAAAAAACAAGATTACTCGACAAACGCGGTCATTGCCAAATACCTGATAAACAAGTAAGGCAAACTCAATAAATATCCGCTAACGAATATAAAAGAACCGGTTGTTATTATAATGACCGGTTTTTTTGCGTCTATACTGTGAAAATCCTATCGCGCGATCTAAACGAAAAAAGCCGGTGACAACGCCGGCAAGGTTAGCCTTTTTATGAGAATTTGTATAATTTGAAATTAAACAATTTGCTTTTTACGTGTTAATGTAATAAATTTTTTAGGTGAAAGTGCCAATGAAAACTGGGATTATACCCATTTAGAATGACTCCCGTTAAGTAATTTGCATTAATTTATTTTAATGAAGGAAAATTCCCGTGCATCAAAAAATAATCATAGTAAGCGGCGGCTTTTTGGATGACCCTGTATTTTTTCATAAAAAAATAAAGGAAATGGAAGACGTCCTGATCATCTGCTGCGATGGCGGAGCGCGTCACTTCCAGAATTCGGCAATCAAGCCGGATGTCATCATCGGCGATATGGATTCCATTGATGCCGCGCAACTGGCGGATTATTCCGACCAAAATTTAAAAATCATAAAACATCCGGCAAACAAAGATTTTTCCGATACGGAACTGGCGCTCGATTACGCGCTGGATTTAAAACCGCAGGAAATATTTATCTGGTGCGCCCTGGGCGGAAGAATCGATCACACCCTGGCCAATGTTTTCCTGCTTTGCAGGGGAGATGAAAAAGGGATCAGGACGTTTCTGGCTGACGAGTACTGCGAGGTTTTTGTACTGGATAAAAAAGCCGCTTTTATAAAGGAAAAAGGGAAAACGGTTTCTTTGCTGGCGCTGACGCCTGAAGTTACGGGAATAACTCTGGCGGGATTTCTTTATCCCATGGAAAACGGCACGCTGAAAATGGGTGAATCCCGGGGCCTAAGCAATGTCATTAATGAGGCCCGCGCCGTAATCAGCGCCGTAAGCGGGAAACTTCTTGTTGTCAAATACCGGCAAAAGGATTCTTTTCCCGAGGCCCAGTGATCGCGGAGTGATTATGGAACCAGTTAAAGTAATATGCATAGGCGGTTCCGATTCCAGCGGCGGCGCCGGAATTCAGGCTGATTTAAAAGCGGTCATCGCCCGCGGCTGCTGGGGACTAAGCGTGATTACGGCGGTAACGGCGCAAAACACAAAAGGCGTTTGGGGCGTTTATCCGGTTTCCGCGGAATTTGTCGGCAGGCAGATGGATACGGTATTTACGGATATTAGCGTTGACGCGTTAAAAACCGGCATGCTCCCGACTGAAGAAACCGTTCGGATAGTGGCAAAAAAAATCAAAAAATATAAAATGACGAAAGTTGTCGTTGATCCGGTGATGATTGCCAAAGGCGGAAAAACTTTGATGAGCGGTAAGGCGCGAACCTCTCTGATTAAAAATCTTCTGCCCGTGGCTTTTGCCGTTACTCCGAACATTCCCGAAGCGGAAGTCCTGACAAAGATGAGGATTACATCCATTGCCCTGATGAAGGAAGCGGCCGTTAAAATTCACGCGATGGGTGTAAAGAATGTGCTGATTAAGGGCGGACACCTGCCGGGCACTAAGCAGTCGGTTGTTGATATTCTTTACGACGGCAGCACCTATGAGTTTTCCTCTCCCCGGATTAATTCACGCGATACTCACGGCACCGGCTGCACATACGCCTCGGCGCTTGCGGCTGGAATCGCCCTGGGAGAAAACATTGTTGAGGCGGCCTGGCAGGCCAAAATTTTGATTACCGCCGCTATCGAAAATGCCGTAAAATTGGGAAAAGGCTACGGCTCCGTTAACGCCTTCGGGAAAAATATCTTAACGAAAAAGAAATAATTTTCAAGTCAAGCGATTAAAATGTCGCTTTAATATTTTGGAGGAATAAATGACACAATTAGAAAAAGCCCGAAAGGGCTTAATAACAAAAGAAATGAAAATCGCAGCCAGGGCTGAGAGGGTCGCGCCCGAATACATCCGCCAGGGTCTTGTGGACGGAACCATCGTCATTTGCCGCAACGTCAATCACGGCGCCATCAAACCTCTTGCCATAGGAAAAGGCCTGCGCACCAAAGTCAATGCCAACATCGGCACGTCCAAAGATCATATGGATTTGAATCTGGAGCTGAAAAAACTGAAAACCGCCGTTGAGGCAGGCGCCGACGCCGTTATGGATCTTTCCACCGGAGGAAATCTGGCCGCCATCAGGAAAAGAGTCATGAAAGCATCAGCCGTGGCCATCGGCACCGTGCCTATTTATCAGGCGGCGGTAAAAATGATAAAAAACGGCAAAGCCATATCGGAGATGACAGCGGACGATATCTTTGCCGTCATCGAAGAAAACGGCAAAGACGGCGTTGATTTCATCACGGTCCACTGCGGCGTGACCCGGCTCAGCGTTGCCGCGCTCAAATCGCAGAAAAGAATCCTGGGAATTGTCAGCCGCGGCGGCTCCATGACGGCAAACTGGATGGATTGCAACAAAAAAGAAAATCCTCTTTACGAGGAATACGGCCGGCTTCTGGAAATAGCCCATCGATACGATATGGTCCTGAGCCTCGGCGACGGGCTCAGGCCCGGAGCGATAGACGACGCCACGGATCAGGCGCAGCTTCAGGAATTGATCATTCTGGGCGAACTGGCCGCCCGCGCCCGCGCCGCCGGAGTGCAGGTGATGATCGAAGGCCCCGGTCATGTGCCGCTTACGGAAATCGTTACCAACATCAGGCTCCAGAAAGAAATCTGCAATAACGCTCCTTTTTATGTTCTGGGGCCTCTGCCCACCGATATCGCGCCGGGTTATGACCACATCACTTCCGCCAT
Organism: Smithella sp.; assembly: GCA_049523355.1. Classification (GTDB taxonomy): domain Bacteria; phylum Desulfobacterota; class Syntrophia; order Syntrophales; family Smithellaceae; genus Smithella. The sequence goes on along the minus strand of JBEKMY010000021.1, from coordinate 28,580 downwards.
CGGCGGAGCGATTGCCGGAGCCGCCGGAGCGGATTTCCTTTGCTACGTCACGCCCGCGGAGCATTTGCGCCTGCCGACGCTCAGCGATGTCCGCGACGGAGTCATCGCCGCGCGCATCGCCGCGCATATCGCCGATATCGCCAAGGGCGTCAAGGGCGCGCGCGAAAGAGACAGGAAAATGTCGCAGTGCCGGAATAATTTCGACTGGCAGGGACAGATGGATTTATCCATTGATCCGCAAAAAACGGTTTCGCTTCTGGAAAAAAGCAAGAGCGCAAAGGATGAAGGCTGCACCATGTGCGGCGAACTCTGTGCCATTAAATTAGGCAAGAAGAAGTCGTAGGAGGAAGAATCCTTGCCTGACAATTACAATCGCAAGCATGCGGATGAAATCGTCCACCGGTTAAAACAGTCAGGCCATGAAGCGTATTTTGTGGGCGGCTGCGTGCGGGATTTCATTCTCGGCAATGCATCCGGTGATTATGACATTGTCACTTCGGCGCTTCCCGATCAGGTGATGGCGCTTTTTTCCAATACCCTGTCCATCGGCGCAAAGTTCGGCGTTATCGCCGTCATGGTGCAGGGCTGTCCTTACGAAGTTGCCACTTTCCGCAGCGATGATGTTTATGAAGACGGCAGGCATCCATCCCAGGTTCATTTCTCTTCGGCTAAGGAAGATGTGTTCAGACGCGATTTCACCATCAACGGGCTTTTAATGGACCCGGAAACCGGTGAGATAACCGATTATGTAAACGGACGAATGGATATCGAAAAAAAAATAATCCGCACGATCAATGATCCCGACAGCCGCTTCAATGAAGATTTTCTGCGAATGTTGAGGGCGATCCGTTTTGCCGCCAATCTCGGTTTTGTCATAGAAACTCAAACATTGGAAGCCATTCAAAGAAACGCCGCGAAAATAAACCGGATCAGCGCTGAGCGGGTGCGTGAAGAGTTGAGTAAAATTCTCACCTGTGGCGGCGCGGGCACCGGTTTTGAATTAATGATTCAGACAGGAATTTTGAAAGAGGTATTGCCCGAAATAGATAGATTGAAGGGCGTGGAACAGCCGCCGCGGTTTCATCCCGAAGGAGATGTATGGCAGCACACTTTAAAGATGCTTGCGCTGCTGCCTAAAGACGGAGAAACGGATAAGAACCTTTGTCTTGGATGGGGAGCGCTCCTGCATGATGCGGGCAAAGCCGTCACCCGCAGTGAAGACGAAAAAGGAGTGCATTTTTACGGGCATGTTAAGAAGGGAGAAGAAATCGCCGATGATATCATGCAAAGGCTGAAATTTTCCCGCGCCCACAGAGAAACGGTGCTCAATCTCATCCGCCAGCATATGGTTTTCATGAATGTTCAGAAGATGCGTCCGGGACGCCTTAAACGATTCCTGCGCATGCCTGATTTTGATTTGCATTTGGAATTGCACCGCCTTGATTGTATTGCCAGTCACGGCATGCAGGACAATTATGAATTCTGCCGCGATCAACTCCGGAATCTGGCCGCGGATGATCTGCATCCACCGCGATTGCTTACCGGCGATGATTTGATTTGTCTTGGATTTGCCAGGGGAAAAATTATCGGAGAAATCCTGCACGCGCTGGAAGACGAACAGCTGGAAGGAAGAATTACGACATCACAAGACGCCAGAAATTTTGTCGGGGCTAACTGGAAGATAGAGTAATGAGAGATTGCCATTTAAAAATCTTTTTACTTTTAATGATCCTTCTTACCGTATCATGCTTTCATTCCAGCCGCGCTTCGCATTCATCATCAACGTCGCATGTTTATTACAATCAGCCGCCGGTGTCAGCCGGGCCGAAACCGGCGCCGGAACAACCGCCGCAGGTTTTACGCAAACCGCCTTTGGAGCTGATGAAATACACGATTCAGGCCGGCGCGTTCAGGAAAGTGGGAAACGCAGTGCGTTTGACGGAGATCCTGAAGGATCGCGGACTGGATGCCACATATTTCCTGGCTTCCGATAAGTTCTTCAAGGTTCGCTTCGGCAATTTCACCACAAAAGAAACGGCCCGGCAAAAAGCCGAGAGCCTCAAAGATGCAAAGGTCATCAAAGAATTTTACATTGTCCAGCCGGAAGAATACAGCATAGCTGTATCCCGGACGAAAAAAAACGGCACCGGGTATTTAAGAGACGCTCTGGTTAAGACCGCGAAAGATTTTATCGGGGTTCCTTACCTCTGGGGCGGCCAATCCGTTGATGACGGATTTGACTGCAGCGGACTTACAATGACCGTTTATCAATTAAACGGAATGAACCTTCCGCGCCACTCCATGAGGCAATTCGACGCGGGAACATCCATAAGTAAAAATGATTTACAGAAAGGCGACCTGGTATTTTTTGCCAAGAAAGGAACAAGCCGCGTTTCGCACGTGGGAATTTATATAGGAAACGACAAGTTCATCCACGCTTCATCGCAGGGGAAAAAGATTCGCATTGATTGCCTGTCCACCGATTATTTCTCAAGACAATTTGTGGGCGCGAAAACATATCTATAATTAAATCCGGCTTGCCATAAATTATATTTTCACTGTTTTTTAAAAAAATAAAACAAAATATTTCTTTATTTTTCATTTTTCTTCTTTTTTATTCACTCAATTATTTTTTTCGAATAAACAAATTGAGGCTCTGTTCATGTACGAATTTTTCATAATCGCTTTACAGTATTTATTTTTTGATCATCGCGAAACGCTGGAATGACGCGGCTTACAGCGTTTTAAAAAAACATATAAAAATATCTGTCGTATTGTTTTCTATCGCTTGATGGATTTTAAATTCATGGGTTGTAAAAAATAAATAAAAAAATTTGCAATTATTTTGCACTTTTTGTTGACGTGATAATAAAAATGAAGTAAAATCAAGCTATAAAAAGTTATGAGCAGTATTTTAGACAAACATTTTTGACAAAGGAGGCTTCACCCATGGCAACAGCAAAGAAAAAAGTAGTTAAGAAAGCAGCGGCAAAGAAAGTAGTTAAAAAGGCGGCTCCCAAAAAGAAAGTAGCAGCAAAGAAAGTTGTAAAGAAAGCCGTAGCAAAAAAGAAAGTGGCAAAAAAGAAATAACAAGACGTTCTTAAATGGTTCAAGCTTTCATGAGTTAAATTTGAAGGAGACGCAGTAATATTTTTTAGCAGGGATTATTTTTTTGAGAGTGACTGTCGCTTTCTCCGATACCGGATATTGAATTGCTAATCTCGATATCAGAAAAACATATTTCTTTGCCGTGTCTCGAAAACTGAAGAACGCCTGGCGGTAACTGTTTTAAATAACGGTTACCGCCATTTTTTTGTATGCCCCGGCAACAACACTCCCGAGGCATCTTTGGCCGTTGCTTTTTGAAAAGAATTGTGTTTAGACAATCAGAAGCAATGAACGTTTTTCGGGGGCAAACCGGTTATTGAACTGATGTTTTTATATATCCTACAGATGAGGGCAGATTAAACTAATGCTGGAATTAAAAAAATTATATTTTACCGTACAGGGGAATGGGGACGATAATGGCGCTCCCCGCAATATCATTGACGGCATTGATTTCATTTTCGAAAAGGGAAAATTTTACGTAATAACCGGCCCGAACGGCAGCGGAAAAACCACTCTGGCCAAGCTGATCATGGGAATCAACCCGATATCCGGCGGCTCCATATTTTTCGAGGGCAAGGACATATCCGGTCTTTCCATTACGGACCGCGCCAAAGCAGGCATCGCCTATAGTTTTCAGCAGCCCGCGCGTTTCAAGGGAATCACTTTCCGGGATTTGCTCTCTATCGTCACCGGTACGGATGACGAAAAAAAGTTTCTGGAAACGGTCGGCCGCGTGGGCATCTGTCCGCTGTCTTTTCTGGATAAAGAAATTGATGCAACACTTTCGGGAGGAGAAATTAAAAAAATCGAACTGGCAACGACTATTGCCGCCAATCCGAAACTGGCCATTTACGATGAGCCGGACACAGGCATTGATTTATGGACAATCGGTCCAATGGTCAGCCTTCTGAAAAAAGAACTTACCGAAAAGACAACGACGATTGTCGTCAGCCACAACAAAGCTTTTCTGGATGTGGCGGATGTCATCATCATCATCGATAAGGGACGCATTGCTTATACCGGAGATTTGGAAAAAGCCCTGCCGCTTTTAACCGATTTGAGTATTTGCGCTTATCATAACAAATGCGAGGGAGATCAGGATGCTGGATGCCTTAGATAAAAAATTATTAAAAACAGTCGCCGATCTGGAAGTATTGCCCAAAGGCGCTTTCAATATCAGGAAAAACGGCAAGCTGCTTCAAAGACAGGTATCGGCCAATATCAATATTGAAACCAATGCCGAAGGAACCGGCATTATTGTAACCATTAAACCGGGCACAAAAAACGAATCGGTTCACATTCCCGTTATCTTAAGCCAGGCCGGTCTTTTTGATGTCGTTTACAATTCGTTTATTATCGGCGAAGGCGCGGACGTGACGATCATTGCCGGCTGCGGCATTCACTGCGGAACGTCCGAGCCCGAAGGCCATGCCGGCATCCACGATTTTCAAGTGGGGAAAAAGGCGAAGGTAACCTACGTGGAAAAGCATTTCGCCATGGGTGAAGGCAGCGGCCGCCGCACGCTCAATCCGACGACAAAAGTATTTCTGGATGAAGGAGCAACGGCGGAAATGGAATTGACTCAAATCAGCGGTGTTGATGAAGCCGACCGGTTAAACGAAGCGACTCTCGGCCCCGGCAGCCTGCTATTGATTACGGAAAGAGTTCTGACTGAAGGCGAACAGCGGGCGGCATCGACCAATAACATAATCCTTCAGGGTTCCGGAAGCAGAGCCAATATGATTTCCCGTTCGGTCATGAAAGGAAATTCCAAACAGATTTTTCACGCTTCGATGGAAGCCAGGAACAAGTGCTTCGGGCATATTGAATGCGACGCCATTATTATGGATAACGGCACCAATGAAACCATGCCCGCGCTCAAAGCGCTCCATCCTGATGCCGAACTCACACATGAAGCGTCGATCGGAAAAATCGCCAACGACCAGCTGACAAAACTCATGAGTCTCGGACTTACTTACGATGAAGCGGTAAACAGGATTATTCAGGGATTCCTGAAATAGAATTACAGATCCACTAAAACAGGCGGATAAAAATGAAAACAGAAAACAAAGTTGAATTCAGAAATTTACTTGTAACGGGCGGATGCGGATTTATCGGCAGTAATTTTATTCGTTATTTAATCAACAATAAGGATTTCTCCGGCAGAATAATTAATGCGGATAAATTGACTTACGCGGGCAATCCGGAAAACCTGGCTGATATAGCCGCAGACCATGCGTCGAGATATATTTTCCAAAAGGCCGATATTTGCGACGCCGCTAAACTCGAAGATGTGTTTTCGCGATATGATGTTGACGCCGTCTGCCACTTTGCCGCTGAGTCGCACGTTGACCGTTCCATAAAAACTCCCGGCGATTTTATCCAGACAAACATTGTCGGAACTTTCAATCTTCTGGAGTGCGCCAAAGCCCGCGGGGATCAATTCAAGCTGTTTCATCATGTCAGCACGGATGAGGTTTACGGGAGTCTCGGAGCCGAAGGCCTTTTTTCCGAAGATATGCCGTATCGTCCCAACAGTCCATATTCCGCATCCAAGGCAGCCTCCGACCATCTGGTGCGCGCTTATTACAAAACGTTTGCCCTGCCCTCAACGATTTCGAACTGTTCTAATAATTATGGCCCCTATCAGTTTCCGGAAAAACTCATTCCGCTTATTGTTCTTAATGCCCTTGAGGGAAAGCCGCTTCCGGTTTATGGCGACGGCAAAAACATCCGCGATTGGCTTTATGTCGAAGACCACTGCGAAGCCATCTGGACCATTATGACATCGGGAAAACACGGAGAAACGTACAACGTCGGCGGCAGGGCGGAAATGGAAAATATTGCCATCGTGCAAATGATCTGCGATATTCTCGATGACATCAAACCCGCGGCTGACGGAAAGCCGCGCCGTGCGCTTATTACTTTCGTCCAGGACAGGCCCGGCCACGACCGCCGTTACGCCATTGATTTTTCAAAAATCAATAAAGAACTGAACTGGTCTCCAAAAGAATCTTTTGATTCCGGAATGCAAAAAACCGTCAGATGGTATTTGAACCAGAAAAAATGGGTGGAAAACATCAAAACCGGCGCCTACCAGAAATGGATTGAAGAGCAATACGGTTCATAGCATTATTTTGCAGATTAAATTTTTTTGGAATTGTTTACTTGACAAACCACGGCTATTTAGTAAAATTCAGCAAAGTTTCAATTTTATCAATAATAAACTCAGAAGGTTCTTGTGTTCCCCAACTAGCCATCAATCCAGGATGCAAAACTGTTTCATACTCCTCGCAAGCCTTATTATAAGCGTCAATGCTTTTGCTTTTGACAAAAAACCTAAACTTTTCCAATTCAGCGCAATGAGTTTTAATAAAATGATCATACAAACTCCCGCGAATTTCCTCTTTTATTTGAATAGACCCATGAATGCTTTTGAGATATGCTAAATGAGGAGCGAAAGAAGCTCTCAAATCACTGGCGGCTTTGTTAAACTCTTGCCTATGCATAAGATCAATAGCGTTGTTATGAGTTGTTTGGATAAGAATCTTAGCATAGTAATATGTAACAGGGCCGCCAATAAGAACGCCAAGAACAGTTCCTAATACTCCAATAATACCAGAATCCATTTTCCTGCTCCTTAAATTTTGAATTGACTTTATATTGCGCGTTTTAATTCTTAGGCTCATCAGCAACACATTTATAATAACAACGATCCCATTCGAATTCCTCACCTCGCTGCTTAGCAACAACCTGCGTAATGTCGCATATTTCTTTGCATGAATTTAACCACCACTTATGTCGGTCTTTTACTGCCTGTATTTTTGACTCTTTATCTTTTAATGAAGATGGCTCTTTGCCAACTTTAATTTTGCTTTTGTAATACAACCAATTTCCTCCAACCTCACTTTTCTTTACGAAAGAGCCTTCTAGGCTTGAACCATCATTACCAATAATCGGCCAAGTCTTAGGTGGCTGAAGACTAGCCAAAGACATTGAAATTTCTACTATATATTGACCTGGATTTAAACCTGTTTTCCCCTGTGAAAATGGCCCAATTTGAAACTTTCCATCTTTAACCACTCCTTTTCCCGAAGCCCTATATGAATTAGCCTCCCGGCTTATTGTAGCCATTAATTCAATTCCGTCAGGAAGATTGGTTGTGCCAATAATCGTTGGCTTATCAGAACCGTCTGATGTAATAGACATTGTTACATTAAAAGCAAAGACCTGAACTGAAAAAAGCATGACGATTAAAAATATAAATTTCTTCATATATCCCTCTATTAATTATTAATAATGTCTTAGCACACTAATATATCTAATACGTATTTCCAGAAAAATAAAATGAACAAATTTAATTTCGTTTTAAAAACGATAGATTTATCTAAAGTTATTGTCAATAAATTCTTTAACGATTATAAACTTGTTAGAGGTTTTCATTTTTCATCTTTTCTTTTTGACATCCTCCCGCCTATATGGAAGAATTGAAATGTGAGTTCAATAAATCCGACCACTAGGGGAATGCCATGCCAAATAATTCATACAAAAATATGTCAGATGACGAGTTGCGAGCTCTTTCAACCCCCATACCCGGCAAAGCGTTTGAACCATATCTTTTTGCCTTATCAGAACTTCAAAGAAGGGCAGATAAAAGACAACGACAAATTAAAAATATAGCCCTAGCTACCCTTGTTATAACTTTTTTGTATTTCGTGATTCAGCTTATTAATTGCTTTCGTATCCTTAGATAAACGGTTTTGAAGAAGGATAACCAAATAAAAGCTACTACACCAACGAAACTGTTCGGCCTAACGCTTTCAGTAAGGAAGAGACAGAAATAAACTCGAAATGTTCACCGCTATAATCTCGGATCGCAGCTATTTCAACAGGTAATGATTACTTTAAAATAATTGACATACAAATGCAATTCCCCTATATTTTTTCTGTAAGAAAGCAATGTCTTGTCAGAGCATCGCTTCAGGTCGTAACCGGGTTAATTGCTTCAGGGCGGAAATCCGTTCGATGGAACTTTTTAGATCAACCAGAAGGTGAAAAAGGAGGATGGTCATGAATTCTGAATTCAAGGAAAGATTTTTACAAAATTGGACTACATATTTTCCCGGCGCTGAACTGCCTATGGGGTTTTATTATTCCGGTTTGGCGGAATCAAAATTTATGGCAAAAGAACCTAAAGGACATCGTTGCATGATTGGAGATTTGGCGAAAGTCAGGAAAGGAGAAACCGTGTGCTTTAATGCCGATACAATTGGCTGCAATGGCGGCAAACGATACTGCGGCTTTAAGAGCGAATTAACACCCGCTTTTGAATATTTTCTGTCCCATGGCATTCCCGGCAAACTGGAGGGAGAACGATATAAGAAATCTCCGGAAATGGTTAAAGAACTTATGAAAAACCAGACGCCATCGCAAGCGCCCGAAGACTATATTATCTTCAAAAGATGGGACCGCATGGAAGAAGAAGACAGGCCTTCGGTGGTCATTTTCCTTGCCCCTCCCGATGTTCTTTCCGGCCTTTTTACGCTGGCCAATTTTGATGAATTGCGGCCCAATGGCGTCATTGCTCCTTTTGGCGCCGGATGCGCATCTATCGTTGATTATCCCTATAAAGAACTTAAATCCTCCGAGAATCGCGCCGTATTAGGCATGTTTGATGTTTCAGCGCGACCCTGTGTGCCTTCCTCAACACTTAGCTTTGCCGTCCCCTGGCCCAAGTTTGTCCGTATGGTTGATAACATGAAAGAGAGCTTCCTCATAACCAAGTCGTGGGATAAAATAAAAGCGAGAATGCTAAGAGACAAAGAATAACGTTTCTACACGCATTGACTTTAACAATCAGCGCCCTGATATCAAAGAGCAGGGGTGTTGCAATGCCCGTTACCCCATGGCACGTTACGGGGATTGTGCCTGCTGCCAAACTCAACATTTCAATCGGAACTCAATAAACATCTTTTAATCAAAAAGCGGTTATGATAAATTGACATTAAACGTATCGAAAAAAGCGAAAACCGTGTATTGATTGTCAGGCCATAAGAAAGAAGATAGAAGAACCGGAAATATTAAGGTGATTCCCTCACACGAAAAGAGGGAAAACAGAAGGTAAATCCATGAGCAAATCGCCTGCCCGTAATAGCCGTGACCGCCTGCATGAAGAGTTGCTGATCAAGAGCAGCGCCATCGACTCCTCCGTCAATGGAATGGTCTTCGGCGATCTCGAAGGACGGATAACGGACGGAAACGCCTCCGCTCTTGCCCTTTTCGGAGGCTACACGATGGAGGAGGTCCGTGGCCTGTCCGTCCTGTTGTTTGCTGAAAATCAGGAGGAAGCGGCGTCAATCTTCGCCGATCTCCTTAAGCATGGAAGCTGGACCGGCGAAGTGGCCGGGCGGAAGAAAGACGGTTCTCCGATTATCGTCCACCTGTCGGCCACTCTGGTTCGCGGCACAGATGGCGAGCCCTTGTGCGCCATGTGTTCCTTCATAGATATAACCAGCTCGAAGCAGGCCATCGAAGAGCTGCGGATCAAGAACCATGCCATCAATTCGTCCATCAACGCCATCGCCATCGGCGATCTCAATGGACGCATTACTTATGTCAATGATTCCGTGCTCCGCCTCTGGGGCAATGATGATCGCACCGAGATCATCGGCCGCCCCGTCACCACATTCGCCCGGTCGGAGCAGGAGGCCGAGTCCATTCTCCTGAGCGTCCTGGAAAAAGGGAGCTGGATGGGTGAGGTAAGCGGTTACGCCCGGGACGGCAGACTCCTGACCGTTCAACTTTCCGCTCAAATGGTCACCGACGATGAGGGCCGGCCGATTTGTCTGATGTGTTCCTTTGTGGATGTGACAGAAAAAAATCTTACCCAGTTGGCTCTCCAAAAAACCCTGGAAGAACTCGAAGAACGGGTGGCCGAAAGGACGCAGGAGTTGACTGAGGCCAACGCCAATCTGCGCCGTGAGATCGAGGAGCGCAAACTCGCCGAGCAGAGCCTCCTTAATAAGGAACGGGAGATCAAGCTCAATGCCCTGAACCTGGAAGAGACCAACATTGCCCTGAAGGTTTTGCTCAACCAGCGGGAAAAAGACAAAGATGAAGTAGAGGAAAAGGTCCTGGCCAATGTACGGGGTCTGCTCCTGCCCTGCCTGGAAAAGCTTCGGGCGTGTCGCCTCAACGACCAGCAGCGGATCTATGTGGACATCCTTGATACCAATCTCCGTGACATCGTTTCGCCTTTTATGCATCGTCTGTCCAGCCAATATATGAATCTCACTCCGACGGAGATACAGGTGGCCGGCCTCGTGAGAGAAGGCAAAACATCAAAGGAAATAGCCTCACTGATAAACGTCTCCGATCGCGGCATTGAGTTTCACCGCAATAATATCCGCCGGAAGCTCGGCATTAGCCAATCCAAGAAGAACCTCCGCACATATCTCCTTTCCCTGTCTTAATTTACTTGCAGAGATGACATGAGGTTCATCAATTACAAGTTTGGCGCCTTATATTTTATTGCGGGCAATTTTCCATTGATATGCAAGATCGTCTGTATTTCCTTACCCGCGAAGAAGCAACGACTTATTAAAATCCATAACTAATTGATGTTGTGAATATTATGTTCGTATCGCGTTACCGCGCATGATCATAGTACTAGTTATTGGCTAGCATTATGCTGTTAATAAACTCGCAATACATTAAAAGGGCAATATGCAGTATTTTCATCATATTCAAAGCAAGCGCATAAAATCTACAACTAATTTATATTATTTTAATATTACGTTAATATCGCATTATGGTGTTTGATTATAATACAAGTTAATAGCTAGTATTATGCTGTTTATAAACACGCAAGACATTATAAGAAAACTATGCAATACTTTCACCACATTCAAATTAAGAGTATCCAATAGACTATGAGCCAAAATTTTTTATTCTAATAATGAGGAGCTTTTATGAAAACCACAGCTATGGACATCGCAATGGATCAGGAAGCCATCTTATCACTGGCTGGCAAAGAAAAAGTGATCACGCACCCCAAAGTGTCGTCTCCTTTTGCGAATATTGAAGACGGCATTCTGGATTCCTCATCCTTATCCCTATTGAAGATGGAGTGTCAGAGTGTCGAAGCTTCCGATGTTTTTCAGAAAGCGGAATCATGGAGGAGTTTACAGGAGTATCACAAGCAAATGAAAGGCTTTGAAGCGGCAAACGATCTCCCTCATTCCATACGGCAAATCAATGCGATGACCGTTGCAGACGGTTATATTCCGGAGGAGCTGTCACATCAGGACGTAACCGGCAGGCTGATACGAAAACAGGCGCGATACATTCTCCGCGCCCCTTTTATGAAAGCTGTCACCTCTCATACGGAGTATCGCGATGTACCGGGTTTCCAGATTCCGAAACGGATTATGAAAGAAACCATTGATATTCTGAATCTGCTTCGGAGTATCGGAAATCTGTTTAGAAAAGATAAAATTCAAACCATGGTCGGCTCACGGGATGAAGTTAAAATCGCGAGCCGGTGTTTCGGCACGCTCTGGCCTGCGGGCATCAATCTCTACGGAATACTGAGAGAACTGTATCCTGCTTTTCATGCCAGGATCACCGGTCAGGTGCCCGTCTATGTGGCCAATCACATAGAAGAGCTGCCCCAAGCCACTGTAGATGCCAGCGACGTCCGTGGTATTGGCAGATTCAGCATTGATGGTCATGGAAGATTCCTTGGCCTGTATCCTGTATCCGAAGTGCCGCAGGATCAGGTAACTTTGGATTCACCGTTTGTATCTCAGGATCAGCTTGGACGGAAAGCCATTGTAAATCGAATCATCCAGGATATCCTCCATGCCATTGAAAAGACCGGAAACCGGAATATCATCGTGATCGATTATGCCGGCGGTGTCGGCAACATGTCCGAACTTCTTCTTAAGAAGATTTACAGTAATCCGGATGAAAAACTAAAAGAACTTTTATTGGAAAAAGTACGCGTTGCGGTCATCGATATTGCCGGTGATCAGCTTGCCGGGGGTGTAAATCGCTTTCTTCAACTGGGGAAACAGCCCCGGTATGAAGGCATATACGACAGGATCATATTTTTAAAAGGCGATGTCACCAAACCGCTCAGTGCAGAGCACATCAGCGCTATGGAGCAGAAATTCAGTGCTGCAATGTCGTCGGATCCCATCTATATCGGCATGACCTCCTATACGATTGGCGCTCTGGACAATATTTCTCTGGAGGATGGCACTACGGTTGCGCATGCGATGGCCGATGAAATGTTCAAGCAGTGCTGGAAGGTCTATGCCGTCGATTTCTCTTCACCCATGTGGCGTCTTCAGGGGTTTCTCAAGGATACGGGAAAATGGGGCAGGGAGTACCTGCGAGTCCTGCACGGATATACAGGGCCCCAGGACGAGAAAGAACCCCTGCATTGGCTGATATCAATCTATTTGAGAGTGAGATTCGGACTGCGGCTGCACAGCATCGCCGATTTTGTCCGGTACATGTCTGTCGGCCCGGCGCTGGCTTCCCACTATACGACAGTCTGGCCCGACAGCGATGGCCATAATGCCGGTTATTGCGTTGTTGAAGACAACAGTTTGAAAAAGCCCGGAATCTTAAGTTTTGCGGAAAGGCTTCAGGGACAGGGGGCTACACTATTTTATAAATCGCAAATCTGGTTGTTCGGCACTCTGGATATGGGGAAGACGCGAAACGGAAATCGCGCGTGGGCCTTTATACCGGGATGGGTAGCTGATTTTGTGGTCGCGGAAAATGCGCAACTGAAAATATAACGGATTTAAACATCAAGGAGTTCTTTTATGTTCTCGAAAGATAAAATCTCAGTAAAGCGGCAATTAGCAGGTAAACGGATCATGATTACCGGCACAACAGGATTTTTGGGCAAGGTGCTCGTGGAAAAATTGATTCGTGAAATACCGGACGTCGCAAAGATTATACTGCTTATAAGGGGCAACAAAAACTATCAGACTGCCCGTGAGCGTTTTGATTATGAGATTGCGGTATCGACTATTTTCGATCGTCTCAGGGATAAAAATCCTTCGTATTTCGATCAATTCTGCAAAGACAAGATAGAATGTGTAACCGGTGAGGTCACGGAAAAGAACTTTGGTTTGAGCCCTGAAGGTTTTACGCAATTGGCTTCCGGGGTTGATATTGTCATCCATGCGGCCGCATCTGTAAAATTTCGCGATGATCTGCAGCAGTCCCTGCAGATTAATGTCTTAAGTCTGCTCAATATTGCAGAGTTGGTCAAAGCGGCAGGAAACATTCCCCTTATCCATGTGTCTACATGTTACGTAAATGGTTTCATGAAAGGGCATTGCTTCGAAAAAAACGTGATCCCCGCCCATAGAGCACTCCAACAAAGCTCAGAGGGCTTTTACGAGGTGCGGCCTCTTATCGCAAGGCTGCATGAAAAAATCAAAAAAATGGAAGAAGACTGTGCCCGCCCTGATGACATGGCCGAGCGTCTCGTTGAGCTGGGCGCGAAAGAGTCGCATCGATATGGCTGGAACGACACATATACATTTACAAAATGGATTGGCGAACAAATTATCACCCAGGCCCTGCAGGATTCCACACTCACGATTGTCAGACCGGCAATTATTGAAAGCACCTATCAGGAACCGGTCCCGGGTTGGGTAGAAGGCGTCAAAGTCGCCGATGCAATTATTCTGGCCTATGCCCGTGAAAAAACTCCCTTCTTTCCGGCACGCTCCAAAGGTGTCATTGATATCATTCCGGCGGATCTCGTGGCCAACAGCTTAATCCTGGCCGCGGCCGAGGCTCTGGACCTTCCCGGCAAACACAGACTCTATCAGTGCTCCACCGGATCATCCAATCCCATCACGGTTGGACGTATGAAACATTTGCTTCAGTCAGAGGCTAACCGGAATCATGCCGCTTACAATCGGCTGTTCCCGAAAGGCAAACCAAAACGTGACTTCCGGATCATCGACCGGAGACTTTTCGTGATGGCGATGTCAGGACTCAACATTGCGGTTACGGCATATGACAGGATTTGTAAATTGACCGGCATGAAGAACATGATCCATAAAGTGACAGATTTTGTGAACACCACGATGAAACTGGCTGTCACTTTTTCATTCTATGCTTCGCCAAAATGCATTTTTCACAATGAAGGACTTATCGATCTTTCCTTACGGGTGCTGCCTGAGGATGAAAAAATGTTTCCCGTGGATGCACGGCTCATTGATTGGGAGCGTTATATGGGACCAATCCATCTGTCGGGGCTTAACCGTTACGCGCTGAAGGATCGGAAGTCAGTCCGCACAGACGTTCCCGAAGTTGCCAAAGTTGCAACCGCCATCAATATTGCCCGAATAAAGGGCAAGCTAGGACCGGAAGTCGTTTGATTACCGTCAATTGAAGCTCTCCGCTGAAGCTCGCTGTTGAAGCTCTCCCAAGGCAGGCCGCGGAGAGGCTTCGATTCTTAAGGAATATTATAATTATATAAACGCTTGCTTCTTCTGAAGCACGCTACAGGAATGCGTTCGTTGCCTCAATTCACTTTCCTATAAATATATTTACTCAATAATATAACAATTATTTGCCTTAAACATAATTTGACCTGATACAGGGTGTCAAGACTATTGATAACTTCCTGAAACAAAGCATCCAGCAATTTTGGCGGGCATACTTACTTTCAAACAATAATCATTAAATATATTTTCCCAGTAATTATTACAGGAATAATACAAATCTGCGGATAGCCTGATTAAAACGTAATTTATCGCACCGATTCCCTGATGAAGACCTGTATATAAAAAGATTATCTTACTGCATGAACAGGATCAGGTCACCGAGAAAATTATCAGTGCCGGCTACTGTATCTGTTGTGTTGGAGTCTGCATAGTTACGCCGATTTAGATAGAGTGTATTATTTAGAGCATCTATAATATTATTGTCTGCCGTGCCAGCAAGAGTCGACATCTGCACTACAAGATTTCTCTTTCCATCATAGGCAAATGGTGTGGAAAGCGGAATTTCTATCCAGTCGCCGGCCCCAAGCCCTGCGGGAACGGTAAAAGTTCCGCTAAATACTGTTTGGGCGTCTGCCATATTGCCGGAGAACATTGCGCTGCCAAGAGATGTGCTTGTTGTGTGGCCGATCACAACAGTGAAATTATTGTAATTCGAAGCATTGGAATTACTTAAGAGACGGCAAGCAACTTTGGTAATGGTTCCCTTGGTGCCCAATTCTTCAGCAAAGTATAGATACTGACGTTTGTTGTTTAATGTTGAGCTGAAAGGAAAACTCTCATTACTACCGCCCCCTGTAATCACATCCACAGTTCCGCCGGCAAACCGGAATTTGATTAAATACTGAGAGCCGTCAGTAACTGATCCTACTGTATCCCCGGGGTTGCCAACCACGCGGGTGTTGGTTCCGAGGTTACTATCGAGCCACCATACCTCGAGGGCGTTGGTAACTGCAGTCGTCTCAATTTGCACAATGAGATTATCCGTGCCGTCGTAGATAAACGTGCCATCCGGTATAGGGATCCAGACATACGTTCCGTAAGGAACACCCGCGGGTACGGTAAAAGTTTGGGCGTTGGCCACCACAACCGGTGTTCCGATATTGAAATTATTGGCATATGTAGTTGTCAAACCGGTTAAGCTGGTATGGCCGAGCGTGACCGTCGTGGTAGCAGAAGAAGCGCCGGTTACGCCTGCTGATGGGCCAGATACCGGGAACCCGATACCGGTAATAGTGCCAGAACCGTTAATTTCTCCGGCTTTTTATAAGAGCTGTATTTTCTGGACTGATCCAAAGGGTAATGCATTATAATTAGCCACTGGGTACAATATAGAACTATCCCCGCCGGAAAGATTAAATTTCGTATCCGGCCGCCAATTTTCCGGAGTACCGGCAGTTGACGTGGCACCGCCGGCTTCGATAATGTTCAGATTGCTGGCTGTGGTGTCGTAATGCTCTTGTGTCCACAATGTCGGTATAGCTGGATTGCTGCAGGTGCAGGCATCGCGGGAAATATCCACTACCAGATTATCCACTCCATTGTAATAGAAGGGAGTATCCAGCGTAATCGTGTACCAGGTGCCAGCCGTTCCCGGGGAAATAGAAACAGTGGAGGAATTAAGCACTGTTTGCTGCGATCCCTGACCAGTATTGATATTATTGGCAAATATACCGGTGCCACCTGTATTTAAAGTGCCGGTTAAATTAGCCAGGTTGGTATGACTCATTTTTATGGTGGTATTGGGACAAGAGAAGAGGGAGGTCAAATTTTGATTATACATAAAAGAAATAGTTGTAATAGGGCCGGCGCCTTTCATTTCCGCGGCTTTGAAGAGCATCATTACCCGGAGACCATTGCCGCCATTATTACCAAACGGCACATCAATATCTCCGGCTCCGCCGGATAAAACTGCAGTTTTAGTCAAGGTTGATGACGATGACGAAGGCGCTGAGCCGCCGCTGCCACCGCTGCAACCTGCGAGCGCCATAGTCAACACCAGCAGTAGAACAAATAACTTCATGACTTGTTTCATATGCAATCTCCTTTGATGAATTTTTCAGGCCAAGACAGCCTTGAATTATTTACTGATCGTTATCTGCACAGTAAGAATTGCTAAAAGAATGGCTATAAGAATTGCTAAAGATTTTTAATTTTACAGAATTCAAGAATAAATTGCAATTATTCTTTTGCTCGGAAATGATGACTAATTCATTCCAGACATTGAAGCGGAAGGTAATGATATCATCTCCTGTTTTTAAGACAATGATTGAGTAAGCTTACTCAATCATTATTATTGTCAACCGACTATCATACTAACTTTCAATTGGTTATCTTCAGTTTTCCCAATTTCATAAATCTATTGACTTGCAGGTGAAAGAAATAACAGAGATAAGACTAAATTGGACAATGTCTTTCAAGTCAAGAATAGGTCAGGACAAATTATTGCTAAAAAATATTTTTCAGAATTTTTTATTCACTTAGCAATCCCCTTTTGTAATAGCCATGGTTTGTTAAATAAACAATTCCATATTATAAAGTCCACATTCTGTAGAATCAGGTTCAGATAATAACTGCTAAAAGAGCGCTATACAAGACACCTTATCGCCGCTCTCCATGAGTTTTATTTTCTTTAAATCTGTAATCCTCAATTTAGAAGACTGTCCACCACTGAACCTTTTCAGGTAAAATAAATAATCAAACTGCCTTCTTGTACTGTTGTTTTTCCAATGATGCACGTCCATGCGATATTTCAACTGGATATGAATGGGCGACAAAGATATAATATTAAGTGTTATATCAAGGGAAAAAGGTTGGCTCTGAATGTGTCATTCAAAGGAGGGCATTGAGATGAAAGGTCGCGTTTTAGTTGCAGTCGTAATTGCTGTTATACTTTTGGCCGGTATATCCTGGGCAACAAATGCACAAAAAGAGAAAGAGGCCGTTAGCGCTGCCCGGAATTGGTTAAATCTCGTAGATGCGGGCGAATATTCGAAGAGATGGCAAGAAGCAGCCGGGTATTTCAAGAATGCCGTACAACAGGACCAGTGGGAACAAATGATTAAGTCAGTCCGGATGCCTCTGGGAAAGATGATTTCAAGAAAACTCAAAACCAGTGTTTACAAAACGACGCTGCCTGGCGCTCCGGACGGTCAGTATGTCGTAATTCAGTTTGAGACTTCTTTTCAGAACAAAGAATCTGCCATAGAAACCGTTACACCTATGTTTGACAAGGATGGCCGGTGGACAGTATCAGGATATTACATAAAATAGATTAATGGATGTTAGCCGTAATGTAAGTATTTGTTGCCTTTTTCTTACGGGAAGTATAGATTTATATTTTATCCATCAATAAAAAAATAAGACGGTGAAAATTATGAAACTGTTTGAAAGTGTCATCAATAATGCGATCAAGGAGTCAATGTCGGATATCCATATCACCGGTGAACATCCCCTGGTCTCGCGAAAGCATGGAGATATTCAATTTAACGCTTCCCTGAAGTGGACTCATCAGGAAATCGATGATCTGACCAGAAAACTCCTGACACCCCTGCAACTGGAAAAACTACGGCAAAAAAAATCCGTTGACTTTGCTGTTTCCACCGGCAATGCCCGCCTCCGGATCAACATTTTCACCACCGTGCGGGGAATAAGTATGGCGATCCGGATTCTTCCGGGTAATATACCGACAATCGAAGAGCTCAATCTCCATCCCTCTCTCCATGATATTTCCAAGATCAAGTCCGGCCTCGTCCTTATCTGCGGCCCTACAGGAGTAGGCAAGACAACAACCATTGCGGCGATTATCAACGACATCAATAAATACCGTCAGGCGCATATTATTACGCTGGAAGATCCCATGGAGTACCGCTTTCAATCGAAAAATTCTTTCATCGAACAGCGTGAACTCGGTTCCCACGTGCTTTCTTTTGAACAGGGTCTCATTGATGTGCTGCGCGAAGATCCGGATGTAATCATTGTGGGCGAACTGCGTGACGGGGAAACTATGCGGCTGGCTCTCAATGCCGCGGAGTCGGGTCACCTGGTCATTGCCACTATGCATGCAGCCACTCCGGAAGAGGCCATCTACCGCATGTGCAATGCTGTGCCGGTAGACACTCAAACCGAGGTGCGCAATCAGCTGTCATCAACACTGACCTGGATCGTTGTTCAGCAATTGATGCATGTGGAAAAAGCCGGCCAGCGTGTTCCCGTTCTGACAATCGTTCGCGGCACCCAATCCGTAAAGAACATTATTCGCGATAACAAACTTCATCAACTCAGTAATACCATAGAAACATCGAAAAACGATGGTATGTTTTCAGCCGAACGTTACTTGACAGAATATCTGAAAACCCGCTCCGACTTCATATCTTATGGTAAGATCTTTCTCCCGTCCACAGAATTATTTCAGAGTGATTTTTATCAATCACCACTGACGGAAGATGCGCCGCAGACGAAGTTTGCGGCAAAACAGCAAACCAAAACGGCAGCACAACCGACTGTTGACTTATCCGAATACAACTACGAAAATATCAACAGCGTATTAGATATCGATGAAGACATACCATTGCAGAGTATTGTCGAAAAGTTAAATAAGAATAACAAGTAAAATCCCATGTCACTTTTTTGATCCGAGTCTTTCACATGTCTGTGACAGCTTTTTAAAAATGGTTACTGACGTCAGTATGCCGGACTTGTATACAAAACCACGGCAGAGACAGTCAGAATGTATTTTCCTTGAGACATCCTGAATAATTTGTTATTTAACTTTAACAAAAGTAATATTGAACATGTAATTAAAAAGGAGGAATTTATGTCTAAATCCGAAGATGCTTTAAAAGAAGCTTTTGCCGGAGAATCACAGGCAAACCGTAAATATCTGGCTTTTGCCGCTAAAGCTGATCAGGAGGGATTCCCGCAGGCGGCAAGGTTGTTTCGTGCGGCCGCGGAAGCCGAAACGGTCCACGCTCACGCCCATTTGCGGGCTTTAAAAGGAATCAAATCCACAAAGGAAAACCTGCAAGAAGCGATAGCCGGAGAAACGCATGAGTTTACAAGAATGTATCCGGCAATGATTGAAACGGCTAAAAATGAAGGGAATAAAGAGGCCCTGCGATCTTTTACTTTTGCCAACGACGTGGAAAAAACTCATGCCGGGCTCTATCAGCAGATGTTTGATAAACTGGAAGATTCGAAAGAATCTTACAGCTATTACGTTTGCCCGGTATGCGGCTTTACTTCAGAAAAAGAAGCTCCGGAAACCTGTCCGGTATGCGGCGCTAAAGGGAAAGTGTTTAAGAAAGTCGATTGATATCAAGCCGCATTAAATTTCCCGTATTCTTACGGGAAATTCCGGCAAGGCTCAAAATGGGTCTTTAACCCCTTAAACAGGCAAGCCTGAATTTCAAAGCACAGCTAAAGCTGCGCGGCAGCGTGGCTTCACTTGTGCAAAATGATAAATAAGTCTTAATAATGAAAGAAACATTCATCATTATCAGCAGCATCGTTTTATTTCTGGTCGGCATGGTCAATCTCTCTTCCGCCGTCCGGAAAATAATTGATGTCCGCATAAAAGAATACATTAGATTTGCCGTGGAAAAACCATTTTACGGACTTTTCACCGGTATAATTTCGACCATTGTTTTGCAAAGTTCTTCCGCTTCGACAGCGCTCACCGTCGGATTGGTAAGCGCCGGATTGATCAGCTTTTACAGTTCTCTGGCTATTATCCTGGGCGCCGATATCGGCACGACCCTGACGGTGCAGTTTGTTGTCTGGCATTTTACGGAAATTTCGCCTCTTTTTATTTCCATAGGCGGGCTTTTATGGTTAATTGATCGAAGCCGGTGGAAAATCGCCGGCCAGATAATTTTTTACTTTGGATTGATATTCTTCGGCCTGGGATTAATCAGTCAGGCTGTAGAGCCTTTAAAAAATTCTCCGGCTTTTCTGAACCTGTTCACAAAGACTCAAAATCCATTTTTAGGCATTGGTCTGGGAATTGCGGTTACCGGAATCATTCACGCTTCGGCCATACCCATCAGCATTATGGCTCTTTTAGCGCAGCAGGATTTAATTTCACTGGAAAATGCGCTGCCCGTGATTATGGGAGCCAATATCGGCACAACGGTCACAGCGCTGCTGGCCGGAACGGTGGCGACGGTAAGCGGTAAAAGAAGCGCCCTCTCCCACTTGATCTTCAAGTGCATTGGTGTTTCCATATGCTTTCTTTTTATGCCGTATTTTCTGGTGATATTGAGAAGCCTGTCTTCGAGCGTTGCCGAACAGATTGTACTGGGGCACTTTTTAATTAATCTTGTCATTATGTTTATCTTTATTTTTTTTCTGCGGCCATTTGCCGCTCTCATGCAAAAAGTTTTGCGTGGAGAAGATGAAACCCTGCCTATCTGGCCGGAATTTCTTGATCGTAAGTATTTGTCCAACTCGAGAAAAGCGCTCGATAATGTACAAAAGGAACTGCAGAGAGAAATTAATCTTACGCGGAAAATGTTTTTAAGCGCTGCCGGTTTGGTTAACTTCCCTCAGGCAGGCAAAAAAAGAGATATCTCTTATATCGAGATGGTTGTTAATAATTTGCACGATCAAATCGTCAGGTTCTTATGGAGAATATCGGCCAAACATACTTCGACACAACTTTCGAAAAAGGTTTTTGCTTTTACGGCAATGTCCGGAGATATTGAAAGCATCGGCAATCATATCATGTGGATAGCCGAGTTGGCCACACAGAAAGACGAGGGAAAAATCAAGTTTACCGAAATCGGCATGAAAGAATTGCAGGAAATAATCACGTTGGTCAACCATAATCTTGATGACGCCGTGTCTCTGGTCGAAGCTCCTCATAATGAAAAAATCAGCGGCCTTATCCGGCGTGAGGAAGAAATAGATGTTAAAGTGAAAGTAGCGCGGAATAAACACCTCAAACGATTTCATAACCGTCTTTGCACCGCCGAGGCGGGAGTTATATTTATCGAGATGCTCATCCATCTGGAACGCATTTCCGACCATTGTACAAATATTGCCGAATATGTTTCAGACATTAAGGAAAAAAATCTGCCTCACATAGATTAAATGCAGCCACGCATGCAAAATAAGCATTATTTTGTTCATCGCGCTTAGAAATACGTGTTGAACTAATCAAGAATATCTTCTATAATCAATTCCAGAATCACTTTATTTATTTATACCAGATTGTACCCAAAGGATAACGAAGCGGCAAGGATGATGCTCCGGCGTATATGTTCCGGTAGTGCGACTAGAAAGGGAGCGCAATAAAATACAAAATGTTCCCTTGCCGGTTAGCAATACCATCATGGCGCAGCTGACCAATACGTTAAGGAAGCCGACGACGACGCCAACAAAGTTAGACGAAGAGGACGACTTGGTATAACTTGGACGTCCGGATAAGGGAGGGATCAAGATGAATAAAAGATTAAACGCCTTGAAATTTGCTTTGGAAAACGAACAGAAAGAAAGAGATTTTTATCTGGCCAATGCGCGCAGAACAAAGAACCTGGCCGGTAAAAATATGTTCAAACAAATTGCCGACGAAGAGAAAGAACATTATGAAGTTTTAAAAAAATTGCACGACCAATGGGAAATGAAAAAAAAATGGCCGGCGACAGTTCCTTTAGAAGTAAGAAAATCTTTGGCCGGCAGCATTTTAAAATCTTTAGCGGATAAAAAGGCCGCCCGTTTCAAAGGCAATGAAGACGATTTGAAAGCGATACGTACCGCGATTGATTTCGAGGCAAGGGGCATGGCGCTGTATACTAAACTTGAAAAGGAAAGTACCGATCCTAAAGAAGAGAAATTTTTTAATTTAATAGCCAGTATTGAACGGCAGCATTTTCTTTCCCTGTGCGAAACGGAATTGTTCCTGACCGATCCGGCAACATGGTATCAGAATATGGAAAAGCCGATTCTGGACGGCGGTTGAAATATACAATATCATACCCATCGGCCCGGAATGCGTGTCAGTTGATATTATTTTCAGTACTCACCAGGGTTATCGCCTCCAGTTTTGAATGTAATTCCGTCCAGATGTTATAGGCGTGTTCCAGTTCCGCGTTAATGTCTTTTAATTCCAGATTAATTGTTTTAATTTTAACGGAATCCCTGTGTATTTGAGGATCACACAAGGATGTCTCATGCCCGGATTTTTTCGCCTCCAGCGATGCGATCTTCTTCTCTACCGCTTGCAGATCTTTCTGTAATGCCGCTCTGATTTTATAAGTTTTATTTCGTTCTTCCGCCTCCAGACGTTTTCTTTCTTTTGTCTTAAACGCCTGATCCTTGAGCAAGGGTTGCGAAATATTTTCATCCGGGGCCGGGGTAACCGCCTGGTTGCGTTTTTCGATAAAATAAGAATAATTGCCGTGATAATCGTTAATAGTCCCGTCTTTGAGTTCAAAAACCTTATTGACGAGATTATCCAGAAAATAACGATCGTGCGAAACGATGGCGACAGTTCCGTGATAATTGATCAATGCATTTTGAAAAATATCCTTGGTTTTTAAATCGAGATGATTGGTCGGCTCATCCAGAATAAGAAAGTTCGTATCGAGAAGCATGATTTTCAAAAGAGCAAGACGTGATTTCTCGCCGCCGGAGAGCACGGATATCGATTTGAAAATATCATCTCCCGAAAACAGAAAAGAGCCCAGCAGATTCCGTTTTTCCTGATCGGAGGCATGCGTCGGCACGGAATCTATTTCTTCACGGATTGTATTTTCGTAATTTAAATTCTGCGAACTTTCCTGTGAAAAGAATGCCATATTCACGCTATCGCCGTATTTTACCGATCCGCGGGAAGGCTGTTCCGACAAACTCAACAGACGGGACAGCGTTGATTTGCCGGAACCGTTAACACCGACAAAAGCCACCTTGTCGCCGCGAAATAAAGTAAAATTCAGATTGTCAAATACATTCAGGCTGCCATAACTATGCCCAAGGTCAATTGCTTTAACGACTTCTTTAGCGCTTTTTTTTCCTTCGGGAAATTTCATGGCAACACTTTTAGTTTTTGCTTCGAGCGTCACCGCGGAAAATTTCTCCAGCATTTTGATGCGGCTTTGCACCTGAGCGGCTTTGGTCGCTTTATAACGGAAACGTTCTATAAATTCTTCAATTCTTTTAATTTGCGCCTTCTGCAGGTCCATCTCTTTTTTCAAAGCGGCAAGGCGTATTTCTTTCTGGCCTAAATAGTGAGAGTAGTTGCCTTTGTAAATATGAATATGACAGGCGGAAAGCTCGGCAATTTGAAGAGCTATTTTGTCGAGAAAGAAACGGTCATGTGAAATTACGATCATGGTTCCGGGGTAATCTTTAAGATAAGATTCCAGCCACTCCATGCTTTCCGTGTCCAGATGATTGGTCGGTTCATCCAGAAGCATGATATCCGGCCGCGCCAGAAGAATGGATGTGAGCAGAATACGCATTTTCCAGCCGCCGGAGAATAATGCACAGTCTCTCGCAAAATCATCTTCTTTAAAACCAAAACCTTTGAGCACCTGTTTGGCTCTGGCTTCAAAAGCGTAACCATCCATGGCGGCAAAGTGAGCCATCGCATCGGAATATTGTTGGGAAAGCATACTGTACCCGGAGGTGTTTTGTTTAACCCCGGAGATTTTATGTTCCAGATCTTTTATGGATTCTTCCAGAGCGGCAATACCGCTTTTTTGTTTTAGAAACTCGATAAGATTCACCGATTCCAGTTCCACCAGATCCTGCGGCAAATAACCGATGGTTTTATGTTTTCTGTCGGGTATCTCTATCGCGCCGGAATCAAGATGGACTTGATCGAGGAGCGCTCGAAACAGCGTTGTTTTGCCGGTGCCATTTTCGCCAACCAGACCGATGCGGCTTCTGGAATGAATTGTCCAATTGATATTATCGAACAGTTTTTTCTCTAAAAAAGAAAGATTAACATTGCGGAAATAAATCAATAACAGACCCCCAATAAATTTGCCGGTATACTGACAAATTTATTTTAAAACCACAAGGGCAATAATTCATTAAGGATAAGCGGCGGGCAGAGCAGCCATATGCGGGTCATCAAAATTTATCGGGAAGATGGCCGCAATTAAAACGTTACTGCTAATTTGCATCCAATTTCTATAGAGTCATTATTCGGTTCCATACCATAACCCACAGGTATATTATCATAAGTAAGTATTGAATAATTAGACTCTTTGATATTCCAATATCTTATATAAGGTTCTATTATAAAACCCATCTTTTCACCTTTTTTTGCAATGGATATTGAGCCCCTGACACCATAGCCCCTTAGTTGCTCATTTTCGGGGTTATTATAATACGGATCAATATCACTAAAATAAGATATTTGTCTTCCCCACAGGAAAAGATCATATTCAATATTTGCCCCAAAAGACCAGCCCCTACCTATGTTGGCAACAGCTCCTGCACCTATGGGGATATAGATATAATTTGATTCTCTTTGGTAGCCACCGGCATATCTCTGCTGTGCATTGTCCTGTAAATATCTATATCCGATCCCGAAATCAGGAGTAATCGTGATGCCCTTTGCAACGAAGTCATAACCCAGCAACCATCTGAATTCCACCATGTAATCAGGTATGTCTGATATCGTTAAAGGAGTTCCGTCCATTGTGGCGCCATTATAATCTAACGATCCATAGGCAAACTTCCCTTCTAATTTTGTCATGAACTTGTTGCGATATGTATACGAACCAACTATGCCATACATCATGCCCTTGTCTTCTATCGAAATCGAACCTGGTTCTTCATATTTGAAGTAAGATATTTCTGTGCCCAAAACAAAAGAATGCCTTCCTTTAGTAAGATCATCCTCTTTGATGAAAGAGGCAACATCGTCAGACTTCCTTATAACTGCATTGTTGTCCTTATCTATTATGATGACCCTGTCAGCAGTCATTTCAATGATAGTACCATATACAATGCCGCCATCTATAAATTTCACACCTTTGATGTCTTCATATTGTGCAAAAGAAAAGGTATAAGAAAGTAGAATGAATATAGCCGTCATTGTGAAAGTTAAAGCGGTCTTATGGTATAATCTCATTCCCATTTACACTCCTTTATTTAAAATGATGAATTAAATGATCTAAAGGTTCGACAATACTTTAAGTATTTTTTTACAATCTTGCACATATTTAAAGATAATTCCACCAAAAAAGAAGGGAGAGATATTATCCTTAACGTCTATATGGTTCTATGTGTATCGGATTTATATTTTGGAATTGTTTACTTGACAAATAATGGCTATTACAAAGGAGGTATTGCTAAATGAGTAAAAAAAAAATTTTAGCAATAATTTATTCTGACGTATTCTTGACTTGAAAGACATTGTCCAATTAAATCTTATCTCGGTTATTTCTTTCACCTACGAAGGTGCAGTTTCTAAGAGTCGAGAAGATTGAAGATTCCGGGTTGAAAAAGAGTGTCGAGATTTACCAGTAAATCAAGTATAAGTTGATTTATCTATCCTTAGCATTATTCAGACAAGAAAATGGTTTGAACAACACCAGAGGCATCAAACCGCAATTCCAATCCTTTAGGTGTGTAATAGAATATATAAGGAGAACTTTGTCCAGACAGTGTTGCCCTTCT
This sequence comes from Smithella sp., assembly GCA_049523355.1. Taxonomy (GTDB): domain Bacteria; phylum Desulfobacterota; class Syntrophia; order Syntrophales; family Smithellaceae; genus Smithella. Next base: position 2,295 of record JBEKMY010000021.1, on the reverse strand, counting down.
GGTCGGTTCCCCAATAGACTTTAGAACCATTTCTGAACTGTCCCCAATTTTAATCCCTTTGACGTTACTTTGAAATGGTGATTCCATTCGAATTTTATAAATCTTACCAGTCTTGTCAAAAAAGAAACATATCCCTTCTTGGGGCAGAAAGTTAGATGATGGATATCCAATAGTCGGTGCTTCTGGACTAAGCGGAATATGATAAGCTCTGTTTACCTGATCAGGTGTGTCACCGGGCTTAACCAATAAGCCAAGTTTTTGTGTATTTGTGCTAACAGAACTGACTTTTTTTTCTTTACTTGCAATTCTTTCATTTAGGAACGTTAAGTAGATATCATTTGCTTTATGGAATACATAGAAACAAATTACTATAATCACAATAGTACCCCACAGCTTTTTCCAGTCCAGCCATCGATCTCCCAGAGATCCGAGACCATAAAGCAGGCAAAAATTAATGCTTAAACAAAATAGGTACAATACAATCTGAACAAAACCATAATCTAATATCCACATTGGAAGAAAATGTACTATTAGCACAAATGGAAACAAAACGGTCAATTGGAGTAAAAAGACCTTACTTTCAGTATCCCCATTTCCCAAAAAAGAAAAACTGACACAAACGGCGACGATGATAGCATAAACAATACAAAAGATTCTGCCAGTTGATACCTTCATATTAAGTTCTCATTCTTTGTTTTATTATATGGATCGGTGTTAATGATTGCAAATTGTAACATAGCATAAAAATGTAAGTTTGGAAATTGAGGATAACAGGAAGAAAGAAATATTATTTTGATTTCCGAATCGGCAGAATTATTTCTTGCACCTACCAATCAACAGTATTTTGTAGTCGTCTAAATTGAGGATTACGATTTAAAAGTGAGTAATGACTTGGGTTAGCGTTGGTTTGGTATTTCATGCTTTGCAATGAATGAGTATCTATTAATATTATCAATAGTGAAATGATAGGCTGAATATTTCTTGAAATGATTTTTTCTTAAAGAATCTAAAACAAAAAATGCATAATCGGCTCCGTGCATATCATCGAGGACAATTATACCATTTTGGGAAAGCATATCGAGTACAAATTTTAGATTCGACATACGGGTATCGAAAGCTCCCATATCATAGAGGATAAGATCAAAGGAAATATCTTTTTTCTGTTTCATTGATTCAAGTGAGAAGAGATTGTCCGCACTCATATTATTTTTTATTAAATATTCACCAGTTTTATCAAGCCATTCCTGTGAATCATCAACTGACCAAACTTCTGCACCGGAATGTTTTTGCGCATAAAAACGAAAAATAAATGAACTGAATCCGGAGCCGAAATCTATTATCCTTTGTGGCTTAATCAAATCGCATAATATTAACAAGAAAACAGAGGTTTCGAAAGATGCTGCCATAATTGGATTTGATATGGTGGTGACATAATCTTTATAGAATGGCATAATTTCATGTCGGTATCTGGCAATATTTTGATTGTAAATCTGTGCAAGTTCAGGATAATCCTTATATATGTGAACAAGGTCGAATCTGGACTCGATGCGTTTTCTAAATAATCGGTCATAAAATTTGTTACGGAAATAAGTTCGGTTGTATCTACTGTAATGTTTGATAGTTTTTTGAATATGTTCTTTAAGTGTCATTGATCACCTATGTAAATTAAAATTTGCTTTTGCGAAAATTAAACATAGAAAATTTATGATTATATGTCAATGAAATATAGACCGCAAAATATGAAGTAATTTTTGTTTATTACAGTTTGAAAGAAAATATGTTCTTGAAAAAACCTAACTGATCACTTTCAGGAAGAAGGAAATATTCCACAGATACAGAAACCAAGCCATTACGCATTTGCATGTTTCATCCCATACTCAATGCGCATCGCCCGCTGTAATCCGCCACGTCGCGCATTGCTCAGGGCGCGCGGTCACTTTGCGCTTGGCGGCTTTGCTCAAGGCGCTGTTTTAAGCGCATCTACAGAAAAATGGTCTTTCATGCGCTATTTGCCGCCCGTCGCATCATATTTAACGCAACAGTTCAATGGGCATATACTCGTTATGATTAAATATATTTATTAAAAGTGTTGTACTGGACTGACTGAATTTTATATTTAACGATGATATGCCTTTGATGTAAGCGTGTTTTAATAATGTGATTAGAAAAAAGAGTGCAACATGTTAAAATAGCTACTAAAAAGCATTATATTAACCATATTTAACATGACAAAATAGTAATTATATCCACAGGGGTTGAGTTAAGGCTAAGACTTAGACCAAAACCATGTAAACC
>JBEKMY010000020.1:0-44907 GCA_049523355.1 Smithella sp. | reverse complement strand
ATGGAAAAACAGGGCGATGGATTTACGATCACCGCTGTTCATCTGGACGTCAAGGCAAAAGTACCCGGGGCATCCGTTGAGGCTTTCAATATGGCAGCCCAAAAAGCAAAAGAGGGATGTCCCGTGTCCAAAGTGCTTAATGCCAATATCACAATGGATGCTGTGCTGGAGTCCTGATTTTCCGGACAGACAATAGAATCAATTTGTAAGTATTTCATATTTTAATTTAAGGAGCGAACCATGGACATCAATAGAAGAGATTTTATAAAGCTTGCTGGTTTAGGCAGCGCGATATTCGTTTTAGGAACCAAATTCTCTTCTGAGGCCGCTGAAGAGGAATTTTATTTTGTACAGTTATCCGATCCGCACTGGGGGTTTAACGACGCCAAATATAATCCCGATTCAACCGGCACGCTTAAGAAGGCTATTGCCGCGGTAAACAATTTCAACATTCAGCCGGATTTTGTTGTCATCACCGGAGATATTACGCATACGAACGATGACCCGAAAGAAAGAAGGAAGTGGCTGGGTGAAGCGCGCGACATCATAAACGGCCTGAAGGTAAAAGATGTCAAGATCCTTCCGGGCGAACATGATGCCGCCCTCGATAACGGCGAAGCATACAAGGAATATTTCGGGAAGACATATTACACCTTCGACCACAAAGGCGTTCATTTTATCGCTATCGATAATGTATAGGATCCCACTTCGAGTATTGGCGAGGGCCAGCTTCAATGGCTAAGTGATGACCTTGGCAAACTGAAAAAAGATTCCCGCATTGTCGTTTTCACGCACCGGCCGCTATTCGATCTCTACCCCGAATGGGACTGGTGGACACGCGACGGCGCCAAAGCCATTGATCTTCTCAAACCGTATAAAAACGTAACGGTCTTTTACGGTCATATACATCAGGAGAATCACCACAACACGGAACACATAGCGCATCACTCAGCCATGAGTCTTATCTACCAGCTTCCGGCGCCCGGTTCAATGCCAAAACGCGAGCGGCTTCCATGGAATCCCGCAAAACCATATGAAGGATTGGGATTCCGCAGTGTTGAAGCAAAGATAAAAAATGCCGAATACTTCATCAAAGAATTTCAGATAAAAAAAGGATGATAATTATGCCAAAGAAAAATATTTCCATACTATCGATAGCCTTGATCATTCTGTTGATGTTCGTTTTTTCTACCGGAACAATATATGCGGATGATCAAAAAGAAATTGTAATTAAAATAACGGCAAAAATGTTTGAATACTCGCCTGACACGATCAAAATAAAGAAAGGGATTCCGGTGATTTTGGAACTGACATCCCTTGACAAAGTGCACGGGTTCAATTGTCCGAAACTTGGCGTTAGAACGAATATCGAACCGGGTAAAGTAAACCGGGTTCGGATTTTAGCTCAGAAGGCCGGAGTTTATGTATTCTTCTGCGATATATTTTGCGGCAGCGGTCATGAAGACATGACCGGCAAAATTATCGTTGAAGACTAAATAAAAAATGGGGAGATACCTATGAAAAATTATATTTGTCAGGTTTGCTATTATGAAAGTTATTGTTGACTGTGATTTATGTCGGGGAATAAATAAACTCTACTTAAATTTAAAAGGCTTTGATCGAAATTGTAATGACAAAAAAGGAGGATGACATGGCGTCAACCGATATATCTCAAACCATCGCCGATATGAGGCGTTATTACAATTCCGGGCAGACCCGATCTGTCACCTTTCGAATCGAACAACTCAGTAAACTCAAATCAATGATCCGCTCTCATGAAGATGAGATCATCCAGGCCCTCTATCATGATCTGAAGAAACCGCCTTTTGAGTCTTATGCAAGTGAGATCGGCATCATGTATGTGGAGATCGAACACGCAATCAGGCACATCAAGTCGTGGTCACATCCAAAGAGAGTGGCGACGCCCATTCTCCATTTCCTGTCATCAAGCAGGATCTATCAGGAACCTTACGGGGTTGTGCTTATTATGGGTCCATGGAACTATCCATTTAATCTGCTGATTGCGCCGCTTGTGGGCGCGATAGCTGCGGGAAACTGCGTCGTCATTAAACCTTCCGAGCTTGCAGGCGGCATGTCCGGGACTTTCGCCGGGCTCATATCAAAGTATTTCCATCCGGATTATATCCACGCTGTTGAAGGTGGCGTGGAGACCAGCCAGCAGCTGCTTGCCGGGAAATTCGACTATATCTTCTATACAGGCAGCACAGCGGTGGGCCGGGTTGTCATGGAAGCGGCGGCACGAAACCTCACACCGGTAACACTGGAGCTGGGAGGAAAGAGCCCGTGTATCGTAGATGAGGATGTGAGCCTCGATTATGCGGTTAAGAGGATCGCATGGGGCAAGTTCTTCAATGCCGGTCAAACCTGTATTGCTCCGGACTATTGCCTCGTTCACAGCGCAATCAAAGATGTCTTCCTGGAGAAGATGAAAAAAACAATACGGGATTTTTACGGCGACGATCCGATGCAAAGTCCAGATTACGCGAGAATAGTAAATGAAAAGCACTTTCAGAGGCTGACACGTTTGCTTGGTGACGGGAACATCATTGCCGGAGGAAAAACGGACGCAGCAAATCTTTATATCGCGCCGACACTGATTGAGGGAGTTTCACTTCAGGATGGCATCATGCAGGAGGAAATATTCGGACCGCTTCTCCCGATAATGGCCTTCGACAGGCTGGAGCAGGCCATTGATATGGTGAACAGACTTCCCCGCCCTCTCGCCCTCTATTTTTTTTCGAATAACGCACGCAATCAGCAGGAAATTCTGACAAAAACGAGTTACGGCGGGGGCTGCATCAACGACACTATATCCCATATAGGCAGCCTGACCTTGCCGTTCGGAGGTATCGGCAATAGCGGCATGGGCGCTTATCACGGCAAGACGAGCTTCGATACCTTTTCACACAGCAAGAGCATTCTGACGCGCTCTAATTTGATCGATATGCCTCTACGCTATCCTCCATATGGAAACAAGGTAACATTTTTGAAATGGCTTTTCAGGGTGATTGGATAGGCCTTGGATATCCGTATATCAAATAAATGGAGTGGCAAGCCCGATACCGCGGCAAGAAGTCCTCGGAAAATACCTCCCGCCTGTGATGATTACAATTCCGTAATAAACACAATTTACGCCCGATGACAAACATTAACACTTAACATTTTACGGCCAAGATTTCCTTGACATACAAGACAGGACTTCTTATACTTCGCCACACAAAAAGGAAGTTTTTATCAAACAAATATCAAAAAAACACATGCTAATAGTCTTAAATCTACTATACTTCACACTTGGAAAATGATAGATCTCTATCTGAAAGATAACGTATTTGGGGGATAATATATGGCGACAATCAAACAGCAGGAAACATCCGCAGGCCGTGTGCTCAATTCATCGCTCCAGGAAGATCCTGATGCCCCTTTTCGAAAAAAATTTGGAGCAAAATGGGATGAGTATCGCCGAAATTGGGCCGCCGCTTCTCGAATGGAATATCGCCCGGACTTTCCTCTTTTTGTTCGTTTTGAAACAAAATTCCGATGCAACCTTCACTGCAAAATGTGTGTCCACGGTCATCCTGATCTTGAAAAAGGTTATTCATACGCAGGAGAAATGGATTTCAAAACATATTGTCGACTCATTGATGAATGTGCCGAACACAACTGTCCTTCGATTGGAATGAATCACGCCAACGAACCTCTGCTCGATAAAGATTTAATCGAAAGAATCAATTATGCGACAAAACGCGGTATCATGGACATTCACATGAATACCAATGCAATGCTCCTTACAGAAGAGATGTCAAAAAAACTTCTCGACACCGGCCTCACAAGACTCTGTTTTAGTGTTGATGCTCTCACCCCTGAAATTTTTAAAAAGATTCGAGTTGATGCAGACTATAATAAAGTCATGGCCAATATTGACACTTTTTTAAACTTAAAGATCAAGCGCAATATCGAACTTCCGGCAACACGCGTTAGTCTTGTTCTCCAGGAAGATAATAAACATGAAGTCGAAGCCTTTCGCGAATATTGGGTCAGGAAGGTTGATTATGTTGCCGTCCAGCGCTTTGTCCCGATTAGTCCTTTTGATCAGGAAGAAAATGATTCACGCGCTCATGCCACATCTTTTTCTCCTAAAGAGGGGAGGCAAAAATGTTCTTATGCATGGGAATCTCTCTTTATTCACGGTGATGGATTGGCCTTACCGTGCGCAGCTCATCGCGCGCGAAAGATTGCTGTCGGCAACATTCATAAAAATTCTCTTTATGAAATTTGGAATTCACCGGCAATGGAAGAATTAAGAAAAAAACACAAAGAAGGAAATCTGAAAGGATTGCGACTTTGTCCAACATGCATTCTATAAGGGAGTTCCTGATATGACGCAAAAGAAAAAACTCGTTTATGTTCCAATGGCTGTTGATTTTATTCATCCGGGGCATTTGAATATTATTAAAGTTGCACAAGAACTCGGCGAAGTGATGGTTGGCCTTTTTACAGATAAGGCCATTGCTTCTTATAAAAGACTTCCCTTCATGAGCTATGAACAGCGCAAAGCCGTGATTGAAAATGTTAAAGGCGTAGATCGGGTTGTCATGCAGGAGACTCCCGATTACGAGGCCAATCTTCGTAAATATAAACCTGATTATATGGTTCACGGAACGGATTGGCGCGAAGGACCGCTCAAAGAAGTGCGTGCCAAGGCCATTGCCATTCTTGCAGAGTGGGGCGGCCAAATGGTTGAACCTGAATACACAAAGGGTATCTCTTCAACTGAACTTCATGTCCATCTTCGGGAAATTGGAACAACACCACAACTTCGCCTGGCAAAATTGCGTCGTCTCTTAAGTGTTAAAAATATTGTGCGCGTTTCTGAGGCCCATAATGCGTTAAGCGCGCTTATTGTAGAAAAAACAGAGGTGAAAGATCCGGTAAGAGGCACTCGATCATTTGATGCCATTTGGCTCAGCAGCTTAACAGAATCAACAGCTCACGGCCGTCCGGACATTGAACTGGTCGACCTCTCGTCACGGCTTAGAACCGTCAATGATATCTTTGAAGTTACAGTGAAGCCCATGATTTTTGACGGCGATACCGGAGGCATCACGGAACACTTTACCTATACAGTTCGAACGCTTGAGAGACTTGGAGTGTCCGCCGTTATTATTGAAGACAAAACAGGTCTCAAAATGAATTCACTCTTTGGAACTGATGTTTCACAAACTCAAGATTCCATTGAGGCTTTTTGCAATAAGATTTCCCTCGGTAAAAAAGCTCAAGTTACAAATGATTTCATGATTATCGCGCGCATCGAAAGCCTCATTCTGAAAAAAGGAATGGACGATGCCGTCACTCGCGCCGTTGCCTATATAAAGGCCGGCGCCGATGGCATAATGATTCACAGTCAAGCAAAAGATCAATCAGAAATTTTACAATTTTGTAGAGAATATCAAAAATTTGAAAAGAAAGTTCCACTCGTTGTCGTTCCTACAACATACTGCCAAATTTACGAAAAAGAGTTAATTGAAGCCGGCGTCAATATCGTAATTTACGGGAACCACCTTCTTCGCGCAGCTTATCCGGCTATGGTAAAAGCAGCAGAATCTATTCTCCGAAACGGGCGGGCATTGGAAGCATCAAATGAGCATTGTATGTCTGTCTTGGAAATTTTGAAAATTTTACCCAATAAAGTTTAGCGGATGTATCCATGTTGAACTGTGCCAAAATTTTCGAACTTCTTACGAGCGAAGGAATGGATTTCTATTGTGGAGTTCCTGATTCCCTTTTAAAGTCCTTTTGCGCCTATCTTCAAGACAGTGTGCCCTCAAATAAGAATTTCATTACAGTAAATGAAGGCGCGGCCGTAGGGCTTGCTGCCGGTGTCTATCTCGCCACAAATAAACCCGCTCTCGTCTATATGCAAAACTCAGGTGTTGGAAATGCCGTTAATCCGATGACCTCACTTGCGGATCCAAAAGTTTACGGCATTCCCATGCTGCTTATTATCGGTTGGCGCGGAGAACCCGGCCTCAAAGATGAACCGCAACATGTCAAACAAGGGGAAATTACGTTAGAGTTACTTAAAACGCTGGGGATTCCATACGAAGTTCTTCCACAAGAATTCGTTGACGCCGAAGCGGCGATAAAAAAAGCTTTTGAGTTTATGCATTCCTCAAAGGCGCCCTACGCACTCGTCATTCGAAAAGACACCTTTGAGCCGTATGAAGCTCTCAAAAAAAATACAACGCCATCTCCTTATTCCCTTACTCGTGAAGAGGCCATTCAAATAATTTTAAAAATCACATCAACCATCAATCATCCGGTTTTTGTCTCAACGACAGGCATGGCATCACGTGAACTCTATGAAAGCAGGATCAAAATGGGCCAAAAGGGAGATTCTGATTTTCTTACTGTCGGCTCCATGGGGCATGCCTCCTCAATCGCACTTGGGATTGCGCTCCACGCACCGGATCGAACGGTTTTTTGTATCGATGGCGATGGCGCCATGCTCATGCACATGGGCGCACTCGCCACTATTGCCGAATCAGGTGTTACAAATCTGAAACACATTGTTATCAATAATGGCGCTCACGATTCAGTAGGAGGCCAACCGACATGCGGGTTCAAAGTCGATTTTAGAAAAACTGCAAAAGCATGCGGCTATCAAAAAACATGGTTGGCAATAACTGAAGAAGAACTCATAAAAGCAATGGAAGAATTCATCACCACAAAAGACCTCGGACTCCTTGAAATTAGAGTGAAAAAAGGCGCCCGAAAAGATCTCGGCCGCCCCAAATCATCCCCTGCTGAGAATAAAATTAAACTCATGCAGTATTTAAGAAATTAATTAAGAAATCCATTAAACCATTTTACAGATTTCTTCGCGCTCTTTTTGTTTTGGCTGTAATCAAACAAATTAATTAAAATTGATATACGGCGCAGCCGACCTGTATTCCGGAAGCAACATTGATGATAAGGGCCTTCTGCCCCGGTTCCGGCTTGTTGTGTTTAAAGATATGATCCATGGCCGCAGGAAGCGAGGCGTTAAATAAATTTCCGCCTTCCCGCGTGATATCAATCATCTTTTCCCTTTTTACACCCAGGATATCGGCCATCTTTGTGATAAACCCGGAAGAAATCTGGGAAGGAATGATCATGTCAAAGTCATCCAGTCCAACGGCTTCTCTTTTTAGAAATTCAGCGACTCCGGCGGATACCGCCCGGAGATATATATCTTCGACTGCCGGATCCCTCTTAAATATCATGGTCATATGATCTTTGTCATGAAACAAATATGATTCGCAGGCATCCTGCATTTCCGGGAATGTTTTGAAACGAAATGTCTTAAACCCTGAGCCGCCGTTCTTTTCTGAGGCAAGTAGCATGGCGGCGCCGGAGGGAAGAAATTCCGGGGAACAACCTTTTTCACTGATACTTCCATTGACAAGATCACTACTGACCACCAGCCCGGCCTTTATCTTTCCGGCGGTTATCATGGCGGAGCACAATTGACAGGCGTTTAAAAAACCCATGGCTCCGTTCAATACGTCAAGGGAAAGAGTCTTGGGTCCTAAAGAGTCCGTCTTGTTGTGGTTGATCTTGAGATCATTCTGAACAAAGCTCGAAAATGACGGCTCGCAGAAATAATCATCCCGATAAACGGAAACGCTGGCCACCAGCCCGATATCCTCTTTGCTGTAGGTAGAATGCTTGATACATGGCTCAGCAGCCCGCCGACACAGTTCCAGAGATGTTTTTACAGATTTATTCTTATTTTCAAACAGCCCGATGCTATTAATTGTAATTCCCATTATATTTTCCTTTACATAGCTTCTTTGATTGCTTCTGGTTGTTCCATTCTGCTCCAGTTCATTACCCTTGCAGGAAGATCATCCAATGAATACAGACCAACGCCAAGGTTGATTCCGGATGACTGAACCGCAAAAAGTATGTTCTCATTGGATTTTATGGCCCCATTTCTTATATGATCCCACAGGGCGACAAAATGGGCGGTGGATGCCCCGTTTCCCCGTTCGATGACATTGACGATCGAATTCTTTTCGGAACAAACCTCTTTCCCCACCCAGTCATTAATGCTTTTCCGGGTCGTTTTGATGGCTCTTGTTCCTGTCTGATGCATGATATAATGATGATTTTCGCTGTTTTCCCATTTGGTCCCTTTGACCATCCGACCCACATGCTCCGCAGTCATGCCGATGGCGACCTGGTGAATTTTAATGGAATCCGTGTACATCACAAATCCGCCATGCGGCTCCTTGCTGAATGTGCCTATGCAGTAGTCACAATGATGTGCAACGGTAAAGGCATCCATGTCATGAAATCCGACAGCCGGATTATCCGTCTGCTCAAGTATAAAAGCAGCCCCTGCATCGCCAACAGTCAGGCAGGCCATCTGCGGATCAAAGGGGGCGCTAATCTCCTTCTGAGCGGTGCGGGCAAGGCAGGTCAAGGCTTCGCCGCTTATGACCATTGCTCTTTTAACAAAACCGGCCTTCAGGTATGCATCCACTATATAAAGGGCTGTAAACATTCCGGCACAGGCGTTTGGCTCGTCAAAGATAATCGCATTGCTAAAATCAAAATACCGGGCAAGCATAGCCGCAGTAGAGGGCTCAAAGCTGGCCTTCCAGTTCGGGCCGTTGTAGCGGGAGATATTGGTGCAAATGACGAGGTCAATATCTTCAGGCTGATATTTGGATATCTCAAAGCACCGGGTTGCAGCCTCCCGAGCTAGGTCTATGGCATATTCACCATCGGCTACCACGGGTCGGGCCTTTATCCCGGTTAAATCCTCAATATCAATAATAGGCTTTACTTTGCATCCATCAACAAGTTCTTTTGTGCTGAGTCTCCCCTCAGGTGTATACACTCCCAGGCTCTCAATTACCGTATTCAATGCCATAAAGTCCTCCTTAAATTCACCGACTATGACTATTTATAGAGATTTTCTTTAGTATGTTAATAACATATTTGCAATAGGATTGCTAACTAGATAAATACACGGTAAATACTAGGTATGTTCTAGTATAAAAACCCCAATTCCGGCCCGATTTCACACATTAAATATTAAACCACTGCTCTGCCGCTTTTTGGCGCTCCCGGAACTTTGTATACCTGTCGATCTGCTTTTTTGTGCTGTCGTTAACCGCAAAGGTAATCCCGCTGTATATTGGCAGGCCACCCTTTTTCGGCCAGTTGTTGACATTGATAATGTCTGATTTTAATACATTTTTTAATGCATTAGTCATGTCCTCGGTGGTTGTCAGCGCCCAGTCGGGCCTGGCCTTTGAAAGGGCGTCTATATATATTGAGCATTTGCCGAGAACCGCGGCTTTCATGATGTTGGCAGGGTTCAAATAGGTCCTGTAGTTGGTGCGCATCATTAAATAGTTATACTCCTTTAGGGTAGTATGCTCATTGGGATTGGTTATGCAGCATACCCCGCAGTCGGGACGCAGGACCCTTGCGATCTCGGCAATATAAAACGGCCTTCTGTGCCTGAAGTTAAGATAGGATGCGTCGGTCGTGTTGACAAGGTTTAATGAATCCGACGGAAAGGGGATTTCATTCATATCACGCGTAAAAAAGGTGATCTCCGATCCCGTTTCCCGGTTTAATTTTTTTGCTGCTTCTATGTTGCTCTCCAATATATCCTGGCCAAAGACCCTGTAGCTGTTTCCCACCGCGTGAAGAAAGCGCAATGTGTCTTCTATAACCCTTGCGAGCCTGCCGTACCCGGTGCCTACATCAAGGGCAGAATACTTACCGCTGGAAGATGGAAAATTTGAAAAAAGGGCCAGTTTTGTCAGAACCTCTTGAAGTTGACGCGAGGGGTCACTGATGATGACGCGGTAATAGCTTGGGTCTGTAGGAAAATCAACAAAGACAGGGGGACATATTTTTTCAAACTCTGCAACTTTTTGATGATAGCCCTCCGGGTCATCAAGGAGTTGTACAAGCATCTCTTCGACTTTTTCGGGAAAATAATTTTTAAATGTTTCCCGTGCCTGCCTTGCCGCATCCTCGTCGATTTTGGGTTTCTTCCCGAGCACATCAAAATAAAATGTATAAAGTCCATCCACCAGAGCCTTCTGGATAAAACTCAATGGCTGGTTGAGCAACCCGTAAAGGGTTTCTTCCTTTTCTTTGGTCTGTTTCAACAGTTCCTTTATCGCTTCTTCTTTTTTCATCGACAGATCACCCTTTCTAAATAGATTTTTATCTACGCAAGTTTAATTGGACCAATACCATTGATGTATACTAAGATGTATACTAAATATCCTATTCACAGACAGATGTAAATCATCTTTCTTCGACAGATCACCATTTCTAAATAGATTTTTATTTACTCAAGTTTAATTGGACGAATACCATTAACGTATACTAAATATCCTATTCACAGATAAAGTAAATCATCCTAAGGACGTATTTTTTTTAAAAAATTATTTCGCAGCCGTCAAATTTTATCTGGACAAAGAAAAAGCTTACGTGTATTAAGCCACAATTCATCCGGTTTATTAATAAATATTTATTAGGGGGGAGTACATAACTATGCCCGGGAGTCGGCAAGAGAGGAAACGAGCGATTCTCATAACCGGAACCTCAACAGGGATAGGCAAAGCCTGCGCGCTTTACCTTGACAGCATAGGGTTTAACGTCTTTGCCGGGGTGCGCAGGGAGATTGACGGCAACGACTTGAGGAAAAACGCCTCCGACAGACTCACCCCGGTTCTCCTGGACATCACCGATTCAGAATCCATCGATTCTGCCATGAAGTTCGTCTCCGGCGAGGTGGGCGGCGCCGGCCTGGCAGGGCTGATTAATAATGCAGGCATTGTTACAGCGAGCGGTCTCCTTGAGTTTCTTTCCATCGTTGAAATCCGCAACCTGCTTGAGGTCAACCTCATCGGGCACATCGCCGTCACCCAAGCATTTTTGCCCCTTATTCGGAGAGGGCATGGCCGCATCATAAACATGGGTTCAATCGCCGGCATCATGCCCCAACCATACCTCGCCCCGTATTCAGCTTCCAAAGCTGCTCTTGAAGCCATCACCGATTCGCTCAGACTAGAACTTAAACCCTGGAAAATCCCGGTTTCAATCATCGAACCCGGAATCGTCTATACTCCCATGTGGGACAAAGCTGAAACAGTTGCGGTACACACGGCAGAAAGTTACCCTCAGGCGGCCATTGACCTCTATGGCTCCACCATCAACGCTGTCGTTGAAATCCTTAAAAATAAAAAAAGGATAAAAATGGTTGCGGTTTCCATTGATGCTGTTGTAAGGACGGTTGCCCTGGCGCTTACGGCAAAAAGGCCGAAGTCACATTACATCGTCGGATGGGATGCCAGATTGGCCGTTTTTCTTACCTGGGCATTACCCAACCGGGCTATAGATTGGCTCGCCATGATGCTCTGGCGTCAATTAGGATTAAAGGAAAGGTAATAGAAAGGAATAGATATGAAACATTTCAGAACAATTACAACAGACATTCTTACAGTAGCTCTTTTTTATTTGGCGTTTCCACAGGCGGTTTTCGCAACCGCCGCAGCAGTCGACGACGGGCACAGCATTACACTGCCTCAATTGCTGATTCTAGGGTTTGTCCTGGGATTATACCTTTACAACCACTTCAAGGACAAAATCAAAGCCATGTTTAAAAAAAAGCAATGACCGTTGATCAGGGCGTCGCTTCCCGGTAAAGGCTGCGCACATACACGATATACCTCCACATGTAGCGAAGCATCACAAGCGCCGTGAAAAGAAGCAATATCCCGGCATATTGCCAGCCGATGATGTATGCCATGACCGTTGGATAAACCGCCGCCGCCAGCAGATTCGTCTCCAGATGCGGTATCTCCAGAGTCCCGGCCCTCCGTGAGATAAGGATGATGATCGGAGTCCAGAAGGCTATTCCCGTCAGGGTGACAATCAGAAGAGGCCATGCCTTTAACACGTAAACAACAACAAATATCGTTGTAAACCCGAAGAAAAAATCTGCCAGCGCATCAAAATTGTGCCCGTACGTCACCTTCTTTTTGCTTCTTCTTGCAAAATAACCGTCCAGGGTGTCGGTTATCGCTCCGGCGGCGAAAAGATAGTAGGCAACTACTCTTTCGTCATGTAATATGAGCCATATAATTACCGGGGTTATAATAATCCGCAAAGACGTCATGATATCCGCAATTCGCATGGTTGATACACCTCTTAGTTTATTATTTAATTTTTTTGTTTTTGGATATGCGTAACATTTTATTCTTGATGTTTGTCGAAGAATGGCCGGGGAAATAAGGAAGTACAATAACGCTCCCGTTGATTTCTTCCATAACCTTTCTTGCCTTTTCAATATCCCGTTGTGCGTGACTTGAACTTTCAATCAGTATATCCGGTCTAATCCTCATCACATTCTGCAATGGCGAATAGGTTTCCTGGGCCACCACCGCATCCACATATTTTATCGCGTCGGCCAGCGCCATCCGGTCTTCAAAGGATAGCAACGGTTTGGTCTTTTTCTCCATAACCGCTTCATCCGTCAGGATTCCCACAATCAGTTTCCCGTCTTCTCCGGCAATCGCCTTTGCGTTTTTCATCATTATGAGATGACCTTTATGAACGATGTCCAATACATAATATGAATAAACAATTTTCATTTTTATCTTTCCCTGAGGGTCTGATTGCTATTACGGTTTTTTAAATGCGTCTCTTGAAATAGCCATGGCAACAGACATCACCAGAAGGCTGATGACGATACTCCATCCCGGTGAATGCACGCCCCCTATGAAAAATGAGATAACGGTAATTGGAACAAGCGCCAGAAGCGACATGACCAGGATGATCCACCAGGCATACCTGTCCCCTCTGCTGAATTGAAACCTGATCATCATGACAAAACCGATACCCATGGATAACGCAAGAGAACCCACAACCTTCAAAGAAGCCAGGCTGAGTATTGCCGTTTTCGGATCCAACTGCTCAAACGTCTTACCGAGAAACCTCTCATGATAAGGCATTATCCTCGGACTTAATAAATATAACAGCCCGAACAGGATAAGGTAAGCGGCAAACACATAAAGCATGATGGCCGCCACCTTCAATCTCTTTTCCATAAAGTATCCCCTTATTATTTTTGTTGCGTTATTTTTGGCTGGACGAGAGGGTTTGAAAACCACTGCCCGATTTTTTTTGCCTTATACCAAAAATGGTCCATGGGGTCAATAGCGTTTGTTCTTCCTTTGCATGTCATAATAAATTTCTTGTTTGCCTGACAAGCATGATTACCGGCTCTTGAAATTATTAAATGAGAGCTGCGTGACGATAACAATAACAAAAGGTCAAAGGCAGATTTTCCTCTGACAATTTATTTGCGTGAAAGACTGATTGTTTCGACCAGGAATGCCGGTTTATTGCCCTGCGCTCATGGAACGAATAAAATTGAAGATTACCGTTTGCAAAGTGTTATAGCTTGAGATGAAGAGTAATTTCTATTTAACGCATGGCAAAAAAAATCGGAATTGTTTGCTTGACAAACTATAATTGAAGTTCTCCCAAGGTAAGCCGCGGAGAATCTTCGATTCTTAAGGAATATTATAATTATATAAACGCTTGCTTATTCTGTAGCACGCTACAGGAATGCGTTGGCTGCCTCAATTCTGTAAACGCTTGCTTACCCCAAAGCCCGCGAAGGTGTTTGCTCGCTTAAGAATTCACTTTCCTATAAATATATTTACTCAATAATATAAATAATTATTATATTATTAATAATATAATAATTATTTGCCCTAAACATAATTTGACCTGACATAGAGTGTCAATACTATTGATAACTTCCTTGTACTATTCGGTTGAAGAAATTTCAGAAATATGCAACGTTACACACCTAATAAATACAATTCATACTTGGCGACACGACACCGTATATTTATGATTAATATTCCCTTAATGAATTTTTCTGTCTGGAAATATCTAGCTGCGTTCCTTTTTATAATGATTGTTACAAATGTGTCCATGGCGGAGGATTTGGTTAACCCTGGCACGCAATTAACGGACCTGCCAAGGAATCCGGGCAGATCGCTCGACCTGGGCACTAGCCAACTAGGCTTCTGGGCGGGATATTCTCCGGACAATCCCAGGCTGATCGGAAAAAAAACAGACCGCCCTTTCTTTGATGTCAACGTACAATATGCGCACGTAGTGATAACCGGAAATAACTGGGCGTTGAAATACATCGCTGAAATCGTTCCTGTGGCAATTATCGAACAACCGCAACAAGGCCATACAATGAGCGGAAAGCCTGAGGATCTGCCCGGCAGCAAACAGAATATCTATGGCGCTGGCATTTCTCCATTTGGACTGCAGATGAATCTCCGACGAGGCAGTATGCTGCAGCCTTACATCAATGGAACAGCCGGAGTAATATATTTCACAGACAAAGTGCCAGTGGAAGATTCCTCGAATTTTAATTTTATGCTTGGGCTTGGCGCGGGAATCGAGGTATGGTATCGAGAAAACCAATCGCTAATTTTTGGCTATAAGTACCAACACATCTCAAACGCCGGCACCGCTCCACAGAACCCAGGTGTGGACTCGAATTTATTCTACATAGGATTTACGTGGAGTTGGCGTCAGTAGGTAATCCCAACATGTACAAAAAATAAGCGGGCATATTTTTGCATCTTTTATCCAGTATTCAATGGATTGTTTTTGGCAATCCCCCTCTGTAATAGCCATTGCTTGTCAAGCAAACAATTCCGAAAAAAAGTTACCACTCGATTTCTTTTGATTCCAAAAACATTAACCGCCTAAAATCCACTTATTCTTTTATTAGTCGATCAAAGTCATCCGCCACGCGCTGTAAGTAAGTGATTGCCATATTAATGCATGGTTCGTAATTTTTTAATGTGGCAGATTCCATTACTTCATATAAATAACGCAAACCCAGTACTTTTTCCCTGAAATCGGCTTTCAAGTCCACAAGATCAATATTTTTGTCATTTTTACTCATTGAATTCTCCTTTCCAAAAATAAAACCCCTGAAGATCTCTCAGGGCAATAGCCATTGTTTGTCAAGTTAACAATTCTAAAAAAAATTACCGCCTGATTTCTTTTGAGTCCAAAAACTTTGACCGCTTTAAATCCATTTATTCTCTTTTGCCCCAAAGGTAAGCTCATCCCTGAACTGCGGGTGCGCGATTGAAATAAGCTTTTTTGTTCTAACGCTCAATGAATCGAAGGATATGTCGACGACTCCGTATTCCGTGACGATATACTCAAGCTCGTTTCTCGATGTCGTCACGATGGAGCCTTCAGGGAGTGTCGGCAGTATCTTTGATTTCAAGTTGCCGTCTTTGTCCGTATAGGTAGAGGCAAGGGCGAGTATCCTCTTGCCGCCTTTCGACATTTTTGCCCCCTGGTTGAAATTAACCTGTCCGCCGGTGCCGCTGTACTGTTTGATGCCTATGGATTCGGAAGCCGCCTGGCCGGTAAGGTCCAGCATCAGGGTGTTATTGATGGAGATCATATTATCATTTTTGGCGATGTTCACCGGATCGTTGACCCAGTGAACCTCCTTGAATTCGAAGATTTCATTTCTGTCTATATCATCATAGAACTGCTTTGTTCCGACGGCAAAACCGGTGATGATCTTGCCGGGATAGAAGTTTTTTTTCGAGCACGTGAGAACGCCGTGCTTGACAAGTTCGGTAACGGAAGGGGTGATGACTTCGGAGTGCATCCCCAGATCTTTTTTGTCGTAAAGCATGTGCCCGATGGCGTTTCCCAGTCCGCCGAATCCGAGCTGAATGGTTGAACCGTCAGGGATCATTTCCACGATGTATTCAGCCATTCTTTCTTCAACGTCCGTGATGGGAATTTCGGGGAGCTCGAAAAGCGGATTGTCGTTTTCGATGAAATAATCGATTTCGGATACATGTACTTTGAAATCTTTGCCTTCGCACCAGGGGAGATGCCGGTTTATCTCGCATATAATGATATCGGCCGGTTCCAGGCATTCCTTCCTTGGAAGAAATGAACCGAAGCACGATTTGTTTACATACCCGTCTTTATCCGGGGGAGTTGCGGCAAAGGCAACCTTGTTCGGCGCGGCCTTGAGGGCCACTTTTCCCAGATCGGAGAAACTGTGGGGTTTGTATGACCCGACCCCCCAATCCATGCATATCCTTTCCAGCGGGCCGACAAACATCGTTTCGATTTTGAAGCTCTCATGGGTCTCCTGTGTCATATAACTATACAGGTCCATGGCAAATCCCTGATAGATGGTTACATTCGAGAGATCGCGGGCACGGGCGCCGAGCGCGGTTGAAAAAGCTTTTGGAATATTTACACCGCCGCCGGTAAAAAGTCTGTCGTTTGAGTTGATCAGAGAGGCGGCCTCTTGTGCTGTTATCAGTTTCGCGCTGTATTCTTCCATATGGGACAGGGGTTTTTTTTCGCTGATATTTTTGCTTGGCGTTGCTCTTTTCATACAGCCTCCGGATGAATTTATTGATATTTATATCATGAGTTTGTTGATGTTTATATCATGACAAAATAACGCCCGGTATCGGACAAATTCTCTTTTGCGTATAGGAAGAACACTGACAGGATATAGAACAAGTTTTTGTTTCTCTTTGTTTGAAACATCCATGACGTATTTTATCACAAAGGGTGATGAAAACAGCCTTTGATCATGAGTTTAATGATATTAATATCTTAGAGGTGAATTTTTAGAAGAAAGGTTTAAACGGCAGACAGAACGATTCTATTATTAAGCATTACGGCGTAAGATATGTATAATGTTTCTATTTACTCGGAGCAACTTATAACGTCTTTTTTAAGCCATGAAATTGCTTCATCAGGATCAGTGCACCATTTCACCGGTATCCCGGTATGTTTTGCCACGTATTGGCGAAACGACTTTAGATTCTCATTTTCAGGAAGGTCCACAAGGGCGGTTTGAATATTAAAAAAACCGGAGGGTACGTTTGTTGCAAAAAAATACATATCTGTATATCCGAAACGTCCCTTTACCTCGCGAATATCACATAACAATTTTTGGGAATTCGCTAACTTGACGATCTTATATATTTCATCCGTCACTATTTTAACGTCATCCCTTGTCACTGTTCCGCTAATGACAATTTTAACAAATTCTTCAGTTACAAATGTCGAGAGGTTATACGCCGGCTTCTTTTGCATTCGGACTCCTTCAATTTGGTGAGAAGACAAAAATTACTTGTAAGAAATGTTTCATATGTGTACCGCATAAATGAACAATTATCGATCCCTGAAAAAAGGGATTTTTGTAGAAGTATCTTTAATAATTGCCGTTTGTAATCCTGCATAAAGTTATAAATTCAAAAATTGTTTCAGTTATGTACCACATAAATGAATAATAATCAACCCCTAAAAAGGGGATTTTTTAAGAAGCATGTTTGATGATTGCCGTTAGTAATCCGGCATAAAATTATAAATTTGGACAAGGCGCTCCGAATATCAGTTTTTATGGCATGTTATATGAACACACAGTGCGTTTTATGGAGAAATGCCTGCATACGGGACACTCAAAAACTATTGGCAATATTATATTTTTTATGTCAAGAAGGTTTACAAATAATTAGTATTAAAGACAATAATGAAAAGCACATGGATGATTTGAAGGGAATAAACAGTACAAATTTATGGTATTTGAACGCAACAAAACAAATAGACGAGTGGTGCAGGATCTGAAAAGCCGTTCTACCTTCGGCATTTTTTTCTATATCATATTGTCATTCGTTGTCGTATTTGCAGCTAATCTTCACCAAACACATCTGTTCTTTTCCATTAGTTTTCTTCTGTCGATTCTGGGTATTTGTCTGTTTCGGCTGATTCACCTGAAAATCTCCCCCAAAATGGGGGAACGTTACGAAACATTAAATAAAAACATTTTTTTTGCCAGCGTAATTATTACCGCCCTGATATGGGGGGCGGTTTTTGCTTTAACCATGCTTCTAAACGGAGCATATGTCCCGCAAATGCTTATGACCGTGTTAATATGCGGTCTATGCGCGGGAGGCGTTGTGGCTTTTGTTCCGGACATGCGGCTCTCCATTATTTTCAATATATGCATACTGATGCCGGCCGTTATTGTCATATTGGCAAACGGGGTAAATGTGCCTCTTGCCCTCATGATTATTTTATATTCGATATACATGGGTCTTATCGCCTACAGGGGAAACGGGGAGTACTGGAATGCTTTGGAAAATGAATATCTGCTGGAAATAAAATCCCTGGAAATGACGCGTCTGAGCAACACGGACGCTCTGACCGGTCTTTATAACCGTCGGTATTTTGATAATGAATTTGAAAGAGAACTGAAACGTTCGGGACGCAGCAACAGTATGCTGTCCGTCATTATGCTGGATATAGATCATTTTAAAGTAATAAACGACACTTTTGGTCATCAGGTCGGGGATGAATATTTGAAGAAAACGGCGGAAACCCTGACTTCTGTTTTCAAAAGAGAGTCCGATATTGTGGCCCGGTATGGGGGGGAAGAGTTTGTTGTACTGCTCCCGGGCATTAATGCCGATCATGCCCACCAACTGGCTGAAGATCTCCAGTATAGGATCAAGGCCATGACAATCGATCATCAGGGGAATAAAGTGAGGGCAACCATCAGTTCCGGTGTCATCTGCTGCGTTCCTGACGTAAATACGATATCTGATTCCATTATTTCCTGCGCGGATCAAGCTCTCTATATGGCCAAGCAGGAAGGAAGAGACAGGGTCGTTGTTTTTACATCAACATGTGAAAGTAATGATGATGAATGAACCTTATCGGCAAACGCGATGTTCAAAAATAATTCTGCCGCGTCTTCCATGCTCACTCTTTGAATCGGAAGAGCGCCAAAACCGTTTTTATTTACGACTATTCCTGTCTTGCCCAATTTAACTTTATTCATAGTCATTTATTTTAATGTCCTGGATTCCTGCATTTATCCGACATCAAGGGCTTATGTCATTTCAGGAGCTCGGCAAACGCTTTGAACATATCTGCAGACTGATAATAATATTCAGGATTATCAAGGCTCGTAATTTTTCCCCAGTTGTCTTTAATATCCTCGGGTGAGGGAATCTTCACCCCGTCTGAAAGGATTGCGCCGGGACCGGTGACAATAGCCGAACGGCTGTAATAACCGGCAGCGGCATTGATAACCATGCCGGAGTCCGTGCAGTCCTCGGAACACAGATACAACACGGCCGGCGCGACGAAATCCGGTTTCATTTTCGCAAACAGTTCCGGCGGAAAGACATCTTCCGTGAATCGGGTCGCGGCTGTGGGACCAATGAGATTTGATTTGATATTGTATTTTCCGCCTTCCAGTTTGAGCACGTTCACCAGCCCTAAAAGCCCTAGCTTTGCCGCGGCATAATTGCTCTGCCCGAAGTTTCCATACATGCCGGAGCTTGAGGTGGTCATGACAATTCTGCCGTAATTATTCTCGCGCATGTTGATAAACGCGGGCCGGGTCACGCAGAATGCTCCTTTGAGATGGACGTTCATGACCACATCCCATGTCGGTTCATCCATTTTATTGAAGGTTTTGTCCCTTACAATTCCCGCGTTGTTGACGAGGATATCCACCTTGCCGAATTTTTCCACGGCTGCCTTGACGATGTTTTCACCGCCCTCTACCAAAGCGACGTTATCGTAGTTGGCTATGGCTTGCCCACCTTGGGCTTTAATCTCATCGACAACTTTATCGGCAGCGGATGTTCCCTGCCCGGAACCATCCCTGGCTCCGCCCAGATCATTGACAACCACTTTGGCGCCGCGTTTGCCGAGCTCCAACGCGTACTGCCTTCCCAGACCGGCTCCCGCTCCGGTTATAATCGCAACCCGACCATTAAAATTTATTTCCGACATGCCTGTACTCCTTTTTCTATGAATTATTTAACATTCAAGGCTTGTCCCGGCAATTACGAAAAGCGTACCCGTATTCACCCAAACCCTGTTTTTATTAGTTTATCCTTACTTGAAAAAAGTGTCCGTATCAACCGCTTTTAAAATTTATATTTCCCGGCCATGATATCCTGATACAGGGCGTCGTCCACGGGAGTATACTTTTCGCTTCCGGGAAGGAGCGCGTACAGGTCGCCTTTGGTCGCGGCCGGATTAAATCCATCGTTTTTAAGGTCTGTCTTCTTGATCTTATGCGTCGCCGTCCACTGAAAATCATTGACAAAGCGTATGAAAATCGGCACCGCGTATTTGGGCAGAACAGATCGAAGATGCGCCGCAAGCGCCGTAAAATCGACATCTTTGCCGTCTTCGCGTATGATTGCCGCCATGCCGGCTCTGCCATCGCCTTTGGGCATGCTCACGCCGTACACCGCTGATGATGAAACACCGGAGACGGAATCGATGGCCTTTTCCACTTCCATGGTGGCGACGTTTTCACCTTTCCAGCGGAACGTGTCGCCCAGACGGTCGACAAACTGGGCGTGCCTGAATCCCATGTTGCGCAGCATATCGCCGGTGTTGAACCACAGATCACCTTTGGTAAAGGCGTCGCGGATTATTTTTTCGTCGGTTTTCTTTTTGTCGGTATAGCCGGTGAACGGGGTCTTCTCCGATATCTCCATGAGGAGCAGGCCGGGCTCTCCCTTCTTCACTTTTTTGCAAAAGCCACGATCGTCACGCTCTACGCGATCGTTTTCAATATCATACCTGACAATGGCAAAGGGGGTCAGGCTTGTGCCGACGGTATAATTGAAATTGAACAGATTGGTAAAAACGCCTACGCCTTCGGCGGCTCCGTAAAACTCGAAGATTTTCCTGATGCCGAAACGCTTTTTGAAAGCCATCCAGATATCAGGTCTTAAGCCGTTGCCAATAATATATTTCAATGTCGTCTTGTTTTCTCCGGCTGTTTCGGGCTGTGCCATCAGGTACCGGCAAACTTCTCCCACATACACGAAATGCGTAGCCCGGAATTTTCTCACGTCATCGAGAAATCCGCTTGCGCTGAATTTTCTTCTCATGGCGACTGCCGCGCCGCTGTAAAGCGCGGGGGGCCATCCCACGGTTATGGCGTTGGTGTGAAAAAACGGCAAAGGAATGTATATGGTGTGTTTCGGCCTGACGTGTGTTACCACTCTGCCGAACCAGAACGTTGAGGAAAGGGCGCGCTTGTTGGTGATGACAGCCGCTTTGGGCAATCCGCCGGTCGTTCCGGAGGTATAGACATACGCCATCGTGTCTTTCAGGGTTATTTGACCTGTTTCGGGAAGATTGGTTTTGGGCATAGCGGCAAGTTTATCCGTGATATTTTCAGGTTCCTTTAAACGGTTAATTGCCGGATCGTTAAGGAGGCACAGCTTTGATCCCTGAAGGTCGATCCTGTTTTTCACCTCATTAAAAAAATCGTAACATTCCTCTCCAACCACCACCACCTTGCCTTTGTTAAGATTAAAACTATGGACAAGAGAATCTCCTCTCTGGTTTGTATTGATCAGCGAGCATATGGCGCCTACCTTCGCGCACCCGCAGTACAGGACAAGAAGCTCCGGTCTGTTCTCCAGACACACGGTAACGGTGTCGCCTTTTACGATTTTCGCGGAAACAAGAAAATGAGCGAACTGGTTGGCCTTCTCGTTTAACTCACGGTAGGTCAGCGTGCCGTCGGGCGACTTCACCGCCGGGTTGTCAGGATATCTGCGCGCGATATCCTCAAGAAGCGAACCCCAGGAGATCTTCCTGTTGCCGCTTATGGCTTTGATGCCCTTCAATCCGTGGTATGCCATGAAGGGTATCCGGCCTATTACCGCCATCAGCTTAATAAAAAACTGGAAACCGCTTATGGTATGAGGGTACTGTATATCACTGTTTTTTTTCATTTTTGTTTTCTCCCGGTTATAGAATTACTTTTTTCCTTCATAAACATTCTCGATATGGTTTTTGACAGGATGTGTTTGGCAGGCACTCCTCCAAAACGACGCGGCGTTGTACTGTATCGTTCTGTTAAAATCTAGAGCATGCTCTAATTATTGTCAAGTTAAATTTAAATGGTTTTTGTTTGCACGCAAGGCCGGCGACACCGGTAAAATTTTTACAGATTCCCGCGGCTGGCCCTTTTCATTTGGCCTATATCCTGAAACCATATATAGTTAATGAATTCCTCGAAGTCAGGTTAAGGGCTTTGGCAACGGCCTGCTTTATTTTTTTGGGGGGGACATTGAAGAACGCAAGGCCCGTTTCTATCAGAAAAGCGCATTTTGCCTCATAATCGATTCCTCCGGCAAAAAGCCGTTCTATAATAAAGCTCAATCTCATCCCCCGCAGCGCGAGAGTCTTTATGTAATAATCCTCATCGGTGAAGCCGGGGTTATATTGATGAAAAAAAGCCTTGTTTCTCTCAACATTGATCGGGTGCAGCACCTCGGTTATTCGCCATGAACTGTATGATTCCAGGTAAAGCTCCGCGGCGCGGTCATATTTTTCAATCACTTTCATTTCCAGCGCGTAAATTGTGGCATATACCAGGGCTGAATCATTTTCTTTACCGATGATATTGATAGCGGCATTCATGGCTTCACTAAACGTCGTCAGAACGATGTGCAGAAGGATATCCTCTTTGTCGCGGAAAAAATGATAGAGCGTGCCCGTTGTAATTCCCGCTTTTTTGATAATTTCTCTTGTGGTTGTTGATTTGTACCCGTTTAAGATAAAAAGATTAAGGGAAATATCAAGGATTTTTTCCTTGATAATTTTACTTCTTTCTTTTTGTTTCATACCGGTTGTCATAGATGTCCTCTTAGAGATTTCCTGATAAATTGTCAAGCTGTGATGTGCGCGGTATTGTTAATTCGTCCACTGGATGCCCCTCGGGCCCCCCCGGGGGAGCTCGTGGTCAGCCTATAGGCAGTCATTTCGCAGGGGCCGGGAATATGGGCGCACGGCGGCAATCATCCGGATTTAGGCGGATTTAAAGTACCGGAGCAGGGGCAAATCGATCAAGGTACAGGAGTAATGCGCAGAGGAGTGAGGGAGGGAGAATTTACTGTCTTTGTAAATTCTCCCTCCCCCTGATGAGAAGTGATGAAAAAAGGGGTGTTAAAATAAAACAACCGTTGAATTTTGAACACAAGTATAATATAGTGCACTTGTGTCAAAGTCAATAGTCAATATTTTGCTATATTGTTTAATATTGAACATATTTTGATGTTTGTGTTTGACTTTGGATGAAAATTTTTACGGGAGACCAAAAATGAGCCAAAAGACAACGCGCGTAAAGACAGAGTACCGAAGCGCTATTCGATCCAGAAAATTAATCAGGCAGGCCTACGTGGAATTGATCAAGGAAAAGGATGTGGATAAAATTACCGTCATGGACGTGGTCAACAAGGCGGATATTAACAGAGGAACCTTTTATGCCCACTATAAAAGTGTATTTGATGTATCGGAACAAATTGGAAACGAAATATTATCGGCGCTGCTGGAATTTCTTGATGAATTCAAAACCACCAGGTTGATTGAAAATCCTTTGCCGTTTCTTACGAATATCGCGCGCTTTCTGGAAGAAGATTTGGAATTTCATCGCCTGTTAATTAACACGCAGCGCTCCAGAGATATGTTGAATAAACTCAAGACACACATT
This sequence comes from Smithella sp., assembly GCA_049523355.1. Classification (GTDB taxonomy): domain Bacteria; phylum Desulfobacterota; class Syntrophia; order Syntrophales; family Smithellaceae; genus Smithella. The sequence goes on along the minus strand of JBEKMY010000020.1, from coordinate 21,227 downwards.
ATCAATAAAATATTAAGCGATGAAAAAAAAATGTCAGCTATTAAAAACAAAGATCAGTTTATGATTTGTGTCAATCTGTACATTACCGGATTGGTCGGCCTTTATCAGGACTGGTTTAATGACAAAATAAAAATGTCGCTCGATGATTTAACGCTGCACGCAAGCGAAATTCTTAAAAACGGCTTCAAGCCGTTTTTACCCGCGAAAAAATGATAAAAATATTGATAATCTTTACATCGAAGATGACGTAAGCTTTTTTTTGGCGCTCCTACCAATTACCCTTGCGATCCAGTATTTTGAAACCGTAGCGCGCGGTCACCACATATCGGCCGATGCTGTAACTATAATAGGCGCGTGCTTCGTATCTTCCAGGCCGCCGAGCCCTAAAAGTCAGGACACCATGTCCCCGCCGGGGTATGTATCTATAGTCTCCGGCATCCGTATCGGGGGCTCCTGCCGGTACGATACATATCCAATCTCTGGAATATCCGGGCGCATTGTAAAAATTTACCCTGATGTTTTCGCCGTAATTATATACATCCTTATCCGTTCTGATTAACGGCGGGCCGCCTGCAACAGCCATCAGGGAGCAAAAAGCCAGTATGATCAAAATCATGGCAGTGATCGATCCGGTTTTTCGACGGGTTGTCTTCATCTTTTCTTCCCTCCTTGTTTGTAAGTTTGACAAAAACCAATCTTAAATAATTATAATTATAGGAAAAACGGCGTTGCGTGTCAATCATGAAATGATCCGTAAATTACCTTTGAAAATGATGTTTCGATGATTGCCGGGTGAAAATAATTTCATCATAAAAAAACGCTTGACCTTATATATAAACATATGTATATATGGACTACAGTATATATAAAGGAGGCCGCCATGTCACTGCCCCACGCGCTTTTGGGTTTAATCAGTTATAAGCCGTCCACCGGTTACGACTTGAAAAATAAATTTCAGAATTCCATTCATTTTTTCTGGAATGCCGCCCTGCCTCATATCTACAGATCGTTAAAGCAGATGGAAGGGCAGGGGTGGATCTCGTCGACCATTTTGCAGCAGTCGGGAAAGCCGAACCGCAAAGTCTATCAAATAACCGGTGAAGGGAAAAGGGAACTTCTTGACTGGCTTGCTGAGCCGCCCCAAACACCTGAGCTGCGCCTCACCATGCTTGTCAAGATTTTTTTCGCCAGACAGTTGCCGCCCGAAAAACTGGCGGATCATCTGAAGAACTGGCGGGAATATAATATAAATTTACTTAAACAGTACCAGACGGAGGCCATGCCGGTTATCGCGCGGCAATCGGCCAAGCCGGGTTTTGCCGAAGAAGCCTATTACTGGGGCCTCTCGCTTGATTACGGCATACGCCACGCGCGAATGGCCATTGACTGGTGCAATCAGGCGCTTCAGGATCTGGAGGCTAAAAAAGGAAAGAAACGAAAGGAGAAAAAGCATGGCAGATGAAATATATTATAAACTGGCAAAGGTGCTCGATACCCTGCCCAACGGTTTTCCCGCGACCGAAAGCGGCATCGAGATTAAAATATTGAAATGGATTTTTACGCCTGAACAGGCCAATCTTTTTTGCGACATGCGGTTAACTTTTGAAACAGCCGGACAGGTGGCCGAAAGGACAGGCCGTCCACTCGACGGGCTGGAAAAACAATTGAAAGCCATGGGCAGGGCCGGACAGCTTTTTGCCATCGATTTCGGGGGTGTTCGTATCTACAAGATGCTGCCCTGGGTTTTCGGGATATATGAATTTCAGCTTGGCCGGATGGATAAGGAATTCGCCGAGCTTTGCGAAGAATATGGACCAATTTACAGAAAGCAGTTTTTTTCCGAAACGCCTCCACTCATGCGGACAGTGCCTATTGAAAAAGAAATATCCGCCGGGCAGGAGGTTTTACCTTATGAGAGGGTTTCCAATATTATCGAGCAGAACCAGTCTTTTTTAGTCAACGACTGCATTTGTAAAAAAGAAAAGGCGCTGCTGGGACATCCCTGTGACAGGCCGGTTGCGGTCTGTCTGGCCGTTGCGCCCGTTCCCGGTGTTTTCGACAAATATCCCACGGGCAAGGCGATTACCAAACAGGAGGCGCATGACCTGATGAAAAAGGCGGAAGAGTGGGGACTGGTTCACCTGACCTCCAACGTGCAGGGAGGCGGCTTCTACATTTGCAACTGCTGCAAATGCTGCTGCGGTGTGCTCGATGCCATCAATCAATTGGGCATTCCGGCTTCGCTGGTCATCAATTCCAATTATTATGCCCAGATCGATCCGGAAAAATGCATCCAGTGCGGGAAATGCATTGACGACCGATGCCAGGTGAAGGCCATTGAAAAAGGCGATGACGCGAGCCGGGTTGTTCGCGAGCGATGCATCGGCTGTGGCCTGTGCGTAATGACCTGTCCGGGAGAAGCCATCCGGCTGGCGCGTAAAGAGCGCGATCAGATAACGGCGCCTCCTGTCAATGAAGATACCTGGTTCGAACAGCGCGGCCTCATGAGAGGCATTGATTTTTCACGATATAAATAACGCCGGGCCCTCAAGACATTTTCTTTCACTGCCACACATTTTTGTCAGACCGGCGCAGAACGGTATGACAAATTCGATTGCTGGCAGGATAATAAAAAAGAAGCCGGAGGGCCCGAAGGCCGCCCGGCTTCTGAATTGCTTATTGCATTTGTGTTATTTCTCTATTGCTAAAAACCCGTTCGGATGGAAGTCCGCTCCCGTAACCTTTTTCGAAATGCCTTTCTGATCCAGGTATGGGGTGATACCGCCCATGAAGAACGGCCAGCCTGCGCCCATGATTACGCCGGTATCCACATCTTTGGGGCTCGCCACGACGCCTTCTTTGAGGATAAGGCCGATTTCCAGCGCGATACGTTCCATAACCCGCGCTCTGATCTCGTCGTCGGTGAACTTCTTGTTCCCCTGAGGCCATCCTGCCGCGATTTCGGGATCGACATCGATGCCCTTGTCGGTGAAGGTCAGTATGGCTTTCTTGCCTTTTGCCACGAGGTTTTTCAGTCCTACGTTGACGGCGAACCTATCGGGCCATGCCTTGTTGAGGGTCTCCAGCACGTGCAGGGAAATGGCCGGTCCCACCAGAGCAGTCAGCGCAAACGGCGACATGGGGAAGCCCATCTCGTGCATTGCGTTGTCCGTCTGTAAGAAACCCGCTCCTTCATCGAGGCACTTGAAGATGCCGTCCGACATTGCCGTCAGGACCCTGTTCACGAGGAATCCCGGCGCGTTCTTGACGAGAACGGGCGTCTTCTTGATTTTCTTGGCGATGTCAAATGCCGTTGCCAAAACGACATCGCTGGTTTTATCCGTCTTGATGATTTCAACAAGCGGCAACACGGCAATAGGGTTAAAGAAATGGAATCCAACCACACGGGACGGATCTTTGAGGTTTTTGCCCATCGCTGCGATATCCAGAGATGAGGTGTTGGTGAGGAACAGGCACTCAGGCTTGCATACGGCCTCGAGTTCGCCGAAAACCTTCTGCTTGATGGCGATCTCTTCAAAAACGGCTTCTATGACAAAGTCGCAATCCTTGAACGGATCATACGATACTGTTCCCGTGATGAGCTCTTCGCCCATCCACTTGGCTTCGTTAGCGGTCATTTTGCCTTTTTTAGCTGATTTGGCAAGCTGATCTCTGACGTAAGCCAGGCCCTTGTCCACGAATTCCTGTTTGATATCCTTCATGATAACAGGGCACTGATAGCGCTGTGCGAACAGAAGCGCCATCTGGGATGCCATGAGGCCGGCGCCGATGACGCCGATCTTGGCGATCTTGTTGCCTTTGACCTCTTTCGGCGGCCTGCCGGGAAGCTTCTTGGCACGGCGCTGGGTAAGATCAAAAGAGTAAACGCCGCATTTGAACTGATCGGATACGATCATGTCGGCCAGCGCTTCGCTCTCCTTCTGGAATCCTTCGTCGAGAGACCATCCTGCCGCGCCCCTGATGAGGTCAAGCGCCCGGTAGGGACTCAACGCACCGGAATGGACTCTGCCCGCGATAGCGGCCTTTGTCTTATTGTAGAGATCATCGCTCATCTTCGGATCCGCTTTTTTGCGCTCTATCTTCTCTTCGCCCGTGATGATGCGCTCCAATAGAGCCAGGGATTCATCCATAAACTCCGCGGGGGCGATGAGTTTATCGGCCAGGCCCATCTCAAAGGCCTTTTTGGAATTGATCATTTTGTTCATGTTGAGCGGGTTCATGATGATGAGCTCGATAGCCGCCTCGGGCCCGCACAGCTTGGTAACAAGCTGGGTGCCGCCCCAACCCGGCACGAGGCCCAAGAAACATTCTGGCAGAGCGTAATGATCGCAGCCGCCCGGACTCTTGGAGATGGTGCGGTAGTTGTGATAAAGCCCTACTTCAACGCCGCCGCCCATGGCCGCGCCGTTAATCGCCGCAAGCGTCGGGATCTTGAGTCCCATGATCCGCTTGAATATCTTGTGTCCGAGTGTGCCGATTTCGAGAGCGTCAGCCCGCTTCGCGTTCGGGTCCACGCTCATGATGTCGGCGCCCACATTGAAGATATAAGGTTTGCCGGTCAATATCCAGCCCTTTACGTCAGCGTCTTTCTCCACGATGTCGATAACCTTGTTAAGCGATTCCAGGGCCTCGGCCCCCCACGTGTTGGGGACATTGAAAAGCTGTCCGTTGTCCATCGTGACAATCGCTATTTTGCCAGCCTTCTTTGACTGGTGATAATTGAGTTTGCATTCTGTTATATACTTAGCCATTGCGTTATCCTCCTAGATATTTTTTCCTACTACGTTTTCCCAAATGATAGAACCGCCCATGCCGAGACCGACGCACATCGTAGTGAGTCCGAATTTTGCCTTCGGATTCATTTCGAAATCCTGCGCGAGCTGCATGCTCAGACGCACGCCGGAGCTGGCCAGCGGGTGGCCCATTGCAATGGTTCCTCCATAAGGGTTGAGCCTTGGATCTTCAGGCAACTTCATGCCGAAATGCTTCATGAAGCCGACAGCCTGTACGGCAAAGGCTTCGTTGAGCTCTATGTAGTCGAGATCTGAAAATTTCATGCCGAAATTTTTCAAAACCTTCTCGGTTGACGGAACAGGACCCCAGCCCATGATGGACGGGTCCACGCCCATGAAGGCGGCGCCGACAAACTTCATTTTGGGCTTAATGCCCAGTTCTTTGCATTTTTGGCCCGACATGAGCAGCGATACGCAGGCGCCGTCATTCAAACCCGAAGCATTGGCCGCTGTGACATGGCCTTCGGCTTTGAACGGGAACTTCCGGAGGCCCTTGATGCTCTCGAGTGTGGTGCCGCGCTTGGCCTGTTCGTCACGATCGGCAACTCTCCAGCCTGTGGGGGAGAAAACCGTCATGTCAACACAGTGCTTGTTGTAGTAACCGGCGTCAAGTGCCTTGAAGTATCTTTCAAGAACACGGAAGGCGTACTCATCGGCTTCATCCTTGGTCACCGGCTGTTCGCCGTGTTCAGGGAGCCAGTCATGAAGTTTTTCGGCCGTGTTGCCCATGTTGAAATATTTCGGTTCCACCATCTTCTCGGTGACGATCCTCGGATTCGGGTCCGCGCCCGCTCCCATGGGATGGTGCGCCATATGCTCCACGCCGCCCGCGATGATGATATCGGCAACGCCCGACCTGATGAACGATGAGCCGATGGTCTGGCAGGTCATGCCGCCCGCGCACATTCTGTCAACCGAAAATCCGGGAACGGTATCCGGAAGTCCCGCGGTGAAAACGACGGTTCTGCCCATCGTAGTTCCCTGATCTCCAACCTGGGTCGTGGCGCCCCAGATACTGTCATCCACTTCGCCCCATGGAACGGTGGGGTTTCTTCTCACGAGTTCTTTCATGATCTTGGTGACCATGTCATCCGCCCGTGTGTTCCAGTAGAAACCATCCTGTCTAGCCTTTCCGAACCATGTACGAACTCCATCAATAAAATACGCATCTCTTAAATCCATACAGCCTCCTTACTCCTTAGGGAATGTAAAGTGATTAACCTCCAGCAGAGCAGAAGGTTAATTAGAAGAAAATCTTTGTGCGGTTACTTCGTATACGCCTTTACTCGTTGGTTGGTTGGATAGATGATCACCAGGCACGGTGATGCATCTTACACCCTTGTTTATTTTCAATACTACGAGGGGATAAGTTTTGTCAATGAACTTCTTAATGGAAATCTGTTGTCAGGCTGTCGCGTGTTTTACAGGGTCGTTAAGCTTATGAAAACCTTTAAAATTCCGATGGCTTTACTGGCAAAACGCTTCGCGCAATGTCAAAAGCAAAGCGATTAAGCCTAAGCTTATGATTGCCCCGACGTATTTCGGCCAAAATGGGCATCAGCCCGCGCGTTACATGCAGACTTTATTGACCTGCTCATAATCGGTAATTCCCTGAAAGACCTTCATAATGCCGTCCATTCTGAGGGTTCTCATTCCTTCCTCAATCGCCAGATCCCGCAGCTGCTCGACGCCGGTGCTTTTCTTGATATAATCTTTGACTTTTTTTGTGCCCACAAGTAGTTCATGAAATGCGATACGTCCCTTGTATCCTGTGCCGCTGCACTTTTCACATCCGTTCTTCCTCATTAAGGACAGTTCCGGCAGGTAATCCGGCATTTTGTGCGCTGTAAACCATTCCCTGCCATAGCTGCGGACCAGCTCGTCATATTCTTCACGGCCCGGATGATATGTTTTTTTGCAATTATCACAAAGACTGCGGGCCAGGCGCTGGGCCATGATGCCAAGCAACGCGTCGGAAAAGTTGAAAGGATCCATCCCCATCTCTATTAGGCGGACAGCTGTTTCCGGTGCGCTATTGGTGTGAAGAGTGCTTAAAACAAGGTGTCCGGTCAGGGACGCCTCTATGGCGATTTTAGCAGTTTCCTCGTCGCGCATCTCGCCGATCATGATTACATCAGGGTCGGCGCGAAGAAAAGATCGCAGCGCGTCGGCAAAATTAAAACCGATCTTGGGATGGATCTGCACCTGGCGCAGGCCTGGCTGGGTTATCTCTACAGGGTCTTCGGCAGTCCAAATCTTGCGGATCGGCTTATTGATGTGTCCCAGGGCTGAATGGAGCGTCGTGGTCTTGCCGGAGCCGGTCGGGCCGACACAAAGAATAATGCCATAGGGTTTGGTAATGATTTCCTTGAATCTGGCCAGATTTGTGCCGGAAAAACCCATGGCATCCAAAGGAAGCGGTTTGGAAGCGGCCAGGATTCGCAAAACAGCGTCCTCCTGATTGCCGACTGTAGGGGTAACCTCGATGCGGTATTCAATCTTGCGGCCTTCGTACCGGAGCATGATCTTTCCGCTTTGCGGACGGCGGCGCTCCGCGATGTCCAGTTCGGATAGAATCTTCAGCCTCGAGATAATAGCCGCTTTGTGTATGGAGGGTATCTTGTGGGCGATGTAACATTCCCCATCCACCCGATAACGGATTGTGAACGGCTCCTTGCCCATTCCCGGTTCGAAGTGGATATCGGAAGCGCCTTTTGTATAGGCGTCTATGAGAACCTGATTGATAAAAGTAATCATCGTGGAATCCGCCTCTACATTCACCGATTCCTCCGGCTCATCCTCCACAACAGCAGCCAGTTCTTTTCCCATCTTGCCAATCAGGCCCTCGACCGGCGAGGCATCCTTAATATTGTAAAATTTATCTATAGCCTCCGCGATCTGGGCGGCTGTGGCTACGACTATCTCAATATTCCGGTTAGTGATGAAACGCAGGCGGTCAGTTATGGTGAGGTCAGTGGGAGTGGAGGTGGCCACCACAAGATGCTTGACGCTTGATTCAATCGGAAACACCTTGAACCGGTTAATAATATCTTTAGAAAGAATACTGAGCGTTTCGCGGCTGGGTGTTACCTGTTTTAAGTCAACCATGCGAAGCCGGAATTTTGTCGCCAGGGCATCAAGGAGCTGTTCTTCAGTTATAAGACCATGTTCAATGAGGATATCGCCGATCTTTTTACCCTTGTTGTTTTTCTGAATTTCGAGAGCATGGTTCACTTGTTCAAGGGTTACAAGCCCCGCGGAAATCAGGATATCACCGATGCGGACATGAGGAGGGATTTTACCTTCGCTGGTTTTGTCCAGTATTGTCTTTTCGATACTTTCCTGTTTTACATTGGCAGTTTCCGCTATGATCTCTCCGACTTTCAGGTTACGAAGTTTTTGCTGTATGTTGAAAGCCTCTCCAACGTCTTCTTTGCTGACGACACCCGCGTCTGAAAGAATATTGCCAATACGTTTTTTCTGAGAGCGCATCTTAATGCCGCTGGAAATAAAAAAGGCGTAACGCCATGGTGTGCCTTCCGCGGCAGGAACCGCATAAAATCCATTAGGGGAATTTCCTTTAATTTCTGCATGCACCAGGTATTTTGTGTTGTCAAGCGTCAGCACCTCTTCCAGGTTGTGATCGGACGGTGCAATATTGGCGGGGCAGGGGCCATCAAGAAAAAAAACAGCGCTGAGTTCATCAAAAAGAAAAGTATGCGGCGCTTCATTATCAGCCATTGCGACCTTCAATTCGTTTTCTTTGCTGCTAAACGAGCGGGTAAGACCCGCCTCAAGCCTCCGGCCATCTTTGAAATGCAGAAAGATATTCTTCTTCATAGGATCATCCCCTTTTCATGAAAGATTATATGCAGCGACTGAGAGATCATTGATCATTTCCTTCATCACAAATATTTTGTAATCTTCAAGATTAAAATATTTCATAAACTCTTTTGATTTATTTAAATGTTATTTAACCTCGGTAAATCAAGTCCCCTGTTGTCCGCAAGAATAAAATAATGAGTACTGGCTCACTAACCCAACCCCACTAACTTGAGTGCTTCCATCGCCTCCAGCCATGTGCCAATGGTATATGAATACCCGGGTATGCCGATGTAAATCGCATAGTAATCATTAACAAATTCAATGGCTTCTGCCATTTTAGACGGCTCAAACTCAAATATGGATATACACTTAATTCCCTCTCCCAGTTCGCTTTTGAAATAAGGTCCCCTCTTGTTTATAAAAGCGGGTATTTCCATAAAACGCTTGCCCATCTCTTTTGAACTTTCCGTGGGAAAAGAAATCATTCCTATGATAACCATATATTACCTCCTCCCTGCAGGCAGGTGAATGCCTGAAATTACTTTATAAGAGAATATAAATTCCTGGTATCTTGAAACGCGGGCTCCCTCAAAGGCATGATAATCACCGTAGAAACAAAAAATCGGCAACTTCCGATAATCCCTTTTCCCGACGAACAGTAGAAAATTGACAGTTACATTAACGAGTTGATAGCTATTTCACAATAAACAGCAGAAAATTGACGGTTAAGTTAACAAGTCGACAGCTATATAACTTAACATTAAAATAATCCTTTAGGGAATAAATTGTCAATAGAAAAATTGCCGCGCGGGGAAACGCGTTCGGGCATGGATATTATTGTGGCAGCAGGCGGCAAAAGATTTTCAGGGATTCGGATGGATTCTGAGGATGCCGTATTGATATTTCTGATATAATAATTTTATAACGCTCCCGGAAAGACAGGGGCGTCGGCTTCAATCAGGGCAGACTCATTATTCACAATGGCCCCGGCGATGCTTGCGTACTTCGGGAATTCCGTGCCGATAAAAAAGCGTGAGGCAAGTATTTTCCCGCGATAAAAAAGGGCTTCGCTGTTATCCTTATTTTTTTCATGACGGGAATCACCTGCGGCAGTCTCTGTCATTTCATTCAATTGTGACGTTGCCACAACCATGTTCCATAAATGCATCCAGCCCATGCAGAGCATAAACAATGCTTTTTGAAACGGGGTGGCCTGACCGAAAACGGCCGGAAGATTTCCGGAAGCTGATTGCTTAAACAGATGCGCGACAACGTCATCGAGTTTTTCCAGTGCGTCCTGAATCGGCATTCTATATTTATCATCCACAAGGTCGTCTGCCATGCAAAGTGTTTCCCGGACCTTTTTTTTGAAAATCGTCAGATTGTATTGATTCTTGTCCATCAGGACTTTTCGCATTAGCAAATCAATGGACTGAATTCCGTTAGTCCCTTCAACAATACTGAGAATTTTACATTCACGGGCATACTGTTCCACGGGATAATCCTGGCAATACCCGTATCCGCCGTGTATCTGTATCGACTCGGCGGTGATATCCCACGCCGTGTCGGTATTGCCCGCCTTGCAAAGCGGTGTAAGCAATTCCGTCATTGCTTTGGCTTCCCGGCCTGCCTCATCCCTGTTAAGGGCGGCAACATCGAGGTTCTTCCCGAGGTAATAGGTGAGTATGCGCATCCCTTCCGTATAGGATTTCATCCGCAAAAGCATTCTCTTTACGTCGGGATGTTCGATAATCGGTGCCTGCGGTGCTTCGGGATTGAGAAGCTCGGTTACGCGCGCGCCCTGCAATCTGTTTTTCGCGTAGGCCGCGGCATGCATATAAGCTGCGCTTGAAAAAGCAAGTCCCTGGAGTCCCACAAAAAGCCTCTCCTCATTCATCATCTGAAACATCTGCCGCATACCCTTTCGCCTATCGCCGAGAAGATAACCTGCGCACCGGCCGTTTTCGCCGAATGACAGTGTGCAGGTTGAAAGGCCGTGGATACCCATCTTGTGCTCGATCCCTGTGCAAATGAGGTCATTGCGTTTCGGGGGTGTCCCGTCGGATGCCGGAATATGTTTGGGGACGATAAAAAGGGATAGCCCCCTGGTGCCGGGGGGGTCTCCATCAATGCGCGCCAGAACCATGTGAATGATATTGTCCGCCAGATCGTGTTCTCCGCCGCTGATGAAGATTTTCTGCCCGCTGATTAGATAGGCGCCGTTCTCCTGAGGAATTGCTCTTGTTTTTACGTTACCCACTTCGGAACCGGCATCCGGTTCGGTGAGGCACATGGTTCCCCCCCACGCACCGGATAACATTTGGGGCAGATACAATCTTTTCTGCTGCTGTGTGCCAAAGGAATGCACGAGCTGCGCTGCGCTGCCGGTCAGCAGGGCATAAAAAGTCAATGACCCGCAGGCCGAACAAAAATATTCCTTGCAGGCAACCGAGACGGCAAGGGGCATGCCCAACCCTCCAAAGTCGGGGTCTGCCGAGACGCCGATGAAACCGGCCTGGGCCATGGCCTGATAAGCCGGTTTGAAGCTCTCGGGTGTTGTTACCGCCCCGCTTGTCCGGTCATAGCTGACGCCTACATGATCGCCTTCGGCATTGACGGGATAAAACTGCTGGGCGGCTATTTTTTCGGCAAGATGCAGGGTGTCTTCGTAGATCTGGCGATCATGGCCGGAATATTTTTCATAAAGATTTAGCTTATCCACCGCGAGCATTTCGAACAGGACATATCGCGTATCCCGGGAATCCAAAAGTATTTGATTCATGATATTACCTCGTATTTATTATCCATCAAAAAAGAATCAGGAGCGCGCTTGATTTCTCCTGACGTCAATGAGTTCCAGAAGCGCCTCGATGCGCCCGAAGACACTCTCCTCGGTGTATTTTCTTACATCGGCATGATCGACATCGATCATCACGGCGGGAATGTTCAGCTCCCGGGTGACCCGCTTTAACATGTCCATCTGCATGATCGAATAAACCTTGCAACTCCTGTTGCTGGCAAAGACCACGCCATCGATTCCGACTTCTTCGACGGCCTTTTGCATGGACCGGTAGCGCAGTTCAAGGCCGTGGGGACAGACGGAAAAATTCTGGGTCCGCGCCAGATACGCAAGCGGATCGCCGCCGTCATAGGCATACAGGTCGAATTCGCCTTCCAGACTCCCCATGCAATAGGTATAAGAGGCGGCGATGATATTGGCATTGAGTCCGGCCAGGCGGGCCGACATTTTGCTCAGTTGATGCCATGGTGCGATATTGTCCCACAGGAGCCTGTATTTTTCATTAGGTACCGGGAAAATGCCCCGGGCAACGTGATCCTCGGTTTCGTCAGCCAGAAGCCGGTAATGATCGACCAGTTCTCTTGATCCCCGCGATGTCAGGAATGGCGCCATCTGCACAAAGGAATCGAAAACGGTAAGCCCCGAGGGCCGGTGTGCCGCTGATTTCAGAAAACGCTTCCACTGCGTCAAGGCTTCTCCTGTATTCTGAACCGCTTCACGGAAACGCCGGGAGTCAAACTTCTGGCCGCTCATCCTTTCAATAGCAGCAATGAGATCACGGTACTGTGACAGGATGTAATCAAAATCCCGGTCTTTCTGCTGCTCATAGCAGAACGGCACATCCAGAATGAAATGCGGCGTCCCCCATTCACGGTGGTAGACATCAAACCATTTCACCAGAAGCGAGCAGTTATTGTTATCCGAGACAAGAAGATGGGGTTTCGGTAGGCCGAAGGTGGGCGAATCTTTTCCGCCGTCAAAGGCCGTACCCAGGTCAATCCGCGCGTAGGAACACAGATCCGGCGAAAAACCATTTCCCTCAGCCTTTTCGCACTGCAGAGGACCAACGCCTTTCCCCGCGCTCATGGCAGCGTGGCTCTCCGGCACCGCATAAACAACATTTTCGAAGCCGCTGAATAATTCGGCGGGGACGACGATAGCAATCCACACAACAAAGGCGCCATCTGCAGCCTTTTGGTGCAGCCGCATATAATCATTTAACATGATTTTGCTCAGCCGTTTACCGGCTTGTGTCTTGGTGTGACCTGCTTTTGCTTTTTGTTCTTCCGGCTGTACTTCCGGCATACTAACCTCCCGTAAATTTAACCTCTCAACATTTCGGAAAACGCTTCCAGGCGCGTCACGTAGGCCGTGCTGTTTAAATCATCTTCAATGGAGATTTCCAGCGGCAGTGTGGCGACACCCATCTCTTTTAATATCTTTTGCAGATAGGGAATTTCAAAGTATTCATCTTCACAGAATTTTTCGCCAATAAACACAAATCCCCGTGCCCCGGCGCCGGTCACGAGGTTTTTGATCGTCGCGATCCGTTTATCTGCCGAATACAGCAGGGTTGGGCAGGGGAAGTGATTGAAGTAGAAATCGACATAATAACTGCACGGGTTATCCGCCGTCTCCGGGGTATAATCATATGACCGGTGCTGTGAGGCGATATCGTTTCCCGCCACGCGAAGCCCGGCATCTTCAAGAGCATCAATCAATTTGGGCGGGGGAGGGAGTATGCCGCTTATAATAATCGCAATGGCAGGCGAAGGCACAACAGATTCATTCCGGAACAAGGGATCCTCTTTAAGAATATCTTTCATCAACGCAATATGATCCTCGATCGTGATAAAACAACCTTCCTGCATGATCCGGGAATACCATCCATAGCTGATGGCGCCTCGCGCGACCCGGCTCTCCAGTTCTTTGCAAAGCGACCTCATTTCCCTGTAAAGGGCAACGCTGTGCCGGAATCTCTCCGGAGAAAACAAGACGCCGAAAGTCTCTTCCAGTTCCATGATTAATGAAAGAATTTTCGCGTTGAGATAACCTGATGTCCTGGTCTGCTCCTGCGGTGCCATGGGTATGTGCATTTTGAATACAGGAAGCGATCTGCCGTTTTCCTCAAGGCCGCAGTGGAGAATTTCAGGGAGGTTGCGAAGGGTATCGCATGCATTGTACATAAATAATCCGTCCATGATCCTGCCCTGATCTGAAAGCACAAATTCCACCAGATGCCGCGCGACGGAACAGGCGTAACTCTGAAGGTGCCGGTCGGCAGACGCAGACGTCTTTACAAAATCCCTGAGTCCCCATAACACAACCGGTGTCAGTCCCATGGAATGGAAAAGCTCAAGAGGCGGGTAAAGGGGAAAACACCCGATGATCCTCTCGCCCTTGTCTTTGAGGGATTTCATTTTATTATCCAAATCCATAATTTGCGACCCCCTCAACTGACCTGGATGGCGCTATCGCCCCAGTATTTTTTTCTCAGGTCCTTTTTCAATATTTTCCCTGTCGGCGTTCTCGGAATCGCATCGGCAAATTCCACTGACTTCGGAATTTTGTATGCCGCCAGACGCTCCTTGCAGAACGTGACGATATCTTCACTGCTTAATTTTGCGTCCTTTTTCAGCACAACAATCGCCTTGACCGACTCACCCCATTTTTCATCGGGCACCCCGATGACCGCGACATCCTGAATTTGCGGCATTCCACGCAGAATTTCCTCAATCTCGACGGGATACACATTGACGCCGCCTGTAATGATCATGTCGTTTAGCCTGTCGACGATGTAGTAATATCCGTCTTCATCCTGACGGGCGATATCTCCCACGGTAGCCCATCCGCCTTCCAGGAAGGCATCCTTTGTCGCCTGCTGGTTGCCCCAATATCCGCGGAACCCTCCCAGGCCGCGCGAATACAGGATGCCGGGTTCACCGCGATTTACTTCTTTCCCTTCACTGTCAAACAATTTAATCTCAAGATCATGTCCCGGCAGGCCGACGGAGCGTTCCTTGCGCAACTGATCGACGTCCCGCAGACAGGTGGATACGCCAAGCTCCGTGCTTCCGTAAAACTCATTGAGTTCGGCGGTTTTGAAGACATCCTTGATTTTCAGCTTTGTGGGCGTGTGGAGAGGCGCCCCTCCGGATATGAGCGTCCGCAGGGAGCTTGAATCATATTTGTCCATGACCTCTTTCGGAAGCATCATCAGCCAGTCATACATGATGGGAACCATCATCAGCCAATTCACTTTGTATTTTTCGATATTCTGAAGGACTTTTTCAGGAATGTACGCGGGCATAATCACAAGCGTCCCGCCTGAGATCAGCGTGGCCAGAAACCAGGCGCAGGCGCCGGCATGATACTGGGGAATGACGACCATCTGGACATCGCGGGCCCGGACTCTCCAGTCGATGCACACCGTCACGCCCGTGTGATAATCCTCCATCACCCCGCGCACGGCTCCCTTCGGAAATCCCGTGGTGCCGGAGGTATACAGGAGCATGTCGATCTCATTCGGGGATATCGCCTTACCGCGGTTCTCGCCGCAGTCTCCGGACGACGCGTTTTGGATCAGCTCCTCGTAGGAGACGGTATTTTCGAGAGGCTCATCTCCGATAACGATAATATGCCGAAGTGCCGGAACACTTGCTTTTGCGGCATTCAATGTTTCGATCAGTTGGGGGCTCGTGACGATTGCGCAAGCTCCGGAATTGTTGAGCTGATAAGCCAGTTCATGGGCTTTCAGGCTCGAACTGACCGGGGTTTTTATCATCCCCGTATGATAAGTCGCCACAAAGGTTTCGGAAAATTCAATGCTGTTTTTTAAGTAGATCGCCAGCCGCTCGCCTGGTTTGATCCCGAGATCAAGCAGGCCGTTTCCCAGCCTTAAGGTACGTTCCCACATCTGCGCCCACGAAACGGAGCGGCCCTCGCATATGAGGGCGGGCAAATGCGGATTCTTCGCGCAATTCATTCGTATGCTGCTGATCACATTATTGGAATATCCTCCCCTGGGAGCGGCAAAATCCACGTTTGAATTTTGCATAGGAACCTCCTGATAAACATTTTATGATTCATAACAAATCGTGCTTGACGATCTTTGTTTTATATACTAAACGTTGTTCAGCGTGTCAAACATTATTTTGTGCCTGCCGTTTATTTTGAAGGCCGCAGGGGCACATTTTGATTGAAATGATGCAATTTCTTGATATGCTGCACAAATACCCAGACTTAAAACTAAGCCGGCGAAAGGGACCCTATGAAGAAAAAAATCGACTTTAGTGAACTGAAAAAGCAGGAATGGAATTCCCGGAAAAACCTGATTATGGATGCGGCTCAGCGCGTTTTCGCTGTGAAAACATTCGACAAGGTTAACATGCGTGATATCGCGAAAGAAGCGGGCATCTCCGCCGGTTCAATCTATACTTATTTCGAAAATCAGGAAGAACTTTTTACCCAGACATCCCTGCGGGGTGCTGACAAGCTCATTAATATGTTCAGGGATATGGCAAAGACGGACAAAATAAACATTAAAGATGCCGCCATCGCCTACATTGACTTTATTATGGAAAACTATGAATACTTAAGCATGATGCAACATAGCATGCTGTATGGAAAATTTACGTCTGGGGCTTCCCTGGAGAGGCTCCTCAAAACCTACCGTCTGCTGTTTGATCAATTAGATGCTGTTATTCGCAGGGCGGCGCCCGAAGGCAAGATCAGGACATATTCCCATCTTTTCTTTGCCGCATTAAATGGCATCCTTTTATCCTATGGAAGATTCCCCGATAGAGCCGGTGACGAAGCGCTGGCACACATGCGAGAGCTTGCCGCAATGCTGGCCGGTCTTTTTGAAAAAAATAAGCCGCCGGTTCATCCGCCATCGCGGAAAATGAAATCTTCCTGACGATGTATGAACTAAAAAACGTCGTTTACGACATTGTGTGCAGACAATGTCCGATGAAGTCGTGTCCCGGTTATTGACTACACTCTTTCTATCCGTCTACCGCCTAAGACATGCACTCATGATTTCCGAGTAAGTATTAAGGCAATATATATAAAAAGATTCCCATAGGGAATATAGCTACGAACCATGCTCATCATTCCTATAGACACACCTGTTATTCTTTTTGCACTTATTCTCCTTTACTATTGGACATTATGTTGTGTGTCGCAATCCTTCGTGGGGAACAATCTTGGCGATAATCCAGGTACCTGCGTAAAGAAATCCCAAAAGAACGACATCCGTCGGACCGACAGGTAAATCAAATCTATATGCGATGCAGAAACCAAGGAAAGCGGCTACACCACCGATTAAAGAGGCCAGCACCATAAACTGGCGCATGTTGTGGGCAACCATGTGTGCCGACAAGGCGGGAATCAGAAGAAATCCGAACGCAATCAGCGGACCGACGCTGAGCACCGCCATTGAAACGGTTATGCCGATCAGTAAATAGAGCAGCACGTCCCAGAAAATGACTTTCTTGCGCAGTATCATTGCCATCTCGCGGTCAAACGATACCAGAAGTAACTCCCTGTGGAACAGTCCCATCACTGCAATGACAAGCGTAAGCGTGGCTGCCGTCAGCCCAAGATCGAAATTGGAGATCGTGATGACTTCGCCTTTCATCATATCCAGCCAGCCGATTTCGCCATAAGGGTTTTTTGATAATAACAGGATGCTCAGTGCGGCAGCCACTACGTACGCGGTGCCGAGCCTGCCCTCCGGTTGTCCATGCCCGCGCCGTTCTAAAAATGCCAGCACCATGATCGCGGTCAATGAGAATATGATTGAGCCCATAAAGGCAAGCATGTGCGCGCTATGTGAGCTGTGTTCGGACAGATTAAATCCTATCCACAATGGAAGCGAGAGGGCAATAGCAACGCCTGTTGAAGAAATCTGAGGCAGCGCGACACCCATGAACACCAGCCGGCGCATCACGAGAAACACACCGACGAGCGGGCACACCAGACCGACGAGCACACTGGTGTATATCGAATTGCGCAGTAGAAAATCGGGTGAGAAAATCTGATAAATTATTTCCATATTAGGCCATCCCCATTTCAATCATTTCCGCCATCCGTTCGGCGGTTAAGAGTTCGTGCGTTGAGCCGAGGGACATCTTGCCTCCATGAAGCCAGATGACTTGCTCGGCATAGTGACGCACCGCTGCAAAGTCGTGCGTGACCAGAAGGACGGTGATCTTCCTTTCTCTGTGGATACACGAAATAAACTCCAGCACCAAATCTTTAGCTTCGCGATCCACACCTTCGGTAGGTTCGTCCAATACCAGCACATCGGGGCGCATAGCCAGAGCGCGAGCAATGAGCACCCGTTGTTTTTGTCCACCGGATAGTTCGGCAAAGCGCTGACGGGAAAACGCTTCCGCATCCGCAGCGCGCAGGCATTCGCGTGTAAAGGCGCGTTCGATTTTAGGGACGATGCGACCGGGCCGTACACGCCCGTATACGCCCATCAGGGCGACGTCGAACCCCGTGAGCAGATAAATCGGGTCGAAGTGAAAAGCCTGAGGAACGTAACCGAACTCAAGAGGCGCATTTGTCGATGCGGTATTAATGCAACCCGCGACTGGCGGAATCAGTCCAAGCACCGTCTTGATCAGAGTCGATTTGCCCGAGCCATTAGCGCCGAGAATAGCGGTGAAACTGGCACGGGCTATAGAGAGCGAAATGCCGGACAGCACAGCCTGGTTATTATAGCCGATACTCAGATTGTCCAGTGTGATAAGTGGTTCATTCATAGTCTGTTGTGTGTATCCGCCCAAAAAGCGCGGGCGGACACATCCTCCCATATTGTTATTTTCTCGATTGTACGGCGGCAACCGTTGTATGAATAATGTAGTCCATCATTTTGATATACGTTTCCGTATGCTGCACGCCGCCGGGCATGATGGGAAGCGTTATCATGGTTGCGCCGGTCTGTTCGGCGATCCGTTTCGGCACTTTTTCAGGAAACTGCGGCTCTCGCACAACGATTGCGACATGCTCGGCCTTCATCGCTGTGGCCAATTCCTGGATATAACGCGCGCTCGGATCGATGCCCGGCTTCACCTCAATTGTACCGAAATAGTTCAAACCGAAGCGTGCCGCGAAGTATGGCCAATGCTCATGATAGGATACGAACTTCGTCCCCTTGATGGGTTTGACTGCTTTCTCCCATTCGGCAATTTTGGCATTGAGTTCGGCGAGATATGCGTCGCGGTTGCGCGTGAATTCAGCTTTATGCTCAGGCGCAAACGCCACCAGCGCGTTATAGATATTCGCGATGGCGGTCTTTGCCAATACCGGGTCGAGCACGTAGTGCGGATTGCCGTAAGGATGAACGTCGCCTTCGGAATGATCGGTTGATTTGGGCACATCGCGCGGGACGATTCCCCTGGAGCAGTCGACATATCCGGGCCTGCCCGCCTGAATGCGCGGGTTCTTGCTAGCCTCCAAAAGAGCGGGAAGGAAGGCGTGCTCGCAATCAAACCCGACCAGAATCAGCAGGTCAGCCCGGTTCATCACCGGCACGAAGCTCGGTTTCATCGGCACTCCGTGGGTGTCTTCAACACCGGTTGCCAGGCTGCGAACGTCAACCAGATTACCGCCGATTGCGCGGGTAAAATCCGCCAGATCGGTAAGCGTCGCAACGACACGGATCTTCTCGGCGTGAGCGGGCATCGCCCACGTGCACAATACAGCGGTGAGCGCGATAATCGATAATAGACTATATAATTTATATTTCATATTGAATTCCTCCTTAACGTTGTTGCCAACCATGCGAGTGTGAACCGATGATCCACGCCCATTGCAGATAAACAGCATTATCGGCGGGCCTGCCGGACGCGGCGTTGGGATTGGTGTATGTGTACTGAAGGCGCAATTGATTCCAGTGACTCAATGCCCAGGTGACATACGGAGAATAGGCGAAGGTTTTGTCTTGATTATTCACCTGGTTCTCCACATATTCAAACATGAACCCGGCTGACCACTGCCGATGGAACTTGTAAGTGAGGTACGAGTATAGGCCGACTGAGCCCACAGAGCTACCGGGGAGGGCGCCGCCTGAATTGGTTACGTCATAGCGGTTATCGCTGTAGAGCACTTCCGTGCCCCAGGTGAGGCTCTCGAACTGATTGTTGCGCAATGGCTTGTAGCTTACCACTAAATCCGCTCCCCAAAGGCGGCGCTCGCGTTCGGTAAAAGTATTGCCGGCTACTGTAGGCAATGGCGGATTAACATCGCCAGGGGATGCCCACTGTGCATCTGTACTTGGATTCCACAGAGCTGAAATGCCGGGTTCCACAGAGATATCGGGAGTCAGATCGAAATATGTGGACAAGCGCCCCCAATAATTCAACCCGCTGCCATTACGGAAATCGCCGACATTGTTCGGCGGATTGTCGCCGCCGAATTGATTGCCCGCGCCTACGGTCAGACTCACATAGTGATCGACCGGCAACAGCCAATTAATTTGCAGGCCGTCCGTCCTCGATTCACCGCCGATGTATTCAGCAAGCGCAAGCGGACGATTGACGAATGGTAATTCGTGGTCGTGAATATACGCCAGTCGGCCGAACTCCCCGAAAAACCGACCTGCCTTCAGTTCCAGATTCCACGGCAGCGACGTCGTCTGCAGCGCGGCTTCTTCGACCCCCAAAGACGATTCGCCGGTAACCGGATCGGCTGTCGCGTTGATTACCGCATAGCCCTTGGCATATGGGTCAACCGCCGCCGCCACATTTAATTCCACTGAACGTTGGAACGCATCAAAACCGCCGGGACGGCTGCTTCCCGTCTGAGACGATCCTTTGTCACGATAACTAAAGATTGTCTCTCCCACCAGCCCGATGGATGGATTGAACTCGCTTGGCAAAACTTTTCTTTGCGCTTCAACGACTTGATCGACCTTCTCTTTCAACTCTTGTACCTGTTGCTGCATCTCACCTGCCGGCGCCGTCTGCCCGGCAGCAGATCCCTCAGGTTGTGATAAAGAGTTAATCTGTTTGACTTCAGTCTTCTTAATCTGTTCTTTTAACTCATTAATCATTATCTGTTGCGCTTTGATTGTTTCTTCCTGTTTTTTTAATGTCTCCTCCAGTGTGCTAATCCTCGATTCAATTTCACTTTCAGCAAATGCATAGCCGGAGAGCAAAGGGAGACAACAAAGCAGAAGAAATAGGGTTATTCCTTGTTTCATACATCCGTCTCCTTCTTCCTGACAAAGAATGTTTGTCGGGAATGTAAGTTTTCTTATGGATATTGATTTGAACTACACAGCGTCTGAAACCGGAGGGGCCCGGTCGGAATAGTTGGAAAATTTGGATAAAGCCTGATGAAAGATTTCTTCAGGCTGGTGAAGGTAAGTAATTGTTGGATAGAAAATAATAGTTTCGTGAATTTCTAAATTACCGGAGGGAAATAAAGTCGCCGCAACACATAATGGACATTCATGATGTTGACACCCGTCATCATGATGATGGAACGTAATTGTCAGGGAGGCAAATAGAAATACGATCGCAAAAAAGAAATATATATATTTACGGTTTATATGAGGAATTGTCATCATTTTTATACACATAATAAACAAATTATTCTTTGGCAATAGTATATATGAAATGGATGATCGCTTGTCAAGATTAAATAAAGGAGACGAATTGCCTCATAAAAAATGTTACCGAAGGTGGAGATAAAATAGATACGTTGACTCATAAATTGATGTTACCGAAGGAAGATTCGGAAACGGAGGGTTACGGATATGAGTCCACAGTCAA
>JBEKMY010000019.1:0-46664 GCA_049523355.1 Smithella sp. | reverse complement strand
CAGGCAAGTCTTTCCAAAGAAACTTTAAAGATGATGGCCAGGGCGCTATATATAAATCCTGACTATATAGATGATACTTCATTGTATCCGTTCAAAAGCAACGGCCATTTAATAAAAATGTTTATGCCGGATGGTCTTATCTTTGATAATCTCGAACCATTGTATTTTTTATCAAAACTCAACAAGCAAATGCGCATAATTACCCTTATTGCGCCATTTCCTGAATTAAAAAGATTTAGGAATATTGGATTGCCCTTAATATATGCAATAGCATTGAAAGATGACCACAAGAATGTTTTTTTATTTAGACGTAAAAATAAAAAAGGCATATTCAACCTGTCAGCTGATTATCCCAGCCCCATCGTAAAATTGACAAAGATATCTCAAGAAAACAAATCTGCTATATCTATTGCTCAAAAAGAATTATCCAGAAATGCTTTCGACAAAATATGTGATTGGAATTTACTTTCCTTAAAAGACATTAAGGATTTAATTGATGAAGAAATTAAATTCACGAAATTGTTTGAACCAACTGAAGCTGAAATTGTTCAACTCGAATACCAGCGGACTATGGGAATAGAAAGTCTTTCCCGCTATGAACTCATGTTGATTAATGAGATTCGAACGAAGGACATTGCTATAGAAAAAGTATCAAAAATGCTGGAAGAAAAATAAAATTCTTAATAATTGGACAATCTCAACCATAATTATAGCTGAAATATTGTTGATTGCTTATCATTTATGGTTTGCTACCGTAGCAACTGCTTTCATAGCATTATTAATTCGGTCCAGTGCTTTTCCCAAATCAAAATTATCCTGCTCTTTTCTGGTTAGTACTTCGAACAATTCCGCTTTAATGCGTTTACGCATGTCTTTAATCTCCGCCTCCGTCCGCCCCATATTCACAAGATATTTTTTAAGATCGACATCACCACCATCCTCTACAAGCTTTTTACGGAAAAGGTCAATCATCTGTCTGTTTGCCAGATTAAACTTATTGCGTAGGATAAAATCAAGATCATAAAAATCACGAGCTGCGATGTCCTTTCTTAAAGCAGTTGCACGCATTTTCTCACTGACGATCTCATTGAGCGCCAGACAGTTGACCCCACCAGCATCAAATAAGAATTCACCAGTAAATGGATGAACATATTGATGCCGAATACGATGTGTCTCAGGAACCAGAAGTGGATTGAAGCGAAGGCTTATCTCAAGTTTAATGGACTGCTCCGCCGGAACTATCACAGAATCATATACAAAATAATAGACATACTGTTTTGATTCGTTTCGTCCTGCATCCTCGGTACCTTCCAGCTTGAGGCCTAATTGATCAGCAAAGGTAGAAATGTTATTTTTAATTGTCTGTATGATCTTACGTCTATTACTCCGTGTCGATGCAGGCTCCGGCACACGCATACTGAAATCCAGATCCTCACTCAACCGGTAATATGAATAATATATCTTATTGAGGCAGGTTCCGCCCTTGAAAATTAATTCTGAGCTAAGTTCTTTTATCATGGAAAGGACATAGGTCAAATAATAGTCTTTTTCCATGACTGGCGTGTAAAAACCTGCACGTGACGCAGTTCGGTCAACCAAATCACGAAATTTGTCTTTATCCTTATGATGCAGAAATGATGGCGCGCCACTTTTCATTGATCCTTCCTTTCCGGTCATCCGTAAATGAAATCAAAGATGTTTTTTTTATGCTTCTGGCCAGCGGCGCAAGAAGTTTTTCGTCAACACCGGCCTTTTCAAGGGTAAGCCCTATTAATTTGCGCGTTTTAATGATCGGGAATTTTACAGCGTATTCGATTAATTTTTTTGTGTCACATTTACCATTCTTAACCAACTTAATCAAAATTTCGGAGGCAGCGTTCTGGCCACCAACAGGTTTGTTGTAATAAAACATATCAACCAATGTTCTTTCCCTAGAGCTTACAATAGCCGTCTTCCCGCGGATATTAATCTTTTCCAGACCATACAGCCTTCGAGCGGAAATTTTAACGAATTTAAAAGACTCGCCGGCAATTGTTTTCCTGCTGGAGATTCTGGAGTTTAACACGTAAATGGTCTGAAATTGCTGATCAGTAAAATTATAATAATTATACATTGTAGAGAAACCAATATAATAGTCTCCGCGGGGGAAAAATACCGCGGGAATCAGAAATTCACTCACCCGACGGCCAGTGGGCACAGCCTCCAGTGGTACAAAAATATAGACGCCATTTTTTATGGGAATAAATATTCTCTTTTTCTTGAGATTGTAAACCAGTTTGCGCCTATAGGCAAAGTCGCTGGGTAAATAACTATCTAACTCTTGGATTGTTACGATGTCCTTTTGTTCATAAGTCATGCGGGCAACCAGTTCGGCTTCTTTTTGGGTCAAAGAACTTATTGTATTATTATTCATCATATGTACCTATTATTGGAACAATCGCATAACATAATTACAACGCAAGAATAACAGATTTATCCAGTCTGTCAATCAATATTATGCGTACGAAGTGAGTATTTCTGGAGTCACAAAACAGGCCATACAATCTTTCGCTAGTAATATAATTTGGATATCGTCTTATTAATGCTTAAAGAGGATTGATTTCACGAGTGGAGATTGGTGGAGAATCCGTTCCAAGCCTTTTTTATGTATCAAAAAACTAATGCTTAAAAAGTCCGATTTAAGTAGTTTTTGCTGGGGATAGTGCTGGGGGAATCTAATTTCTATTACAGAAATAATGACAAAATAAAAAAGGAGTCACTGTAAGTAGCTGACTCCTTTTAGATTTTCTGGCGGGGCCGATGGGACTTGAACCCACGCCCTCCGGCGTGACAGGCCGGCGTTATAACCAACTTAACTACGACCCCAAAAAATCGTTTTAATTTTATGTCACTTTTTCAATTCAGCATAATTGGTAGGCGGAACAGGGATCGAACCTGTGACATCCACGGTGTAAGCGTGGCGCTCTCCCAGCTGAGCTACCCGCCCGTAATACACCAAAAACGCTGTGAGGCTTCTAGCAACATTGATATTGCTTGTCAAGTCTTAAAAGTACTTAAAACCTTTTAATTCACTGATTGGGAACTTATTGGAACATCGGCAGGAATTTGCGGCCTGATATCCTCTTCATCCTCAACAAACGCAATTTTCATAACTTCATCAATGTGCTCGACAAAAATGATTTTCAGCGCATTCTGCACATTTTTGGGAACTTCCGCCAGATCCCTTTCATTATCTTTCGGGATAATCACTGTTTTAATATTACCCCTGTGAGCCGCGAGGATTTTTTCCTTGAGTCCGCCAATCGGCAAAATTCTACCTCTTAATGTAATTTCACCGGTCATAGCGATATCCGCACGCACTTTTTTCTGCATCAGAACTGACGCTATGGAAGTAGTCATGGCAATGCCGGCTGAAGGACCATCCTTGGGAATTGCTCCTTCCGGAACATGCACATGAATATCAATTTTTTTATAAAAGTTCTTTGCCAGCCCGAATTGTTCGGCGCGGGCGCGAATATAACTCAGTGCAGCCTGAACCGATTCCTGCATCACATCGCCTAATTTACCCGTCATTATCATTTTGCCGGTGCCCTCCATAATTGAGGCTTCAATTGATAAAAGTTCTCCGCCGACTTCTGTCCAGGCCAATCCGACTGTCAGGCCAATCTTGCTTTTTTCTTCCATTTCGCCATGATGATATTTGGGTACGCCCAAATACTTGGATATGGACGTTGAACTGATAAACACTCTTTTTTTATTATCATTGCTCACGATTTCTTTGGCCACTTTCCGGCAAATGGAGGCAATCTCCCGATCAAGATTACGCACACCGGCTTCCCGTGTGTATTGACGGATAATTTTCAGCAACGCTCCATTAGTGAATTCAATATTTTCAATTTTCAGACCATTAGCTTCTACCTGCTTTGTAATTAGAAATTTTTTCGCTATTTGCAGTTTCTCCGGTTCCGTGTATCCGGCAATCCTGATTACTTCCATTCTGTCCTGCAACGGAGCCGGTATTGTCTGCAAAACGTTTGCCGTCGTAATAAACATGATTTCCGACAAATCATAATCAACATCAAGATAATTGTCATTAAACGCAAAGTTCTGTTCCGGATCCAGAACTTCCAGCAGAGCGGATGAAGGATCTCCTCTAAAATCAGAGCTGAGCTTATCTACTTCATCCAGACAAAAAACGGGATTGTTGGATCCGGCTTTTTTCAACAACTGAATAATCTTCCCGGGCATAGCTCCGATATAAGTTCTACGATGACCTCGAATTTCCGCTTCATCGTGAACGCCTCCCAGAGAGATACGAACAAATTTCCTATTTGTAGCCCTGGCAACCGATTTAGCGATAGAAGTCTTTCCTACGCCCGGAGGACCAACAAGACACAAAATCGAACCTTTATTTTTCTTAACCAGAGATTGTACGGCAAGGTACTCGATAATGCGTTCTTTTACATTTTTCAATCCAAAATGATCTTCATCCAGAATCGCCTCCGATTCCTTCAGTGTGTGTTTATTTTCTGTTTTTTCCGACCATGGCATGTCCAGTATCCAGTCAATATAATTTCTGACTACCGTAGCTTCTGCGGACATGGGGGTCATCATTTGTAATTTTTTAATTTCCTGCCGGACCTTTTTCACCGCCTCTTCCGACATTTTCTTTTGCTTTAAACGTTTTTCCAGATCGTTTATCTCGTTGCGGAAATCATCTTTGTCTCCCATTTCCTTCTGAATGGCCCGCATTTGTTCGTTGAGATAATAATCTTTTTGCGTCTTTTCCATCTGCTTTTTAACGCGTCTCTTGATCTTTTCTTCAACCTGCAGGATTTCGATTTCCGAAAGCATCAGAGAATAAATTGCTTCCAGTCGTTCGCCAATGTCAAACACCTCTATAATCTTTTGTTTATCTTCCAGTTTCACGTTAAGGTGAGTAATAACGACATCGGCCAGCTTTGAGCCATCTTCAATAGCGGCGATTGTTCCCAGCATTTCAACATGGATTTTTTTACTGAGTTTCAGATAAAGCTCAAAAGATTCTTTAATGCTTCGCATCAGAGCTTGCTTTTTCACATCATTTTTATCATCAATATCCTCAATCTCATTTACTTTAACCAGGAAAAAATCATTGTTGGGTATATATTCTTTTATGATTCCGCGAGTTTTCCCTTCGACAAGCACCTTGACTGTCCCATCTGGCAAACGTAAAAGCTGAATGATTATGCCGATTGTGCCAATATGATAAATATCTTCCTGTTTGGGGTCATCATCTTTAGCATTCTTCTGGGCAACCATGAAAATACTTTTTTCGTATTTCATCGCTGATTCCAGCGCGGCAATGGATTTTTCGCGCCCGACAAACAGAGGCACAATCATATGTGGAAACATAACAACATCTCTCAGCGGCAGGAGAGGAATCGTTATTGTTTTATCCTGATCATTGTCTTTATTTTCATCAAACATATTTTTCCTTATTTATTCCTTTTAGGCAGATTCAGATTTAGTTTCGTAAATCAAAATTGGTTTTTCTTTTTTTAATACGACTTCTTCACTAATAACGCATTCCTTAATATTATTTTGTGAAGGAATATCATACATAACTTCCAACATTGTGTTTTCAAGTATGGAGCGCAATCCGCGCGCGCCGGATTTTCTTTCCGTTGATAAACCGGCTACAGCTCTGAGGGCCCCGTCTGTAAATTTCAGGGATACATTTTCCAAAGCAAACAATTTTTTATATTGTTTTATAATAGCGTCTTTCGGCTCAACCAGAATTTTGATTAAAGCCGATTCATCCAACTCATCGAGAGTGGCAATAACCGGCAACCGTCCGATAAATTCAGGTATTAATCCGAATTTCAATAAATCTTCCGATCGTACTTCGGCAAGCAATTCACCAATCCTTTTTTCTTTCTTACTTTTTATTTCGGCGCCGAAACCCATCGCATTAACTCCCAATCGCTTGGAAATGATGTTTTCCAGATCATTAAAAGCGCCGCCGCAAATAAACAATATATTTGTTGTATCTACCTGGATAAACTCCTGTTGAGGATGTTTACGGCCGCCTTTGGGCGGTATATTGGCCATTGTTCCTTCCATAATCTTTAACAAGGCCTGTTGGACTCCTTCACCGGAAACATCTCTGGTTATGGAAGGATTTCCCGATTTTTTCGCAATCTTGTCTATCTCATCAATGTAAACAATTCCTTTTGACGCTCTGGCAACATCATAATCGGCATTTTGCAGTAAGCTTAAAATAATATTTTCTACATCTTCCCCAACATATCCGGCTTCAGTCAAAGTTGTAGCATCAGCGATTGTGAAAGGAACATTAAGAAATTTCGCCAGAGTTTTAGCCAGCAATGTTTTACCTGAACCTGTGGGACCGATTAAAAGCACATTGCTTTTTTGAATTTCTATCCCATCGGCCTCAATATGAGAAAATAATCTTTTATAATGATTATAAACGGCAACCGACAATATTTTCTTTGTTTTTTCCTGACCAATTACATACTGATCTAAAAATTTTTTAATTTCTTTCGGATAGGGCAAACCCTTCGGGGAATCTTTTTCTACAAGTTTATCTTCTTCTTCCTCAACAATATACCGGCAAAGTTCAATGCATTCATCGCAGATATAGGCTGTCGGACCGGCAACCAGTTTTCGCACTTCACTTTGCATTTTTCCGCAAAAAGAACAAAAAAGCATTCCATCATCCATTCTATTATTTTTGCCTTTTTTTATCACTTAAATCTCCTTTTTTGTGTTACCTGAAGAATCCGGCTTGCGAACGATGATTTCATCGATCAAACCATATTCTTTAGCTTGTTCAGCAGTCATATAATAATCGCGTTCCGTGTCATTAACAATCTTGGGAAGCGGCTGTCCGGTCAAATCAGCCAGTATTTTATTTAACTCATCCTTCAGTCTTAATATTTCTCTTGCCTGAATGTCAATGTCCGTCGCCTGTCCCTGAAACCCTCCCAACGGTTGATGGATTAAAATTCTCGAGTGAGGCAGGGCAAATCTTTTTTTCTTTTCTCCCGCTGCTAAAAGCAACGCCGCCATACTGGCTGATTGTCCCATGCAAACAGTCGAAATCGGTGATTTAATGTACCGCATTGTATCATAAATGGCCATCCCCGCGCTTACACTTCCTCCGGGAGAATTTAAATAAAAAAAGATCTCCTTATCCGGGTTTTCAGCTTCCAGATACAGCATTTGAGCAACAATTAAATTGGCCACATTATCATCAATCGCTGTGCCCAGAAAAACTATGCGATCTTTCAACAAACGTGAATAAATATCATACGCCCGTTCGCCTCTCCCGTCTTGCTCAACCACCATGGGAATCAAATTCACTATTTAACCTCCGCATTCATACCATTGTTTCCGACTGTCTTAATATTGGCATTGTGCTCTATAAAGTCAAATGCCTTTTTTTGAATCAACTCCATTTTAAGACTGTCCCTACGTTCTTCACTATCGTACATTTTCTTTAATAATTCGTAATCCTGACCGTTCTGAACAGCTAATTCCTGAATATATTTATCTACATCGTTTTCTTCAACGACAAATGACTCTTTTTGGGCTATCTTTTTTAAAAGTAAAAAAGATTTGACGATTTTAGCAGCGTCATCTTTGAATTTATCATGCATCTTAAAGCTTAATTCCAGTGCATTTTTTTCATCCATACCGGCAGAAACCATTCTTTTTTGAGTATCAGCCATCATATAATAAATCTGCCTTTCAACAAGCGAAGAGGGAACTTCAAAATCATTTTCTTGTATCAATATTTCTGTAATTTTGTTTTGCAAATTAATTTCCGCCTGGCGGTTAAATTTTTCTTCCAAAGTTTTACGCACATCGTTTTTTAAATCTTCCAAAGAATTGTACCTGTCGAAATTTTTGATAAAGTTATCATTAGTTTCAGGTAATTTCTTCTCCTTGATGCCTTTCAATGTTACATTGAAAATTATCTCTTTGCCGGCAAATTTATTTTCGTGATAGTCAGCAGGGAAATTTACTTTAATTTCCTTCACTTCCCCGTTTTTCATACCAATCAATTGTTCCTCAAAACCCGGAACAAATCTCTGTGATCCGATTTCCAGTAAATAGTCTTCCGTTGTTAATTCCTTGTATAATTCTCCATTTAAACTCCCGGCAAAGTCAATCGCAACAAAATCAGCATTGACAACGGGGCGATCATCTTTAACCTCCTCCATCGTCGCAAACATTTCTCTTATTTCGTTAATTCTTTTTTCTACATCATTATCGGTTACCTTAAGCTCTTCTTTTTCTAATTCTATTCCTTTATAACCTTTAGGTTCAAACTCCGGTTCCATTTCGAACGAAGCAGAAAAAGAAAAATCTGTATTTTCCTTTATTCCTTCCTGACTGATTTCCGGCCGCGTAACAGCAACAATTCCCCTGTCTTCCAACGCCTGCCAGTAATATTTATTAACAATGTTGGTTGTCGCTTCTTCCTGGGCATGGTCCTTATAATAAGTTTCTAAAATCTTGCGTGGAATTTTGCCCGGACGAAAACCTTTAATTTTAGCCTTCTTACTAACCTCATGATATACGGCATCCAGCTCATTTTTGACCTCACTCCAGGGTATTTCGAATGATAATTTTTTCTTAACTGGACTCAATTCTTCCATCTTGATCTGAATCTGACTCACTATAATATCTCCTTTTTCATTGAAATATTTACAAAATTCTTCTTTAAGACTGGTGCGAGAGAGGGGACTTGAACCCCTATTCCGCATAGCGGGCTGGATCCTAAGTCCAGTGCGTCTGCCAATTCCGCCACTCTCGCTCCTGGACTTTTATAATTCATTACGCATAAGAATGTCAACGCGGATTATTTTTGAAATTACTAACAAAACCAGTCAGATTAAGCTTTTTGAAGCTTTAGGGGAATTTATGTATTTGATTATCAGCTTTTATGCAAGAAAAATGTCTTAATGAATATATGCCTGCCATGAACACTAAGCGAAAATAGATTAACCTGATAAAATATAATTTCTTTATGGTCTTAAAAGATTTAAAAAACGTACTAAATATAAAGGGTTAACCAAACTATTGGTTAACCCTTTGATTTTACTGGTCGGGGCGAGTGGATTTGAACCACCGGCCCTCTGAACCCCATTCAGATACGCTACCAGACTGCGCCACGCCCCGACATGTTAAAGTGTGCAGGTCATTATCATTACAGCAAAACCATGTCAAGGGTAAATGCAGCTGTATTTTTACCGTAATCTCATAATTAGTTTTTTTAAGAAAAAAACTGGCGGTCAGAAATTGAATATCGTTCATTTCCTATAATAATCTCATTGACATTGAATATTAATTTATGGTAGAAAACTCTTGAGTAAGTATTGATTAATACGACATTTTTAATATAATCAAACACTTTGAACATCCCAAGCAATAAACGTCAAGTTTCTTATCTATAAGGAGTTTATTTGAAATTAAGAGAAGTTAAAGAAATATTGGATGCTGATGTAATCGTCGGCGAGGAAAAATTAGATATTGAGGTTTCTACGGCTTTTGGAGCTGATTTGATGAGCGATGTAATGGCTTTTGCAAAAGCGGGAAGTCTTTTATTGACAGGCTTAACAAATGTTCAGGTCATTAAAACGGCTGCTGCCAGGCATATTGCCGCTATTATCATAGTTAGAGGAAAAGAACCCTCTACTGAAGCTATTGACATGGCTAAACAGCTTCAAATTCCGATTTTAGCTACGCAATATATTTTATTTGAAACAGCCGGTATCCTTTATAGTAAAGGCATTGTCGGATGCCTGAAAAAAGTCGACACTGACGGTTTTCACAACCAATAAATATCGGAACTCCTTTGATGAACCAAAGAGGATTCATTGGGAAATTACATTTTTTGCTAATACCGCGAAAAATCTGTCAGTAAGTTGGATTTAAAATTCAATGAAAATTGATAATACGGCTATTAATTTACTTAATGTATAATCCAGTTACCAAAACGATTTCGTTGACAATAAAGTTTAATATATGATAGTGGAAAATAAAATATTTTCTATATTTTAAAAAGAAATCGCCGGATTTTTTCTGTGTGAGGAATGGATATTGAAACTAAGAGACGTTAAAGAAATATTAGATGCCGACGTTATTGTTGGTGATGAAAAATTAGATACTGAAGTCACAACCGCTTTTGGAGCAGACTTAATGAGCGATGTTCTTTCCTTTGCAAAGGCGGGCTGTCTTTTGTTGACCGGCCTGACGAATACGCAGGTTGTGAGAATCGCCAATGTTCTCGATATGGCCGCGATAATTTTAGTCCGCGGGAAAAAACCGCCTGCAGAAACCATATCTATGGCCAAGAGTCTTCAAATTCCCATTTTAACGACAAAATACATTTTATTCGAAACGGCGGGCCGTCTTTACGCAAAAGGCATAGTCGGCTGCCTGGAAAAAGTTGATACCGGCAGTGAACAAACCTGAAAACACTTTAAATAAGTATAGTTTTGATATCGAGGGCGGTAATTTTAATGCCGCCGGGACAGTTTCCATGCGCATAAAAGCTATCCTTAAAGAAAAAGGACTTCCTGGCGATGTTGTTCGAAAGTCCGCCATTGTGTCTTATGAAGCCGAAATCAATATCGTTTCTTACGCCAGAAAAGGATTTATCCATCTTACAGTCACACCGGAAAATGTCGAGATTGAAGCAGCTGATGAAGGGCCCGGAATACCCAATATTGAACAGGCAATGGAACAAGGTTATTCTACTGCCAGTCAGGAAATAAGAGAAATGGGGTTCGGCGCCGGTATGGGACTTCACAATATCAATTTCTACTCTGACAAATTCGATATCTCATCGGAAGTGAACAAAGGAACTTCTTTAAGAATGATTATTAACGCTACTCAATTAACAAAGGATATATAATGGACATCGCAACCATAGCAAAAGAATTAAATTTAAAAGTAGTATCTGCATCAGACAGAACTAAGAATAATAATGTTAAAGGAGGTTATACGGGAGATCTCTTAAGCGATGTAATGGCAAATTCTCACGAAGGAGATATCTGGATAACAAGACAGGTGCACCAAAATATCGTTGCCATAGCCACTCTGAAAGAGCACGCGGCTGTTATTCTGGTTAATTCTTGCGAACCGGCTAAAGATACCATGGAAAAGGCCATTCAGGAGAATGTCCCCATACTGATTTCAAATTTGTCCGCATTTGAATTAACAGGTAGAATTTATAACTTGTTGAGAACGGAAAAATAACAGAATTGTTTTTATAACTGCCGCAGACTTTTGGCTATGTCTGTTTAATTCCCCCAAAAGACGATGCTTAAAGTTTTTAATTGTGATTTTCACATTCACACTTGTCTCTCACCTTGCGCCGAATTGGATATGCATCCCAAAGCTTTGGTAGAAAGAGCCATCGCCGCCGGTCTTGATATTCTTGCCATTTGCGATCACAACTCTTCCGAAAATGTTTCTTACGTCATCAATGCCGCCCGGGGGAAAAATTTAAAGATATTTCCCGGAATGGAAATAACAACAAGTGAAGAAGTGCATTTTTTAGCTCTATTCGATTCTTTATCTGATTTAGCCAGGCTGCAGGAAATTGTTTATCAGCATCTGGCGGGGGGAAATGATGAAGACCGTTTCGGCGTTCAGGCTATTGTAAATGAAAATGGTGAGGTCGAGGGAATAAACGATAAATTATTAATTGGAGCTACTGATATTCCATTAAATGATTTATTAAACCACGTCCATGAGCAAAACGGATTAGCCGTTGCCTCTCATATAGATAGAGAAAGTTTCAGCGTATTGAGCCAACTCGGCTTTATTGACGAAAGCATTCATTTTGATGCGTTGGAAATATCATCCCTGACAGGTCTTCAACAGGCACGAATTAAATACAGGGAGTTGAATCATTATTCATTTATAACTTCCTCCGATGCCCATTACTTAAAAGACATTGGAACGGCACTGACAAAGATCATGCTTGAAGAACCAACTCTGGCGGAATTAAAAATGGCTTTCGCCGGGCAAAACGGCCGTTGTATATTGGAGTAGAAATGCTGGAGCTTGCCGAACATATTCTGGATATTGCTGAAAACTCAGTTCGTGCAGGAGCTAAAACAGTCGAAATAAATATAAATGAAGATTCGGCAAATAATTTGCTCTCCATAGAAATAAATGACGACGGCTGCGGAATGACCAAAGAGGAAATCAAAAGAGCCTTTGACCCTTTTTACACAACAAAAAAAGTGAGACGATTCGGATTGGGAATTCCTCTTCTGACCAATGCCGCTCAAATGGCCGGCGGCAATCTTGATTTGAAATCAGAAAAAGGTAAAGGAACAAGGCTTAAGGCAACTTTTCAACTCGACCATCTGGACAGGCAGCCTATGGGTGATATTTCAGCAACTATTATCAATCTTATTGCCGGAAATTCTTTTGTTGACTTTATTTACAAACACAGGCATAATGACCAACGGTTCTCAGTGGATACACGTGAAATCCGCAAGGAAATCGATGATTTACCGATAAATCATTTTGAAATATTAAAATATATTCGTGGCGTTATTGACGAAGGTTTAAGCGAAATTAAACCACAGGCATAACAAACACGAAGATTACGTAAGGAGGAATTTGATGAAGGCGGAAGATACTGAACTTTTGAAAGAATTTACATCAGGACAAGTTGATAAACTAAACAAGATTATCAGCAAACACAAAGGCAAACCGGGAAGTTTAATTCCCGTACTGGAAGAAGCGCAGGTGTGTCTGGAGTACCTGCCCCTATCAGCGCAGAAAAAGATTGCCAAAGACTTGAATTTGCCTTTAAGCCGGGTTTACGGTGTTGTCACGTTTTACTCATTTTTTACCATGACACCGCGAGGCAAGCATACTGTTCGCGTTTGTCTGGGAACTGCCTGCTACGTGCGCGGCGGAAAAGCACTCACTGAAACTCTGGAGAAGGAATTCGGCATTAAGGAAGGCGAGACCACTCCCGACAGAATGTTTACTCTGGAAAGCGTTCGTTGTTTAGGCGCCTGCGGTTTGGGGCCGGTGGTTGTTGTCAATGAAGACGTGCACGGCCGTGTCAAGCCGGGCAAGGTAAAAGAGATATTAGCTCAATATACATAATAAAATAATTTAAAGCCGGGAGGAAACGCCAATGGCGAAATTAACAATAGATGATTTAAAAAAAATAAAGGACAAAGTCCACAAGGAAATGTCCCTGCGGGATGGCGAACGTCGCGTGAAAGTTACCGTCCACATGGGAACCTGCGGTATCGCTTCGGGAGCCAAAGAAGTTATGGATACATTGCTTCAGGAAATTGAAGCTGCCGGCGCAAATGATGTTGTCGTAACCACTTCAGGTTGCATGGGATTATGCAGCCGCGAACCTCTTGTTACTGTTGAAGTCCTGAATAAGGAACCGATAAAATATGAATAT
Source organism: Smithella sp. (assembly GCA_049523355.1). Classification (GTDB taxonomy): domain Bacteria; phylum Desulfobacterota; class Syntrophia; order Syntrophales; family Smithellaceae; genus Smithella. The sequence goes on along the minus strand of JBEKMY010000019.1, from coordinate 33,199 downwards.
ATGAATTCCAACAAAATGAGACAGGTTTTCAAAAGACACATCATGGAGGGAGAAATTCAGACTCCTTTTGTTCTGGCCAGAGGATCTGAAGTAACCAGATAATTTTTTTCGCTCTAACATGCTTATTGTTGCACGGCATGATGATTTCTTAAGGGAGGATATAGGCTAAATGAAAGTTTTTCGTTCGCATTTATTAATCTGTGGAGGCACCGGCTGTCAGGCGTCCGGCCAACCTGCAGTAAAAAAAGCTTTAGTGGAAGAGCTTGACAAAAGAGGACTGACTGAAGAAATAAAGGTTGTGGAAACAGGATGTAATGGATTTTGCGCTCTGGGACCGATCATGGTTGTTTATCCGGAAGGCATAATTTACGTAAGCTTGAAGCCGGAAGATATACCGGAACTGGTTGAAGAACATTTAATCAAGGGAAGAACTTTAGAGCGTCTCTTATATCATGAGCCCTCAACAGATGAAATTATTCCCACCATGCAGGACATCCCCTTCTTCGCTCATCAGGAGTTGAGAGTTTTGAAGAATCGTGGTCTGATTGATCCCGAAAAAATTGATGAATATATCGCGCGTGACGGCTATGCCGGCATGGCTAAAGCCCTGACTGAAATGAAACCGGAACAAATCGTTCAGGAAATCCTCGATTCAGGATTAAGAGGGCGCGGCGGAGCGGGCTTCCCTACAGGCCTGAAATGGAAATTTGCCGCTCAGTCCAAAGGTGATATTAAATACGTTTTATGCAATGCCGATGAAGGAGATCCCGGTGCCTTTATGGACAGAAGCGTTCTGGAAGCTGATCCACACGCCGTTCTTGAAGGAATGGTTATCGCCGCCAAAGCCATAGGTTCCAAGCAAGGTTACATTTATTGCCGCGCTGAGTATCCGCTGGCTATTCATCGTTTAAACGTAGCCATAGATCAGGCGCATAAAGCCGGTTTGCTGGGCAAGGATATTCTGGGCACGGGCTTTGATTTTGATCTGGAAATTTACCAGGGCGCGGGCGCGTTTGTCTGCGGTGAAGAAACGGCCCTGATGACCTCCATTGAAGGGAAAAGAGGCATGCCCCGGCCAAGACCGCCCTTCCCCGCTGTTGCCGGTCTGTGGCAGAAACCGAGTATTCTGAATAACGTGGAAACACTGGCTAACGTCGGCCAGATTCTTCTGCGCGGAGGAAAATGGTACGCATCCATCGGCACGGAAAAGAGCAAAGGCACAAAAGTTTTCGCGCTTACCGGCGACGTTAACAACGTCGGTCTTGTGGAAGTTCCCATGGGAACAAAACTGGGCACCATCGTTTATGATATCGGCGGCGGTATTCCCAAAGGCAAGAAATTCAAAGCAGCACAGTTAGGCGGCCCCTCCGGCGGCTGTATTCCCATTCAGCATTTAAACGCTCCTGTTGATTATGAAAAAGTAGTTGAACTCGGCGCCATTATGGGCTCCGGCGGTTTGATCGTAATGAATGAAGACAAATGCGCCGTCGATATGGCCAGATTCTTCATGGATTTCTGCCAGGATGAATCCTGCGGCAAATGTACGCCCTGCCGCGAGGGCACGAAACGCATGCTGGATATATTGACCAATATCACCCAGGGCAAAGGCAAGGAAGGCGATATTGAACTTCTGGAAGAAATGGCCGAAGTTATCAAAAATGCGGCCCTTTGCGGATTGGGGCAAACAGCGCCAAATCCTATTTTAAGCACCATCCGTTATTTCCGTAAAGAGTATGAACAGCACATCCGCGAGCATAGATGCGTGGCAGCAGTATGCTCAGCCATGTTCAAATCACCGTGTCAGCATACCTGCCCGATCGAAATGGATATTCCTTCCTATATAGCGCTTATTCGGGCCGAACGATTTGACGACGCATACAAAATTCTGCTGCAAAGCAACCCCTTCCCCTCCGTTTGCGGAAGAGTCTGCGATCACAAATGCCAGAGCAAATGCCGCCGCGGCAACATGGATGAACCCATTGCCATTAAGTTTCTGAAGCGTTTCATTACAGATAACGCGCCTCGTCCGAAGATCGATGTTGTGCCTGTCACACGCAAAGAAAAGATAGCTGTTGTGGGCGGAGGCCCGGCCGGTCTTACAGCCGCGCGCGATCTGGCTTTACGCGGTTACAAAGTAACCGTTTTTGAAGAACTCAATAAAGCCGGTGGAATGCTTTATTGGGGCATTCCCTCATATCGTCTGCCGCGCAACATTCTGGATCGTGAAATTGATGATATTCGCGCTCTCGGCGTGGAAATTCGCCTCAACACCCGCGTGGGCAAGGATATTACATTTGCCAAACTGGAAAAAGATTTCGACTTTATCTATCTTGCAACAGGCGCGCACAAGAGCCAGAAAATGGGCGTGCCCGGCGAAGACATGAAGAATGTTTTCGGCGGCGTCGAATTCCTGCGCGACTTCAACAACAATGAAGACAAATGGCTCAAAGGCGAAAAGACCCTGGGCAAGAAAGTGGCTGTCATCGGCGGCGGCAATTCGGCTATTGACGCTGCCCGCGTAGCATTAAGACTCGGTTCAGATGTCACCATTCTGTATCGCCGTTTGAGACAGGATATGCCGGCAGCCGAAGAGGAAATTAAAGCGGCTGAAGACGAGGGAATCAAGATTGATTATCTGGTTGCCCCGTTGAAAATTGACGGCGAGAAAGGAAAAGTATCTTCCATTACCTGCAATCGCATGAAACTGGGCGACTTTGACAACAGCGGACGCAAGAAACCTGTTGTTATAGAAGGTTCTGAATTTTCTTTAAATGTTGATGCGGTCATTGCCGCCATCGGCCAGGTTCCCGATATGAGCTTCATCGATAAAAAGAGCGGCGTGGAAATCAACAAGTGGGATTGCTTCAATGTCGGCAAGGGATATAAGACCCGTACAGCCAACCCCCGTTATTTCGCGGGCGGCGATGCTGTCACAGGACCCGACACGGTCATAGCGGCTATCGGTGACGGACATCAGGCTGCCGATGATATCGATGCGGCTATCCGCAAAGCCAATGGCGAACCTGCTTACGAGAAACCAGCGAAAGAGAAAATTGATGTGCCTCTGGTCATTGATGAAGACACGGAGGAAGTACCTCAGATGGCAATGCCGGAAATGCATCATGGCACACGCAAGATGAGCTTTGCAGAAGTGGAACTGGGCTTCAAACCTGAAGATGCTATTAAAGAAGCCTGTCGTTGTTTGCGTTGCGACGCGGCTATTTAATTTATTTTTTTAACGATAAGGAGAAATATTTCATGTCAACTGTTAATTTGACTATCGATAATCGTAAAGTGACGGCAGAGGCCGGCGCCACAGTTCTGGAGGCCGCTCGCAGTGCCGGTATTGTAATTCCCACACTTTGTGCATGGACGGAAAGAAATCACACTCCCGGCGCCTGCCGTGTGTGTATGACGGAAGTTGAAGGTCAGCGCAGTCTGATCGCGGCCTGCGTTTTTCCCGTAACCGATGGAATGGTCGTCCACACCAATACGGAGAAAGTGCGCAAAGCCAGAAAAATGGTGGTGGAACTTCTGTTGGCCAATCATCCGCAGGAGTGCAATTACTGCGTAAGAAACGGCAGCTGCGAATTGCAGAAAGTCGCCGAATTTGTTGGCATTAAAGAAGTTCGTTTTGATTATACACAATTCCCGAAAGAAGGCATGATCGACCATTCCAGTCCTTCTATCGTACGGGACAGCCGCAAATGTATTGAATGTCATCGCTGTGTAACCGTCTGCGATGAAGTTCAGACTGTCAGCGTTTTGACACCGGCTCATCGTGGCAGCAAAGTAAAAGTCGTTCCTGCTTTTGATTTGCCTTTGATTGAATCCAACTGCATCGCCTGCGGCCAGTGTATCATGGTTTGCCCCGTAGGCGCTTTATACGAAAAGGATGACGTTGATCTGGTCTGGAAGGCTCTGCAGGATCCGACCAAACATGTTATCGTGCAGGAAGCTCCGGCTATCCGCGCGGCTCTCGGTGAAGAATTCGGCATGCCTCCGGGAAGCCTTGTCACAGGCAAGATGATCGCTGCACTGCGCCGTCTTGGTTTTGATAAAGTTTTCGACACCAATTTTACTGCCGACCTCACCATCATTGAAGAAGGCAACGAATTACTCAAAAGAGTTAAAGAAGGGGGAACACTGCCGATGATTACTTCGTGCAGCCCCGGATGGATCAAGTTCTGCGAACATTTCTATCCCGATATGCTCGGTCATCTTTCCACCTGCAAATCGCCGCAGCAAATGTTCGGCGCGCTGGCCAAAACCTATTACGCGGAAACAGCGGGCATCGATCCGAAAGATATCGTTTCGGTTTCCATCATGCCCTGCACCGCTAAAAAGTTTGAAGCCCAGCGCCCCGAAATGAACAGCAGCGGCTATCAAGATGTTGATTATGTTCTTACAACGAGAGAATTAGGCCGTATGATTCAGGAAGGCGGCATTGACTTTGTCAATCTGCAGGATGAAGATTATGACGCCCCGATGGGTGAATATACCGGTGCAGCCACCATTTTCGGCGCGACCGGCGGCGTTATGGAAGCCGCTCTGCGCACGGTTTACGCAGTTGTGACCGGCGAAAACCTGCCGAGTCTGGATATCACGCCTGTTCGCGGTCTTGACGGCGTCAAAGAAGCCACCGTCAAGGTTGGCGCTCTTGGAGATGTCAAGATTGCCGTTGCTCATGGTCTGGGAAATGCCCGCAAACTCATGGATCTGATTCGCGAAGGTAAAGGCGGTTACGCCTTCATTGAAGTAATGTGCTGTCCGGGCGGTTGCATCGCCGGCGGCGGCGAGCCCATCCCCACTAACAACGAAATCAGGGTATTGCGCTCTTCCGCTCTTTATAAAGATGACGGAAAAGTTCAGAAGAACCGTCAATCTCATGAAAATGAATCGGTTAAGAAACTGTATGCCAACTTCCTGAAGGAACCTTTGGGACACAAGTCGCACAAGCTTCTGCACACCAAATACACAAAAAGAGGCACGGAATTGCCTCACGGAAAAGATGAATAAGAAGCTTTGCTGTTAACTGAAAATCATGTATAAAGAGGTTTGTCCATTACGGACAAACCTCTTTTTTGTTGATGCTTTCATGGTTGGAATATGACGATGACCGATCAAAGAATAGAAAAAGATTTCTTGGGCGAGATGGAAGTCCCGCGTGATGCCTACTGGGGCATTCACACACAAAGAGCCATCCATAATTTCCAGATCAGCGGCATAAAAGTCAACAGCCGATTGATTCGGGGACTGGCGATGGTCAAAAAAGCATCTTGTCTGGCTAATGCCGAAAACGGCTATCTTTCGACGGATAAAGCAAACGCCATAACTGCCGCCTGCGAAGAAATTATTGCGGGCAAACTCGCCGATCAATTTCCGGTTGATGCTCTGCAAGGCGGCGCGGGAACATCAACCAACATGAATCTCAATGAAGTGATCGCCAACCGCGCCATTGAACTGCAAGGCGGCAACAAAGGCGATTACACGATTGTTCATCCACTGGAAGACGTAAATCTGCATCAGTCCACCAATGATGTCTACCCCACAGCCATTAAAATTGCCGGAACTATGGCCTTGCGGGAGCTCGCGCAAGGCATCGCCCATCTGCAAGGCGCGTTTCAGGAAAAAGAAAAGGCCTTCGGCGAAATAGTTAAATTAGGACGAACAGAGTGGCAGGAAGCGGTTCCCATTACATTGGGCGCGGAGTTTTCGGCGTTTGCCGAAGCTTTTTCGCGCGACCGCTGGCGGACATTCAAATGCGAGGAACGTCTGCGCGTGGTTAATCTGGGCGGCACAGCCGTCGGCACCGGCCTTACCGCGCCGCGCAACTATATTTTTTCCGTCATTGAAAAATTAAGGGAAGTAACGGGCTTAGGTCTTTCCCGTGGAGAAAATATCATGGGAGAAACGGCCAACGCTGATGCCTACGTCGAAGTTTCCGGCATCCTCAAAGCCCACGCCGTCAATCTGATTAAAATTGCGGGCGATCTGCGCCTGATGAATCTTCTGGGAGAAATTCGTCTGCCTCAACTTCAAGCCGGCTCATCCATCATGCCCGGCAAAGTAAATCCTGTTTTAGCGGAAGCAGCCATTCAAGCCGGCATGAAAGTTATTGCCAATGACGGTATCATCACCGATACCGCAGCCCGTGGAACGCTTCAGATTAATGAATTTCTGCCGCTGCTGGCGCAGGCGCTTTTGGAATCACTGGATTTACTGATTAACATTGACAACCTTTTGGTAAAATATGTAAAAGGCATCACCGCCGATCAAAAAAAATGCGGGCAATATTTTGACCACAGCCCTATGATCATCACGGCGCTTCTGCCCGCGATCGGTTATGAAAGAGCAACGCAACTGATCACCGAATTTTCTACGTGCTCCGATAAAAATATGCGGCTTTTTTTAGAACAGAAACTGGGTAAAGAAATCGTGGATAAATATTTATCCCCTTATCAATTAACAGCACTGGGTTACAAAAATAATGGATAATACGCCTAAAGGAAACCGTCTGCACATCGCGTTAATGGGACGCACCAACGTTGGCAAATCCAGTCTGCTTAATTTAATGCTCGGCCAGGATATTGCCATTACCTCCCCTGTGGCCGGAACAACAACCGATGTTGTGGAAAAGGCCATGGAGTTACTGCCGATCGGGCCTGTTCTATTTCTTGACACGGCAGGCCTTGATGATGTTTCAGAACTCTCCGGCGCAAGACTCAAGAAAACAGCTAAAATATTCGACCGCGCCGACATTATCATTCTTGTCGTTGAACCGGATATCTGGACAAAATACGAAGATACAGTTTTGGCCAAAGCTCAAAAGCACAAAATACCCATCTTGATCGTTGTCAATAAAATTGATTTGCATCAGCCATCCCCTGACTGGTTGAAAATGCTTACCGAAAAAACAGGGATGTTTCTGACGGTTTCATGCAGCGATGAATCACAACGCCAAACTTATCTGGATGCGTTAAAACAGCAACTGCTGGAAAAAGCGCCTGCTGATTTTATCGGCACGCCGTCGCTGATCGGCGATCTGATTGGGCCCGGCGGTTTTGCCGTTTTAGTTGTGCCGATAGATTTGGAAGCTCCAAAAGGAAGGCTTATTCTGCCGCAGGTGCAGACAATCCGCGACATTCTGGATAATGACGCGGCAGCCATTGTCGTCAAGGAAAGAGAACTTGCAGCCGCACTGGCCAACTTGAAAATTCCGCCCGCGATTGTCGTGACGGATTCCCAGGCTATTCTCAAAGTCACTGCCGATGTTCCGAAAAACATTCCTATCACTACATTTTCGATATTATTCGCGAGGCAAAAATCCGATCTGGCAGTCATGGCCGCGGGCGCGGCTGCAATAGAGAATTTGCAGCCCGGCGACCGGATATTGATAGCCGAAGCCTGTTCGCATCACGCTCTCGAAGACGATATCGGCCGTGTGAAAATTCCCCGCTGGCTGCGGCAGTATGTCGGCGGAGATTTGCAAATAGATATATCTTCCGGGCGGGACTATCCTAATGATTTAAAAAATTATAAGCTGATTTTGCATTGCGGCGGCTGCATGATGAATCGCCGGGAAATGCTCAACCGTTTGCGTAAAGCACAGGAATCCGGCGTTGCCGTCACAAATTACGGCATAGCTATTTCTTTTTTGCAGGGTGTGATCAAACGAAGCCTTGCGCCCTTCTCTTCGGCGCTTGCGGCTTTCGAGAAAAAGATAAAAGAAAAATAATCCGCGGCAATGTGACACTTTTTAATTCTATTTTGCAATAACCAATATATATTATAATCCTGATTTTAGTTTCCCCTCAACTTTCCCGACTTAATTTCTGTTTAATATTAATAAAAAGTGAAGTTATTTCAAATTGATACTTCATCTTATGTCCATGTTATAAATTTATTAATTTTTTATTTACAGATAGCGTTTTTTCTGATAATGAACGTCAGTCACATTTAAAAGGCTTTTATAATGAAACTATCATCAAAATGAGAGCAAATTGACTTAATATTTTTCACTGAAGTTCTTTATTAATCATGATCGAATTGGCGTGTTTCACCCAAGTGAACAGCCTAAAATATTGAAAGGGGGAAGTATGGCAAAAGGAAATAATTCCGATTATAAAAAGATGATTGACAAGCAGTACAAGGATCTAATGAAGCATTGTCAACTTCACATGGAACAGGTTGAAAAAAATCTTCCTGAACCAAAGGAAGATCTGCACGAACTATTAAAAGAGCGAGGCTTCAGCCGAAGAGATTTCGTTAAATGGACATCGGCGATGACTGCGGCTTTAATGCTGCCGCCCATTTTCAGACCTATGGTCGCCAAAGCGGCGGAAAGTTTTAGCCGTCTTCCTGTCGTCTGGCTGCATTTTGCCGAATGCACCGGCTGCTCTGAAGCATTCCTGCGTTCATCGTATCCGAATGTCGATGATATCCTGCTCGAAACCATATCGCTGGAATATCATGAGACACTGATGGCTGCTTCCGGTTATCAGGCGGAAAAGAACCTGGAAGATGCCGTAAAAACTTTTGACGGCAAGTTCATTTGCGTTATCGAAGGCGGTCTGCCCCGCGGTCTCAACGGCAAGTACCTGACTCTTGGTCCCAAAGGAAAAACGGGCATCCAGGTTGCCAAAGAAGTCGCTACCAAAGCGGCAGCTGTTGTGTGTATCGGATCCTGCTCAGCCTATGGGAATATTCAAGCTGCCAAGCCCAATCCAACCGATGCGGTCGGCATCAGCAAAGCCATCGGCGTTTCCACAGTAAACATCGCCGGTTGTCCTCCCAATGCCGTAAACTTCACCGGAACATTACTGCATTTCCTGATGTTCGGCTCCCTGCCCCCTGTGGATGGACTTGGAAGACCCGTATGGGCTTACGGAAAACGCATTCACGACTATTGTGAAAGAAGACCTCATTACGACGCTTCGGAATTCGTTGAAGAATGGGGCGACAAGGGCGCTCTCAAAGGCTGGTGTCTCTACAAAGTCGGCTGCAAAGGCCCTTACACTTACGCCAATTGCGCGAAAGTCCGCTTCAATGACGGCATTTCCTGGCCTGTTATGGCTGGTCACGGTTGCATCGGCTGCACCGAACCCGGATTCTGGGATACCATGGCGCCGTTGGAAAAACCGCTTGACGAAAAAACTTACGGCGGCGGCGAAAGAACCGTTGACAACATTGGAATTGCATTGACCGGTGTAGCCGTAGCTGGAGTTGCCGCCCATGCGGTAGCCAGCGGAATCCGACATAAAGGAGATAAATAAATATGACTAAACGAATCATTGTCGATCCGATCACCAGGATTGAAGGACATTTAAGAATTGAAGTGGAGGTTGATAACAACAACGTTATCAAAGATGCCTGGAGCAGTATCACGCTCTGGCGCGGTATTGAAACGATAGTGAAAGGCCACGATCCGCGCGATGTCGGTTTGATGGTTCAGCGTTTTTGCGGTGTTTGTACGTATGCGCATTACGAAGCCAGCATTCTGGCCTGTGAAGACGCCTTCGGCATTAAACCGCCGCCCAATGCCAGAATCGCCCGTAACCTGATTAATTCGGCGCAGTATCTGTATGACCACCCCATGCATTTTTATCATCTGCACGGTCTTGATTGGGTGGATGTAGTAAGCGCTCTTTCCGCCAATCCCGCAAAGGCTGTGGACATGGCTCACGGGTATTGCTCCGATCCTTACAACTGTTCGGCAACTCACTATAAAGCCGTTCAGGAAAGAGTCACCAAATTTGTCAAATCAGGCCGTTTGGGGCCCTTTGCCAACGCTTACTGGGGAAATCCTTCCTACAAACTGCCCCCGGAAGCCAATTTAATTATTCTGTCCCATTATCTGGACGCTCTGGCCGTTTCCAAAGTCGGCGCGCAGATGATGGCTATTTTAGGCGGAAAGAACCCTCATCCGCAAAGTCTGGTTGTCGGCGGCATAACATCCGGCATGGATTTATTTGACGCCGAACGCATGGGACAATACCTGTTCCGTTTCAAACAGATGAAGAATTTCCTGGAAACCGCTTATATACCTGATGTTCTTCTGGCCGCGCATTATTACAAAGACGAAGGCCTCAAAGGCATTGGCGGCGGGGTTAAGAATTACCTCGCTTACGGCGGTTTCCCGCTGGATGACGACTGGAACAAACTGCTCTTCCCCCGCGGTATTGTCAATGACAGAAATCTGGCAAAACCCATGAAGATCGATGAGGACAAGATCACGGAAGATGCGACGCATTCCTGGTACACTGCCAAAGAACCTCAGCATCCTTATAAGGGCACTACGGATCCCGATTATACAGGCTATGATAAAAACGGTAATCTTAAGGGCAATGAAAAATACAGCTGGTGCAAAGCTCCCCGTTACGACAACAAACCTTACGAAGTAGGCCCGCTGGCCCGTATGGTTGTCGGTTATGCCCAGGGAGACAAAGCCATCAAGGGACTTGTTGATTCTACTTTGAAAGCAACCGGACTACCCGCTACCGTTTTATTCTCCACGCTCGGCAGAACAGCCGCCCGCGCGCTGGAAACCAAGCTGATCGCGGACAATACCGAAGGATGGATCAATGAATTGATCGCTAATATCAAGAAGGGTGACACCCGCACGTGGACCCGTTGCGATGTTCCCAAAAAGCCGGCTAAAGGACGCGGCATGACGGAACCGCCGCGCGGCGCGCTGGGACACTGGATCAAGATCGAAAAGGGCGTTGTTTCCAATTATCAGGCTGTTGTTCCTTCAACATGGAACTGCTCGCCCCGCGACAAGGCAGGCGTTCGGGGTCCTTATGAGGAGTCATTGATCGGAACAAAACTGGCGAAAGTTGATCAGCCGCTGGAAATTATCAGAACTATTCATTCTTTTGATCCTTGTATGGCCTGCGCGGTGCATATTATTGACCCGAAGACAAAAGAGATTAAAAAATTCAAAGTAGCTTAAGGGGGCAATCATGCAAAAATCGACTGTGCAAAAATATGAAGGTGTCAAAGAATGGACTGCTTCCATGCGGATCAACCACTGGACTGTGGCCCTATCGATATTCGTTCTGATTGTGACCGGTTTCTATATCGCCGATCCATTTACGGTGTCTAAAGGAGAAACAGTAGGAAAATTTCTAATGGGCCATGTGCGCTTTATTCATATCCTGTTCGGCACGTTTCTCGTCTTTCTGTCCATCTGGCGACTCTATTTGGCCTTTTTCTCCCGTTTTCATGCGGACTGGAGAGACTTCCTGGCTTGGACTGATTTGAAAGCTTTGGTCGAGCAAATTAAATTCTATCTGCTGATCAGCGAACATCCAGAAAAGAAGTACCTGTATGGACCCATGCAGGCCTTAGCGTATACAGGCTGCTGGGCCATGGTCGTCGTTATTCTTGTCACAGGACTGATCCTGATGGGCGCGGGATACCATGCCGGGCTTATCGCCATAGCCTACAAAATATTAAGACCAGTGGAGAGACTTATGGGCGGGTTGGCCGTTGTTCGTTATATTCACCACGTTTTCACCTGGCTGTTCATCTTATTTATCATCGTTCATATTTACATGGCCTTCTGGTATGACGCCGTTCTGAAAGAGGGCACGGTTTCGTCGATGATCGGAGGAAGGGTGTACAAAAAGATAAAAGATTAACATCGCACAAATTTTCAAAATATAAATCGCCGGAAAGGGGGAGAAGAAATCGTTCTCCCCTTTTTTGGTTATGTAGAATAAATATCATTTTCAAATTAAAGATGATATCGAGGCGGCAAGGAGAAGTCGCCGGAAACGTATATGTTAATACGTTGAGGACGCCGACGACGCAGACAACAAAGATAGCGCTTTAATTTGAAAATGGATGGAATATGACAAAAAATAATCACGTTACAATACTGGGCATTGGCAATACTTTATTGGCCGATGAGGGTTTCGGCGTTCATTTTGTAGATTGGTTTTCGAAGCGCTATCGCGCCACGGATGATGTGCGAATGATTGACGGAGGCACACTGGGTTATGCCCTGCTGGATATCATTTGCAGTTGTGATCATCTGATCGTTGTTGATGTATTGAAAGTTCAGGATGCGCCGGGTTCCATCTATCGTTTCAGTAAAGATGAAATGGAAATCCACATGCCGCCGCCGACCTCGGCCCATGAGGTCACGTTCTCCGATGTTCTTTTTAAAACGGAGATGATGGACGAATCTCCTGAAACGATATTTCTTTGTATCGTGCCCAAGGAGTATGGCGATATGAATCTGGAAATGACTCCTTTCATTCAGGATAAATTTCCGGTGATGGAAAAGTTATTACTGCATGAACTGGAACTTTTAAATGTAAAACTGGAAAAGATTTAAAAATGCATGAGCTGTATCTGGCCGAATCCATTTTAAATATCGTTCATGATTACGCCCGGCGCGATGGCTTTAAAAAAGTGAACCAGGTTTCGCTTTCCTACGGCCGTTTTTCCTGCATCGAACCCCAGGCGCTGCGATTTGCTTTTGAAATACAGGCAAAAGGAACAGAGGCGGAAAGCGCGGCGCTGGAATTTAAAATATTGCCCGCAGTCATTCATTGCTTTTCCTGCCAAAAAGATTTAGAGATAAAAACACACACGGGAATATGTCCCGGCTGCGGCGGTCAGGAAGTCATTTTAACCGCCGGAACAGAAGAACTGCAAATATTAGAGATGGATGTAGATTAGGAACTTTTTATGTGCATTGGATTTCCCGGAAAAATAATTTCTATCGATAAAGATAACTATGCGGTTATCGATATCAGCGGCACGCGACGAGAGGTTTGCCTCGATATCGTCGACGAACCGGCAGGCGTGGGCGATTATGTCATCAGCCACGCGGGCTATGCCATACATAAGATCGATGTGGCCACAGCCAAGGAAAAACTCAAATTTTTACAAGAGCTCATCGACAATGAAATTTATTGACGAATATCGCGATCCCGCCCTGGTTAAGGGATTGCTGACTAAGATTGAAAACACCGCCAGACAAATTTCCCGTCCAGTAACTATTATGGAAATTTGCGGGAGCCATACCTATGCTATCGGACGTTTCGGCATCCGCAAGCTCCTGCCGGAAAATATCCGGCTCATTTCCGGCCCCGGCTGCCCGGTTTGCGTCACCTCGACGAGGGATGTCGATATTGCCCTTTATCTTGCAAACCTGAAAAATGTCATTTTCGCTACTTTTGGCGATATGCTGAGGGTTCCCGGCACAGGAAGCGATAGTTTGCAGAAAAAACGCGCTGCCGGCGCTGATGTCCGTGTCGTTTCTTCCGCTGATGAATGTATCGCGCTTGCCGCATCCAATCCCCGTGAAGAAATCATTATGATGGGCATTGGTTTTGAAACAACCGCTCCTACCATTGCAGCAACTGTTGCGAGTTGCCGCAAAAAAGGGATCGACAATTTTTCCGTTTTTTCCGTTCATAAGGTCGTTCCTCCGGCAATTAACGCATTAATCGCCGACCCGCTCCTGAAAATTGACGCTTTTCTCTGTCCCGGGCATGTCAGCACAATGATTGGAAGCGCCGCTTATCAAATGATTCCGGATGCCGGATGCGCCGCTGTCATTACCGGATTCGAGCCGGTGGATATTCTGGAAGGCATCTGGATGATTCTGGAACAGGTCGAAAGCGGGAAAAAAGAAGTCGCCATTCAATACAGCCGCGGAGTCAGGCCTGAAGGAAACACGAAAGCCATGGCCTTTCTGCAATCGATCTTCCAAACTGCCGATGCCGAGTGGCGCGGCCTGGGAACCATTCCGGCAAGCGGGCTTGTTTTCCGTGGTGATTATGAAGCCTTTGACACTCTGGCTAAATTTTCTGTGCCGGAAATCCGCTCCGCCGAAATCAAGGGCTGCGGCTGCGGCGATATTTTACGAGGCATTAAAGCGCCTCAAGATTGTCCATTATTTAAAAAAATCTGTACTCCGATGAACCCGGTCGGCCCCTGCATGGTTTCTTCGGAAGGCACTTGCTCCACGTATTATAAATATTATTAACGGAGGTATAACCTGTGAAAGTAACAGTCGTAAAAAATGTGCTTGACGCCAATGATCGCATCGCGGCGGAAAACAGAGAGCTTTTTGACCGTCATAAGGTTTTTGTCATCAATCTCATGAGTTCGCCGGGCGCCGGAAAAACAACGCTGGTGGAAAAGACTATTGCGGCGCTTAAAGATAAATACAGAATCGGCGTGATCGAAGGCGACATTCAGGATACCTATGATGCCGACCGCATCGCTAAACTCGATATTCCCGTTGTGCAAATAAATACCGGCGGAGCCTGCCATATCGACGGCAACATGATCAGGGAAGCTCTGCCCACTTTTGATTTGAGTAAAACCGATGTGCTGATTATTGAAAACGTCGGCAATCTGGTGTGTCCCGCAGAATTTAAAATCGGCGAAAACATCAAAATCATGCTTTTGAGCACACCGGAAGGCGCGGATAAACCGGCAAAATATCCTTTGATGTTTCAGGAATCGTCGGCGCTTTTGATCAATAAAATGGATCTGATGCAGTACGTGGATTTCGATCTGGAAAAGGCCAGGCGTGACGCGCTGGCTTTGCACAAGGATTTAAAAATATTTGAGGTGTCCTGTAAGACCGCGGCCGGTCTGGAGACTTGGATTGCGTGGCTTACCCAACGCATTGATGCATTTAAAAAATAAAAAAGTGAACAGAAAAAGAGTCCGTTATCTTTTTTCCGGTATTGTGCAGGGGGTCGGTTTCCGGCCCTTTGTTTACAGACTGGCTGTGAAAAACCATCTAACCGGTTTTGTGCAGAATCGCCCCGACGGCGTCATAGCGGAGGTTGAAGGCGATCAGGAAATACTTGACACTTTTTTAAAGAGCATCCGGCAGGAACTTCCTGTGCTGGCCCATATCACGAACATATCGTCTTCGGAAATTGAAAATCTGAATGATGATATTTTTCAAATTATCGGAAGCGATAAACAGGGTCGCGCCGATGTGCACATTACACCTGATGCGGCCATCTGCGCCGATTGTTTAAAAGAACTTTTCGATACCGCCAACAGGCGTTTTTGCTATCCGTTCATTAACTGTACGAATTGCGGTCCTCGTTTAACCATTATCAACGCCATTCCTTATGACCGGATCAATACATCCATGTCCTGTTTTCCGCAGTGCCCTCAATGCCTTGCTGAATATGAAAATCCGGCAGACCGCCGATTTCACGCCGAACCCAATGCCTGCCCGATTTGCGGCCCGCAGATGACATTGCTTGACGCCAATGGCACAATCATTAAAACAGATGATCCGGTCAAAACCGCGATTGACTTGCTGAAATCCTCAAAAATACTCGCCATCAAGGGGTTGGGAGGATTTCATCTGAGTGTGGATGCCGGATGCGATGAGGCTGTAAAAATACTTCGTTCGCGCAAATATCGCGAGGAAAAACCGCTTGCCATTATGGTGCGCGATATTAACCAGATACGACGCATCGCCGAATTTAATGAGGAAGAGCGGATATTGCTTACCTCTCCCCAGCGGCCTATTGTTTTGCTGAAAAAAATTAAAAACACGCTTCTTTCAGATTTTGTCGCGCCATCCGTTCCTAATCTCGGCATCATGCTGCCCTACGCGCCACTCCATTATTTATTGCTGAAAGATAATTTTACGGCTCTTGTGATGACGAGCGCCAATCAGGTGGATGAACCGATCTGCACAGGCAATCGTGAAGCCGTTGCCCGCCTGCACGGCATAGCCGATTATTTCCTCGTGCATAACCGCGATATTCTCGTGCGTTGTGACGATTCGATTGCTTTTGTTGCCGCAGGGAGACCTCAACTGATGAGACGTTCGCGCGGTTATGTTCCACAGCCTCTTGCCCTGAGGGATTCAATGCCTGCCGTATTGGCGCTTGGACCACAGCTAAAAACAACTCAATGTATTCTAAAAGACAATTTTGCCTATCTAAGTCCCCATATCGGTGATTTGGAAACACCGCAGGCACGAGACTTTTTTACCGAGAGCCTGGCGCTGATGAAAAGAATCACCGAATCAGACCCGCAAATTGTCGCCTGCGATTATCATCCGGCATATTATTCCACACAGGCGGCGCAGGAACTTCAGGCCCAAAAAGTAATCCATATTCAGCATCATCATGCCCATATCGTCAGTTGCATGGCGGATAATCAAATACAGGGCGATGTGATCGGACTTGCGATGGACGGTACCGGCTATGGGCTGGATGGAAACGCCTGGGGCGGAGAATTTCTTGTTGCCAATGAAACCACCTTTCAACGTTTCGGGCATCTGCAATACCTCGTTTTACCCGGCGGTGAAAAGGCCATTCACGAACCCTGGCGTATAGCCGCAAGCTTGCTTAAAACCGCTTTTGGCCAATCCTGGCAAGAAATAGCCCTGCGTATGAACTTGATCCCCGATAAAAAATCCTCTGAAACGCTGGACAGGATCATCGAAAGAAGATTCAATTCGCCCCTGTCTTCAGGATTAGGCAGGTTATTTGATGGTGTAGCCGCACTCATCGGCTTGCGTGGCACTGTCAGCTTTGAAGGTCAGGCCGCGATGGAGTTGGAAGCCCAGGCTGCCCAAATATCCGGCTCGCCCTATCCTTTTGATATCTTGCAAGATAGCGAAAAATCGAATATTGTCGATATAAACGCCATGATCAGGGCTATTGTCGCCGATCTGGACGCGAAAAGAAGCAAAGCGCACATTGCCGCATCGTTCCATCAAAGCATATCCGATGCTTTTACCGCTATGGCCGGGGAGATTCATAAGGTAACGGGACTTAAGCGCGTGGTATTAAGCGGCGGTTGTTTTCAAAACAGGATATTGCTGGAAGGCAGCATACAAAAACTTAAAAACGCGGGTTTTGAAGTTTATTGCCACAGGCAAGTTCCTGCAAATGACGGCGGTGTTTCCCTGGGGCAGGCAGTTGTTGCCGCTTCCATGATAAAAAAAGGAATGGCTTAATACTTTTATAAAGCAGAAAGGTTATTTAAATGAAATACGATAAAATACTTCTGGAACACGGCGGCGGCGGGCTCTTATCCAACGAACTCATTGCCGAATATTTTCTACCCCATTTTAAAAATCCCTATCTGGAACGGCTGGAAGACAGCGCCGTGCTGACAATAGGAAACCGGAAATTTTGCTTTACGACTGATTCGTATGTCGTTAGCCCCATCTTCTTTCCCGGCGGCAACATCGGCTCGCTTGCTGTGCATGGCACCGTCAATGATCTTTCCGTCTGCGGCGGAAAACCGCTTTATCTAAGTTGCGGCTTTATTCTGGAAGAAGGCTTTCCCTTCGATTCACTGGAAACCATTATTCAAACGATGGCTAAAGCGGCTGCCGAGGCCAATGTGAATATCGTTACCGGCGATACCAAAGTGGTGACTCGCGGCGCGGTGGATGGAATCTTCATCAACACGTCCGGCATCGGTATCGTGGAGTATCCGGGTTTACTGGCAGTAAAAAATATTCAACCGGGCGATGCAATTATCTTAAACGGCACAATCGGTGATCACGGCGCGGCTATTATGAAAACCAGAGAAAATCTGGGTTTGACAGCGGAAATCATTTCTGATTCAGCTCCGCTCAATGATTTAATCGCCGGTCTCTTGAAGGCCAGCCCAAACATTCACTGCATGCGCGACGCCACACGCGGCGGCTTAGGCGCTATTATGGCGGAAATTGCCAAAAGCGCGCAAGTGCGCATCGATGTCAACGAAAACAGTATCCCCGTGCAGGATAACGTCCGGGGCGTATGCGAAATTCTGGGACTCGACCCGCTCTTTTTAGCCAACGAAGGTAAAATGATTTTGTTTTGTCCGGCATCAGACGCGGAAACAGTGCTTGCGGCCATGCGCAGCCATAAATACGGCCGCAACGCTGCCATAATAGGAAGTGTAAGTGCTGCTGCTCATGGGCGGGTTGTGCTCAAAACATCCATTGGCGGCGAACGCATTGTTGATCTGCCCACAGGAGAACTGGTGCCGAGGATCTGTTAGTAAAAAATGAATGGCAGGTTTTACCGGATAATAAAAATAGAATGAATTTATCTTTTTTGGTCAAGCGATGGAAGAGGCCATTATACGCAGTCGTTTATTGCTTCCGCCATTCGTACTACTCTGATTATTGCAGTTATTTGAAGACTTACACCAGTCTATGATGAGCATATCTTGTAGCAAGAGGAAATTTTTCATTATTATTTTCAGCTTTTTATTTACAAGTATTTTTAGTTGCCACGATATGCGCATGAGCTTTTCCCGCCCTTTTATTCACGAAAAACTTGACATAAATCAAATATATGTGCTACGAAAATAATACATGTAACACTATACGTGCCACATATATTATAAGCAACACCAAATCTTAAAACGGATTTATCACTGCTTGCCGGAGTTACCTTCCGGTTTTAGAAAAATTATATAGTCATTCTTTTATAAGGAGATTTTTTCATGCATATGGCAGACGCTTTACTCTCACCGGCGGTGGGAGTGACGATGTGGGCCGGTTCAGTGGCAACCATAGGATATTCATCAAGAAAATTGAAGGATAATATTGATAATAAGACAATCCCGCTGATGGGGGTTATGGGCGCGTTTATTTTTGCGGCCATGATGATCAACTTTACTATTCCCGGCACGGGTTCCAGCGGGCACATAGCCGGAGGAATTATTTTGACCGTCATACTGGGGCCATACGCGGCTTTTCTTGCGCTGGCGTCGGTGCTGACGGTGCAAGCGTTATTTTTCGCCGATGGCGGTGTGCTCGCGCTAGGCTGTAATATCTGGAATATGGGCTTCTACCCATGTTTTATTGGCTTTCCCCTGATTTACATGCCCATCGCGGGAGATGGAACAAATGCAAGACGTATATCCATCGCGGCAATTGCAAGTGCAGTCATTTCGTTGCAACTGGGTGCCTTTTCAGTTGTTCTGGAAACGCTTTTATCCGGAAAGAGTGAATTGCCATTCGGCACTTTTGTCCTGCTTATGCAGCCGATTCACCTGGCCATCGGCATAGTGGAGGGAATTATCACGGCTGGAATAATCAATTATGTAAAAAAAGTCAGACCGGAAATTCTTGAGGCCAGTTCATTCTCCCGTCCCCTCGATGCCGGCATTTCTATTAAAAATGTTCTTATAGCCTTTGTAATTCTGGCAGTTATTACCGGCGGTGCCCTTTCCTGGTTTGCCTCAACTCATCCGGACGGGCTGGAATGGTCTATTGAAAAAGTTACAGGTAAAGGAAAATTGGCGGAGGCTACCCGAGGCATTGCTCCCGTGCTCAAAGAAATTCAGGAAAAAACCGCCTTTCTTCCCGACTATAATTTCAAATCTGCTGCCAGGGAAGAACCTAAAGGAAATGAAGTTCCTGCATGGCCGGGAATCCAAACCGGTACTTCCGTTGCCGGTATCGTCGGAGGAGCAATTGTTCTGATATCTATTTTGCTAATCGGTTTCGGAATCCGGTTCTTTAAAAATAAATAATAATTACTGGAGTTATTCTCAAGGTGTATGATATTTAACAGATCTTTTGGTATCTAGCCGGATGGAACCATGACTTTTGATGAAAAATATTACAACATCGGATTTATCGATCAGTTGTCATACAAGAACACCTTTGTTCACCGGCTGGACCCGCGGGCAAAATTGATTGCCACACTGCTTTTTCTCTTTACCGTCATCTCCTTTTCCAAATATGAAATAGCGGCTCTGTTGCCTTTTTTTCTCTATCCGATGCTTTTGATGACCATAGGCGAAATTCCGTTTATGTTTATCGTCAAAAAGGTATTTCTGGTCTCGCCCTTTGCCGTTTTTATCGGAATTTTCAATCCTCTACTGGATTCAGGGCAAGTTCTTATTTTCAACGGATTAACCATTTCTGCAGGATGGCTCTCCTTTTTTTCAATCATGCTTAAATTCACTCTCACCGTCAGTACGGCGCTTTTGCTTATCGCCACAACTTCTTTTCCGAATGTTTGCCACGCTCTCAGACAATTGGGGCTGCCCTCTCTTTTCGTTTCACAACTTTCATTTCTCTACCGTTATATTTTTGTTCTTATGGAAGAAACTATGCGTATAGTTCGGGCGAGAAATATGCGATCTTACGGAGAACGCGGAAAAGGCATCAGAATATTTGTACGTATAGTCGGAATTCTCTTTATAAGAACCGTAGAGAGAGCGGAACGCGTTTATTTCGCAATGCTTTCAAGGGGATTTCAGGGGGACATGCCTTCGCTCAAACGTTTTGGGATTAAAACCGGCGATGTTATCTTTGCAGTATTTGTTGCAGTTTTTCTCTATATCTTCAGGTTCTATCCGGTAACTCAAATACTGGGTAGATTTATTCAAGGAGTGTTTTCATGAGCCATCATATTGTAGAGTTTAAAAATGTTTCCTTCCGCTACCCCGACGGCACCGAAGCCCTGCGGGACATATCGTTCCGGATTACTCACGGCGAATCGGTAGGTATCATTGGGGCCAACGGAGCGGGCAAATCAACTCTCATGCTGCACATGAACGGCTATCTCATGCCGACTTCGGGAACGGTGAATATCGGCGACCTATACCTGACCCGTCAGACAAGACAGGAAATCCGCCGTAAGGTCGGCGTCGTCTTTCAAAATCCCGACGACCAGTTATTCATGCCTACTGTTTATGAAGACGTGGCTTTCGGCCCTCTCAATCTGGGCATGGAGGAAACCGCTGTACGGGAAAGAGTTGAGTATGCGCTGAATCTGGTAAACGGCCTTGAACTGAAAAATAAACCACCTCATCATCTCTCCAGCGGGCAGAAAAGCGCCGTGGCTATCGCATCGGTTATCGCTGTAGAACCGGATATCCTGGCCATGGATGAACCGGCGTCTAATCTCGATCCCCGATCGAGGAGATTGCTCATCAATCTACTCAAGACATTCGAACATTCAAAAATAATCGCCTCGCATGATCTTGATCTGATTATGGATGTATGCCATCGCTGTATTGTGATTAAAGAAGGTATTGTTGTCGCCGACGGCCCGGTTTCCGAAATACTTACCAACAAAAAACTTCTTGAAGAAAATAATCTGGAATTGCCATTGTCGCTTCAGAGAAACTGATTATTTCATTGCTTACACGCATTTTAAAAATTTAAGGATGCGTTATTTAATAAGGGGCTGTTCAAAAATCCACGGATGCAAGGCGAGTAATAACCCAAACCGCGAAGCGTAAATAAAAATACGTTAAGCGGTGCGGTTTGGAGCGGAATCCCAATTTTATCGGAACACATGAGCGTTTTGTAAAACCCTTCGGATTTTACTGGCAAGGAATATTATTATTCATTATTGCGCCTCCCTTGCGGGAATACGCGCCCGGTCAACAGCCCCGCATCAGGGTAAATCTTTTCCTTTCGTTGCCATCATAAATCCCGCGTGTTTCACGTTCTTGATGGACTTTAATTTCTGAAAGAGCTCTTCGATCTCTTTTGATTTTCCCTTGGTCACAATAATTTCAAAACAATTATGATGATCAAGGTGAATATGCTGCGTCGAAAGGATGCAATCATGATGATCATGCTGAACATCAAGCACTTTAGTGACCAGTTCTCTGGTATGATGATCATAAACCAGTGTAATCGCGCCGGTCACTTCCTTATTTTCCGTCCATTCCTTCTTCACCAGTTCGTCGCGGATTAAATCGCGAAGAGCTTCGGAGCGGTTGGTATATTTTCTTTGTTTGATCAGCCTGTCGAATTTTATTAATAAATCTTCTTCCAGCGATACACCGAAACGGACTAAATTGGACATAAAATATCCTCCTTTCACAGCAGTAGCTTCAATATAAGAAAAGTATTGCGATGACGTCAAGATATTTTTTGATGATTAACAACATTGAGTGTTGACAAAACCGTTTAAATGAATATATATACCACAAAGTAAATTTGTTGCCTGAGAGGGAGGAAATTTCTGATCTTGAGGGAAGTCTGAAGTCTTTTAATTTTAAGGTTTGATTCTTCCGGGATCAAGCCTTTTTTTTTGGAGAGGGAACATGGATAAACGAATTGGAACGATTACGATTATTATTACAGACAGGACCAGCCAGTCGGGAAACGTAAACAAAATTTTGAGTGAATTCGGCGATGCCATCATCGGCCGGATGGGCATTCCCTATTCGCCGGAAGCTCTTCACATCATAGCGCTTATTGTTCACGCATCCACGGATGAAATCGGCGCTCTGACAGGGAAACTTGGAAAATTAGCAGGTGTTGAGGTTAAATCTGCACTAACAAAAGCATAAGGATTATTCAAATGATTAAAGATTTTATTGACGATACAAAAATTGAAAACCTGCTTATCAAAGCGAAAAATCCGGCGCCCCAAAGAGTCCGGGAAATTATAGACAAGGCGTTGGAGCTCAAAGGTCTCTCCCCTGAAGAAGTCGCCATATTGCTCCAAACCGAGGATGACGAACTCATTGGCATGATCTGGCAGGCGGCGCATAAGATCAAGGAAGATATTTACGGCAACCGTCTTGTTTTGTTCGCGCCTCTTTATATCGCCAATCACTGCGCCAACAATTGCCTGTATTGCGGGTTTCGCCACGACAACAAAGAACTCAACCGTGTGGCTTTGACGATGGAACAAATCTCCAAAGAAGTTCAGGTTCTGGAGCGCGAAGGCCACAAACGCCTGCTGATGCTTTGCGGCGAGCATCCCTCCCGCTCTTCTCTTGAATATTTCATGGAGGCCATAGAAACGGCTTATTCCGTCAAAACCGAAAAAGGCGGCGAGATCCGGCGAATAAATGTGGAAATCGCTCCGCTTGAAGTAGATGAATATAAAGAATTGAAAAAAACGGGCATCGGCACCGTTGTTTTATTTCAGGAAACTTATCATCACGAGACTTACAAAATAATGCACCCCAGCGGACCGAAGAAAGATTTTGCCAACCGGCTGACTGCCATGCACCGGGCGCAGGAAGGCGGCATTAATGATGTGGGCATCGGCGCTCTCTTTGGACTTTATGATTACAAATATGAAGTTCTGGGACTGCTTTTGCATGCCCTACAATTGGAGAAAGACTGCGGCGTCGGGCCGCATACAATGTCCATCCCAAGGCTGGAACCGGCCTTCAACGCGCCGGCGGCCATCGCCCCGCCGCATCCGGTAAGCGATCACGACTTCAAAAAGCTTGTGGCCATTATAAGAATGGCTGTCCCTTACACCGGCATGATCTTGAGCACCAGAGAAAATCCCGCCTTGCGTTCTGAAGTTTTTGCACTGGGTATTTCCCAAATCAGCGCGGGTTCGCGCACGAACCCCGGCGGTTATCAGGAAGACTCAAGCGAAGCCTTTCGCGCCGCGCAGTTTAATCTGGGCGATACGCGCACACTCGATGAAGTCATTCTCGATATCACACAACACGGCCATATCCCCAGTTTCTGCACTGCATGCTACCGGCTGGGGCGCACCGGCAAGGATTTTATGGATTTAGCCAAACCGGGACTGATTCAGAAGTTCTGCCAGTCCAATGCCGTCTTTTCTTTTAAGGAATATCTGCTTGATTACGCCACCCCCCAAACCCGCGAGGCTGGTGAAAAGTTGATTCTGAAGATGCTGGCCCAGACATTCAAAACGCAGCGTAAAAAGTCTGTTATGAACAAACTTCAGAATATCGAAGGCGGGAGAAGAGATGTCTATATCTAAATCCAGCGCCATTTTCGAAAATCTGATCGGCAAAGCCGAAAGCGGAAAAGATTTACACCGCGAAGACATTATTTCGCTCCTTAAACTTCCCGCGGATTTTTCACCGGATCTTTTTGCGGCTGCCGACCGGGTGAGACATGAAAAGGTTGGCGATGAAATTTATCTGCGCGGCATTATCGAATTTTCCAACTACTGCGATCGCAATTGTTTATATTGCGGCCTGCGCAAGGGCAACTCCAAACTCAGCCGCTATCGTATGACCGAAGATGAAATACTAACCACAGCAAAACAAATTAAAAATACAGGCGTTCCCACGGTGGTGTTGCAATCCGGAGAAGATTCTTTTTATTCGCAGGATATCGTCTGCCGCCTGATCGAACGAATCAGAAATGAAACAGATTTGATCATTACTTTATCCATCGGCGAACGTGCTTTAAATGATTATAAAGCATTTCAGCAGGCGGGCGCGAATCGTTATCTGCTCAAACATGAAACGGCCTCGCGGGATCTTTATAAATATCTGCGTCCCGGTTGCGATTGGGAGAACCGCCTTCAATGCCTTCGTCGGCTGAAGGAACTGGGTTTTGAAACCGGCACCGGAAACATGGTGGGATTACCGGGTCAGACACCGGAAATATTGGCCGATGATCTGCTGGTGATGAAATTATTGGATGCTGATATGTTGGGCATCGGCCCGTTTATCGCTCATCCCGACACTCCACTTGGAGGAATTGGAAATGACGATTTGGAACTCACCTTGCGCGTTTTAGCGATCGCGCGATTGACCACCCGCAATACCAACATTCCGGCAACAACCGCTCTGGCCACGCTTCATCCGCAGGGACGCCTTCTGGCGCTGCAGGCCGGAGCTAACGTAGTCATGCCGGATTTTACGCCGGATATTTATAAAACCCTCTATGATATTTATCCCGGCAGAAAAGATGTAGGTGATGCCCGGGAGATTATCAGTTATCTTAAGAAAGATTTTCAGAGCATCGGCAGAACATTGCTATATTCCGTTGGCAATCGCCCGACTCAACACAATAACAGGATTATACATTAACTATCGGGCAGACCAGGACTTAAAAAACCATTTTCCTAACTACAAGGCCCTTGATTTTCCTTAGCTTTTTTTCCATTTCAAGAACTTCTGCATTATCCCCGAATGTATCAAGAATAAGAAGGCCCAGGGGTGAACACGATTTTTTTGAGACTTCATGAAGCCCCAGACGTGTCCTGATGTTGCAGCCGTAATTTGTCAGAATTTTCTGCACGTCGGGAACTTTTTCCACGCGATTTGTTACCTGAATACCCAGAACAATTCTTTTGGACATCTTAATATGTCTCCCTTCAGAATGAAAAATTGATTAATATTTTATTTTAACATGAAATAATAATTCTCATCAATGATAATTTTTGTTTGACTTAAAAATTAAAGTTTAATATGAGAGGATGAAAAATATTTAGGAGGTTATTTTTATGTCTGACAATCTTGCGAATCCGGCACCCCTTGGTCTGATGGGTTTCGGAATGACTACTGTTCTTTTAAACATTCACAATGCTGGCCTGTTTGAAATTAGCGCGGTTATTATGGCAATGGGTATTTTCTATGGAGGAATGGCCCAGATTATAGCAGGGTGTATGGAATTTAAAAAAGGCAATACCTTTGGCACCACAGCCTTCACATCCTATGGAGCTTTCTGGTTGACCCTTGTATTCCTCATTTATTTCAACGGGAAATTCGGCTTACCCTCAAACCCGGTTGGATTTATGGCTTGCTATCTCTTCATGTGGGGTCTTTTTACATTTTTTATGTGGATTGCTACATGGAAAGCCAACCGTGGGCTTCAGGTGGTCTTTTTGTCACTGACCATATTGTTCTGGATGCTTGCCGCGCGTGACGCGTATGGCTGGACAGGAACCTGGGCGGTTGTGACCGGCTGGGAAGGTATTTTCTGCGGCGCTTCCGCTATTTACTGCGCTATGGCTCAAGTGATCAATGAAAACTTTAAAAGAGTTATCTTACCACTCGGACAGAAATAACTCCTGTACTCATTCGTTTTAATATACCACATCAGATGTGGTACTTAACGGTATGAACATGCGGCCCCCTGTGTCGGCTGACGTAAAAGACCAGGGGACCGCATTTTTTTATCATTAATATTTCACATCTCGAGATAAAGGCATCTCGTCGCCCATACAGAGCCGCATTAGGACTTGATATAGCTTTAGGAGAAATAGAAAGGAATAAAGACATCCTCTATGATGAGGATGCAGCAAACGCGTGTTTAAACTTGTTTCGAAACAAAAACTGTAAAATCATTTATAAGGTGTAAAAATGATTCCCTGATATTCATTATAAATAATTTACAGGGAAAGAATCGTTCTATAAATTCTAAGGTTGAAAAGTTTCTTTCAATTTCCTGATAAGGGCAAGGTCCGGCCTGTCAAAATAAACCCCGTTATTTTCAGCGGCGTTGGAACTTATTCCGCGCAGGAAGACATAATAAACACCGCCGAAATTATTTTCATAAGAATAATTTTTAATTCTGGTCTGTAAATATTCATCCAGAGCAACCACATAAATCAAATATTGAAGAATGTATGAAGATTTACTCATATATTTTGTTAATAAGTCCGGGGAATAGTCGGCATAAATTTCGCCTAAATAATTTGATTTCCAGTCAAGCAGATAAAAACGATTTTCATATTCAAAAACCATGTCAATAAAACCTTTAAGAAAGCCTCGTAAATCGGAGAAATTCAGACTGCCATATAAATCGCTGTTTTGCCGACCCTGATTTGAAACTTTAGACATCTCAAGAACTTTAATAATTTTTCGCATGGATAAAAACTTTAGCGGAAAATAAAATTCCATTTCTTTCAGATATTTTTCCCGCGGAATACGCGCCAGACTGAAATTATCCATATTGCCAAAGTAAGATGATTTCCCCGGAGCCAAATTCAAACGCGCTATTTCCATCACCATGCGGTATATTGCCGGTTCCCATTTTTCATCATAATTGTATTTATGCAGTTTCTCCGAAATGACCGACTTTATTTCACCGGCATCCATTTTATCAAAAGGGACTCTCTCCAGTATCTCATGCAACAGGCTGCCCGCCTTTGCTCCGCGAGGAAAAGAAAACATATTTTCCCGATCCGTTTCTTTATCGTTAAATAGATTACCGGGATAATCTTCTTCGGCTATAGGCAGCATTTCTTCAGGTTGCGTTTTTTTTGAGCTTGTCAAATAAGTGAAACTGGCAATTTTCCATGACTGGTCAATGTTTCCGTTAAACTGCCTGCCAGTCAGGTTTGCCAGGGACCGAGTCGGCCCGAATGAAGGAATTACGGCAGTATCATCTATTGATGATATTGTTATGTCCTGAGGAGCAAGCATGGATAAACATTTAATACGTTCCAGCATCGATTCATTCGTGAGATTACCATCATCGGGATAATTAACAGCCGCCGAATGAAGCAGATAATAAAGGGCCGAATTTTTAATATTTTTGATATTGCCCCAGACAAAATAGCAGCGGTTTTTTGCCCGTGTCAGAGCGACATAAAGCAGCCGGCTTTCTTCCGCCAGAAGTTCCTTTTGCCGCCCAATCAGGTAACCGCCATGTCCGGTGTAATCCAGATCGCACGTCAAAAGCCTGTCATTTTGCTCATCGTGAAAACAAAACAATTCTGATTTCTTCGCATCCTGGGCTCCTTCCCAGACAAAAGGACAAAAGACAACAGGATATTCCAGCCCTTTACTTTTATGGATCGTCACCAGCCTAACCGCGTTTTTATCATCTTCCAAACGCAGCTGTTCTTGTTCGCCGACAATACCCTCTCTGCTTTTCATTAAATCAAACCAGCGCAAAACTTCAGCCATGTTTAATTTTTCTTCCACCTGCGCCAGATGAATTTCTTCCGCCAGATGAAGATAATTGGTCATTTTTCTCACGCCATCCTGATAAGCCATTATTCGAGGACGGACATGTTCTTGCTCTAAGAACAAATGAAACATGGTTAAAAAACCTTTCCGGCAGCAATAATCATAATAGGTTCTAAATTTGTTTCGCCATTGCTCCAAAATATTATCATCACTTATGCATGTATTAATAGCCGCGGCATTGAGACCTGCTAAAGACGTCGTCAGCGCAGCCAGGAGCAAACCGTCATTTTCATTTTTAACGATCCCCATCAAAAATCTCTTCAATTCCTCCGCCTCGGCGGTCTTAAAAACACTCTTATTGCTCGTCATAGTCGAAGGAATGCCGGCATTACTTAATATTTTCTGAAAATCCGCGGCCTCTGAATTCTTACGGACTAAAATAGCAATATCGTTCTGGTTGAGTGGTTGATCCCCTATGAAAGCTTTTCCGTCACGACTCAAGTTCAGCAATCTTACTACTTCCGCCACAACAGCCTGAATGATTTTTCCCCTGGCATCCGTCAGATTTACAGGAGCGCCTTTGTTTGCGCCTTCATCCGCAGGCAGGAACAATACTCTCATGGAAGCATGACTATCTCCGGTAATATGCAGTATTTTTGTATCCTTCGCCTCCGGCTTTGCCACTTTGACATATTCAATTTCATTATAAACAAACGGATTATTCGAAAACCCGAAGATAGTATTTACTGCGTTTATAAGCCCCTCTCCAGAACGCCAATTATTCATCATTGTGTATTTACGCGAGGCCTGCCTGACTGCCTTTAAGTAGGCAAATACATCAGCGCCGCGGAAGCTGTAGATGGCCTGTTTGGGATCACCGATATAAAATACCGGCGCGCTCGTTTCTTTTTGATCTTTGATAAAAATAGATTCTAAAATTGCGAACTGAATCGGATCGGTATCCTGAAATTCATCAACAAGGACAGCCTTATATTTGCTGCGAAGGACTTCCGCAAGTCTCAGGCCGGCATCACCCCTCAGCGCGCATCTGGCCTGAAACAGCAAATCATCATAATAAAGGACATTTTTCTGCCGCTTAATTTCCGGCAGTTTATTCCTGAGCTCTTCCAGAAATTCTTTCTTGAAACAAAGCAGATGATTATTTAGTGTTTTATCTATGACCGCCGCCTGCCTAAATAAATCATCGCATATTAAAAAAACTTGATGTTCAGGAGGCGTCGATCCTTTTTTGGTTTCCTTATTAATTTTTTCGCTGGTTAATTTCTCCATAATTAAAGGCAACGGCAAGGAAGGTTCATCCATTGAAGTGATCGTGTCAACCTCATATTTGATTTTCTCTATCTGCTTTCCGTAAGAGTTCTTTTTTAAGGCTTCATTTCCGAGTAAAGCAACTATTTCTTCCTTTTGATCTTTCCATGTTCTTCGAAATTCGTTGAATATTTTCAGGAAACTTTTGTAATCAGCTTCCAGATCATTAATATTCGGCGGCGCCAAATCAGGGATTATCAGCAAATCCGGTTTGGCGGTAGCCTCTCTCATCATCTTTAATAATTTTTCCTCATTGAATCCGCGATCAAGAGCGTATTTAATGATCAGGGGATGGTTTTCATAAAAGTTTCTGCGCCAGTAATCAGCGGCAAATTCTTCTTCAATGTGCTGCTGGTTAGAGATGATTTCGGCATCAAACATCATGCCGCTTTCAAAAGCGTTTTCTTTTAATATTCGGTCGCAGAAACCGTGAATCGTGTGAATTGCCGTTTCATCATAATCCGCCAGGACCCTGGTGAGTTGACGCAGAATTGAATTCCTGCGGTGTTCATCGCAATATTCATCCAATAAACTCTGGAACAATTCATCAGAAGCCTCGCCTGTTTGAAACGCCTGCCTTGCCGAATTCAGGATCTTCCGGATGCGGCCTTTAAGTTCCGCTGTTGCCGCGTTTGTGAAAGTGATGACCAGTATCTGCTGCGGCGTTAATTTATTCTCAATAATCAGACGCAAATAAAGCCCCGACAAAGCGTGGGTCTTGCCTGTTCCCGCGCTGGCCTCAATCAGATTCACACCGTTGAGAGGACATTGAGATAAATTAAATGGCAGCATCTAGCGCTCCTCCCCGGATTCCAACTTTTCCCGGTGCTCGAAAAGCACATTAAAAATACGTGCGGCGTTTTTCATAAAGTCTTCATCAAATGGAATGCTCCGCCCGAAACATATTATATTTTCCGCCTCATCGGCTTCTCCTGTCCGTCCGAAATTATCGCCAAACCACGCATGGCTGGCTTTTCGCAGGGCTTCCTCATGTGACCCTCCCTTATATAATGCCTCAGCATAAGCAAAGGAAGACTTTGGGAATAATTTCAGCGGCCGTGTTTGTCCTTCAACAAACAAATCTATCAGATCACCCAGTATTGCCTCGGCGTTTTCCAGTTCTTTAAATTGAAATGCCGCGTCTTCACCGATAACGATTGCCATGCGCGGATAGTCTTTATCTTTTATGTGGTTTAAAAGGAGATGGTTTAGCCACGCTTTCAAATAATCGCTTGTCTTAATTCCGGCCGGACGGCAGCCCAGCGAATACCGGCAATAAATATCATCAATTTCTCCGGCAATACGATACCCGCCAATAACAACGTCTATTTCCAACGGAGCCAATTTTTTATCATTAAAGTAAGAAGAATACTCTCTGATAAAATCATCCGCTTCTTTTTTTTCCAGTTGAAAATAATAATCACCGGCAGCGCCCACAGGCATTGAACCCTGCGCCCGTTTAATCTGAAAAATATTACCCGCGGTTGATTCGTTTCGCTGCGCGATTAATTCCTGTTTAATCTGATAAGCCTGTAGATTGTCTATGGCAAAAGGTTCGTAATCACCATCAGATCCCCTATTCTCCGGCAGTTTAAGCAATAATCTTTTTTCCAGATAATATTTTACCGGTTTTTTATAAAAATTATTCAAGTCGCTAATGGTTATAATTTTATCGGCTATCTCCGAATTTTCGGCAGCCTCCGCGCAGAACCGCGGCTCATTAGCGGGATTATTATTTATCGCCGCAGCGGCATAATTTTCCTGTGAATACGTAAATAATTTATGATCCCCACTATTATAATAATCCGGATGAAAAGCGTGCAAATGATGCAATCTGGTTAATGAACCGGCCGCGGAGACACCGCTATCCGTATAAAACCCCTGATCAATATAATCGGTAAGCTCACTGACTAAAACGGATGGCGGGACAGCCGAATTATCCTGCACATCCTGTCCGACATAACTAATAATGATATTATTTCGCGCGGACAAGACCGCTTCAAGAAACAAATACCGGTCATCGTTACGGAGCGACTTGTCGCCGATTCGTTTTTTTGATTCCATCAGATCAAATCCCGTTTTTCTATCCGGCCTCGGATAAGCATCGTTATTCATGCCGATAAGGGCAATAACCTTAAACGGGATGCTGCGCATGGGCAAAAGAGCGCAAAAGGTTACCGAACCGGCCAGAAAGTGGGCTGAACCTGAATTTTTATCAACATTCATTTCTAGATAATGCTTAATGACGGCCAGTTCCACGCCTTCATTGCCGTGTAAATATTTTTGCTCGTTCTGAATTTTCAGCAGTGTATTATTCAAGACAAATATATCCTGCTGATAGTCTTCGCCTGCCGCAAAATAATTATTGGCCATATTTTTCAGCACCATTGCCCAATCGCCGGGGGTTCTTCTGGAGCTTAATATTATTTTAGTTCTTTTCAGTGATTCAAAGAAATCGAGGAATCTGCCGAAAATTTCGGTTTGTTCTCCTTCGATTTCATCATAAGGAAGCATGCCGTCAAACAATTTTTTATTCTGACCGGCCAAAGCATAACCAAGCTTAATTCTGTTAAGCCCCGTGTTCCAGGTGTTCTGATCAAATTCCGGCAGACCAAACTCTTGACGGTGAGCGCCATCAAGACCCCACCTGATATTTGTTTGGGCCACCCAGTGACGAATTAAATTGAGATCATAACTGTTGATGCCGAATTTCGCGCCGATAGCCGGATTTTCCAGCAAAGACAACACGTCGGCCGCGGTAAAACGACTCGCGCCGATATTCAAAAGGGCAAAAAAATCTTTAAATATGACGCTGTCGGAAGAAATGCCGCGATCG
Source organism: Smithella sp. (assembly GCA_049523355.1). Classification (GTDB taxonomy): domain Bacteria; phylum Desulfobacterota; class Syntrophia; order Syntrophales; family Smithellaceae; genus Smithella. Next base: position 1,449 of record JBEKMY010000019.1, on the reverse strand, counting down.
GCAATCGTATAGGGAATCGCCGGCAGACGTGATTCAAACACTGCTTCAATATATGGTGTGTAGTCTTCGATAGAGGGAGTCATAACCAGAATATCTTTTGGCAAAAGCCGGTTGTTTTTTTCAAAGAGAGAAAGCAGCGTATCGTGCAACGATTCAACTTCCCGCAACGGACTGTGGCAGGAATGAATCTGGATGGAGTGGTCATCTTCGGCAATCCTTGTTTGCGGCAGGCCATCTTTGCCCCGATCACGCAAATAATAAATATCGGATTGAATGGCTGTAAGGACATTTTCAGTTTCCGGTTCAACAAACAAATCTTCGCTTTGGGCCGACAGATTGGCCGTAAGGCGGAAAAAATCGCGTCCGGCCCTTCCCAATGAAGCCAGAAGAGCGTTGCCCTCATCCAGATGAAACAATTCTTCTTCAATATTTACATCCGATGGCGTTGTCTGCTGCATCATCCGGCTTATTTCGCGCTCTGATTTTATATCTGCCCAGAATTCCTGTGAAGGATTCAAATAGAAAAAATTAACTTCTATGTGCCGTGAAAGTTCGTTAAATATTCTCAAATAATAAACCGGCAGATAAGATATACCGAATATCGTTACCCGCTGCGGCAGGATAGAATCGGATAGCGGCGCATTTTCAACCTTTTCTGCAAACAGTTGCTGCAGTCTCGCTTTATGCATTTTGCTCTGATTCGCGTTGATTTCCAACCAGAGTTGCGCCTGCCATTTTTCCTGTTTATTGATCTTTCCCTCTTCCCAGGCCAAAATCATTTCCGGACGGAAAATCAGATATTGGTCGTAAAGATTGGCAATCCGCCTCGACAATTGGTAAAGTTTTAATTGATCCGGTTTCTCACCTAAATAATTACGGACAGCGGTAAAATCTTTTTTACCTTGCACAGAAGGCAGGATTTCCATTATCTTCCAGGCAAGGACATCCTCTTCATAAAACAAATCGGGCTTGTATTCCGGTATGAACGCGCTAAACACTTCTTCAATAAAATGATGAGGAAAAGGAAAACGGCAATTGGCGCAAATACCCAGGCTTTGCGCCAATTCCAAAGACAGCCATTTTTCCATGCCTTTACTTTGTACAATTATTGTTTCAGTCGCAAGCGGCGACCGCAGAGGCGATTTTATTTTTTTTGCCAATCGCGCCGCAAGAACTCCTAATCTATTGCTGACAAAAAGCTTCATTCTTAATTATCCGATTTGTTTTAAAATGTTTAAATTTAATAGCATAATTTTATAAATATGGTAACAAGGAGAAAAAATAATTTTCTTTTTGGCCGATCATGAAATATTATATTAATTCAACTGCAGATTACCATAAACACGATTTAAATTCGCTGGGATGGGAACTTACTGTCTGCAATGCTCTGGAACCGGTAAACAGCCCCTGCCGCCTTGCGCTTATAGCCCCCTATTCTTTTGGTCAACA
>JBEKMY010000018.1:0-47198 GCA_049523355.1 Smithella sp. | reverse complement strand
ACGACAGAAGGAGACAGTGCGAAATGTTGCGGAGCCGATGCGATCAATGATGCGAAGAGAGTGTGTGACAGACTCAAAATTCCTCACTATGTTTTTGATTATGCGTCCCAGCTCGAAGATAAAATCATCTCTAAATTTATCAGCGAATACAAAAAAGGAAGAACACCAAATCCCTGCGTTGATTGCAATCGCGACCTGAAATTTGGAAGTCTGCTGGAAAAGGCGACGACGCTGGGTTTTGATTTCCTGGCAACAGGTCATTATGCGGCCATCGAAAAAAATAAAAATGGTTATTGCCTGAAGAAACCGAAGGACAAAAAGAAGGACCAGACATATTTTCTCTACGTCATACCTTATGAGAAAATGAAGAATATATTGTTTCCCCTCGCCCCTCTGACTAAGAATGAAGTAAGGGAACTAGCGAAAAAAGCATCCCTTCCTGTCGCGGAAAAACAAGAAAGTCAGGATATATGTTTTGTGACGCAGAAAAATTATCAGGAGTTTATCTCCGGTCGGGTGCAAAAAATAAAGCAGGGTCCGATTGTGGATATGCAGGGGAATGTTCTGGGAGAACATCGGGGAATTATTTTTTACACTATTGGCCAGCGGGGAGGTCTCGGTATCAGCCACGCGACGCCGCTTTATGTTGTTTCTATTGATTCCGGAAAAAACCGTATAGTTGTTGGTGATAAGAAAGACTTAAAAGCGAAGGGACTTGTCGCCGGAGATATGAACATACTTGCCCAATCCTGGCCAAACGAAGTGTATGCGAAAATCAGATACCGGAAGAAGGAAGCTGCTTGTGAAGTAGTGTTCGCAAATGATGGAATCAGAGTTTTATTTGCCGAAGAACAGGAAGCAATAACTCCCGGCCAGTCCGTTGTTTTTTATGATAATGACTGCGTTCTGGGGGGCGGAGTAATAGAAGAAATTTTACATAATGGAAACATTTGTTGAGGAAGATATTACTCGCAACTATCGGTTGGCAGTGAAATAAATGCAGATGACTGGATAGAACCCATCGAATCAAATCAATCTCGCACCGCCTGAAATGTATTAACAGATATTTTATTTTCTTTTTGGCGGAATCCTCACTATTCTTTCGCCTTCAACCATTGATATAGCGTTTTGCGGACAAAAATGAGCGCACACCCCGCATCCGATGCAAAGCTCTTCTTTTCTGCCCGCTTTTTTATTGTCTTTCAAATAAGCCGCATAGGTATGACAATGTTTCACGCATGTGCCGCAACCGATACAGAGTTCCTCATTTACCAAAGATAAAAAATTGGTAACGTTGCTTATGGGGGCAATCATGCTATCAACTCCGTTGGCGCAACAGCACCGGCAACAGTTGCAAATACTTGTTTCGTCCTTGCTCGTATCGAAATTCGGATGATAAGCCTTATGTACAAGCCCCGCTTCTTCTGCCCTTTTTAAAACATCAAGAGCTTCTTTTTTGGAAATCATTCTCGTGAAACCCTGTTCGGAAGTGAATCGCGCCGACTTGCCGAAAGTAAAACAAGTTTCCCTTTCATCTGTCTGTTTACAGGGAGTGCCCAGCATGTCCTTATAATGACGGCAGAAACAATGACCAAGTGCGATCTCATCAAATTTCTGAATGAGTTCCTCAACCTTTTGCGAAGGCACAATTCTGTCTATCGCCCCTTCCAGTTTTTTGTTTATAACGATTTTGATGGGTTCATTTTTCGGTTTGTTCTCAAAAACAGTTACGGTTCGGTCAACGGGTGGGGTGGTCATAAGCATGGGCACAATCAAATCATAGTTGTCCTGAACCATGCTCTTCAACTCCAAAAACAATTGACTGAATAATGCACTTATTTCTTTGTCCTTGCCGGTTTTCTCCAGTTTACCCATGAATTTGTATTCAAAAGTTCCGACATTAAACAGAGGAAGCAATCTGTAAACCATCACGCCCTTGCTGTTGGGTTGATTGAAAATCACTCCCTTTCCCGCCAGACTTTTTACTTTTTTGTTGATCTCTTCTTCCGATAAACCGCTTGATTGCTTTAACTGTTCCATCGTCTGTGATTTTTTATCGGCAAAGGCGGCGATGAAATCCACTTCATCTTCCATAATGAAATGTTTTAAAAGTTTAATAAGGGTATCGCTAACGGGAAGCGGCGTTCCTCCTGCTGTGCTGATGACTTCGCCGGCTTTTTTGTATTTTTCATCAATATTCATATTTGCTCCTCTATGATTCAGTAATCATTTGAATAAACGGCCACTCGGGGTGGTGAAAACGAATTTTTCGTATCAGATACATTACAAAGTATTGCTTTCCACGTGGGAGTATAGGGGTGCTGTTTTTTCTTGTCAATTGATATTTTGCATTGAAAAGCAAGCGCTGACAATACCTGCCGCTAAAGTTTTTCAATCTCCTCAATCAACTGATTCAACTTTTTTGGTGATACAGGGTAGGGAGTTTTGAGCTCCTGTGCGAACAAAGATACTTTATATTCTTCAATCATCCAAAATAATTCTTCAATCATCTTTTTTTTCTCTTCTGAGTAATCCACTGAAATATCGTCTTTAAATGAACTGATTTCCTTGATTCCGATATGCAAGGGGATAGAGTCATTTATGGCAGGTGTAAGCATTTGTTGCAGTTGCCTGGAATAAATCATTATCTCCTGTATTTTCTTTTGCGCTGATGCAAGATTAAGGCTCCCACGCTCAGCCCTCAGAACAAGCGCTTTGCAATAGCGCGCCAGATCCTTCATGCGGTCAAATGTATAAAACTCGGGGAAATTAATCGGCACAAGGCTCCTCATCTCTGTCAGAATGTCCTTGAGGAATTTCAACACAGGATTATTGCCGGTATTCTTCATCGTGAGTTTGTGTATGCAAGCATGAGTATCGTCAAAGACTTTCAATACATGTACTATCGAAACAAGCACTTCCTGACCGTATTGCAATATTTTGGAATTTAGAGAATCAGCGTGTTGAATAAAATCTTCCTGCTTACGCCAGGGCTTAAAAAATAAATCCTTTTTTACTCTGTTGAAGACTGATTGCTCCAGTTGTTTATAATTGCCGATATTTGCTGCCATCGCTTTCATTCCGGCGTTCAGGGTTACATTCTTTCTGAGTTGTTTTAACATGTCGGCAAAATGAATTTCATAAAGAGCCGCGACGCCCCGGAGATGGTTGCCGGCGCTTTCTCTTTGATCGGAAAAGAGACGGAGATTTATAGAATCATCTGTCAAATGCAACGCCGGATAGGCATAACCGATAAAACCCTGAATGCCCGTGAGAGGAATTTGCTGAGGCAATTCACCAAAGTCCCAGTGAGTAATTCCGTCTTTTTCCCAATAGCGTCGTATCTTATCCATCGCCGATGTATTTATCGTGCCGGCAAGTTCCTTTTGCAGCAGATTAATATCGCGGCTGTTCCTTATTTCATGTCCTTCTTCATCTATAACACTGTAGCGAATATTTAAGTGAGCAGGCAGTCTATCCATTGCCCAGGCATCGCGGGGAACTGTTATGTTGTACTTATCGAGCAGCAGTTGGCTCAAAGCCTGCGGCAAAGATTTATTTAAATATGATTTTTGCTCCAGTAATAACTGTGCGATTTGGACAGGCGATGGAAGTTTATGACGCAGTGATTTAGGAAGCGACTTCAATAAGTGAAAGGCCTTTTCCTGCAATAATGAAGGCAGGTAACGGTCGATATTTTCCTCCGCAGCCCTGGAAACAAATCCAAGGGGAACATTTACTGTTACTCCGTCATCACTTTGGCCCGGCTCAAAATTATAATGGCAGGTTAGAGCAGCATCTCCGATTTTTATTTGATCGGGATATTGAGATATTTCTTCAGGATCAGGTTCAAGGGCAATCAAATCCTCTTCCCGGAAGCGCAGAAATTCATCGCTGCCTTTTTCTTTAATGAGGTTCAGTAAAGACCGGATATCGGAAATCAGCGGCAATCTTCGTTCGTAAAGACAGGCGATTGTTTCATCATCAACAACAATGCCGCGTTTGCGCAGTTTTTCTTCCATTGCTTTTGTTTGATTCCACAAGGATAAGTTATGCTCCAGAAAGGGAATCCTGCGGGAAACCTCTCCGGTAACGAGAGCTTCGCGGATAAATATTGATTTGGCCTCCTCCGGATTAATTCTTTCATAAGAAACAGATCGTTGTTCCACAATGGTCAAACCAAAAAGTGTTACTTTTTCCAAGGCAACAACCTGCCCGCGATTTTTCTCCCAATGGGCGGCAGCGTAAGTATAGCGGCAATTGTCTTTGCCCAGTTTCTCCAGCCATTCGCTTTTTATATTGGCAATATTGCGGGCAAAAACTCGCGAGGTCATGCTTATTTCTGCCGCCACTATCCAGTTGCCCGCGCGATTAAATAAACCGGAACCGGGGTAAATCATCACAGCTCTGCTCTTGGCCGCATTGTAAAAGTTTTTTTCCTTTTTTTGAGCAATATTGGAAAGATAACCGCTCAGAATGCAGCGATGAATTTTATCGGCAATATCCTGGTTTATTTCGATCTTGAGTTGTTTTTTACTTTTTGCCGTTTTGTCTTTTCCGCCGATAATATCCAGTATTTGGTGATAGATATCACGCCATTCAATCATTCTCTTGTAGGAAAGAAAATGATCACGGCAGAATTTTCTCTGTTTGCTTTGTGTCGGCAGGTGTTCCAGCGAACCATGATAGCGATTCCAGATGTTAAGATAGGTTAAAAAGTCCGATTCGACATGATGAAAGAGAGCATGAGCCGTTGAGGCCTGATCAGTTTTATCATATGGCCGTTCGCGCGGATCCTGAATACTTAACGCGGCGGCAATGACGGCAATCTCGTTTACGCATTCTTCTTTTTGCGCTTCGATCAGCATTCGGGAAACTCTGGGATCGAGCGGGAACTGAGCCATCGTCAGGCCAACTTCAGTCAATTTGTAATGATTTGTTTCTTCGGAGCCATTGTCTTTGATCAGCGCTCCTAAATCGCGCAAAATATCAATGCCGTCGCGGATGTTTTTGGGTTGAGGCCTGTCAATAAAGGGGAACGAAGTGACCGAGCCTAGTTTTAAGGAAAGCATTCGCAGAATAACGCCGGCCAGATTTGAACGCATTATCTCCGGCGGTGTGTAAAGAGGCTTTGCAGAGAAATCTTCCTGTGAATAAAGCCTGATACAAATACCGTTTTGCACCCGGCCGCATCGTCCTTTTCTTTGTTCGGCGCTGCTTCTTGAAATAGGTTTTATCGGCAGGCCGGTGGTCTGGCTTCGGGGATTATATTCCAGTATTCGCGCAAGACCTGCGTCAATTACATATTTGATCCCGGGAATTGTTAGGGACGTTTCCGCGATATTTGTAGCTACAATAATTTTTTGCTGAGAGGCTGAGGCAAAAATAAGTTTTTGTTGAGAGCCGGAAAGACGTGCGTATAAAGGCAGAATCAGGCCTGTGCATTTTTTAGTTAAAAGACCACAGGTTTCCCGAATATCCTGTTCGGTGGGCATAAAAATCAAAATATCTTCATAACGCCTTTCTTTCTGTAAATTCTCCACGCAGGCAACGGACTCATCAATGTATGTTGTTTCCCCTTTTTCTTCTTTGACCGGATCAACCGGCCGGTAGCGGACTTCCACCGGGTACATCCGACCGGAAACTTTGATTACCGGGGCGTTATTAAAAGCCTCGGAAAATTTTGTCGTATCAATCGTTGCTGAGGTGATGATTACTTTTAATTCTTTTCTTTTGGCAAGGAGAGTTCGCAAATAACCTAAAATAAAATCAATGTTCAGGCTGCGTTCGTGAGCTTCATCCACGATAATGGTATCATAGGTCAGCAAGTCATGGTCTCTAACTGTTTCCGCAAGCAGAATTCCATCGGTCATAACTTTAATCAGCGGTTCAGTTGAGCTTTTCTCTTCGAAGCGGATTTTATAGGCGATAGATTTACCGCATTCTTCACCAAGTTCCGCCGCAATACGATGGGCAATGCTAACAGCAGCGATGCGCCGCGGCTGGGTAAGGCCAATCATTCCCCTCAGGCCGCAACCGGCCATAAGACACATTTTGGGAATTTGCGTTGTCTTTCCCGATCCGGTTTCACCTGTAATAATGGTGACTTGATTGTTTTTAATGCTATCAATAATATCCTGTTTCTTTGCAGATATAGGCAAGTCTTGTGAAAATTTGAGCGGGGGGATGCTTAGCGCCCGCTGATGATAACGTCTATTGGAAACGGTGAAGATTCTTTTCAGTCTGTTCAATTTATTGAAAGAAGCGGATTTATCATTAAATCTATTTTTTTCAATGTCCTTGATCAGGCTAATAATATTGTAATAATCCGCAATCATTGAATGATCAATAATTTTGTTAATTTGTCGAATATATTGCATTGCGCTTTGCAATTCATTTCTCCGAAAGAATGTTAATGAATGGTTTTATTTCATATAGAGAGTATCACTGTCAATGCCGGATATGTTGCCATTAAATTAACAAAAGACCAAACGAGGTTTTTGAAAGGGAAGCGCATCATACCTTAATGGGAGCTATTATCTTCAAGGTGATAATTATAAGCAAAGCGATATGGCATGAAAGCTTCATTACGCTTCTGCGATTTTAAATTGCTTCCTGTAATTTTATGACATGATCACCCAATTTAGTTTGCTAATAATTAAACCGGGACCGGCGTACCGGTCTTCCCGGGTTTTATGTTTGCGATTTTTTTTCAAAAATACTTATGGCTTGATCGGCAACAGCGGAAATGGAAAAAGAGTTGCTCTTGTAGTCCGGCTCCAAAGAGCCGATTAATTCCAATTGAATTTGATTGTAATCGTGAGTGTTAAACAGGGAATGACCGGGCTGAAATAGTTTATTGGTTCCGGTAATTAAAATAAGTTTCAGCGGAGCATTGCAGTAACGGGCAATAGTAAACACGCCCTTGTTGAAAGGGGCGAGCTTTCCGTTGCGGCTTCTGGTTCCTTCGGGGAACACAAACACTATTCCTCCTGATGCCAGATGTTTTTTTATATCCTCCAGATTATTTATCATGGCTGGTCCAAGCATATCGCTGGCTCCCGAAGAAATATATCCGGAATTTCTTAACAGCCAGCCGAAGATGGGAACTTTGAAAAAAGTATGCTTTATTATAGTTTGCTGCCGTTGAAAAAGAGATATCAGCAAAATAGGATCAAGATAGGACAGATGATTACAGATAATAATAGATGAATGGATTTCCCGCACATCGTCGGGAATTTCAAATTTTGTACGCGGAATAAGCAGCCGTGTCAATCCAAAGAAGCATTTCAAATGAACGTGGTTTAAATTTTGAAACGCAGTGGTGCGGCTCTCCGCGAAAATATAAGCGGGTATATATAAAAATGGCAAAATAAACAGATAACCGAAAAGAAAATAACACCACAAAGTTAATGTTATGGAAAAATCAATAATATAATGAAAAAATCGAGCAAGGGACATTTTAATCTCAGGAGAATTTTCTTATCATTAAGATGGTATTGACACCGCCAAAGGCGAAATTTTGTATGGCTGCCGTTGTTACCGGCTCTTGCAATATTTTCTGCACGTGCTTGATCATCGAGCAGCGTTCATCAATTTCTTCCAGATTCAATGTCGGCGCGATAAATCCCTCCTGCATCATGTACAGAGACATAATTGTTTCGATGGCGCCGCAGGCGGCCATGGTATGGCCGGTATAACTTTTTAAACCCAGAACATAAGGATTGTTACCAAAGACGGTATTGATGGCTTGTGCTTCAATTATATCGCCCATCTTTGTGGCGGTGGCATGGGCGCTGATTAAGTCAATATCCTGAGGGTTAACGCCCGCGCTTTCCACACCGAGCTTAAGTGTATTGGTTATGCCTGTTAAATTCGGCAAAATCATATCGCCGCCATTGTTATTGCAGGCAAACCCGATGACTTCGGCCAGAATATTCGCGCCGCGCTTTTTGGCAAATTCATACTCTTCGAGCATTACCGCGCCGGCGCCTTCGCCCACAACAAGCCCGTCGCGAGATTTGTCAAACGGACGTGGCGTTTTGTGAGGTTCGGAATTGAATGCTGTGGAACATGCCAGCAGATTATCGAAAACAGCCACTGTAATTGTATCGTATTCATCGGCACCGCCGCAAAGCATGGCGTCCTGCATCCCGAACTTGACGGATTCATAGCCGTAACCTATAGACTGGGAGCTTGTGGTGCAGGCGGTTCCTGAAGATATTACGCGGCCGGTAATGCCAAACATTTTTGTGATATTAACGGCCGTTGTATGAACCATTGATTTCAAATAATCAACGGCCCCTATTCCCTGATGTTCCGAATTTTCCCTGGATTCGAAAAAAATGCGGTAAATATTTCTCTGCACTGTCGGAGAACCGTGAATAGAACCGAATGCCACCCCCAGCCTTCCGGACGTGATAAAATCCTCGGTAAGCTCGGATTGCTCAAGAACTTCTTTGGCGACCTGGCAGGCATAATAAGAGACCGGCCCCATGGTTTTGCGGTGATTTCTTTTAAAATCATATTCCATGGGATAATCTACCGTTCCATAAACACGGGAGTGAATATAGCGGCCGATTAATTCATCTTCGCGCAGCGGCTTTATTCCGGAAACTCCATTTAAAAGGCTTTTGACTATTTGATCCTTTCCGTGACCAATAGGTGTAATAGCCGAAGACCCTGTGATTACAACTCTGCGTTCCATAATTATTTTATGCCGGTGATAGAAGGTTTCGTTTTTTCGCGATCTTTTCAATATAGTCGCAAATCTGATTTATCGTGCGGATATTTATGGCTTGCTTTTTTTCTTCCTGGCTGATTTCCGTACCCAGAAAATTTTCGATCGCCAGTAAAAGTTCGATAGCATCAATGCTGTCGAATTCGTATGTTTCCCGCAGGTCGGCATCCATAATGGGATTTTCGATTTCAAACTCACGCTGAAAAACATTTTTTACTTCGCGTTCAATTTCCTGACGTGTCATATTCTCTAATTTAACTTTCTGACTTAATTTTGTCGCTTTTAACAAATATTACATTACTTTTCAATAATTTATATTTATTATGTATCCCACTTGATTTCCTGAACAAACCTTTTGTTGCCGATGATTTGTCTGGCCGCGTTAAAAGAACCGAGCATGCAGCCCATGACTCCCGGAGCTATAGCGTTTTGTCCCGCCAGACAAAGGCCGGGAATAGGAATATTATTTAACGAAACTACCTTGAGCAATTGACGCGACGAACGCATTGCTCCATAACAGGAACCTTCGGGAGAATTTACATAGTCCCGTACGGTAAGAGGTGTATATACATCCAGTATCTGAGCGTCTTTCAGGTTTCCAAAAATTTCTTCCGCTTTTTGAAGCAAAGCCTTCGCGATGCTCAATTTCTTTTCTTCATAATCTTTGCCGCGCCGGCCGGAAGCCGTATTTTCCCATCGGCTCCATCCATTATACAATGATTTCGTAATAATAGAAAGTAAATTGGATTCCCCGGAATTGGCGCTGCGTAATTGGTAAAACACTCCATCTTTGATAACACCGTTTTCATCTTTATGGAGCCGGTAAATATTGTGATTAATTTCAGGATGCACCTTGGCATTTACGCTTACGTTGACCGCGATAACGCCTTCCGTTTCTTTCAGTCCGAGTATGCGCCTGCGGTAAGAATCGCGCAAAGCATTCTCGTCCAGTAATTTAAGTAATATTTTCGGATGTATGGCGGCAACAACGGCGTCAGCCGGAAGATTAGTTCCTGATTCCAACATTACACCCGTCACTTTTCCTGCAACCAGAGATATTTTTTTAACGCCATTGTTAAGGATAAGCATTCCCCCAAGTTCCTGAAAACGCCGCACAAAAAAATCTGTCATTTTCCTGCCGTTTTCCTTTAGCTTCCACGAAGAAAACAAATAGCTGGCTAAAACTATATGATGGAAAATTACCGGGCAATCATCAAGCGGCACGCCGATAAGCTGACAGGGCACGGACAATATCGCTCGAAATCCCGCGGAAGCCTGATAATTATCCAATAATTCTCCCATGGGTTGATAAAAGTCCATGTTTTGAAAGGGATCGCCCTGATTAAGCAAAAAAGAAGGTTCCATCATGCGTAGGGAAATATCGCGTAAATTTTTCATAACGATGTTCAGAGCTGCCGTGTCGTTGGGGAAAGCGTTTTGCAGCTTCGTTTCCATGGCGTCAATGCCTGTGGGCAAATCAAAAATCAAATCATCAAAAATATAACGATCAATAATGCCTTCCTGTCCCATGGGGATAAACAGTTCATCAACCGGTATTCCCAGAATATGGAACATTTTGCCTAACGGTTCTTTTTTACCTAGAGCGCCGACGTAATGAACGCCGACAGGACAATCCAATCCCGAACGACGGTAAGAACGCATCAACCCGCCGGGTAGCGGATTTTTTTCCACAATAGTTACCCGAAAATTTAAAAGCGATAAAATAATGCCCGCGCTCAGTCCGCCTATACCGGAGCCGATGATAACAATATTTTTACCTTCTGCGGGATTTTTCATCTTTGCGTGTTCCCGGATGATTTTGTTCGGAGTAACTTACTTTTTACCGGTTGGGCTTCGATTAGGGTCATCAACAACGAATAATTAAATTGTTCATTTGCCTGCAGTTCAATGTGCTGATAAATATTTCCCGCTGTTTTGTTAAACCTGATCTGTCGCCTCAAAATTCCAGAGGATGAGTAGCGTTTTATTTCCATTCTTTTCGATTTATCCGCTATTACGTCTATCCAACCCCCGTTTTCTTTGCTGTAGCGGCAAACAGTTGCTCCGTCGGGAAGATTGCCTTTAGTCTGGAGTTTTCCTTCCGGCACAAAAAAAATCAGCTTAATATCGTCAATCATATTTTTCGCAAAATCGGCGGAATCGAAAGGGGGCAGAGCCCGATTTACTTTAAACGCGCCCGGTTCGGACTCGGCTTCAAACAGCGTCATTCCTTCCGCGGTCATAACAGCGCAGGAGACAGAGCGGGTGGAAGGATCAGCCAAAGTTACACCGATAATTGTACTTCGCGTGTCGCCTGGCATACGTGTTTCTATGGTGTGCACCAGCCGGTATTTTTCTTTTAAAAAAGGAGCAGGACACGTTAATGCTTTTTGATTGACTGAAGAAACAGGCGAATTAATCAATGGCAGTGTCTGGCAGGAGAAAAGAAAAATGGATAATATTAAAAAAAGTATGCCTTTCATTTCACATCCTGAAATACCGAGGGATTAATCGACTTATTGATTTTAACATTTTGGAAATTTATCTGAGTGAAGGAATTGGCATCCTCGATAATCTTTACAGACTTGACAGTTGCAGCTTCCCTGGAAAGGACAATCTCGATTTTTTCAATCATGCCGGCCATGCTTTGTCCCGCAGGAGTTAGAGTTATCATAGTATTTGTTCCTCCATGGATGGTTGCTGTAAATGACGGATTTTGATCGAATCTGCCATTAATCCAGCCGGCGATTTCGTTCAGCACGATCTTCATTGCCTGCGCGCCGCCCATTTTATCTTCCACCATTTTTCCGTCGGAATAAACGTAGCGTTTCGTGCTATTTTTATGGGCAATGACGATGCTTTTTACAGGTTTGACGTATTCCCAGCGGAAAGAATCGGGAGCGATATAATAAAAACGGCCATCCGAGACGAGAGGTCTGGATAAAATTTTCATGGATTTTTTTTGTACGAAATTGGCCTGAAGTGTTTTGATATTGGCTGATTCTTTACGCAATTTCTCAAAAGCGTCCGTTCCGGCGTAAATTAGCGGATTTAAGACAAAAAGGACCCCGACAATGATGCAAACAAAATTAAATAAATTGCGGTAAGTTTTCATCAGCATATTCCGCCATTAATGCCTATTACCTGTCCGGTAATATAAGAGGCGTCATTTGAACACAAAAAACGAATGACGTTTGCCACTTCTTCCGGTTTGCCTAAACGAGCCATGGGGATCATTTTTTTGATTTCGGCAACCGGCGCGTCCTTGATCATATCGGTTTCAATTAAACCCGGGGCAACAACATTAACGCGAATGCCAAAACGCGCCACTTCTGTGGCCAGCGAGCGGGAGGCGGCAATTATTCCCGCTTTGGCTGCGGCATAATTTGCCTGCCCTCGATTAGGCATCAATGCCGAAAGAGAGGAAACGGAAACTATGGAGCCGCATTTATGTCTTACCATCTCGCGTAACAAAGGTTTCGTGATGTTATAAAAACCTTTCAGGCTTGTATTGATGACGCTGTCCCATTCTTCTTCGCCCAATAACATAAAAAGGCCATCGGCGTTTATTCCGGCGTTGTTAACAAGGACTTGAATGTTTTTATGACGTTCAATAATCGCTTTGACAGCGTCTTTAGTCCGGGCATTATCGGCAACATCAAATTGAGAAATTTCTCCGGCTCCACCGGCGCATTGTACAAGATTTAATGTTTCTGCCGCCGCTGCTTCGTTGGACTTAAAGTTTATAATTACAAAATATCCGGATTTAGCGAGTTCCACGGCTGTGGCGCGACCGATGCCGCGGCTTGCGCCTGTGATTATCGCTGTTTTTTTCTCATCCATTTACGGGGCTCCTTAAAAATATTACTTGTTGTCTTCATTCAGGCGCAGGGCCTGAAGAGTGACTGTGGCCAAAACTTTTTCGCCGGTTTTAACTGTTCCTTCTATCACTCCATAATTATCAATAGAATACTTGTTCGTAATCAGGATTATTAAATTTGTGTTTACCGGTATTTTCTCTACAGTAAATTCGGCGCTCTTGATGCCTACAAGCCATCCTTTAACACCTGATTTTCCCCGTTGTTTTCTCCTGTGTCCCTCAACAATCGCCGCCGTTTGAGCAATGGCCTCGATTAAAACCAGTGAATTTACCGAGTCTTCGTTATAAAGAGGCCAATCAGGATTTACAATCGCGGCGCTGATGGCAGAGTTTTCATTTATTTCAATAATGCCATTGATAATCTTTATTTTATCACGATGCGGAATCAAACTGTCGATATCAATGTTAAGCATGGGCAACTTTTAGAAAATTTTTCCATAAGCTAATGAAAAAACCGCATAGAAGTCAACAAGAAATGTGTTTCTTTTTAAAATAAGTGATATTTTTCTTTTTTTACGGTAAATAAGAAAATAATAATTTAATAAATTACCGGAACATGACCGATATAAAAGAAGAATCCTTTATCCGTTTATATAAAAAAACTCTGGCGCCGTCCAAAGTCGTTTGTCAGAAAGAATTTATTTTTTCAGGATACAGTTACGGCGATGTGTTTGAATTAGCCGCCGGCCTGAAAAAAACTTTAGCGCGACGCGGTCAGGAGAAAGTCCTTTGCCTTTGCACCGTGAACAAGGCGGTTACTGCTGCTTGCGTGCTGGCCTCGCTTGCCGGTTCCTGCAAATTGATTTTGCCTTATTCTTTTTCCGCACATGCCATAACGGAGATGCATGATGCCACAGGTTTTAACTTTGCCATAGCCGATCATCCCGAAGAAATGCCGGCCGGAGTGGAAACAATTATGCCGCTTCCAGCCGCGGCAGAAAACAACAGGACTGAATTAATCCGCGATCCGGATGAGCCGTTTTTATGTCTTTTTACTGGGGGATCAACCGGCAAGCCCAGAGTATGGTCCAAATCTCCCCGCAATTTATTTGCGGAAGCTTTTTATTTGAAGAAAAAATTTTTTCTGTCCGATCAAGATATTTTTGTTGCCACCGTTCCTCCTTATCATATTTATGGGTTGCTTTTTTCTGTTCTGGTTCCCTTTGTAGCTCATGCGTGTGTATTGCCGGATATTTACACTTTCCCGCAGGAAATCATTTCCGTAACCAAAAAGCATAAGGCCTCTGTACTGGTCAGCGTGCCCATTCATTACCGCGCCCTGAAAGTTGATAACTTGCTGCTTCCTTCTCTAAAGGTAGCTTTTTCTTCTTCCGGCCCGCTGGATCGTTCCGATGGTTTGCATTTCTATAAAAAAACGGGATTGGGAATAACGGAAATCTATGGCTCTACGGAGACCGGCGGCATAGCTTCGCGTTCTATCAGCGAAAATACGGACAGTTGGGAGCCATTTGACATCCTGTCCTGGAAGTTGGCGGGCAGCAGACTTTCCGTTAAGTCCGATTTTACGTCTCCTGAAATGGAGCGTGATCCCGACGGCTTCTGTCCAACCGGAGATGAAGCTAGTGAAGACAAAGAAAACCGTTTTGTTCTTCTTGGCAGAGCCGATGGTATTGTTAAGGTTGCCGGAAAAAGAGTTGATTTGCTGGATGTCCAGAATAAAATAAAAACATTGCCTGCGGTCAGCGATGCTGTTGTTGTGGCGTTTCCAACTGACAAAGGGAGAGAAAGCGTTATCGCGGCAGTTGTTGCCTGCGACCTGACGAAAACTCACTTGAAGAAGCTTTTAATGGATATGCTGGAACCTTGCGCAGTTCCCCGCCGTGTTAAAATTGTTTCCTCGATAGGTAGAACAGCCACCGGCAAAATTGACCGCCGCCGGATTGAAAAAATTTTCCTCACTGAAAAGAAATAATGTAATATTTATTCAAAGTCTCATTTCTCGGGATTCACTTTTTACTTTTACCGTTGAGATGTTGATGAAATTTAAGGAAAACTTATGAGATTGAAGTATTGCATTTTCTCAGGGCTAAAGATACGGAATGCGGCGTTGCCCGGGGGGGGAATCGCCGTAAAATCGGAGCCGCCTGGAGTGAATTATCTCTTGTATTTCCCCATCAGATACGCTTCCGCCAGCACGTGCCCCTTCATTGCTTTGAGCAGTTCGTCTTTTGTCAACCCTGCTTTAAAATTCAACATTGTATCCAGAGCGTATAATTTAAAATAGTATCGGTGTGTGTCACCGGGCGGACAGGGGCCATCGTAACCATAACGCCCGGAACTGTTTTTGCCGTTCTTCCCCAGTCCCGTGATTTCTTCCTGCCGCGAAACTTTTTCCGTTAGAGAATTAATAGTGACAGGCATGTCATAAATTACCCAGTGCACCCAAGTGCCCCCTGGTGCGTCGGGATCATCACAGATAAGCGAGAAGCTCTTAGTTTTTTCCGGCGCGCCGATCCAGAAAAGCGGAGGTGAAATATTCTGGCCGTCGCATGTGTATTTTGCCGCAATCATACCTTCATGGTTAAACGACGAACTTGATATTTCCATAGTTTTCTCTCCTTCTTTTATAGCGTTTTTTTGATCTTTTGCCTGGATCGTTTCTCCGCTTACGGCAATTAAACAAATAGTAAGTAAAAAACAAAATAATATTTTCATTTATTCTTCATCTTCAAATCAAATCATTTTTGTTTATAGCTATTTTAGCCGGAGATAATTGATCCGTCAATAGTTCTTATGGATCGGTTCCTGTTGACACACATGCTTTCTATGCTATTATTATATTATTAACTATTTGGCAGGGATGCAGATGGATATAGATAAACAAATAAATCGGGAGATCGGTGTGCATGGACAACAATGGAACGCAATGCATGAAGGTTTCGTTGCTTATCTTCATTACCGAATTTGTGTTGCTAAGGCGGCTTGAATATAGATTATTTTAAGAGCGTTGAAAATTTTTCATTGTATTCCAATCAACATTATCGATCATTATGAGGAGGAATTGTTATGATTAAGAAATATTTTCGAAATTGTGGAATGATCAGACCAACTATATTGCTTGCAACCTTATTTTTCTTAACACTTACAATGATTTATGCAGATGCTTGTTTTGCAAAAGCAAGTAACGACACATCTCTCGAATGCGATAAGGAAATAGCAAAAACGATTGTGCATGCGACCGCATCGGGATTAGGTGAAGTTCTGAAAGATGTAAAGTCCGAAGATAAACGCATTGCCCTGATCCGCGCCTTTATTAGTCCCATGCGGTTTTATAGGGATAACTCGGGATATTTTTATGCTTACGACTTCAATGGTGTTAATATTGTTCTTGCAACACAAAAAGATTTGCAGGGCAAGAATCTTTATGATCATAAAGATGCAAAAGGAAAATATGTCATTCGTGAATTAATCGCCGCGGCAAAAAAAGGAGGCGGTTTTGTTGAATATTATTGGCTTAAACCCGGTGTGAAAGATGAACAGAAAAAACTTGGTTATGTTGAATGGATTCCTGGAACGAACTATTTTATAGGAACAGGCGTTTATCTTCCGTAAACCGTGAAGAAAGATTTACACGGAGTATTGATAATATCTGTCTTTTAAGGTTGAAGCAGATCCGCCGCGGTGGACATGCTTCAACCCTATATAGAAATGAAAGAATAATATTATGTTTTGCCCCAAATGCAAAAGCGAATACAGGGAAGGTTTTTATAAGTGCGCCGATTGCGGCGCTGATCTGATTGCCGAACAGCCTCCGGAACTTAAGGAAGCAGTAAGTTATGTCGATCTCGTTGAAATTTATTCCACATATCGGCAAAGTGATATTGCATTTATAAAATCTGTCCTTGATGGCGAAGGCATAACTTATTTTTTTGAGGGGGAAAACCCAACTCTAATCATGTGGGCGGGAGCTTATGCCCGCCTGCTGGTAAAAGCCGAGGAAGCCCCGCGGGCTAGAGAAATTTTACAGGAATTGGGATTTTTGGAAAGCAATTGAATCTTTATGAAAAAATCAGAAGTAAGTGGCGTGCTGTGCTCCACAAATTATTCTCCTGATTCTTAACCAGTCATGGTTTTGGCTTCGCTACCAGCTTTCGTTTGGCATTGAATTCAGTTTATGCTATAGAAGCACAAGTAATTATGACTCAGGAGAACTGCAAATCATGATCTACAATGAAGAATTTGAAACTCTGCCCCGGGAAGCCCTGGAAGCGCTGCAACTCAAAAGACTTCAACAGGTTGCCTCACGGGTTTATAGTAACGTCGGTTTCTATAAAAAGTCGTTCGATGATGCGGGCGTCACGCCCGATAATCTAAAAACACTTAACGATCTTAAGCGCTTCCCCTTTACTACCAAACAGGATTTACGTGATAATTATCCCTTCGGATTATTCGCCACGCCGATGAGCAATGTCGTCCGCCTGCACGCCTCATCGGGCACAACCGGCGCGTCCACTGTGGCCGGCTATACAAAACGCGATATTGAAATATGGGCGGAATTGATGGGGCGCTGCTTTGTGGCTGCGGGTCTTACCAAGAACGACATTATTCATAACGCTTACGGCTATGGCCTGTTCACCGGGGGGCTGGGCGCTCATTACGGCGCGGAAAAAATCGGCGCCAGTGTGATTCCGATGTCCGGCGGCAATACCAAACGTCAGATCATGATTTTGCAGGACTTCCGGCCGACCGCTATCTGCTGTACGCCGTCTTATGCTCTCAATCTGGCCGAACAGGGACGGGCAATGGGCGTGGACATGCGTGCGTTGGCGCTTCGCGTGGGAATTTTCGGCGCGGAACCATGGAGCGAAAAGATGCGCGGAGAAATTGAAAAAACGCTCAACATCACGGCGATGAATATTTACGGTCTTTCCGAAATCATGGGCCCGGGAGTGGCGATGGAATGTACCGAGGTGCGCGACGGCATGCACATCTTTGAAGATCATTTTCTGGTGGAAACCATAAATCCAAAAACCGGCGAAGTGCTCGCCGCCGGCGAAGAAGGAGAACTGGTTTTCACAACACTCACCAAGGAAGCCGTCCCGCTCATCCGTTACCGGACGCGCGATATTGCCCGTTTGAATCCCGAGCCCTGCTGCTGCGGGCGGACACTCAACCGGATGGGACGCGTCATGGGGCGCAGCGACGACATGCTCATCATCCGTGGCGTAAATGTCTTTCCCTCGCAGATCGAAGCGGTGATGGTAGGTATCGAAGGGCTGGAGCCTCACTATCAGCTCATCGTGGACCGCGAAGGCACGCTCGATACACTCGAGGTTCAGGTAGAGCTGACAGAAACACAGTTCGCTAATGCCGATGAAGTCAAGGCACTCCAGAAGCTGGAGGGGCAACTGAAGAAAGACATGAAGGATTATCTGGGCATTACCGCAAAGGTCAAACTGGTGGAACCCAAAACCATCCAGCGCTCAGAAGGCAAAGCCAGCCGGGTGATTGATAGAAGAAAGATTTAAGCTTTGAAACCAAAGGCTCCGTCAATAAAGAAAAGAAACACCTGGTGATCTTGACGCTGCGCTCTCCGATTACAACAAAGTATTGTGATTTAAAATGACCGGTGAATTATTTTTTATATTCAGCCTCAACAATTATTCCGATGCCTCCGCGCATGGCAAATTCCGCGCGCACCGAGCACCGGCGCGGCCCAAGCGCGGCGACCAGGTCATCAAGAATTATATTAGTGACGTGTTCATGGAAAACGCCATCATCGCGAAAAGACCACAAATACAATTTTAAGGATTTGGATTCGATAATTTTCTTATCCGGGACATATTGGATTTTAATTTTTGCAAAATCAGGTTGGCCTGTCTTGGGACAAGCGCAGGTAAATTCTTCGGTTTCCAGGGTAACCACATAATCGCGGTTATTATTGTGATTGGGAAACGTCTCCAGCTTGCGCACTGGTCTGGCCGGTTTTCCCAGTAGAGTTAAGCCAGCCAGATCATTTTTTTTGGTGTTTTTCGGCATCATTTTACCCCTGATAAAAATATTATATTTGCTTACCGAAATTAAGGTGTAATATCAAGAATATTCGTCACTGAAACAAGACATCTCTATCCTGCTGGTTTGATCGATTTTTTGACCCGACTTAAAACAGTAGAAGGTGCGGTAAACAATTTACATTAATTCCTTAATTTTTACTGGCCGGGCATGATAATTTTCGATGCATCCTGACGCCTCATTTCTTCCGCTTCGGCAACCATCGCCTGAACTGTTTTTTCAATTGCTTCAGGTAATTTAGCCGCCGCTTCGCTCAAGTTTTTTACACCTTCAATAAGACACTGAACCGGGATTGGGCCATTGGGTGACATAAGTTGGGTCATGCCGGTAAAAATGGTTTCTCTGCTTTCGTCAATCGAACCGTCAACCTTGATGGGTGTGAGACGCCTGATCGTGGCAAAGGTCAGGTCGGTGAATGATTCTTCCTTATAAAGGTTATCGGGATTTATTTTAATATCCGTTATTTTAGTTCCGCTTGCGTTACTCATTGTTTGTCTCCTTTTAATACGTGGGGTTATTTTTTTATGCCCCGAAAAAACAATGGAAACTGTGGGCTAAACGGCCTCCCTTTTTTCGGATCATTATTTTCTTTAATGTTCTTGAAAAACCAGTTACGTTAAATCGGTAAAAACTTCAATTAATATTTTTCACCACTTCTAAATCAAAGCGCTATCTTTGTTGGCTGCGTCGTCGGCATCCTCAGCGTATGTTCATATACGCCTGCGGATCTTCCTCCTTGCCGCCTCGATATCATCTCTGATTTAGAAGCGGTATCGATTCTAAATCTAAGAAAATCAATGACCACAAGGGCATCGCGCAGAGATGAACATAATGAATAAGCAGTCATGCCTTACCGGCAATTGGCACTAACGAAATTGTAATCACCAGCGAATTGATATCAGTTCTTTTCCATTGTCTTAAGGAATTTAACTTTTGGCCATTCTTCCATGGTATGTGTGAGGCGCCAATCGCTTAATGCCAGATAAACAAGATTCCCTTCAGTGTCCAGGGCAAGATTGGTCTGGTGTTTCTTCTGAAAATCTTCCATTACTTTGGGGTCGTCGCAGGTCACCCAGCGGGCGGCGGCATAATCGGTTTTTTCATAATCGGCGTAAACGCTGTATTCGTCTTTTAGACGCGACATCGTCACATCAAATTGCAGAGCACCTACCGCGCCCAGAATATTATCTGAGCCCCAAAGAGGTTTAAAAACCTGAATAGCGCCTTCTTCAGAGAGCTGAGTCAGTCCCTTTTGCAGATGTTTCATCCGCAGGGGATCTTTAAGCCGCACGCGGCAGAAATGCTCCGGTGCGAAATGCGGAATGCCGATGAATTTGAGAGGTTCTTTCTGCGTGAAAGTATCGCCGATCTTAATCGTGCCGTGATTATGAATGCCGATGATATCGCCCGAATATGCCTCTTCGATATTAGAGCGGTCCTGCGCCATAAAAATTGTGGCATTGGCGAGAGACACTTCCTTGCCGATACGGTGATGAATAACGCGCATGCCGCGCTGAAATTGTCCCGAGCAAATCCGCATAAAAGCAATACGGTCGCGGTGCGCCGGATCCATGTTGGCCTGGATTTTAAAAACAAAGCCGGAAAAATCATCTTCATCGGGGTCAACATTTCTTGTCGTTGTCGGGCGGGCGACAGGCGGCGGAGCGATTTCAACGAAAGCGTCGAGAAGTTCCTTAACGCCGAAATTGTTAATAGCGCTGCCGAAGAATACCGGCGTCTGGCTCGCTTTTAAATATTCCTTGAGATCAAAAGGATTAGCCGCTCCTTCCAGCAGGGCGATTTCCTCACGCAGTTCGCCAGCCTGACTTCCTAATAATTCATCGAGAAGCGGATCGGATAAATCATTAATGATAACTCCTCCTTCCGAACGCTTTGCTTTTCCCGGTGTGAACAGATGCAGCTTCTTATCATAAATATTATAAACGCCTTTGAAGCGTTTTCCCATACCAATAGGCCAGGACAAAGGCGAGCATTCAATCTGCAGTTTGTCTTCGATATCCGCCAGAATATCCAGCGGAGACAGACTATCTCGATCGAGTTTGTTGATAAAAGTTATAATCGGCGTATTGCGCAGACGGCAGACTTCCATAAGTTTCTGGGTTTGCGTCTCCACGCCTTTGGCGCCGTCAATAACCATTAGCGCGCTGTCCACTGCGGTAAGTACGCGATAAGTGTCTTCCGAAAAGTCCTGATGGCCTGGCGTGTCCAGAAGATTTATTTCGCAATCCGCGTATTCGAATTTCATGACCGATGAAGTGACAGAAATGCCGCGGTCTTTTTCAATGGCCATCCAGTCGCTCAAAGCGTGCTTTGAAGCTTTACGCGCTTTGACCGCTCCGGCCATTTGAATAGCTCCGCCGAAAAGCAAAAGCTTTTCTGTAAGCGTGGTTTTACCGGCGTCAGGATGACTGATAATGCCGAATGTGCGGCGGCGTTCGATTTCTTTTTGCAGGCGTTTGCTCAAATTATGCTATCTCCAAACAGAACGGTTTAATTAACCGGCGTATATTAACCATAATGAAACATCTGTCAACCATTATCCCGCGTGTTAAATCCTTTTGTAAAACAAGATATTTTCAGCCATATCTTCTTTGATGGCACCTTCATCTTTGAGTTCCATCAAATAGACAAGGGTTTCATTCAAGGCCATTAATTTTTCAAAATCAGATAGCTCCGAGCCGGATATTTCGTTAGAAATAGCATAAGTTGTCTTTGACTCTGCTCCCAAACGATCAAGAATGATCCTTTTTCTTTTTTCATGGTGCTTACCTATATCTTCAATTCTTTTCCTTAGATCAATAAAGGCGTTGCCATGCCCCGGATATACAGTGACAACAGGCAATTTCTCTATTGCGCTTAAAGAATCCAGATAAGTCGCCAGCGGGCGAAAATTATCGTCGAATATATCAGGACTCAAAATCGGCGTTATGTAAGGCAGAATGTGATCACCGGCCAGAAGGAAATTTCCCTTTCGGAAGAAAAAACAAACATGGCCGGCGGCATGTCCGGAAGTGAAGATGACTTCAAATTTCCAGTCGCCGAATTCGCGGAATTCATTGTTCTGCAAAAAAATATCGGCATTAAATTCGGTAATTATGCTCCGCATATCTTCATATTCTTCGATTATAAGGTCAATTTGATGGGCAGGCATGCCTTGACTTAAATAGAATTTCTTTAATTGCCTCACTGCAGGATCAGCTTGACGAAAATGCTGATATTCTTCGAAAGCCGCGGAGGAAAGATAAATTTTCGCGCCTGCCTTTTTTTGCAGCAAACCGGCCATGCTGCAATGGTCCGTATGTACATGAGTCAAGAAAATATGTCTGATGTCATGGATGCTTAAGCCCGCGCTTTTCAGATCTTTTTCCAGCGTTTCAAAACAGCCGGGCATATTGAAGCCTGTGTCAAAAAGCGCCAGTTCCCTGCCGTGAACGAATAGATAGGCGTTCACGTGTTTCAGACGATACGGCATGCGCAAAGTTATGCGGTAAAAGTTTTCTGAAATTTCAGAGATCATATCGGTTTAATATAATGAATCTTAATGTGTTATGTCCAAAATATTCAGTCGGACACCCGGTTTCTTTCCGGATTTCGGCATTCTTCGGATTGACGGAATATATATTATTCTTCTTTGCGGCTTTTCTGCAGACGTTTTGTCGCATCCAGTTCCATTTTCCGCAGGCGCACGCTTTGCGGGGTTACTTCCACCAGTTCATTTTCAGAAATAAATTCAATGGCCTGATCCAGAGACAAAACTCGCGGCGGCCTTAAAATTATTGTGGCATCGGATGTGGATGCGCGCATATTCGTTAACTTCTTTTCCTTGGTAATATTGACATCCATATCGCCTGTACGGTTGCGCTCTCCGACTACCATTCCTCCATAAACTTCCGTGCCGATTTCCACAATCATTTCGCCCCTGTCTTCCATTGCAAAGCTGGCGTAAGGTGTAACGCGACCGGAGCGGTCGGCAACCAGAACACCTGTCGTCCGTTGCGGGATAGGGCCGAACCACGGTGCATAATCTTCCAGCAGGGAATTCATTACGCCACCGCCTTTGGTGTCCGTCAGAAACTGGCTGCGGAATCCGATTAATCCGCGTGACGGGACTAGAAATTCCATACTGACTCTGCCGGATCCTTTATTGACCAGACTTTCCATGCGTCCTTTTCTGATGGATAACTTTTCGGTAATTTTCCCCACAAATTCTTCCGGTATATCCAGAAATAATCTTTCTACCGGTTCCACAGTTTTGCCGCCTTGTTCTTTTGTGATGACCTGCGGACGGGAAACCATTAGTTCGAAGCCTTCGCGGCGCATGGTTTCAATTAATATTGCCATTTGCAGTTCGCCGCGTCCGCAAACTTCAAAGGAGTTGGTTTTTCCCAATTTCTTTATTTTGATGGCAACATTTCGCAGAGATTCTTTTTCCAGCCTCTCCAACAAATGGCGTGAAGTGAGAAATTTACCTTCCTTGCCGGCGAAGGGACTGTCGTTGACATAAAATATCATGGATATAGTTGGCTCATCGACCAGCAGGCGGGGCAGAGCCTGTGGAGATATAAAAGAAGAAATTGTATCGCCGATAGTTACATTGTCAACCCCGGACAGAGCGATAATATCTCCGGACTCGGCCATCGTTACCTGTTTCTTTGCCAGACCGTAAAAAGTATAAAGAGCACTAAATTTCACGCCGGGAATGATTTTATCCTGGGAGCAAAGGCTGTAATTAGTGTTCATTTCCAGTTTGCCGCTTTGCAGGCGGCCGATGGCAATTTGTCCGACATAGGAATCGTAATCCAGATTGGTAACGAGAAATTGTGTAATGGCTTCATCATCTCCCTGCGGGGCCGGTACATGCTCAATGATTGTCTGGAGCAACGGCTGCAAATCTGTGCTGTCGTCGCCCAGTTTTCTGTGGCTGACTCCGATTTTGGCCTGAGTATACAGGATAGGAAATTCAATTTGTTTTTCTTCCGCGCCTAAATCAATGAAGAGATCGTAGGTTTCATTTATCACTTCGTCAATACGGGCATCTTTGCGATCAATTTTATTGATAACTAAAATTATCGGCAGACGAAGTGCCAGAGCTTTTTTTAAAACAAATCTTGTTTGCGGCAGGGGCCCTTCACTGGCATCAACCAGAAGTATAGCTCCGTCAACCATATTGAGGCTGCGTTCCACTTCGCCGCCGAAATCGGCATGGCCGGGCGTATCAACAATATTGATTTTTACGCCGTTGTAATCTACAGCGGTATTTTTTGCCGTGATGGTTATGCCGCGTTCTTTTTCCAGATCCATCGAATCCATCACGCGATCCTCGACGGCCTGATTTGCCCGAAATACTCCGGTCTGCTTCAGCATGGCGTTAAGAAGCGTGGTCTTGCCATGATCAACGTGGGAAATTATAGCAATATTCCGTAAATGATTTTTTTTCATTTTCTCGTTCCATTTCTAAATCAAAGCGCTATTTTTGTTGAAGTTGTTGTCGGCTTTCTCAGCGTATGTACAATACGATTTATCGCCTCCAGCTTGCCGCCTCAATATCATCTTTTATTTATAAATTGTATTAAATCCTTCCAAGTCATGAGTTTGAACTGAAGTTAATTGAATAGCAGTTTTGAACACAACCAGTTTTAACTTTGAGACAGGTAATATAATTTGAAGTCATTATGCTACAAATTTCTTGACTTGTAAACCTCTTTTTCCTATGCTCACCCAAATTAATCTAAACATTTTATATTTTTAGGAATATCGTCATGCTGAATTTCTTGCCGTCAAAATTTGTGGGAGCGATCGCGGGATTTCTTTTGTCCGTAAATGTGCTTTTTTGGGCAATTATTTTATACGTATTTTCCCTTCCGAAAATTCTTTTGCCCTGGCCGCCGTTGCTTCATGTAATCAACAGGATTCTTCATTGGATTGGGGAAAACTGGATTGCCGGTAACATTGGATGGATGCGCCTTACTCAAAAAACACAGTGGGACGTGCAGGGATTGGAGGGCTTGAATTATAATGGCTGGTATCTGGTTGTCAGCAATCATCAATCATGGGTTGATATACTGGTGATGCAGTATCTGTTGAATCGCCGTATTCCCCTGTTGAAATTCTTTATTAAGAGAGAACTTATTAAGGTGCCTTTAATGGGTTTTGCCTGGTGGGCGCTGGATTATCCGTTCTTGTATCGTCACAGTTCCGAATATTTGAAAGAACATCCCGATCAAAAAGGCAAGGATTATGAGGCCACGCGCAAAGCTTGCGAAAAATTTGCCACTGTTCCCACCAGCGTGATGAATTTTCTTGAAGGCACGCGCTTTACCAAAGAAAAACGTGACCGGCAGAAAAGCGAGTACAAATTTCTTCTGCGTCCAAAATCCGGCGGTCTCGCGTTGGCGTTAGACGTTCTGGGCGAGAAGTTTCATTCTTTGCTGGATATTACCATTGTGTATCCGGACGGAATTCCTACCTTCGGGGAATTTCTCTGCGGCAAAGTCAAACGCATAATTGTGCGAATGAAGACAATAGAAATTCCGAAAAAGTTTTTGCAAGGCGATTACGAAGGCGATCCGGTCTTTCGCGATGATATGCACAAATGGGTACAGCAATTGTGGCGGGATAAAGACAAGCAGATACAAATGCTTACGAAAAAAGCTAAGTCGAAATAATCATAAGTCTTTGCCGTTTGAATTCGTAAGCAAGCAAACGTATTTACGTGTTATGGGGTGTTAGAGCAAGTACTGAATGATATGTTCCTTAAGAATCGAAGATTTCCATGGCTTGCCATGGAGGGCTTCAATAAATCTAAATGTTTAATGCCTCCAAAATATTTATTACAACTCTAAAACAAAAATGACGTTAAGGCGATCCGGAGGCTGAAAATTCAGCATTGTTTCGTTAATTGACGGATTCTAAAAATTATGCAATGTTAAAACGATGTAATCATTAAAATATCACGGCAGCGCTGAAAAGTAACTCGTCTCAAGCAGAAAATAAATTAATAGAGGAGGGGAGTTAGTAATTAATGGGAAAGACGTTAGGAAAGATAGTAACAATTATAGTGGTGGCTATATTAATGGTGGCTTTTATTTCTTTGAAGCCTTCCATGGCAGCAAATAAGGCTAGGACGGCAAATAAGGCCAGCGGTGGTCGTTTCATTGCCTACAATGACGGGACAATATTAGATACGCAAACAAATCTGTTGTGGGCAGCCAGGGATAATGGGAAAGATATTAACTGGACAGATGCCAAGTTCTATTGTGAAAATTATAACGGAGGTGGCTATAAGGACTGGCGGATGCCGACGAAAGATGAGTTGCAGAGTTTATATGATAGAATGATTTTCGGGAATAATCATTATCATATAACAAAACTTATAACCCTGACTGGGGCTTTTCTCTGGGCATCCGATGTAAAAAATTCTCGAGCCGCATACGTTAGCTTTATTAATAACCGTGCCACATGGTTCTGGGACCCCCGGAAACCGAAAACTAGAAGCCGAACGCTTCCAGTGCGGTATGGCAGAGAAGATAAGAGCGATGTAATTGAGCAGAAACACGTGGCTATGGCGCCGCCGTTGGCTCCGCCTGCGCCACCTCCACCTCCACCTCCACCTCCACCTCCACCTGTTCCAGTTTCAATTGCTCCTACACCGTTGCATCCTCCCATGCCTGCGCCTCCACCACCTCTTCCTCCAATGAAGGAAGTTGCCAGGATTACTCTTCATGTTGAGTTTGATTTCGGAAAATCTATTATTAAAAAAGAATATCATAACAACATAAAACAAGCAGCTGATTTCATGAAAGCAAATCCTGAAATTTACGCTGAAATAATTGGCCACACCGATAATATCGGCAAAGAAGGTTTCAACGTTTTATTATCTCAGTCCCGCGCCAATAATGTACGGAAATACATGATTGATAAATTTAGGATTAAAGCGTCTCATATCAACGCTATAGGTTATGGATCTCATCAACCAATCGCCACCAATGCTACAGCAAAAGGACGGCAGAAGAACCGCAGGGTTGAAGCTGTTTTTGAAGTGGTTCTGATGAAGTAATTAAATAATATTTTTAGAATTTTCAAGACGAAAGCCCCATGATCGCTGTAAGGTAATGGGGCTTTTTTTAGGTGTTAAAAAACATCTTGACAAAATTTCGCATCTTTATTTAAAATTAACCGTCAGGTTTAAATAACCGTTTAGTTAAATAATGGCCGGAAAAAGAAGATTTCCTGAGTCAGGTATTGTCGGAGTTCTGATAAATGAAGGATATCCGTAAAGAAAAATCAAATAAAACTATTGAACGTATTCTCATCGCGGCGAGAACTGTTTTTGCCGAGAAGGGTTACAGTGGGGCGCACGTTGATGAAATTGCCCAGCGGGCCGGCGTGAACAAAGCGACTATCTATTATCAAATCGGCGATAAGGATACTTTATACGCTAACGTCATTCATCAGGTCGTGGGCAATACTGCCCAAAATATTGCCGGGGCTGTGGCCAAAGTTGATTCACCCGAAGAAAAACTTAAGGCTTATATAAACTGCATTGCAGCGAATGTGGATAAAAATTCCGAATTACCACCGATTATGATGCGGGAAGTTGCTTCCGGCGGCGCAACACTTCCGCGCGTTGTTATAGAAGATATAGCTTCAGTTCTGACAATTTTGGTCGGCATTCTCGACGAAGGAAGAAAAAAAGGAGTATTTATTGAAACGGTACCATTTCTTATCCATATGATGATCATAGGCACGATTATTTTTTATAAACAGGCACAGCCGATAAAAGACAGGCAATTATGGCTACCTGCCACGCTCAAGGCTAATGATAAAAAAATAAAGGCGATTCTTGGGGAAGAAGTGGCGACTCTGGTGCTGAAGGCGATAAAGCGATAACAAATATTACGGCAAAACCCCGATAGATAGCGGATAAAATACCGCGAATTAAAAAGTAAAACGGAGGATAAGCGTTGAAAAAAAGAATAATTGCTATTATTTTTATAATTCTCTTTGTGACAGTCGGCTTGCTTGTGTATTTTGGGCAAAAAAGTAATCAGAAAAAAGAACTCTATTATTCCGGAACTATCGACACAACACAGGCAAATTTGTCTTTCCAGATTCCCGGGCGTGTTGCGCAAGTCCTTGTTCAGGAAGGCCAGCCCGTTACTAAAAATCAAATTGTTGCTGTGCTGGACCGTGAAGAATTCGAATCACGTTACGCGCAGGCCAAAGCGAAGCTGGAACAGGCGAAAATAAGAAAAAATCAACTGGAAACAGATTTGGAAATTAACAGAAAAACTCTTCCTCAGGAAGTTATCAGATCCAGGGCAAATGTAAAAAGTGCTCAAGACACATTAAAGGATGCGGAAAAAAACTATAAGCGTTTCGAAGAGCTATTCAGAAAGGGTGTGGTCACGGAAAAAGAGCGGGATACATTGAAACTAAACTATGATATTGCCCAGTCGCAAGTAATCGAAAGTGAATCAGCCCTGAAACAGGCAGAGGATAATTTAACAAAAATAGATGAAATTAAGCAAAATATCGGAGTCGCCGCCGCGCAAATTAACGAAGCGGCCGCGTCATTAAATCAAGCCGCCATCCAGTTGGATTATACGCAATTAAAATCGCCCACAGTTGGCATATTAACCAATCGCAATGTTGAACCAGGCGAAACTGTGACAACGGGGAGAGAAGTCCTTACTATTTCCGAGCTTGCCCGCGTTGATCTGAAAATATTTGTTGATGAAACGGAAATCGGCAAAGTCTCGCCGGGCCAGAAAGTGGATGTAAAGGTAGATACCTTCCCCGGCAAAAGCTACACAGGATATGTTTCTTTTGTTTCACCCGAAGGAGAATTTACACCAAAAATAATCCAGACAAAAAAAGAACGGGTAAAGCTTGTATATCTGGTCAAGGTGTCAATTTTAAATCCAAAATTTGAGCTCAAAGAGGGAATGCCGGCCGATGCCTGGTTGCGGCAATAGCGGGGGCAATGATGGTTGCATTCCCGGAAAATTCACGGCCAATGGTAGAAGTCAAAAACGTTACCATGCACTTTGATAACGTTGAAGCGATTAAAGACATTTCTCTGAATATTGCCTCAGGAGATGTCTTGGGTTTGGTAGGTTCCGACGGCGCCGGTAAATCAACGCTCTTGCGGCTTATTGCCACCATGATAAAACCGACGCGGGGAGAAATTTATATCAAAGGCCTCAACATTGTTTCCGAAAAACAGAAAATAAAAAACATTATTGGTTATATGCCTCAGCGGTTTGGACTATATCAGGATCTGACTGTCGAAGAGAACATGCAGTTTTTCATGGACATTTTCGATGTGCCGCGCAAAGAAAGAAAAACCCGCAGGGATAAATATCTGGGATTTTCCAATCTTTTGCCCTTTACAGACCGGTTGGCCGGTAATCTTTCGGGGGGCATGAAGCAGAAGCTGGGGTTGGCCTGCGTGCTGGTGCATGAGCCGCAATTGCTGATTCTGGATGAGCCGACCAATGGCGTTGATCCGGTATCGCGTCACGAATTCTGGGAAATACTCGACAATATGCAAAAAGAAGGCATGACGATCATTGTATCTACGGCCTATCTTGATGAAGGTGAAAAATGTAATAATGTTGGGTTGATGCATAAATCCATGCTTCTGGATATGGCGGCTCCGGTTGTTATTCGCGGCAGTTTCAAGACTCTGGAAGAAGCAATTATTGAACGAATTAAGGAAGCGGACGGAGAATTGGCCAATGACACTTTCCACCTCTGATTCCATTTCCGTAACTGATCTGGAAAAAAAATTCGGCGCGTTTGTCGCTGTCAACAAAATCACATTCTCCGTGAAGAAAGGTGAGATTTTCGGTTTCCTGGGCGCGAACGGTTCCGGCAAGTCCACCACAATTCGCATGCTTTGCGGAATAATCACGCCGACATCCGGCGGCGGATTTGTTGCAGGGCACGACATTATGACCGAATCGGAAGAAATAAAACATTCCATCGGCTATATGTCGCAGAAATTCTCTCTCTATGAAGATTTAACACCTTTTGAAAATTTACGTTTTTATCTGGGAGTATACAATATTCCGCAATCACAATGGCCTCAGCGTATCGACTGGGTGCTGGACATGGCGCAGTTGCAGGATGTGCGCAATCGTAAAACCAGAGAATTGCCGCAGGGCTGGCGGCAGAGACTCGCCCTGGGCTGTTCGCTCTTACATAAACCCGAAATTCTTTTTCTTGATGAGCCTACTTCGGGAGTCGATCCTGTCACCAGACAGCATTTCTGGAATTTCATCAAGCAACTTGCCATCAGCGGAATGACAATATTTGTCACTACACATTACATGGATGAAGCGCGTTTCTGCGAAAGGATCGTTATGATCAATGCCGGTAATATCGTCGCTACGGGCAGCCCCGCGGAAATTATTGCCGGGACCTGCCCGGGAGAACCAAAAGCCGATCTCAATGATGCTTTTATAAGATTAATGAAGAGGAATGATACTTGAAATTTATAAGACTCAAAGCCATAGTTCGTAAGGAATTTTATCATTTGATCCGTGATTACCGCAGCCTTTATCTGGCTTTTGCTATTCCACTGTTACTGATTATTCTTTTCGGATACGCACTCAGCCTTGATGTTGATAATGTGGAAACGGTATTTGTTGATTACGACAGATCCGAATTAAGCCGTGATTTTATTCGTAAACTGAGCGCATCTTCTTATTTTCACGTCGCCGGACTATTGCCTCAGACAAAGGATGCAATTGATTATCTCGATCATGACAGGGTAAAGCTGGCGATTATAATTGGGCCCGATTTCATGAAAAATATTAGTGCCGACCGGGAAACCCCACTGCAAATTATCATCGACGGCAGCGACCCTACTTACGGCAACATTCTCCGCGGTTATATTACCTCTTTTACTGAACAGTACAATCAAAAGTTATTGATAGACTTTCTCAACCGGAATGGCCAGGAACAAATAAAACCTCCCGTGGACGGTCGCGTCCGTATCTGGTTTAATGAAGATTTGGAAAGCCGTAATTTTATTCTTCCGGGAATCATTGCCGTCATCATCATGATTGTCGGTGCTCTTCTCACCTCTCTGATCATTGCCCGTGAATATGAAAACGGCACAATGGAAACCATCAAGTCCATGCCGGTTAGAGCCGGAGAATTGCTCTTGGGAAAAGCTATTCCTTATTTTTTCATCGGGCTCACGAATGTGTTAATAGCGATTCTCCTGGGGCAACTACTTTTTGGCATAGTGATGAAAGGGAATTTCTGGCTGATGCTTGCATCTGCCTCTCTTTATTTATGTGTTGCTTTATCACTTGGACTTTGGATTTCCAACGTGACGAAATCACAATTGATGGCCAATCAGATAGCCATTTTAACGACCTATCTGCCGTCGCTTCTTCTTTCCAACTTCGTTTTTCCGGTAATCAACATGCCGAAATTTTTGCAGATCCTGACATTGGTGGTTCCGGCGAGGTATTTTATTGATATTTTATCGGGAATTTATCTGCGCAATTTGGGGATTTCCTATTTATGGCCGAGTATGCTGGTTTTGTTTGTGATGTTTGTGGTGCTGACATTTTTTAACTTCAGATTATTGAAAAAGGAAGGCCTATGAGCTGGCTCAGAATCAGAGAACTGGTGCGCAAGGAATTTATTCAGCTTTTCAGCGACAGGCGAAACCGCGTCATGATGCTTGTTTTCCCCTTTATTCAAATGTTTATTTTCGGGTACGTCGTAAATTATGATATCACTAATATTCGCGTGGCAGTTCTGGATTATTCCAAGACCTATGAGAGCCGTAAACTTGTCGATAGTTTTACCGGCGGCAAAATATTCCATATCACAAATAACGCAGCCGATGAACATCAGATGGCCCAGCTTTTGCTACAACAAAAAGTAGATATGGGCATTAAGATCGGTCAGGATTTCGCGTCGGTTATTAGAAAAGGACAAACCGCTCCTGTCCAGATTCTTGTTGACGGATCCATGAGCAACATGGCTTCCGTAAGGGTGGCATACACCGCATCGGTTCTGGATATGTTTAACAGCGAAGAGTTACGTAAGATTTATGCCCGGACAATTAAATATGGCAAAATAGATGCGCGCATCAGAACATGGTATAACCCCAATCTCAACAGCCAGTACTTTTTTGTTCCCGGAATTGTCGCTATCTTAATAATGGTTACTGCTTTTATTCTAACGTCCATTGCTATTATCAGAGAAAAAGAAGACGGTACGATGGAACAATTGATAGTTACGCCTCTGAAATCATATGAGTTAATTATCGGTAAAACCATTCCCTATATCATTATTTCTTTGGGTCAGATGGTTGCGGTCACTGGCGTCGCCATTTACTGGTTTGAGATACCTTTCAATGGGAGTTTTTTACTGCTGTTGGGGGCCACTTGTTTATTCCTGCTCAGCACTTTGGGGATAGGACTCTTTATATCAACAATAGCCTCGACCAAGCAGCAGGCCATGATGACATCTTTCTTTTTCATTCTGCCGTTTTTTATGCTCAGCGGTTTTGTTTTCCCCATTTCCAATATGCCTGAAGTTGTGCAGTGGCTTACTTATCTCAATCCGCTCAGATATTTTCTGGTCGTCCTGCGGGATATTTTTCTCAAGGGAGTAGGATTTGATGTGCTGTGGCCCCAATTTCTGGCGCTGACTATATTGGGAACCATCGTCTTTACCGGCGCAATTAGCCGCTTTAAAAAACGGCTGGATTAGTCAGAGAATATTTTGTAGTATGACTTAATTACGATTCAGGGAAATTATAAGTCATGCTCAAAGTAATCGCGGACCAAGCGGCTATAAAAAAATATGCCGGACAATTTAATAAAAAGTTCAAGCCCTTTATTGATGAAGAAATAAAGGTAAAGTTGGGGCATCAGGGCGCGGGTTTTCCCGCGAAAGTGTTATGGTCAAAATGTCTTGGCATCTGGAAATTTTCACGCGCCATAAAAGAAGTCAGGTATTGGAATGCATTCGGCGTAGGAAGGCCGGGAACGTCCGGCGTTCTTTCCATTGCTTCCGAAATTAATTTCCCTTGGGCACAGATAGATCGAAAAACAGGCGGTGCTTTTGCCGAAGACGCGAGGGGCAATGTTTTTGTGATTCACCGGGGTAAAATCGGCGGAGGAAAAAAGGGAATCGGTAAATCGCTTTTTGAGCATAACTACCGCGGCGTCTGGTCGTTTATGGAGGACGGTGATTCCATCAGCCAGGTAGCCGTCATTGGGGACCTCAAATCCGAACGCTTTGCCCTGCAGGCGGCTCAATTTGTAAAAAAAATAGAAATGCTGAAATCGGCTGCTGCCGCTTCCACGCAAACAGAAATAAATTTTTCCGAAATAACTTTTCGGGAAGACTTAATAGGAAGCACAACGCCTTCCGCTGAGGACGAAATTGTTTCCGCGTGTGACCGCGAACTGGTTATCAGCGAACTGGCCATTTGGCTTCAAAAACAAAAAGTAAAAATTGGCAACGATACGGAGAACGAACTTTTTACGGTTAATACTTCTGAAAACAGAATTTCTCATATTTTTGAAGTATTAACGGACACAAAAGAAAATAGTTTGTTTGCCGCAGTTGGTAAATTGCTTTTGCAAACCTCTGATGCCGCACTTAGGCCTAATCCGGTTCTGGTTATGCCGGAAGACAAAATAAGTCATTATGCAGAGGAACTTCAAAGAAATAACATTTCTGTTGTCGGTTTTTACTGGCAGGAAGAAAAAGCTGTTTTTTCAGGTTTAGAAAAAATCAAGTTTCGTTGATACCCTTTCGGTTGCTGCGGCTAACTTGGTTCGCACGCCCTGCCCTGGCGTAGGCCTTGGGGTCATCAGCTTCCCAAAACGTTTGTAAAATACGCCTCATCGCCTCTTCCTGTATTTTATTATAATCCTCTTTGAAAGAGTATATTTAACTAAAGAATTATTTTCTATTGACAAATTGCTATTATAAAACTATTATACAACTAAATTGGATATTTAATAACACTATGATGACAATAAACTTTCGCGAAATAATAATTAGCAACATTATAATTAGCTTCTTCATAGGAGGCCGGGTCGCGGAATAGTATCAACTCTAAATAAACAAAATTTTAATCCGCTGCCAGGCAAACCCGGTAGCGGTTTTTTTTTGAAAGCGAGGAGAAAATGACAAAAAATAAAGTATTGGTTTACGATACAACTTTAAGAGACGGTACTCAGGGAGAGCAAACAAATTTTTCGGCGGAAGAAAAATTACGCATTGCCCAGCGTCTTGATGATGCTCATTTTGACTATATTGAAGGCGGCTGGCCCGGTTCCAATCCTAAAGATATTCGTTTTTTCGAAATGGCCCAAAACATTAAATTTAAAAATTCGCGCCTTACTGCCTTCGGCAGCACACGCCATCCGCATACAAAACCGGAATCATGCCCCAATTTAAAGGCTTTGGTAAAAGCAGGCACTTCCGCCGGCGCTATTGTCGGAAAATCGTGGGATTTGCATGTAACTGAAATTCTTAAAACAGACCTCAACGAAAATCTTGCCATGATTGCCGATTCTATCGAATATTTGAAATCCATGGGGAAAGAGGTCCTTTTTGACGCCGAGCATTTTTTCGACGGATATAAAAACAATCCCCGTTACACAACAAAAGTCGCGAAAACGGCGCTTGCCGCCGGCGCGGATATGATTGTTCTTTGCGATACCAACGGCGGCTGTATTCCGCATGAGATCAGCGAAATAGTCAAAAATATTTCTTCCCATATTCCATTAAATATTATCGCGATCCACATGCATAATGACGGAGGTCTTGCTGTTGCCAATTCCATTGCCGCCGTGCGGGAAGGCGTGAAAATGATTCAAGGCACAATAAATGGCTACGGCGAAAGATGCGGCAACGCTGACTTGATTTCCCTGATCGCCAATTTACAATTAAAACTTGGTAAAAATTGTCTGCCGTCGGAATCAATCCGGCAACTTACCAATCTCTCTCATTTCGTGAGTGATGTTGCTAATGTTCCGCCGCTTAATGCACGGCCCTTTGTGGGGCGCAGCGCTTTTGCACACAAGGGCGGAGTGCATGTCAGTGCCGTGGTCAAAAACTCCAGAGCCTATGAGCATATACAACCGGAACTGGTAGGCAACCACAGGCGCGTCCTTGTTTCCGATTTGTCGGGAAAAAGCAATGTAGAATATAAAGCCAAAGAATTGGGCATTGACCTCGGTAAAAATGACGCTATCAGTAAAAAGATAGTGCGTGAAGTCAAGCTTATGGAGGATCGAGGCTTCCAGTTTGACGCTGCCGATGGTTCTCTTTCCCTGCTGATCAAAAAAACAATCGGAGAATTTATCGAACCATTCAATCTGGAAACTTTCAGCGTCATTACTTCGCGCACGGAAAATAACCCGTGCCTTTCTCAGGCAACAATCAAAATATCCGTCGCGGGCGAAGAAGAGTTGACAGCTGCCGAAGGAAACGGTCCTGTGAACGCTCTGGATCACGCTTTGCGTAAAGCGCTGACAAAATTTTATCCGCAAATCAAGGAAATGCGTCTGGTTGATTTTAAAGTACGCACGCTGGAAGGTTCGGAAGGGACAGCCGCAGGCGTCAGAGTGCTTTTGGATTCGACGGATGGCGAAGAACTCTGGAGCACTATAGGCGTCTCGGAAAATATTATTGAGGCCAGCTGGCAGGCTCTTGTTGATAGTATTGAATATAAACTAAGCAAAGATAATCTGGCCGCAAAATAATACCAGGCATCCTCCTTACGGGAACTGACGCCTGTCAGGCGGCAGATTCCATGCGATTTGGTATAATAAAAATTTACTACTTTCTTTTCATTTACGGAACCTTTCATTGCGAAAGTGTCCGTTTCTTGATATACTAATACTTTATTAATTTAAAAAAAACGGGAAGCTAAAACATGTTGCTGTCTATAAACAGCCAGAATCCTCAAATGCGCCTTATCAAAAAAGCCGCGGAAGTACTGCGTCAGGGAGGGATCATCATTTATCCTACCGATACGGTTTACGGTTTGGGCTGTGATTTATCCAACAAAAAGGGCATTGAAAAGATTTATGAATTAAAAAAAAGAAACAGAAAAGAACCTTTGAGTTTTGTTTGCTCTGATTTAAAACATATCAGCCAGTACGCCAAAGTTACCGACTACGCGTATAGAACAATGAAAAGGCTTTTGCCGGGAGCTTATACTTTTATTCTTGAAGCTTCGCGTCTGGTGCCTAAAATAATTTTACCGAAAAGATCAACGACGGGAATAAGGGTGCCGGATAATCAAATTTGTCTGGCTTTGATTAAAGAACTTGGCCAGCCGATAATCAGCACCAGCGTAAAAAATACGCAGGGTGAAACGTTAGGAGATCCCTCTGTCATAAAAGAATGCTTTGGTCGGATGGTTGACTTAATTATTGATGGTGGTATTATTATACCGCAGCCATCTAGTGTCATCAGTCTTGTTGATGACAATATAGAAATTATAAGAATTGGTAAAGGCGACATAAGCGCCTTTCTATAAATACAAAAGGTTAGCGCTGATATTTTTGACAAATAGACACTCTAAAAGTCTATCTCTGTGCAGGTGCACTTAAAAAATGTAAGCCGGCCAAAAAGGACATTTATGAAACACACGATGCTTGTTAACGCTGTTCACAAAGAACAGGTGCGGATGGCTACCGTCAACGAAAAAGGTATCCTTGTTGAATTCAACATTGAAATGTCAACAAGGGAGCCCATTACCGGTAATATTTTTAAAGGCAAGGTTCTTAAAGTTGAACGAGGCCTGCAAGCGGCCTTTGTTGATTATGGCGGCAGTAAAGATGGCTTTCTTCCGCTTAAGGATGTCAGCCATGAGTATTTAACCGCACAGACAAACGGCCAGGCCGATGGCAGACCTGTTTTAAAAGCAGGACAGGAAATAATAGTTCAGGCTGTAAGGGAAGCGATAGGCAATAAGGGAGCTCTTTTAACTTCTTATATCTCTCTTCCCGGCAGATATGTAGTTTTACTTCCCAATAAACCCGGCAGCGGCATTTCCCGCAAAGTAGAAAATGAAGAAGACCGGCAAAAAATAAAAAGTATAATGAAACAAATTAAAATCCCTGAAGATATGGGATTTATCGTCAGGACCGCGGGATTTAATCGGACAAAGCAGGAAATCTCCCGCGATTATCAGCTTCTGATGCGTCTTTGGAAGGAAATATGCAATAAAGGAAAAAGCATCAGCAAGCCTTCTCTGATTTACCAGGAAACCGACTTTGGCGTGCGCAGTTTACGCGATTATTTGACGCCTGAAATTGATGAAATTCTGGTTGATGATCGGGACACTTATTGTAAAATGCGCGCTTACTTAAAAGCCGTGGCTCCACGTCATCTAAGAATTATCAAGCAATATAAAGAAAAGACCCCCATTTTTGACAGTTTTCGATTGGAAGAACAAATACGCGTTATTTATCAGGAACGAGTGGATCTGAAATCCGGAGGGCACATTGTAATAAATCCGACAGAGGCAATGATTACAATAGATGTAAATTCCGGCCGCGGTTCCAATAAAAGGAATATTGAAGAAACAGCCTTCAAAACAAACATTGAAGCCAGCGAAGAAATTGCCCGGCAGCTGCGCTTGAGGGATTTAGGCGGATTGATTGTCATAGATTTTATTGACATGATGGACAAAAAACATATTGCGGAAGTGGAGAAATCTTTTAAAAAAGCGCTTAGTATTGATAAGGCCAGGATTCAGCTTTCACGTATTTCCAAGTTCGGGATGCTCGAATTATCACGGCAAAAAAAACAGTCAACAATTCAGGAAATAAGTTACACAAGATGTCCTTACTGTAAGGGGAGCGGTTTGCGTCCATCTCTGGAATATGCCGCTTTGGGAGCGTTTCGCAAAATTGAATCAGACGCTGTTAAAGGTATTTATTCAGAATTAAAAATAATTTTACCGCATGAAATCGCTAATTACATTCTGAATCGCAAAAGAAAGGAACTTTTGAATTTGGAATCGGAATTCGATCTCACTTTGAATATTTCGGGTAACGTGGATGTGCCGTGGGACAGTGTGGAAATACAACAAATAATGAAAGAGCAGGCTGAAATTCAGGAGCCTCAAGAAGAAACTTCTGTGAAAACAGACGAAATTTCAGTATTAACCACTAATGACAAAAGTTTAATTGAAGAAAACGGTTCCGCAAATGGGGAAATACCTGTTAAAAAGAAAAGCCGAAGGAGACCTCGCCACAAAAAAAGAAGACCGGTGGAAATAGTAAAGGAAATGTCCCCTGTACCGGATGTTACTCCGGAAACCGTTCCGGAAATTCCAGCCGCCGAAAATCTGCCGGTTATACAGGATCATCATGAGGAGCATTTCCCGCTTGTCATCGAGCCGGCAAGGGAACCGGCAATGGAACCGGCCAAGGAAACAACCATGGAGCCGTTCAATCCGGAAGAAAGTATTGTTACTCCTGAGCCGGAAAAACCGGATAATAACATTATCGAAAAACAAAAAAAGAATGAAGAATAAAAAATAAACCAGCTGATTTAATTTAAATTCTATCCGGAAGCTATTTCCCTGCGGCAAGTTCTTTGGATCGCCGTGTCGCCGCCTCAACAGCAGCAATGATTATCTCGCGAAGATTTTCTTCGTCCATTACCTTTAATCCGGCTGCGGTAGTGCCGCCGGGCGATGTTACCATTTCCCTTAATTGCGCCGGTTCTTTATCGCTTTGAAGGCACAGGTGGGCAGCTCCCAGCATGGTATGCGCGGCCAGTTGCTTGGATAATTCGCGTGACAATCCCTTTTTCAATCCGGCATCGATAAGAGCCTCGATAATAAGGAAAAAATAAGCGGGACCGCTGCCGCTCAACCCGGTTACGGCATCCATGTGTTTTTCTTCTACACGCATACTGACACCCACGGCATTGAAAATAGCTTGCGTAAGTTTAACATCGCCGGCTTTAACGCGGCTTCCTCCGGCTACCGCCGTAGCCCCCTTGCCGACAAGCGCTGGCGTGTTGGGCATTACTCTTACAACCCGGACGCCTTTTGACAGAGAGTTTTCAATAAAATTTGTTGTAATTCCGGCAGCGATGGAAATAACCAGCTTAGATTTATCAATAACCGAGCTAATCTCTTTAAGTGTGACGGCCATATTTTGCGGTTTAACGGCGAGAATAATTATGTCTGCTTCTTTTGCAGCTTTTTCATTATTACCAGAGACCTTTAACTTCATTGATGAATGTAGAGAATTAAGTTTTGCTTTATCAATATCAGTCACAGTTATATTCCTGGGGGAAGTGATTTTATTGGCGATTAACCCCTGGGCAATGATGCTTCCCATTTTACCGCCTCCAATGATGGCTATTTTTTTCTCTTTGAACATATTTTAATCCTCCAATATTATTCATGTGTCTTTGTGGCCGTTTAAAAAACGCTCATTTAATGAGTTGCGCCGCAAAACGCACTGCTCAACGTATATCCATATACGTCTTGCTGTTCGTTTTTTGCGCGCCTGGTATCTGAGCATTTTTAAATAGCCATGTAAAACGTGCTTTTCAACAACACTTCTTTTTCTTCTTATATTGTCAAATCGAATCCGGTCAAGCGCTTTATTCTTCCATTGCATTAAATTTTGCTTTTGTGATACTTAACTTCCAGGGGATTTTAAACATATGCTGAAATATTTTAACATTGAATCGGTAAAAATTGCCTGTCTGATAAGCGAAAGCGATGAGGGCGATAACAAACAAAGTCTGGTTTTTATCCACGGTTCCGGCGGTGACCACCGCGCATGGTCGCACCAATATGCCCGGCTGCGTAAGAAATATAACATAGTGGCTATTGATCTTCCGGGGCATGGACATTCCGGAGGCAGCGGAGAAAAGGATGTCAGCAGCTACTGTGTATGGGTAAAGAAATTGCTGGATATCCTTAATTTGAACAAAGCTGTGCTTGCAGGCCATTCGTTGGGAGCGGCAATTGCGCTTAAGTTTGCCATAAACTATCCCGAAGAAATCAATGGAATTGTTTCAGTGGGCGGCGGAATGAAAATGTCCGTTAATCCTTTCTTTTTAGATTATTTAAAAACAAGTCCTGTCCAGATGCCGGCGGAAATAACAGAGTTAATTTGCAAATATTCGCTGGCGAAAGAAAACCGTTCCAAATTTCTTGACGACCTGCAAAAAAGTATTTCCCGGTCAAAAGTTGAGGTTTTATACGGCGATCTTTTGGCATGCAATGAGTTGGACTTAACTAAGGAAGCAGATAAAATCAAAGTGCCTGCCCTCATTATCTGT
Organism: Smithella sp.; assembly: GCA_049523355.1. Classification (GTDB taxonomy): domain Bacteria; phylum Desulfobacterota; class Syntrophia; order Syntrophales; family Smithellaceae; genus Smithella. The sequence continues at coordinate 7,203 of JBEKMY010000018.1, read as the reverse complement.
GGAGCGGAAGATAAAATGACTTCACCGGATTTTTCCCGCGGGCTTGCCGTGAACATCGGCGGGGCAAAGCTGGAAATAATTGCGGGGGCCGGCCACATGGTTATGATGGAAAGACCGGCAGAATTCAATATTTCTCTGGAAAAATTTGTCGCGTCAATTCCAGAATGATTTTCCAAAAACGTTAAACACTAATGGAGAAGCTATATGTTTATTTTGAAATATTTTATCATAGCACTGGCCGAAGTAATAGATATTGTCTTGTTAAGTTACATGATTATCATATTTGCCCGAGCAGCGATTTCATGGGTTAATCCCGATCCCTATAATCAAATTGTTGTCTTTTTGTATCGCGTAACCGACCCGGTTCTCAGGCCAATCCGCCGGAAATTGCCCATGAGCAATGCGGGAATAGATTTTTCGCCTTTTATAGTTATTCTGGCGATTATTTTTTTACGGCTTTTTTTAGTGCCGACAATGCAACATCTGGCTCAGCTTTTTTAATATTCGGTAGAAAGGAAAAATCCCTCAGGCAATATGATTAGCTTGAAAGAGTCGAAAAAAGGTCTGACCTTTGATATTCAGGTGATCCCTCACGCTTCCCGTGCGGAAATAGCTGGCGAGCAGGACGGCGTTGTCAAAATCAGGGTTACCGCGCCCCCCGTGGAAGGAGCGGCCAATGAGGCTTGTATAAAATTACTGGCAAGTGAACTGGGACTGAAAAAAAGCCAGATGGCGATATGCTCCGGTTTAAAATCTCGAAAAAAAACAGTTATGATTAAAAACGTTGGCAAGTCGGAATTGGCATTGAAGATAAATAACATTCTCAAGACAGATTAGATTTACAAGCCACCTTGCTTTTATTGCAGCACATATATAAGGGTGACGTTGCCTCGCAAAAAAATCGTTATGGAAAAAACAAAAAGTTCAGAAAATTCCAAAGTGGCCAAAGCAGCCGGAATTGTAGGCGCGTTAACAATGGTCAGCCGTGTTTTTGGTTTGCTGCGCGATACGGTTATTGCTGCGATCTTCGGCGCCACTTGGATGACAGATGCCTTCTGGATTGCTTTTCGCATTCCCTTTACATTAAGCAGACTGTTGGGTGAAGGTTCTCTTACCGTTTCTTTTGTTCCGGTTTTCACCGAATATCTGCACAAGAGGACAAAAGAGGAAACCCTTGAATTAGCCTATAACGCTTTTACCATACTCACAATGATTCTAACCGTTATAACGGTTCTGGGCATCGTCTTTTCGCCGCTCATTGTCGGAATTATCGGAGCCGGCTTTATTTCAGAACCAACTCATTTCGCATTGGCAGTTTTTTTAAACCGCCTGATGTTTCCTTATATCTTTGTTGTTTCATTGGGCGCCTTGTGTATGGGGATTCTGAATTCATATCGTCATTTTGTTGCCCCGGCGTTATCTCCGGTGCTGTTGAATATTTCCATGATATTGGCGGCCCTGTGTCTACGCTCTTTCTTTGCAGAACCGATTACGGCATTGGCTATAGGTGTTCTGATCGGTGGAATATTGCAACTGGCCCTGCAGTGGTCGTTTCTGGGAAAGTACGGCATAAAATTCAGGTTCCGGTTTAATTTTAATCATCCGGGGGTTAAACAAATAGGCGTATTAATACTTCCGGCAATTTTCAGCGGTGGAGTAAATACCATCAATGTTTTCATCGGGACGAGTCTGGCCTCTTTGCTGCCGGGCGGCAGTGTCACGTATCTTTTTTATGCCGACCGGATCATGCAATTGCCGCTGGGCGTTTTTGCGATCGCCATCGGAACGGCAACGCTGCCGAGTTTTTCGAGACATGTTACCGCGGGTAATATCGATGAGCTGAAATCCAGCATTTCTTTTTCGCTACGGCTGACACTTTTTTTGACTATTCCGGCAATGGTCGCACTAATGGCTTTGAACTTGCCCATCATCTCCGTTTTGTTTCAACGCGGCGCTTTTGACGCTCAGGCGGCTATCTATACCAGCCAGGCCTTATTCTGTTACGCCACGGGTCTCTGGGCATATTCCATTGTACGCGTGTTCATTAATTCTTTCTATTCTCTTCAGGATTCCAGATGGCCGATGAGGGCGGCAATCATCACATTGATTGTGAATGTGCTTGTGAGTCTGGCATTAATGTATCCCTTAAAACATAACGGTCTTGCCCTGGCTGTTTCAATCGCCGCCGCGGTTAACGTCTTTACCCTGTCCTTTGTGCTGAGGAGAAAAATCGGAAAATTTCTGGATCGTTCCTTTTACATATCTATTTTAAAAATTGTATTATCCGCCGTTTCTATGGCCGTCGCAATCTCACTGATGGATTATTTTATGCCGTGGGATACTTCCGCCCGCTTTAAAACAAGATTGATTTATCTGATCACTGCAGTTTTTACAGGAGCCGGCGTATTTTTTAGCTGTGCCTTCCTGTTGAAAAGTCAGGAAATTCATGCCCTTGTCAATATGCTCAAAAGGAGATTAAGCCGCCCATAACATTGACCCAAACGATAAAATGTTTGACTTAAACACATCAAAGTGATAAGTCTTCACGACTTTGGCAGGCATGACCGGCAAAAGATTAAGAAGGTAAATTATGTTAGATATTAAATATTTAAGACAGAATATCGACTTCGTCCGCCAGAAAATGGACCAACGGGGCCAGAAAATTGATTTCGATGGTTTCTTAGGTTTGGACGCAAAAAGAAGAGATATTCTGGGGGCAGTAGAGACTCTGCGGAATGAACGTAACAGTGTTTCCAAGCAGGTAGGAGAACTCAAAAAAAAGAAAGAGGATGCTTCAGCGCTCATTGAAAAGATGGGTGACGTATCGGCCAAGATAAAAGAATATGATGAAATCCTGCGCGTCACGGAAGAAGAACTCAACGCCTTTGTCATGATTGTGCCGAATATCCAGCATGAATCCGTGCCGCAAGGCAGCGGCTCGGAAGACAATAAGGTTGTACGTACCTGGGGTGAAAAACCGGTTTTCAGCTTTGAGCCCAAGCAGCATTTTGACCTGGGCGAAAATCTGAACATCCTGGATTTCACGCGAGGCGCAAAAATAACCGGAGCGCGATTTACGGTTTCCCGTGGGGCAGGCGCTGCCATGGAGCGCGCGCTGGTCAGCTTCATGCTAGACTTACACACGGAAAAACATGGTTACACGGAAGTTTTGACACCTTTTATGGTGAATGCCGAAAGCATGACGGGAACGGGCCAACTGCCGAAATTCAAGGAAGATCTTTTTAAAATTGAAGGCATGGAATATTATCTGATTCCAACTGCGGAAGTTCCGGTAACCAATATTTACCGGGATGAAATTCTCGATGAAGATAAGCTGCCGATTTATCTGGTGGCTTATTCTCCCTGTTTTCGCGCTGAAGCTGGTTCTTACGGTAAAGATACAAGAGGCTTGATCCGTCAGCATCAATTTAATAAAGTGGAAATGGTCAAGTTTTCCAAGCCGGAAACTTCTTATGACGAATTGGAAAAGCTGACCGCCAACGCCGAAGAAGTGCTCGAAAAGCTCAATATACCTTACCGGACGGTATGTCTGTGCACAGCCGACCTTGGTTTTTCCTCAGCCAAGACGTATGACGTGGAAGCCTGGCTGCCCGGACAAAATACATATCGGGAAATTTCTTCCTGCAGCAACTTCGATGATTTTCAGGCTCGACGTGCGGCGATTCGTTTCCGGAGGAAGGACAGCGGTAAGGTGGAATTTGTTCACACATTAAACGGATCCGGTCTGGCTGTAGGCAGAACCGTTGTGGCGATTTTAGAAAATTATCAGCAGGCGGATGGCAGCGTTTTAATACCGGAAGCCTTGCGCCCATATATGAGAGGTCTTGAACGAATTACTCCTTAAGATTATCTAAAAGGATAACCGGAGAAAAATATTATTTGGAGGGATGGCCGAGTGGTCGATGGCGGCGGTCTTGAAAACCGTTGACTGAAAGGTTCGCGGGTTCGAATCCTGCTCCCTCCGCCAAAACATAATCCAGTAAAGTATGAAGAAGTGCAAAAAGCCGTTAGAAATAGCGGCTTTTTTGTTGTTTTTAGTCCAAAGGCGTGCTATAAGATTTTACAAAATACAGTAAATATGGGGGCTGATTAACAGTAAAAAGCCCCTAAAATAAATGGTAAGCCCCCAAAAAGGAGATATTCTTATGCCTAAGAGAATCAAACCATTATCTGAAGTTAAAGTTCGCACAGTTAAACCTCAAGAAAAAGACTTCAAGCTTTTCGATGGAGGTGGTCTTTTCCTTCTTGTTACTAAATCGGGCGGTAAGTTATGGCATTTCAAATATCGCTTTGATAAGAAAGAAAAGAAGCTTGCACTTGGCGCATATCCTGAAATAAGTCTTATTGACGCAAGGCGAAGGCTTGATGAAGCAAGATCACAGTTAGCGCATGGAATTGACCCCGGAGCCATTCGCAAAGCACAAAAGCAAGCAAAGACTGAATCAACTGAAACTTTTGAAATTATAGCCAGAGAATGGCACGACAGATTTACACCGTCTTGGAATTCAAGACATGCTAAAGGACTTTTAAAACGATTAGAACGAGATGTCTTCCCTTATTTGGGGGCGATGCCCATAAAAGAGATTAAGGCCACTGAATTGCTGAAGGTTTTAAGGCGGGTAGAGTCAAGGGGCGCATTGGAATCAACTCATCGTATCAGGGCTATTTGCGGCCAAGTCTTTAGATACGCAATCGCAACCGGTCGGGCTGAACGTGACCCGGCAGCCGATTTGCGCGGAGCATTGCCGACAGTGCAAACAATTAATAGAGCGGCCATTACCGAACCGGCAAAGGTAGGGGAACTATTGAGAGCTATTGATGGCTATCAGGGCGGATTTGTCGTTCAATGTGCTTTAAAGTTTGCCCCTTTGGTTTTTGTCCGTCCGGGCGAACTTCGTCATGCTGAATGGTCAGAAATAGATTATGAAAATGCTGAATGGAATATTCCCGCCGGTAAAATGAAAATGAAAGAACCGCACCTTGTACCTCTGTCACAGCAAGCAATAGAGATTTTAAAAGAGATTAAAAATTTGACCGGCGCGAGCCGCTATGTATTCCCGTCTGGCCGTTCTTTTGATAGGCCTATGTCTGACAATGCCATTCTTGCAGCTTTAAGGCGCATGGGTTACGAGAAAAGTGAAATGTCTGGGCATGGATTCCGGGCAATGGCGCGAACCATTCTTGATGAAGTCTTGCATGTTAGACCGGATTATATTGAACATCAACTTGCTCATGCAGTAAGAGACCCAAACGGACGTGCTTATAATAGAACATCACACCTTGCTGAACGAAAAAATATGATGCAAACATGGGCGGACTATCTGGACGGATTAAAGGCCGGTGCAAAGGTGATTCCGTTTAAAAGTGCGAAAGGATAAAAGGCAATGCAATATAACCATGATACCTTTGAACAATGGTGGGAATTTCTAAAGTTAAGTGAAAATTATCATTCTATCTGTGATTTAGTTTCAATACATAGAGAAGATGCTCCTGAATTTCCACTCAAAAAGCTTTTAGATGAATTAGAGAAAAATGAAAAATTTAATAAATCAATCGAGAAATATATGAAGCTGCTGGCAGTATATGAAAAATTCGGAGATGTTCACCAGAATAATTTTGAAGCTTGGTGGGAAAATTACAATAAGCCTAAATCGGTCAAGACGAAAACAAAATTGGATGAATATAAAGAAGAAAAATACAGACGCATAAATGCAGCAATGGCGGCAGGTGATGAACAATTACAATTGTACGAAGAAATTCGAGGGGACATTATTTACTTTCCCGACACATACGTTCAGCTCTATGTGAACATCCATAGCCCCATTAGCAATATTAAATCGGATATTAATAGCGTTGTTAAAGAACTGAAAAAAGAAGAGGAAACAAATAAGAGAGAGAAAATTGATGAACGTAATAAATATCTGGAAATTTTGCGTTTATCTTTGAAAGGCGATAGAATGCCTCGTATTATCGAAACAATTGGTACTCCAAGTGAAAGGCAAGACCCTAGAGGTCTACATACGTTACGTTCCTATAGAAAAAAGAAAAAAAACGCCCTATTAATATTGCACAGTGTTGAAGAAGGCCGTTTTCCTTAACTCAACATCTGTTTTAAAAACACGCCACAAACATTTTTGACCAAATATTTCACACCATCTTCTTATCCCCCTGAACGATAAAGTGTATCATTTATCATGCACTCTGAACTCTAAATCATGTTAATTATCGACCACTTATATTAATTTTTTTCATGCTTAAAATAGCCTTATAAAAAATTTAAGGAGATTTAATTATGAAAGAAGAAAACCAAAAAACAGATTTATCAGCGTTACCGAAAGAGATGCCGCCATTATTGCCAGAAACAGGATTTCTCAGGCTTTGTCAAATCATTGGCGACAAAAAAACAATACCGGCAATTATTCCCGTGTCCCGGTCATCGTGGCTGTCTGGAGTTCGTGAAGGTCGCTTTCCGAAGTCGGTTAAGCTAGGCAAGCGAACAACGGCGTGGAAAGTGGCTGACATTCGCCGATTGATCGAAGGTGAGGTCGCAAAATGAACGAAAGAATAATTTCCGATATTAAGCGGCATGGCAAGACAGCAAAAGGCAAACAAGAATTGATTAAACATCTTGAAGGCAAAAGGCTAACTTTAAAGCAAGCTGTATATGGGCATTGTTTTGATTGTATGGGAATGTTCGCAGACGGAAAGCATGATTGTAATCTGTCTAAGTACCCGCTTCATCCGTTCATGTCATACAATGAAAACCGAATTAAAAGAACTAGCCGAACTGTTTCAGAAGGGGTTCAAAAAGACCCTTCTTTTGCTCTGGCAGGGGCTAAATAGGGACTTCTAGCAACATAAAACTGGAGGGCAATGGTCGGTACAGGGTAAATGAAAAATACAAACATATTTACAAAATAAAGTTGCCCAACGTTGGGTAAGAAAGGAATGGTAATTAATATGAGTAAAGAAACATTTTATTTCCAACACGATTATGAACCAACAAGTGATCCTAAGATTCAAGCACTATTATCAGAATATGGTGGATTAGGTTATGGTGTATTCTGGAGAATTATAGAAATGCTACACTCTTCAGAATGTCATAGGGTTGAGCTTAAGGATTATATATTTACAGCACTTGCTAATCAAATGCAGACAGATGTTGAGCGAATTAAATTAATT
>JBEKMY010000017.1:0-47452 GCA_049523355.1 Smithella sp. | reverse complement strand
TGGAGGCGGCGGGAGTCGAACCCGCGTCCGAAAACCTTCCGCTGGAGCTTCTACGTACGTAGCCTTCGTTTTATAACCTTCACGCTGGTTTGCTCCCTAAGGCCGGATCTCCCCGCGCTATCCTGTAAGTATTCGCCGCCCTCCCCCAGGCAAGAAGTTTGGCTATCCTGTCTTAATGACGTTCTAGTCCAGCCAACAGGCAAACCGGGTAGAACGTTAGCCGACTAAGCGGCTAATGCGTAATCGTAGTTTTCTGCGATTATATGTTTCCTACCTGTTTAACGAGGCCTGTAGGAACCTCGGTACGCTTCTACAACTTCAAATGTCCCCGTCGAAACCGTGACGCCCCCTTATGTTATTATTTGTTTGTAATATATACACTTACCACTGTTTTGTCAAAGTATGGAAATAACAATATCTTACAAGACATCTAAGATAATTGTTGTTTTTCAATGACTTCTCAAATCTTTATCTGCTTTGATTTAAAATCGCGCGATAGTGTACGGCGTTCTTCGCGATCTTTGATATCATGACGGCGGTCGTAGAGTTTCTTGCCTTTGCCGATGCCGATTTCCACTTTTACTTTACCGTCTTTGAAATAAAGTTTGAGCGGAACCAGAGCCAATCCTTTTTCTCTCGATTTGCCATAGAGCTTTCTGATTTCACGTTTATGCAGGAGCAGTTTTCGCGCCCTCAGCGGTTCATGATTAAATCTGTTGCCGTGATCGTAATGGCTGATATGCATCTCGCGCAGGTAAACTTCATCGTCTTTAACTACGGCATAACTGTCTTTTAGATTGGCCTTGCCGGCGCGCAGGGCTTTGACTTCTGTTCCGGTCAGAACCATACCGGCTTCGTAAATATCGCTGATTTCATAGTTGAGGCGCGCCGTTTTATTGGACGCAATCAGTTTTTGTGCTGTATTTTCTTTTGCCATGGTTTAATTCTTACATGAAATAATAAGTATTGCTATATTTTTTTATCCTCCTCCGTCGCTTCGCGACACCCCCTCCAAAGGGGGACATGAGGTACTGCTCAATTTAATACTACAAAAGATTCGATCTGCCAGCGGAGGACATGTCAGTGTAAACTATGTACCCGTTCTGTTTTGTAAACTATCTTACCGGTTTGTACTCACCACTTTTTGTCCCCCTTTGGAGGGGGATTAAGGGGGAGGAAACCTCAATCTCAGCAAAAGATTCTATCTGCCAGTGGAGAACATGTAGTGTAAACTATGTACCCGTTCTGTTTTGTAAACTATCTTACCGGTTTGTACTCACCACTTTTTGTCCCCCTTTGGAGGGGGATTAAGGGGGAGGAAGCCTCAATCTCAACAATAATTATTTCTAACTTTGATATTACACCGGCAATATTATTTAAAACTTCCTCATCTGTAAACCGAACTATTTTAAACCCAGCCTCCAAAGGGGAACATGAGGAGGTCGTCATTTCTTTTATAAACGTTCAGACACCTATAAATGTTCAAACAGCCTTGTAAAAAAGCCGCAGGCAAGGCGTGCGAATCATGAGGAGTGCGGCGTACTTTTTGCGTACGCCGCAACAACGAATGATGAAGCACAACGCAGCATCCGGCTTTTTTAAAAGGCTGTCATTTTTTTGTCTGTGACGGCAGATAATCCGGTTTAACATGGCTCATCGCCTTGTAAATATTATCGCGGATTTCTTTGTGGTCGCGTTCCAATTCGTTCAAAAGATTCTTAATATAACCCCGTTTAGATGTAACACTTGTCGGGCAATCATTTTTCATTACGGGAAATTGTCGCTCTTTACTGTATTTTTTTACAACGTCTTCCCGCAAATAAGCAAGCGGCCTGATGATATGCAGCTTGCCGTCGAATATCCGCTGATTCGGCATCATTGTGCTGATTTCCCGTCCGTAAAACATATTGATCAGCAGCGTTTCGATGATGTCGTCGCGGTGATGCGCGAAGGCGATTTTGTTGCAGCCATGGGCATCGGCAATTTCAAATATTCTTTTGCGGCGCAATCGCGAACATAGAAAACATGGATTTTTTTTATTGAGGTCGGAGTGCGCCAGAGTGCCGATATCCGTCTTTTCCATCACATAGCGGTAATTGTTTTCCTGAAAATATCTCTCCAGAGCGTCATAGGGTTGATATGACAGATCAAAACCCATTTCAATATTGACGGCGATAAAAGAAAATCGGGGAACAAATATCATCGGTGAATCGAGCAAATCAAGCAGAGCAAGGCTGTCCGCCCCGCCGGAGACACCGATTATGACCCGGTCGCCTTCTTCAATCATTTTGTAATCCAATATTGCTTTTTCCAGCCATTTTTTTAAATGACGAAACAATTTGGTGTCTTTATTCATTGTATTCATCTCAAAAACAACCACCCGTTGAAAAATTGCTTTTTGCAAGCCTATCCTTATATGACTTGTCCGGGAGAATCAAGATACTTCAAATATCGCCTTGAAATAGCCTCTGCTTTGCTATAAAATTATATAAAAGAAGTTACAAAAGGAGTAATTTATGCCGGAAATTATTAAGGTACACGCCAGAGAAATTCTTGATTCGCGCGGGAAACCAACCGTCGAGGCCGAGGTGACAACGCTATCGGGATATAAAGGAAGAGCGGCTGTGCCGTCCGGCGCTTCCACCGGCGAACATGAAATGCTGGAATTACGCGATGGCAATAAAAAAAGATATAACGGGCTTGGCGTCGAAACTGCCGTTAAAAATGTTATTGATAAAATCGGGCCGGAAATAATCGGCATGGATTGCCGCCACCAGCGCGATATTGATTTTGCCATGATCGAGCTTGACGGCACAGCCAATAAAGGCAAGCTCGGCGCCAATGCCATTCTTGCCGTCTCCCTTGCCTGCGCCAGGGCGGCGGCGGATATATCGGGTTTGCCCCTTTACAGATATTTGGGCGGCGTTAACGCCAAAGATTTGCCGGTGCCGCAGTCCAATATTTTAAACGGCGGACAACATGCCGATAACAATGTCGATATTCAGGAATTTATGATTCTGCCGGTGGGCGCTCCCAATTTTAAAGAAGGCATCCGGATGAACTCGGAAGTTTTTTACGCCCTGAAAGCAACGCTCAAGGGCAAAGGCTATAATACTTCCGTCGGCGATGAAGGCGGATTTGCTCCCAATTTAAAATCAAATGAAGAGGCCCTGTCACTCATCATGACGGCCATTGAAAAAGCAAATTACCGCCCGGGGATTGACATCATGATCGCGCTGGATTCGGCGGCCAGTTCCTTTTTCTCCCGGGGCAAATATATAATGTCTGCGGAAGCCAAACCTAAAAAATCAGCCGAAGAGATGGTCGGGTTCTATGCCCAACTGGTGCGGAAATATCCGATTATTTCCATTGAAGACGGATTGGCGGAAGATGACTGGGACGGCTGGAAATATTTAACCGATGAACTCGGCGGCAAAATCCAGATCGTCGGCGATGACATTTTCGTCACCAACGTTGCGCGTCTTGAAAAAGGAATTTCCCTTGGCGTGGCCAATTCCATTCTAATCAAATTAAATCAGATCGGAACGCTGACGGAAACACTACAGACAATTGAGCACGCCAAAGAAGCGGGTTACACTTGCGTGGTATCACATCGTTCGGGAGAAACGGAAGATACCTTCATGGCCGATGTGGCTGTCGCCGCCAATTGCGGCCAGATTAAAAGCGGCTCGGTTTCCCGCTCGGAGCGGCTGGCCAAATATAATCAACTTCTTCGTATTGAAGAAGAACTGGGCGACGCAGCGAGTTATCGCGGCAAAAAAGCGTTTTACAGCATCAGAGGGAGTTTAAAATCACGTAAATAGTTTTTATTATTCGTCTCTCTGGCCGTAAACGAAGACAATCTCTTTTGATATGGATGAAGCAGTCAAATCTGAAATAAACGCGGCGATTAATCAGTACTAATCTCTCTGACTTGACAGGAAATTCAATTGATCCGTCAGGGAACACAGGGAGAGATTTTAGGATTACAGGCTGCACACGCTTTTTTGATTTGATTCCAATCGCTGCCGGAAGATAATTCTTTATAAACATGCCTGCCGGTTTTCGCCCGGGAAACAATTATTTTAAGCCGCGATATACGATCGTCCAGATCGGGATGAGTGGATATATATTGAGGCATTTTGAAATTCTGCTTTTCTTTCTTCATGATTGTGAACATGTGAATCATTTCTTCCGGATTGATGTCTGCCGCAATCAGCATTTCCATTCCTCCCTCATCAGCCGCTTCTTCATACTGTCTGCTGTAACTAAGAGCGGCCAAAGTACGGGCGGCACTTGCTCCATATACCATGGAGCCGGTCACATCTCCGGAAAGAGCGGAAATTATTATACCGGTGGAAGAATCTTCAATGATTTTTCTGGTGGCGTGCCTTTTTTTGATGTGCTGCATTTCGTGAGCGAGAACGGCAGCCAGATCTTCCGGCGATTCAGTCTTTTCTATCAGTCCGCTGAATACGATGATATTACCGCCCGGCAGGGCGATGGCGTTGAAGGCGGATGATTTCACAATGAACACTTTGAATGAGTAAGGAGAATGATCGGACTTTTCCAGTCGGGCAACAATTTCATCTACGGCTTGCAGTAATTTTGTGTCAGTGCAGCGTTTTTCCGCTGGCGCCAAAAGGTTGAGAGCGGATTCACCTATGCCTTTTTCCCATTTAAGGGGGACATGGGGTGTAATGACATTCACCAAAAGAGGCAATCCCCATATGTATGAAATTACACCGGCGGCAATTATTGCAACCGCCGCGTATAAAGTCAGGCGCAGTCTCAAACCGCGAAATGCCGGATTGTGAAACCTTCTGGCCGGTTTCGGCGCGTAGCTGTGAAGACTCGTCAAAAACTCATGATTACTGATTACGAGAATTTCGGGAATATTGCCTCCCCGCTCGATCTGCACAGGTTCATTTTTGTAAAAACCCTGTGTCTGCCTGATCTCCTGATAAGGCCAGAAAAGAACAACGCCGGTTTTTACGATAACTATTTTCAATCCTTCGTTGAGCAGTTGGATTTGGGCGGCCTGCTTGTCAGCAGTCCTGCCGTCCAGATAATATCCCTGCCAGTTTATTTGAATCAAATAACACCTCTTTGCTTTTAACCCATGTCAAAATCCATATCCAGAAAGTCTCCTACCTCCTCGCCGAAAGCCGTCGCTTCCTGCGCATCCTGAACAATGGCGCTTAAATCAACCTGTCCTTCCAGAGTAAGATTCTCCAGATAATAACGCATGGTGCGGACATGAACCCAGGGAAAGCCGAATCCAAGTGTGCAAATCAGTATCAATGCGTTGAGTAAGTGCAGTCCGAAGATGCCGCCGAATGTAATGCCGGATTGGAATCGAGCTTTTCCGAATGTTGTATGATTCCATACATATCTGGTTTTTTTGTAGCTGTACCAGATCAGGGAAATGAAAAGAGTCGGTATCATGAGAATCGCCGCCAGAACAAAACTTCCCATGAGGTCGCCGCCTTTTCCGTCAAAGCCGAATTTTTCGTTGCCATAGCGGGCTTTATCAATAAGGAAAGTCTGACGGCGCATTTCGTAATACGGCAAGTAGAAACCAAGCGTCAGAACCATCCACGTCATGCCGGAGAAAAAGATTTTGGCGAATTCTTTCCATTTGCCGCGAAACGAAAAACGGATACCGCGCAGCGAAGTCCGGCTTAATCTGTAACGGCGGGAACCGACTGTGGCAACAGGAATAAAAATGCCGATAACCACAAAAGAAATGATGGCACCAATTACTATAAACAGTCTCGGAGCGCCAATGATAGCAGGAAGATTTTTACACGTCCAAAAGGGAATACCGAAAACAAGCAGGGCTTTGAGCCAGCCTTTTAAAACTTCAATGCCGGTGCCGTGATATTCAAATCTGTCTCCGTTGAAATCCACCTGGTTCCAGAGGTATTTGCGCACTCTTGCCTTAGCCCAGAAAAAATATATTCCCAGCGTAACTATGATGAGCAGAAGATTAATGATCTGAATGCCGAACAGCGTTCCTCCGTTGCCTTGAAAAGAGAAGGGATATATTTCATCTTTAACCGGGGATGTCTTCGATCTGTACGGGGCAGTATTTCCCGTTTTCCTTTTTTCAATCGCGTCCTTAAATTTATTAAGAGCCTTGAGGAGGTCATCATCAGAGAGTCCCTTGTCGATCAAAATTGAACCCTGGTTGTAAATCTTCTCCATTTGTTCCAGTGACATTCTGTCAAATTGGTCTTCTTCAGCAGCATCCTTAATCAGATTGATCATTTCTTCGTCGCTAATCATAAGCAAGCTCCTTTTTTAATAGGGATTACAACTTATAATATTTCATAAATGACTAAACGGATTACCGGCTGTAAACAGCATAGTGATCAGGTTCAGATCATCGAAACAGCAGTTTCCGGATCTTTGCTGACATTACAAATTTATTATAGTGAAATTAATGGAGCTGAATTACTTTGTCAGTTTTTTACCACACTATATCATTAAATATGATGCCCATACAGATGATTACGATAATATTTTTCAATATTTTCTTTGGGAATTGTCCCTGTAGCTTTTACAGTAATTTGAATATGCGGCGGCGCAGAACTTCCATTTCCGCCGTGTTTTCGGTTAGCGTGTAGAAAACTTCTTTCTTTTCTTTTTTTCCCTTTTTTTCATATTTTGTCACGGCGCTTATGAGTTTCGAATCTTCAAGAAAAATTATGACATTTTGATAATTGGATTGCGAAAGCGCTTCCGGTCTTAATATTTCGCCCTTTTTGTACATTCTGTCTCCCAGTGTCATGATTTTCTTCAGCCAATCCTTCTTAGGAAGCGGAGCTTTCTTTAAATACTGGCAGCTTCTAATCACGATCCAGAATGACTCCAGATAATTGTGAATTAAATCGGCAAAAGGTTTCAGCTTTTTACTACCTGTGCCTTTTATTTCTATGCAAGTCTGATTTTCACGCTCCGTGGATATGATCATTTTCCGATCATATAAATAGGCAAGCACTTCATTAACATCTTGGGCGTCATCCTTGTGTTCATCAAAAATAAATTCATTCCATAAAAGCTTCTTGAGAAATTTATAATCCCCGATGATCTTGTTTTGCGACGTCACATCTTCATTGCTTCTGATCATTGAAGTGGCAACAAAACATAAAGGCACGAAGAAATGCAAAACGTTGTTTTTATAATATTCCAGATTCAGCCTTTTTTCTTCTTTTAACGAATAAACCACTTCCTGCAACTCTTCGTCTTCATCTTCTTCGGCCTCAATTTTTGAGATAAATCCCTGCTGTACAAATATATTCAGAGCGTCCGTTATCGCTTTTTCGCGATGAGAAAACGTTTCGGCAAACCTTACTTTTTTCGCGGACAGGTATTCGTAAAATTCATTTAGAATATCCAGTAAATCATTGTAGGATATTCCTCTGCGGTCATGACTTAAAATAACGGCGGCAACCAGAGAAAACGGGGTGATAACTGCTACTTTGTTGATTTCCAAAACTATTTCATAGCCGATTTTCCGGTAAAGGCTTTGCCGTTCATCCATAGCCATTTGTTCTATCGGCTTTTCCTGCGCCTCCAGATAAGACTTCATAATAATCGGCTCGCCGATGTTGACGTAAACGCGGCCATATTTTTTACTCAAAACTTTACTGGATTTAATGATCTCCGCGGTATTTTCCGGAGTTTTAGTCTCTCCGGAGAGTTCTTTAAGATAGGATTTCTCCTCAATCACGCGGTCATAACCGATGTAAACGGGAATAGCGGCAAAATTATCGCAATATTTTTCCTGATAGGCCTGAATAAGCATGGAGAGAAGACCATACTTGGGCATGACCATTTTACCTGTCCGGCTGCGTCCCCCTTCAATAAAAAATTCCAGAGGCAGCCCTTCTTTCAACAGGATTGCCAGATACTTTGTAAATACTTCGGAATAAAGTTCATTCCCTCTAAAACTCCTTCTTAGAAAAAAAGCGCCGGAGTTGCGGAAAATATAACCCATGGGGAAAAAAGATAAATTACTGCCGGCGGCGATGAAAGGAAGCTGTATATTGTTAAAGTAAAATACGTAATGAATCAAAAGATAATCTATATGACTGCGATGGCAGGGGATAATCACAAAAGGCATCTTTTTAGAAATATTTCTTATTTTGGCCATGCCTTCCAGATCGATTGATAAGCCGTCGTAAATATCGTTGAACAACCAGGTGAGAACTTTTCGCCACATAGCTATAAAAATTTCATTATAATCGGCGGCAATTTCATCAAGATAACGACGCGCTTCTTTTTTAACCACCGCCTTATCCTTTTTTTCTTTTTCGGCAAAGCCGGTAATAAACTTTTTCATGGATCCATCGCTTAAAACCATGCCGATCAGTTCATTGCGCGATTTCAGGGCCGGTCCGACCACGGTGTTCTTTTCTTTTTCAATGCGGTCTATTAATTCTCCACGCAGTTCGTGAACAGCCGTTTCCTGTGAAAGACTTTTATTTGTATTTAAATATTCAGACAATTTAATCGGTTCCGCGGGAATGACAAATGCGCTGCCGGAAAAACGAATAAACGTAATCAAACGGCGCATAGCGCCCGTGTGTTCCGTTTGTCCGAAAAGAATATTGATCAGACTTTCGTCCTCTTTTTCACGCCTGCGCCCGTAAGAAACCATGACCGGCACGATATAAATGGGAAAATCAACTTTTTCCTGAACATTCATCAGGGTTATTAACGCGCTTTCCGCGGATCTGTTTTCAATGAATTCCGATTCGCCTAAATGAATGATGATGCTCTTTCTTTCACTAACCACTCTATCCATGTAGGCTAATTTGCCCATCCACGCTTTTTGTTCTTTTCCCAAACGGCGCAAAAAAGAATGCCAGAAAAATTTAAGCATTTTCGGCAGAGGCTGCCAGAAGGACATATTCATTCCATGGCAATATACGGGAATAGGCATTCCTTTGCGTTTAAAAAGCTCATAAATGATGAGGCTGTTGAGTTCACTCCTCTGGTTTAGGGCATAGATCACAACTCCCTCGGTGGAAAGTTTATTAACGGCTTCGACATATTCGTCGGCAAGGGTGACGCGTGAAAGGAATGTCTTGACTAACCGGAACTGGAAAAATTTCTGCTCATCGTAAAGGTGTCCGGAATAATATTCTTTTTCCTGATAGGGTATGATAAAATTATTATCTTCGTTCATTGTTGAAGTTCTCCGCTGGAAATAACCGGGAAGATGCAAATTCTGCGTTTAATTATTTTGTTTGTAATCAATGTGAAAAGATTTACGCCCTCATTATACTGTTGCCATAAATTTTATCCGGTTTTTATAACAAAAGCTAATCTTCTTCAATTTGAAATTCATCGGGAAAACGTTTTGCCATATAATCATGCACATAAGCCCGCACTTCAGCAGCCGTATTAAAAGTAAGGGCTTTTTTCAGCAATAATTTTGATTCTTCCAGGGTTGATTCCCTTATGATTTTTTTAATGCGCGGAATGGCCAGATGGTTCATGCTCAATTCATCGAGTTCCATTCCCAGAAGAATCAGTATGCAAAGGGGATCGCCGGCCATTTCCCCGCACATAGCCGTGCGGATATTTGCCTTACGGGCCGAATTTACTACGTTCTTTATTAATCTTAAAACAGCCGGATGCAGAGGTTCATACATGTACGTCAAACGTTCGTTGGCCCTGTCGATAGCCAGGGAATACTGAATCAAATCATTTGTGCCGATGCTGAAAAAATCCACCTCTTTCGCGAGTTTATCGGCAATCACGGCGGCGGCAGGCACTTCAATCATCGCGCCTATTTCCATTTCCGAAGCAACTTTCTCTCCGCGGGCCAGAAGCTCCTGGCGGGTTTCTTCCAGCAACTTTTTCGCTTCTCTTATTTCATCCACACTGGAAATCATCGGGAAGAGAATTTTTGTTTTTCCCAGAGCGCTGACGCGCCAGATGGCTCTCAATTGCGTCTTGAATATTTCAACTTCTTTCAAACAAAAACGAATGGCTCTGAGTCCCATCTGCGGATTCAATTCTTTTCCCTGCTTCTGGTACTTGGAAAATTTGTCACCGCCCAAATCAAACGTACGAATGGTTGACCACGCTAAATTTTTATCGGTAACCACCTGACGATAATTATTGAAATGATCTTCTTCCGTCGGCAGATCGTCACGATATATATATAAAAATTCCGTGCGGTAAAGCCCGATGTTTTCCGCGCCATGAATGATTGCCGAGGGAAGCTCTTCAATAAATTCGATGTTACAGCCTATTTGCACATGATAATTATCAAGTGTCACGGCGGGCAGTCTTCCATATTTAAGATACTCGTCTTTGGCGGCGTCATAATGGCGCTTCTTTTCTTCGTATCTTTTGAGCATATCACTGTAGGGATTTATTACGACCAGGCCGGACGTGCCATCGACTATTAATTCATCGCCGGTGTGAACAAAACGGGTTATATTATCCAGACCGACAACAGCGGGTAATTCCAAAGACCGTGCAACAATGGCCGTGTGCGATGTCCGGCCGCCGCTGTCAGTGGCAAAACCGAAAATTTTATCCAGCTTCATCTGGGCAGTATCGGCCGGGGACAGATCGTGTGTAACAATAATCAGGCCGTTATAGACTTCTTCCCATGCAATCTCATTCTTTTCACCGGACAGATTCCTCAATATCCTCTGGACGACATACTGAACATCGCTGATGCGACTGCTGATGTATGTGTCTTTGACGCCCTCAAATATCTGTTTGTAATGATCCAGCGTCATACGCAACGCCCATTCCGCATTGACGCCTAATCTGCGTATATATTTAATGGTGCGGTTGGTAAATATTTTATCTCTTAAAATAAGAATATGAACGTCAATAACATAGATAGGTTCGGTGACCTTTTCTTTTTTGAGGTTTTTTTGAATCTCCAGCAGTTGCTGTTCCGATTCTTTTAAGGCCTTTTTAAAGCGGAGAACTTCCACGGGAATCAACGAAGTATCGCTCAGTTTATAAAAGGAAACCTGGCTGTCTGACGGGTCAAAACGGTAACACCTGCCGATAGCAATACCGGGAGAAACACCGACACCTTTGAGAACCAATGTTTTCATTGTCTGATCAGTGCTCATCTTATCGTTTAATCTTCTCCAAATTTATTTTCGACAAGTTTTTCCAGCTCTGCCATGGCGGCAGGAGCATCGATACCACTGGCTTTTACAGTTAACTCTCCGCCGCGGGGACAAGCCAGTGTCAGTAAATCCAGAATGCTTTCACCATCAACAGTTTGCCCTTCATGTTCTACCTGAATCTTTGATTTATATTGCAGAGCTACTTTTACAAAAGTTGCCGCTGCCCGCGCATGAAGTCCCAATTTGTTTTTTAATCTTAAAGTCCTTATTTCTTCGGTCAAATTAAAAATCCTTTCCAGGAAGCGAGTAGAAATATCACAAGAGCTCCATAAATAACATATATTTGTGAAATACCTTTTTTAATCAATAAAAAGCAAAGCATAACGGTTGCCAGCGCCGTTAATTTCATAATAACGCCGGAGACTTTCATAAAAGGCCAATATCCGTAATCTCTCGACAGCCAGACAACTAAACCGGATAATATAATTAAAGAAATCCAGCGAATTTTTACGGCAACACCGGGCAAATCCAGAGAGCGGATAAATTCAAATCCCTTTTTCCCCCTCCGGTAACTTTCGATAAAACCCTTCAATCTTACCCAGAAATGAGCCGGTGTATAGACTAACAGGAAAGCAACCGGAGCAATTATGAACCCCATATATATTAAAATAACTGCAAAAATCGAGACAAAAGGCCTCAAGGCGCCCCAGAAAAAAATATCGCCTATAGCGGCATAGGATGCCATAAAGCTTTGCTTAATCGCGTTGGCATTACAGTCTTCACCCGTGCAGGCCTGTTCTTCTTCCAAACGGACAATGGATCCGATTATCGGGGCGGAAAAGTAGGGATGGGTATTAAACAACTGTAAGTGCGTGGTCAACAATTGCCGGGACTCCTTTTCTTGTAACCGCAATTCCCGAATAACCGGGATTATAGCCATGGCAAATCCCAAGTTTTGCATTCTCCGAAAATTAAGCGTTGTATGAATAAAAAAAGACCTTAAAAATATTTTTATTAAAGTCGTCTTCTTCACGCTTTTAAGGCCTCAAAATTAATAACTATATATTTAAAATGACTTTTGTTTCAACAGATTTAGTAACATAAAAGGCCCATCAAGTCAATTTAATCAAAGAAAAGTAAAGGCCTTGTAAAGTGAGATTAACGTCCTGCGGCGCGATATGCAGCCTGACGCCGCCGCCGAAGCAATAACCGATCGCGGCTATCCTTTCAGGATCGATACTCTTTTGCTTTTCTAAGGAATCCGGAGCCGCCATAAATCTGCCTTCCTCCAGAGCGGCAGCAGCCAATACGATGTGTTCTTTTCACAACGGCCTCATGGAAAAGTCCGGTGTTGTTTCATTCCTCATTCCTCATCCGGAAAGCACGTGTTTAATCACGGTATGGTTAATGTTGAAGTTTTATGACCCCAGAGATTACAAGTAGCTGTGACCTCGAAAACGTCTCCTTTTACAGCCGCTATCTTATAAGTATAAGTGAAAATCGGACCTTTGGGTTGAGAACCATACTCATTTTTGCTGTCGACTTTGCCATTTTTCTTGATTTCTACATATTTAATATAATGCGAACCGGCGGATAGTGTGTAGTGATTTATTGTGACAGACAATGTTTGCGTATCCATATCATAAGCCATATCTACAGTTTTCGGCGCAGTCGCATAACACAGTTGAGGAATAAAACATAAGCCGAAAAAAATAAAAAGAACGGCCCGTAAAAAATTCGACTTAACCATAAATTTTTTCATAGTTTACCTCCTGTTAATTTGTGTTTCTGTTTTATGTCGGGAATTTTATATCATATATTCTACATACTCCGGCGCCAAAAAGCAATGGGGGTTAAATCCGTGTAAATTTGCGGGTGAATACTGCGATCTTTATTACTTTTGTAAATAACCGGCCTCTATGATAAACAACCACCGATGAGTAAGATTCTTTTGATAAACCCCTGGATTTACGATTTCGCGGCATACGATTTCTGGTTAAAACCTCTTGGCTTGCTGTATTTAGGCGGACTTTTGCGCCAAAACGGCCACCGGATTCATTTTATCGATTGCCTTGACCCTTACCACCCGGCCATGCCTCAGGAAAGCCGTCAGCAACCGTTGCGCCATTCTTACGGCGACGGGAAATTTTTCCGGCAGGTTATTCCCACTCCCGATTCTCTGAAAATGATTAACAGAAAATACTGCCGCTACGGAATATTGCCGGAAATATTCATAAATGAGCTCAAAAAACATGAAGATGCAGATATTGTTTTGATAACTTCCATGATGACGTACTGGTATCCGGGAGTCTTTGAGGCCATTAAAATAATAAAAGAAGTCCTGCCTTTTGTTCCCATAGTACTTGGCGGTAAATACGCGACGCTCTGTTACAGCCATGCCGTTAATTTTTCCGGCGCTGATTATATCATCGCGGGCTCCGGAGAAAAACAGGTTCTGCGGTTACTTAAAAATTTATTTAATGAAGAACCTGTATTTACACCCGATGAAAATAATCTTGATTCGCTGCCCTACCCTGCTTTCGATTTAATACGTAAAATAGAACAATTGCCGTTAATTACTTCCCTGGGCTGCCCTTATCGCTGCAGCTATTGCTCTTCACATATTCTTAATGATAAATTTCAGCAACGCGATCCGGTAAAAGTGGTTGACGAAATACAATACTGGCAAAAAGAATCCGGGGTTATTAATTTCAGTTTCTATGACGACGCACTGCTTGTTAAACCGAATGAAATGATTATGCCATTGCTCAAAGAAGTAAAAAAAAGAAAATTATCCTGCCAGTTCCATTGTCCCAATGGATTGCATCTGCGGGAAATCAACAAAGAGCTAAGCGTTTTACTCTACAATTCCGGATTCAAGACTATTCGCTTTGGTTTTGAAACATCCGACTTAAAAAGGCAGATTAAAACCGGAGGGAAAGTTAAAAACGAAGAACTCCGCCTTGCCGTAAGCCATTTAAAAAACGCCGGTTATAAAACCGCGGAAATAGGCATATACCTGCTTTGCGGTATACCCGGCCAGAGCGCCGAAGAAGTCGAAAAAAGCATTGAATTCGTGAGGGAATGCGGCGCCAAACCGGTTCTGGCTGAATATTCGCCTATTCCAGGCACAAAAATGTGGGATGAAGCGGTGGCCTGTTCACCCTTTGACATTCAAAGAGAACCGTTATATCATAATAATTCATTGCTCCCTTGCCGGAACAACGATCTCAGTTTTGCCGCTTACGCGGAATTAAAGAAGAAGCTTAAAAATAACTAAAGAACAAAGCAGGCAGCCTTTCATGAACGCTCTGATATGGATTAAAAATATTGCTATTCTGTTATTCTCCGTGTTTTTTTTAATGATAGGCGTTAATGCGTTAATAGGTTCATATGGCGTAAAGAATCCCTTTGAATTTATCATATATTTTTTTTCTGCTTGTCTTCTGATTTTAGTTTGTACTGTGGGAGTCATATATTTTTTCTTCCGCTTATTTCCCAAAAAACAGGATGGAATGGATCATGATGAAAAACAATAATATTTTCAAATCAGTCTTTATATTCTCGGTTATTTTTTTAATGTACGGCCATTGTTACGGCTTTGACCTTGAGAATAAAGTCATCAAAACAAAACTGAAAAACGGTTTAACTGTGCTGATGCTGGAACGTCATTTAAGCCCGACTGTTTCTCTGTATATCCGGCATCGTGTCGGAGCTATTGATGAAGAGGTTGGAGAAAGCGGCGCCGCCCACCTTTTAGAACATATGATGTTTAAGGGAACTACGACCATCGGCGCCAAAAATTATACCGCTGAGAAAAAGATACTCGACAAGATCGAACAAACCGGAACAGCTCTGGATAAAGAAAAATTAAAAGGTCAAAAAGCCGATCCTGAAATGATCAAGGGGCTTACCGCCCGTTTGAAGAAATTACAGGATCAAAGCAGGAAATACTTTACACCCAATGAAATTGACCGGCTGTATACAAAAAATGGCGGTTTGAATATGAATGCTTCCACCGGTCAGGATGTAACGACCTATGAGGTCAGCCTGCCTGCAAACAAAATCGAACTTTGGGCAAGAGTTGAAGCGGATCGTCTGCTCAACCCCGTTTTTCGTGATTTCTACACGGAACGCGACGTTGTCATGGAAGAAAGAAGGCAGCGCGTGGAGTCCAGTCCGGAAGGTAAATTATATGAAGAATTCCTGAGAGCCGCTTTTAAAACGCATTCCTACGGAAGGCCTGTACTGGGCTGGACTGAGGATATAATGAATTTAAGCCCGGCGGCGGTAAGAGATATTTACGCGAAATATAGTGCGCCGGAAAGTATTTGTATCGCCGTTGTCGGAGATATCAATCCGAAAGACACACTGAAATTGATAGAAAAATATTTCGGCGGGATTCCGGCAAGCAAGGTCAAGAAGAAAGTGATTCCCATGGAACCGGCACAGACCCAGGAAAGAAGAGTGGAGGTTCCATTCGATGCCAACCCCATGATGATTATCGGATTTCACAAGCCTAATGCTCCTGCCTATGATGACTATGTTTTCGACGTTCTGGAAACGATCCTGACTACAGGCAGAACGAGCAGGTTATATAATTTAATGGTAACGAAAATGGGGATTGCGGAGGACGTCAGCGCCTCGAACGGCACACCGGCGACAATGTGTCCCAACCTTTTTACCATCTTTGCCCAGCCCCGTTATCCCCATACGAATACTGAACTTGAAGAGGTAATCCTGCGGGAAATAGAAAAATTTAAATCCGAACCGGTAACGGATGCCGAATTAAACAAAGCCAAGAACCAGATAAAAATGGAATATATCAAAAATCTTGAATCCAACGACGCACTCGCCTCAATGTTGTCTTATTATGAGGTATTGTTCGGCGACTATCATTATATTTCCGGTTATTTAAAAGTCATTGACAGGGTTTCGGCGAGTGACATTCAGAAAGCGGCCAAACAGTATCTGAATAAAGAAAATTGTACAATTGCCTTTTTAAATAAAAAGAAAGATTAAGGACTGACTTATATGACAGAAAAAATAATAAACCCATCGATCAAATTTCTTTCTTTCCTGCTGCTTTTCATCCTTATTATGGCAGGGGGAGTTCTCCCCGCAGCAGCAGGGTCGAATTCCGCGTTGATCCCGCCGGACAATATTCATTATCCGCCGCTGCGATTTAATCTTCCGGCGGTCCAGCGCGTGGTTCTGGAAAACGGCATTATCCTTTATATTCTGGAAGATCACGAATTGCCTTTGGTCAACGTCAGCGCCCTGATTAAAACAGGAACGATGTATGATCCGAAAGGACAGGAAGGCGTTGCCGAATTAACCGCCTATGTCATGAGAACCGGCGGAACGGCAAAATTAAACAGCGCGGAAATCGACGATCAACTTGATTTTATGGCCGCGTCGGCATCCATCACCATGTCCATGGATTCGGCTCATGTCGACTTTTCCGTTTTAAACGACGACCTTGACCATGGACTTGATCTTCTGGCTCAAACACTTATTTCCCCTGCTTTTGAACAGGAGAAATTTGAGTTAGCCAAACGATTGAAGAACGAAGAATTAAGAAGACTGAAGGACGACCCGCAGAAACTGGCTTTTCAGGAATTTAACCGTCTCATATATCACAATGATTTGCGCGGCCGTTTCCCCTCATATAAATCACTGGCCAATATTGAGCGTGATGATTTAATCAAATTCCACGACAGGTTTTTCCTGCCCGGTAATATTATGTTCGCCGTAAGCGGAGATATAACAAAAGAGGAAGCTGTCAAAAAATTCAACCGTTACTTCGGTGATTGGAAGGCAGGAAATATTCCCGCCGCTGCCCTGCCTCCACCGCAAAAACCGGAACCCGGTGTTTATTTCATCAATAAAGAAATCGCGCAATCCACAATTGTCAGCGGCCGGTTTGCCCCGAGTAAGACTGATCCTGATTTTTACGCTTTCACCGTTCTAGATTTTATAATCGGCAGCGGCGGTTTCCCTTCCCGGATTGTCAGCGTTGTGCGAAATAATGAAGGGCTGGCTTACACCTCCGGGAGCTTTTATCACGCAAAGCCCGCGTACGGAGTTTTTGGCACTTATGCCTTTACGAAATCGGCCTCAACCCTGAAGGCTCTATCTCTCATCGATTCTGTTCTGGGGAATATTCCATCCCACCCGATTACGGCCGAAGAAATAGATTGGGCTAAAAATTCCATCAACAATGGTTTTATCTTTTCTTTTTCCACTGCCGGACAGATTGCCTGGCAGCAGATGAATATAGAATATGAAAATTTGCCTGCTGACTTTCTGGTCAATTACCGCAATAATATAGAGAACGTCACCGTCAATGATTTGAATAAAGTCGCCGACAGATATTTGAATAAAACAAAATACGTCGTCTTGATTTTAGGCGACGGGAAAAAATTTGACGAGCCTATGTCAACGATAGGCCCCTATACTTCCATAACTCCCGAAGAGTAAATTATTTTTAAAGGAAATTTTTATGATTGACGCAGACAAATTCAAACGTATATCTCAAAGAATAGATTCCTACCGTGAAGCAATGATTGAATTGCAGATTGCGCTAAGCGCCGTTCCCGCTGTAGGACCTGAAAACGGCGGCGACGGAGAACTCTTGAAATCCAATCTGTTAAAGGAGCGTCTGCTTTTGCTTGGTTTTAAAAATTTCCGCCATTATGACGCGCGGGACCAAAGAGTTTCCTCCGGCATTCGTCCCAACTTTGTTACAACAATAGAAGGCAAAAACAAAAACCGGTTTACCTGGATTATTACGCATATGGATATCGTTCCGCCGGGCGAATTGCGTCTCTGGAGCCATGACCCTTACAAGGCTTACGTGAAAGACGGCCGCCTTTTCGGCCGCGGCATCGAAGACAATCAGCAGGACATGGTGGCTTCCATTTTTGCCGCCAAAGCGATTATGGATGAGGGATTAATACCGGAGAATTCGATTAAGCTTGCCTTTGTTTCCGATGAAGAAACATCCAGCAGCATGGGGCTCTTTTATATGATCGATTCCGCGCCCGGTCTTTTTAACCGTGATGATTTGATTGTCGTTCCCGATTCGGGAAATCCGGAGGGCACATTAATTGAAGTCGCCGAAAAGAGCATACTGTGGCTATGTTTTAAAACAAAAGGAAAACAATGCCACGGCAGTAAACCGCAATTAGGCAATAATGCTTTTGCAGCGGCGTCGCATCTGGTAACCAAATTGGTCAAATTGAAAAAACTGTTTCCCAAATCCGACCCTCTTTTCGATCCGCCGGAGTCCACCTTTGAGCCGACAAAAAAGGAGGCGAACGTGGGCAATATCAACACCATCCCCGGCGAAGATGTTTTTTGCATGGATTGCCGCGTTCTGCCGGACTATGATTTACAGGACGTCATGGCGGCAATACAAAAAATGGCTCACGCCGTTGAAAAGAAATTCAAGGTTGGGATAGAAATATCAACCGCGCAATACATACAATCGGTAAAACCGACCCCTCCGGATGCTCCGGTCGTTGCGGCGCTCAAAGAAGCTATTAAAACGGTTTACAATATAGAAGCCTTCGCCGGCGGCGTGGGGGCGGGAACTGTTGCTTCCTATATCCGCAAACACGATTACCCGGTAGCCGTTTGGTCCAAAACCGGCCAGAGCGCTCATCAGCCGGACGAAAACTGCCCCATTGACGACATGGTTGGCGACGCTAAAGTTTTCGCCCATTTATTTCTGCAAAAGTAAATTATCATGATTTCTTTTAAATACACTTGCTATATTATATACTTATCATCGCAATTCATCGCCTTAGGGCTTTTAAAGAACTCATCAATATGTATTGCATTGGACAAACCAAAGTGATAGAAACCGGCTCTAAAATTTACAGGTCATTTTATCATTGGCAATAGAGTATTGATGATATATACTCTAATTTTAGAGGCTGATAATTATTTTGAAGCAAGCAACTAAAAGTATAAACGTAGAGAAAGTTTCATTTGCCGACCACAATTTACTGAAGAATCTCTGCGGCGAACATGATAAGCATTTAAAACTTATCGAAAAGCTGGAGCCTGTCAAGGTAAAAGCATGGGGCAATAACATCACGATTTCCGGCGCTGACGGCAACGTTGCCAAGATCAGCTCCATGTTACAGCAGCTTTATGCAATCATGGAAAAAGGCTGGCATATTCATTCCTCCGATATTGACTATGCTCACCGTATTCTCTCGGAAGATGTAACCTTCGAACTGGCAAGAATATTCCTCGATACTGTTTTTATTTCTTCCCATAAACGAATCATTACCCCTAAAAGTATCGCCCAGAGGCTTTATATTGATTACATGAGAAACTTTGACATGGTTTTTTCAATAGGCCCTGCCGGAACGGGAAAAACATATCTGGCTATGGCCATGGCCGTATCATATCTGCTGGAGAAAAAAGTCCAAAGAATAATTCTGGCGCGTCCTGCCGTGGAGGCCGGGGAAAGATTGGGATTTTTACCGGGAGACCTCGCCGAAAAAGTTAACCCTTATCTTCGCCCCCTGTATGACGCGCTTTATGATATGATCGATATGGAAAGAGCCTCCGCTCTCATCAATAAAGGTCTGATTGAAGTTGCCCCCCTCGCTTTTATGCGGGGCAGAACACTCAACGATTCTTTTATCATTTTAGATGAAGCGCAAAACACCACATCGGAACAAATGAAAATGTTCTTAACCAGGCTTGGTTTTGGTTCCAAAGCGGTGATTACCGGCGATATTACCCAGATTGATTTACCCGCGGGAAAAGTTTCCGGTTTAATTGAAGCGGAAAAAATCTTAAGAAGAATTGAAAGTGTCCGCTTTGTTTATTTTTCGGAAATCGACGTTATCCGGCATCCGTTGGTTCAGCACGTCATAAAAGCTTACGCGCGCCTGGCTAAAGAAAAAACAGCTGATCCCGGCAAATAAATTTTATGAATTTAATCGAAGCCTATCAAAACAAAGCAATAAATATTTTCAAGAAGCTGCTTAAAAGCAGGAACATATCCTTCGGCTTTTTGCAAAACGGCCTTTTTCAGAAGTGGACCATAGCCGTTACCCTTTGCCTGATTTTAGCCATAATCATGGCGCCGGATATTCGTTTTTCCGATCCGCAGTTTAAACTGGGAATGATCGCTCCCAGGAATATTAAAGCCGACTATCCTTTCCTGGTTGAAGACAAACAGGCAACTGAACAAAAAAAACTTGAGGACGCGGAAAATATCGAACCGTTTTATGATTATGACAGTAAAATCGCTGACAATATTAAAACAAAAATAGTTAAAGCTTTTTCACACGAGGCCGAAAGATACAGAAATTCCCTTAAGGGACGGACGCAGGATATTGACAATCCTGATATAAGCAACGCACAAAAAGAGAAAAAACTTCTGGAGTCATATTTAGGTGTTTATTTAAGTTCGGAAGAATTTAATGTTTTAAACGAGTACAGATTCTCCAATGATCTGCAACAAAAATTTTCCCGCCTGATTATTTCTTTCTATGAAAACAAATTCATAACAAATGATATCTTCAGTAAAACAGAAAAACAAAAAGGCATTATCGTTCAAAATATAAAAACTAAAACTCAGGTGGAAATTCAGAACTCTCCTCTATTATTGAATATCAGAGAAATTGACGCGCCGCTTTTAAAAACGGTCAACACTATTTTTAAAGGTGAAGAAAATATTCTGAAAAAAGTCGCGTTTTCCCTGACTAAAAAACTGATTGAACCGAATTTGACATTCAACAAAGAAGCAACGGAGAAGAAAAGACTGTCTATTATCGAAAATACCAACCCGGCATTTTTCCAGGTGCAACAAAATGAAATGATCGTTCGGGAAGGAGAAAAAATCGGTTACATGGAATTAGCCAAGTTAAACGCTTTCTTTAAATCTTCCCGGAGTAATAATGTTTCCAGATTTACAACCATGCTGGGATTTTTCTTCACGGCCATTTTTCTTTCTATTATCTTGTATCTCTGGCGAACAAGAAACTGGGACAAAACTTCCACTCGCTCCAATGTTGATTTGCTTGTTTTCGGCATTATCGCCCTGTTACAAATATTATTTATTAAAGCGGGAATCTTTATTTCCCTGGCCGTTAACAGATCCTTTCCATCTATACCGGTCGATGCCTGTTATTTTGCCATACCCTTCGCCTTCGGGGCAATGACTATCGCCATTTTAATTAATAGAAACGTCGCCCTGATTATAAGCGCGCTCACATCTTTCCTGATTGGATTCACCTTTGATGAAAAAATTATTTTCCCTCTCTTTTCCTTTCTGGGATCCATTGCGGCATCTTATCAAATTGTGCGCATCCGCCGGCGTTCCGTTTTTCTGAGAATCGGCCTCTTTCTGGGCATTATAAATATGGCGGCGATTATCTGCCTGAATCTTATAACGGGAAATTTATTCAATGATTTACCGTTGCGGCTGATCATGGGCTTCATCGGAGGAATTATTACCGGCATACTTGTCGCGGGAATCACTCCTGTTTTTGAAAGTCTTTTTGACTTCATCACGGATATCAAACTGCTGGAGTTGGCCAATCTCAATCAACCTCTTTTCCAGAGAATGATCATTGAGGCGCCCGGAACTTATCATCACAGCATAATCGTTTCTTCTCTTGTGGAGGCCGCGGCCGAAGCCATTGGAGCGAATTCTTTACTGGTAAAAGTAAGCTCTTATTATCACGATATAGGAAAACTGAAAAAACCTCAGTACTTTATTGAAAACCAGCAGAGTTCTGAAAACAAACATGACAAATTATCTCCTAAAATGAGCGGGTTGATCATAGTTTCTCATGTAAAGGACGGTTGTGAACTGGCCACTGATGCAAAACTCGGCAAACAGATTCTTAACATAATCCGTCAGCATCACGGCACCAGTATTGTCTCTTACTTCTATGATAAGGCTAAAAGAGATAAAGATGAATCCATCCGCTCTTTATCGGAAAGTGATTTCCGGTATCCGGGGCCCAAACCGCAGACCAAGGAAGCCGGATTGATCATGCTGGGAGACGTTATCGAAGCGTCTTCGCGCACCCTCTCCAATCCGACGCCGGCCAGAATTCGTTCCCTGGTAAGGGAAAGAATTGAAGGCATCTATATGGATGGACAGCTTGATGAGTGCGAATTAACACTAAGCAACTTAAATACAATAGCGGAAACATTCACGAAAATTCTCACGGGTATTTTTCACCACCGTGTTGATTATCCGGAAGCGGCGCAAAAAGAAACTAACGGCAAAAAAGACATCCATGAAAATACAAATCGAAAACCGGCAAACTGAAATCAAAATTCAACGGAGTAAAATTCGCGGCACGATTTTACAAATTCTAAAGATTCTTGATTGCCCGGACAAGGAAATCAGCATCTCTTTTGTCGATGATGAAAATATTAAACGATTAAACAAACAATATCTGGGAAGGGACAGGGCTACCAACGTTCTTTCTTTTTCTTTGCGGGAAGGCGAATACGGCGATATAAATCCTCAAATCCTGGGTGACATTATTATTTCCGCGCAAACAGCTCAAAGGGACGCGGTAAAAGGCAAACTTACCATCGGGCAGGAAATCGATTTTCTCATCATTCATGGGATACTGCATCTGTTGGGTTATAATCACGAAAACACGACTAAAAAAGAAACAGACAGAATGAGAGCAAAAGAAAAAGAATTATTTAATAAAATTAATTGTTGCAACAAAATGCTAATCTAAAATATAATTTCTCGTAAGGAGGAAATAAAAATGAATTTATCTTTAGACAATAAAGTTGCTCTGGTCACCGGAGCCAGCAGAGGTATTGGTCAGGCCATCGCCATGGGACTGGCCCGATCAGGCGCCGATGTTGTCATTGCCAGCCGTAAAATAGCCGACCTGGAAAAGGTTGCCTCGGAAATAAAGAAAACAGGCAGAAAATGCCTGCCGCTCGCCGCGCATATAGGAAGAATGGAAGATGTAAATAACCTCGTCGGAAAAGTCATGGAGGAGTTCGGCAAAATCGACATCCTGATAAACAATGCCGCCACCAATCCCTCAATGGCATCAGCTATAGATATAGATGAACGCGCCTGGGATTCCATTATGAATCTTAATCTTAAGGGTCTGTTTTTCCTCAGTCAGGCAACAGCGCACGCGATGAAAGAAAAAGGCGGAGGAAAAATTATCAATGTCGCATCCATCGCCGGCATTACCCCTGACATCTTACCCGTCTATTCCATCAGTAAAGCCGCTGTGATTATGGCCACAAAAGTGATGGCTCAACAATGGGCTGTATATAATATCCGGGTAAACGCTATCGCTCCGGGACTCACCAAAACGCGCTTCAGCGAAGCCCTTTGGAAGAATCAGGACATTCTTAATATAGCCATGAGTAGAACTCCTCTGGCACGTCCTGCCGAACCGGAAGAAATGGTAGGCGCTGTTATTTATCTGGCCTCCGATGCGTCAAGTTATGTAACAGGACAGGTCCTTGCGATAGACGGCGGAATGACGATTTAGCGTAAACAAGTATTCGGCGGGTTGAATTTTTTACAATATTATCGCCTTGCATTATTGTAATTACATCAGGCGTTTAGTTCTTGTTTTTAAATAAAGTATTGATTTTTAACGACTAATATGTTAATATATATAAATGGGAATAAATTTAAACATATTTTCTGTTAAGTCAGGAAAAACGTCATTACTAGCTTTAGCTGCGGTTTCAATTATATCTGCATTTATGGCTGCGGGTACTGCCCGTGCCGATATTTACAAACATATAGATAAAGACGGCGTCCTGCATCTGACCAATGTCCCTTCCGATCCTAATGTGAAATATATTATGATTATGAGGGAAAAACGAATTCTTTTCCAGCCCAATATTGACGTAAATAAATATGATGATATTATTAATAGAACCGCCAATAAATTCGGGCTTGATTCCGCGCTGATTAAAGCAGTAATCAAAGCGGAATCCAACTTTAATCACAATGCCGTTTCTCCGGTGGGAGCCCAGGGCTTAATGCAACTGATGCCCAAAACGGCATACGCCCTGAGTGTTGACGACAGTTTTCATCCGGAAAAAAATATCGAAGGAGGGGCGCGTTATCTGCGATATCTGCTGAAAACCTACAGGGGAGATTTAAGTCTTGCCCTCGCCGCTTACAATGCCGGCGAAAAGGCTGTCGCCAAATATCATTACAATATTCCCCCATACCGTGAAACGCAAAATTACGTAAGGCGAGTGCTCAGTTTATACAAGTCATACAGCAACTAATAAATTTATTTGCCCCCAATAGAACTTAACCTCACCCGGAGAATCAAAACAATCGAAAACATCCTCTAAGTTTTACTTTCCCATTTTGTTGTTTTATGCTTCATTACAAACGCTAGTCGTGTTATATGATCCTTATCGATAAAGTGGATTCGAGAATGGATTTAATAGCAGGATGCTGCCGATTTTAGACGAATGTGAAGGGTGAAGATACAACATGAAGGTTTCCCTGTTCATTCCCTGTACTGTGGATATTATGATGCCGGAGATCGGCGTTGCCGCGCATACGCTGCTATCTAACCTGGGCATGCAAACTATTTATCACAAAGAACAGACCTGTTGCGGACAGCCGCTTTTCAACGCGGGTTGTCGCGATGAGGCAAAGCGGGTGGCGAAACATTTCATCGAAGTCTTCGGTGAGGATGAATGCATCGTTAGCCCCGCCGGTTCCTGTGTCTGCATGGTCAAATATCATTACCCGGAACTGCTGGAAGATGAACCTTCCTGGCATAAGCGGGCCTGCGGCCTCGCGGGCAGAATTCATGAGTTGAGTCAGTATATCGTCGATGTCCTTAAAGTAACCGATGTCGGCGCAAAATATACGGGAAAAGTTGCCTATCACGAATCCTGCCATGTTTTACGGGGGCTAAATATCTCCGATCAGCCCAAAAAACTTATTGCCGGGGTTGAGGGCGCGCAGTTTGTGGAGTTTGACAATTCAACCGCGTGTTGCGGTTTCGGCGGGGAGTTCGCCATTGGTTATCCCGAGATATCGGAGGCCATGGTCAGGGATAAGGCCGCAAACTTCATAAAGTCGGGCGCCGATGTGCTTCTCTTGTGCGAGCCCGGATGTCTGTTGAATATTAGCGGATATCTGCATCGGAATCATCCCCAAAAAACGGCGCGGCATCTGGCAAGTTTTCTGGCCGATAACTTAAAGAAGGTCTGATATGCATTCACACGTCAACAAATTCATAGAAACGGCACGGGAAGAATTAAAAAATGAGCCAAGCCAGATGTTCCTGTTGATGGTGTCGCTTGGCGCTCCCATTTTGCGCCAGATAGGCATGTCTTCCTTTCCTGATATTGCGGCGGCCGAATCATATTCACGGGCGATTCGGGCTGATGTAATCGCCAGACTACCCGAATTGCTCGAAGAGTTCGAAAAAAATGCTAAAGCCAGGGGCGCCAAAGTTCTGTGGGCACAAAATGCCGCCGAGGCAAATAATATTATTCTGGATATTGCCAATCGCGGAGACGTTTCTTATGTGATGAAAGGCAAGTCCATGATCACCGAGGAAATCGGGCTAAACGATCACCTCATCAAAAATGGAGTGGAAGTCTTTGAGACAGATTTAGGCGAGGTGATCACCCAAAACCTGAATCTGCATCCCTTCCATTTAGTGGGACCCGCCATCAACGTTCCCCCGGAAAAAATATCGGAGGTTTTCCTGAAGAAAGGCCTTATCAAAAAAGCTTCAACGGATCCGGTTGAACTGGGCGGCGGCGCGCGTAAATATTTGCGCGACAAGTTCCGGAATCTGCAAATGGGCATCGTCGGCGTCAACATGGCAGTAGCTGAAACCGGCACAATCATCAATGTCGAAAACGAAGGCAACATCCGGCTCATTAAATCCTCTCCCAAAACATTGGTCGCAATCATGAGCCTGGAAAAAGTGGTTCCCACCATCAAAGACGCCATCTACATGACAAGAATGCTAACAAGGAACTGCACAGGGCAGAAAATCACAAGCTACGTGTCCATGGACACAGGCCCCAAAAAGCCCGATGAACAAGACGGCCCCAAAGAACTTTTCATTATTATCCTCGATAACGGACGTTCGGAAATCTACAGGGATTTTAAGACCAGGGAAATTCTTAAGTGCATCCGTTGCGGCGCGTGCCTGAATACGTGTCCGGTTTATACCAAGATAGGCGGTTATCCTTATGGCGCCACCTATTGCGGCCCAGTCGGCCAGGTGCTAACTCCGATGCTTGCGGGCATCGAGAGCACCGCGGATCTTTACCGGGCATGCACACTCTGCGGCATGTGTAAACAAATTTGTCCGGCCGGCATCGATCATCCATCGCTTTTGCTTTCATACCGCGCCCGCCAGATCGCTATAAAAAACCAGAAAGGGAAAAAGACCATGCAGTCCCGCGGGGAAAACGCGATGGCAGGCCTGATTTCCCTGGGTATGAGCCATGGATGGTTATGGAATTTCGGTTTAAAAATCACAAGGCCTCTTATGAACAGTTTAGCGAAAGACGGCTATATCGGGAACATTCCGATGGGCGCGCAAGGCTGGTTTGGATGCCGCGACCTGCGGGCTATCCCGTCAAAAACATTCCACGAAACATGGAATGACCTTCCATCCCTTCCTGAGCCCTCAGGCAATGCTTCGAAAAAGGAGGATTCCTGAATATGCCGGTAAGAGAAGAGATATTAGAGCGTTTGAATTCGGCAACGAAAAGCCAGAACGTTGACCGTCCCGCGAAGCCAACACTCTCTGAAATTACACTGAACCGCGAACAGATGATCCAGCGCTTTGAGAGTGAATTAAGCGGGCGGACAGGGGTCTTATATCAGGCAGGTGACAAGGAAGACGCGTTACGAATCCTGCTGGATATTATCACGGCAGAGGGTTTGAAATCATTTGTCGCCTCATCAGAAAAGATTCACGGTGTCGATATTGCGTCCCTTGGCTCTAAAAACGGACTATCCGTTACTATCCCAAAGGATCTTGCAGACAGGGATTCATTGCGTGATGCGGCATTTGCGGCTGATGCCGGGATTACATCCGCCGATTTCGCGGTTGCCGAAACAGGAACTCTCGGTTTGATCTTCAATCACAATCACCCCCGGCTTCTCTCCATTGCTCCGCCTCTCCACATTGCCATCATGTCTGTAAAAGATCTTTATCCTGTCTATGAAAATGTGATGGAGATTGTATTTAAAGATACGAAAAAGATTCCCAGCCAATTCAGCTTTATCACGGGACCCAGCGCCACATCGGACATTCAGGGTATAGAATTTAAAGGCATGCACGGGCCGAAGAAAGTTTTTGTCATCATGATTATGCAGGAATGAATCAATAAAATAAATAATTAAGTGTTATGTCCCTCTAAATACGAGCTATGTTTAAAAAATAGATAGTGATGGCAAAATATTTACAATAATAAAATATGAATGATCTTGATTTTTAGTTCGTAAGGATAGGTATATCGATGGATAAGATGGATAATGCTGAAAAAATAATTGCAGCTCTTTTCTTTTTAGGAATTATACTTGTTTTACTTCAAATGTGGTGGGCGAAAAGAAAGGGAGCGTCACAACAAGAATTACTTGAATTGCACTTTTTTAGAAAAATTAGTTTACGTGGTTACTCCATAGTTATAATATATCTTCTTTTTTTTGCGTATCAATATCCGTTGTTACTAAGAATAACGCTTATACTAATTCTGTGCATATGGATAGAGCTCTATGCAAGAGCAACAAATTATAAGAATGCAAAAACTTCGAAAGAAAAAAGGGAGTTAAAGGGAATATGAAAATTATACAAAGGCTAATATCGAGTTGCATTCAAAGGATAACGAGGAGGCGGCGAGGCGTATTAATAATACGTTGAGGAAACCGACGACCCCGGCCTACGCCGGGGCAGCCTGTGCCAACAAAAATAGCGCTTTGATCGGAAGCGCATTCCCGTTAGGGAGGCGCATAATAAATAAAATCTTACATTACCGAGAATTTTCGCCAGTATGGCGAAAACTTCCTGTAGAAGTGGTGCTATTTCTTCAAATTATCCACGCACAAATATTTCTGTAATTCCGCGAGTTTCTTTTTCTTGATTCCCTTAATTTCCATCAATTGTTTTATATCTTTAAAGCGGTTTATTTTTTTCCGTAAATCCAATATTTTTTGAGCGGTCGCCGGGCCAATTCCCTTTATCAATAGCAAATCATCTTCCGTGGCCTGATTAATATCAATCGGCAATCCGAGAGACAATCTATCCGCGGCAGGTATTTCAGAAACAATGACATTTTTATTTCCTGAAGCTGAATCAATTGTTAACCTCATGCCCGTCTTGAGCGGGAAGTCGTTATTTGCCTGCCATCCAAGGCCCGCCGATTTTAATAACCGGTTCACGGTAGTTCCAGGAGGAACAAAATAAACTCCGGCGCTTTGATCGCCCTTAACAATTTCTATCGCCATGCAATCATCGCATTGATCAGCTAAAACAGGGATTTTATATTTATGAAACGATTGATAAAAGAAATGAATAAAGGGAATGATCGCTAAAATTAAACAGACAGCAATCAATCCCCTTATTTTACTTTCAGAAATTGCCATTAAACTATTTTTTCTTTGCCAGATTGAAAGCCTCATGAAGCACCGACACCGCCAGTTCCATATACTTTCGCTGAATGATGCAGGATATTTTAATTTCCGACGTGCTGATCATCATGATATTCACACCCTCTTTAGCCAGTGTTTTAAACATTTTTGCCGCGACACCCGAATGGCTGGCCATTCCCACCCCTATGATGGAAACCTTGGCTACCTGATCGTCAATTTCCACTTTTTTGGCCCCGACTTTTTTGGCCGTGCTCTCGACTATTTTTTGAGCATCCTTCAAATCTTTTTTGGAAACGGTAAACGTAAGATCGGTATATCCTTCCAGACTGGCGTTTTGAATAATCATATCCACGAAGATATTCTTATCCGACAAAGGCGTAAATAAATCGGCGGCCACGCCCGGCTGATCCGGAACGCCGACTACCGTAATTTTAACCTGATCGCGGTCATAAGTTACGCCTGAAATTATTTCTCTTTCCATATCTTTATCTTCTCTGGTCACAAGAGTTCCTCCTTTATCAGAAAATGTTGATTTAACATAAACAGGCACATTATATTTTTTGGCCATTTCCACTGAACGCGGGTGCAGTACTTTGGCCCCTGTCATGGCCATTTCCAGCATTTCATCGTAGGAAATTTTATCCAGTCTCCGCGCTTTATTGCAGACATTGGGATCGGTTGTGTAAACGCCGTCCACATCCGTAAAAATGTCGCATTGATCCGCCTTTAATGCCGCGGCAAGCGCCACGGCGCTGGTATCGGAACCGCCGCGACCCAGCGTTGTGATATTGTTTTCTTCATCAACGCCCTGAAAGCCGGCCACGATAATAATGGTCCCTTTTTTGAGTTCCTTCTTTATCGACACCGTATCAATAAGCGATATTCTTGCTTTTTTGTGTGATTTATCCGTTAATACTTTAACCTGAAATCCCAGGAACGATTTTGCCGGATAACCCATGGAATTCAAGACGATGGACAGGAGCGTTATTGTAACCTGCTCTCCTGTTGAAATCAGGGAATCGTATTCTCTTTCATTGGGTGTTTCGGCGGCCCTGTGAGCCATGTCAATGAGCCTGTCGGTTTCTCCCGCCATTGCCGACAGAACGACCACCACCTTATTGCCGGCCTTTTTTACATTGATTACTTTCTGGGCTACGTTCTTTATCTTATCGATATCCGCAACCGATGTTCCGCCGAACTTTTGAACAATTAAAGCCATTTTTAAACATCCTCCATTTTTATATCTTTTGTTACTTCACGTAACCTTTTTTCCGGTCCTTTTATAATGATTCTTCTTTTGTTTTCATCAAGGTATTCAAAATTTATAAATAAAGTGTCAGCCGGCAGAAGCCGATTGATTTTTTCAGCCCATTCGATGACGGCAACTCCATTGCCGCTAAAATATTCTTCGTAGCCTAAATCTTCGAATTCAGAATAATCTTTCAGCCGGTAGACATCGAAGTGATAAAGCTTGCACCTGGCCGGATATTCATTAATCAAAGTAAAAGTCGGACTCGTAATCCGGTATTTTTCATCTACTCCCAGACCGCGGGCTAAACCGCCGGTAAAACAGGTTTTGCCGGAACCAAGTTCTCCCGATAACGCCAGGATGTCACCTTCCCTTAACTTTTCGCCAATCAGGCTGGCTGTTTCACACGTCTGCTGCGCGCTTGCAGATATTATTTCAATCTTTGTCTTTTTCTTATTCATTTATAACAGCGATGACCGGCTTATCATTTATTTTGTCTCCAATACAACTAAAGCAGTAGCGTATTTTTTCGTATGCGTCAAACTCAAATGAATTTTTGTAATCTTTCTTTTTTCAATTTGAGCTTTTGCTTCTCCACAAAGCGCCAAAGCGGGCTTGCCGTTTTTATCACGCACAACCTCAATATCTTTTAAATTAACACCCATGCCAATACCAATGCCAAGGGCTTTTAAGAAAGATTCCTTGGCCGCGAATCTGGCTCCGTAATGCGTCGACGATTGCATGTGCTTCCCGCAATATTGTATCTCTGAGGCGGAATAAATTCTTTTTAAAAATTTCAGACCCCATTTTTCAATGATTCTTTCCAGACGGCTGTTTTCAACGAGGTCTATTCCTATACCGCAAATCATTGTGCCACCTGCCATGCGTGAACAATAGCGTCTGTCACCGCTGCAACTTTTTTCATGGCCTTGACGTCATGCACGCGGATAATATGGCATCCATTCATTATTGCCGCGACGACCGTTGCCGCGGTGCCTTCCATTCTGTCATCCGGCTTGCCGCCGGTTATCTTTCCAATAAAAGATTTCCGGGATGTTCCGATCAATACCGGCATTCCCAGCGCTTTTAATTCGGAAAGATTTTTGATAATTTTATAATTGTCTTCGGGAGTTTTTCCAAAACCGATTCCGGGATCGATAACAATACAATCTTTTTCTACGCCGGCGTTTAAGGCTTTTTTGCTGCTGTGTTTTAAGTAATCCGTAATTTCCCCCATCAGATTATCATAGGCCAGACTGCCCTTTTGCATGTTTTTGGGTTTGCCCCGCATATGCATAAGTATCGCCGCCGCGCGCGTTTTCCTGATGGTTTCAGCCATATTTTTGTCGCCGTTTAAGGCGCTTATATCGTTGATTATTTCCGCGCCGAAATCAACGGCAAGCCGGGCGACTTCCGCTTTCTTTGTATCAATCGATATGGGTATTTTTATTTTTTTTGCCAAACCTTCAATAACGGGAAGCACTCTTTTTAATTCAATCTTAACCCCGACCGAGCGGGAACCCGGACGCGTGGATTCCCCGCCGATGTCAATGATATCCGCTCCCTCGTCCTCCATAGCCAATCCGTGTTCAATCGCTTTCTGGGGAGAGTAAAAAAGTCCGCTGTCGGAAAATGAATCGGGAGTAACGTTTAAAATTCCCATAACCATGGTTTTCCTGCCCAGGGTTATTTTACGGCGGGATGTTTTCCAGACATATTCGCTCTGGTAAATGTTGTTTAATATTTCAAAGATTTCACGGGCGATAAGGTTCAAGCCAAAGGGCTGTTTCTCGATTTTTTTAGCCAGAGTTAATATCTGTTTTACCGTACCCATCATTAAAATATCGCTCATGGGGACGCTGCAGGCAACGCTTCCCCGGGCAACAGCGGCATCTGCGCCGATTGACAACATCTCCTGCTTGATGATATTCGCTATTTTACAGGGTTGTTTCTCCAGCAGAATATTAATATTTATTGTTTTTCGCGCCATGGCGTCAATGCCGTAAGGATCAACGCCTATTTTTCTGAATATCGCCGAAGCTTCTTCCGGATTATTTATTTTGATTGTTCTCACGCGGCAACACCGATATAAAAAGTGAAAATAAATATTTTTTCAGAGGAAAGCGATGTATTTAAGCTAATGCTTTTGAAGCGCCCCGATTAAATTCAGGCAAAGCATCTCCAATGATGGCGTCTATTTCCACTCCGTTTAAAACTTCTTTTTCGAGAAGTTCTCCGGCAATTTTATGCAGTATTTCTATGTGGTCATTGATAAGCTTTTTCGCTTTTTCATAGTTTGTCTTAACGATTAAAACAACTTCCTCGTCAATATGTTTTGCCGTGTCTTCACTGTAATCCTTGTGAGTGGCAAATTCACGACCCAGGAAAATCTGCTCTTCTTTTTTGCCGTAACTCAGCGGACCCATTTTTTCGCTCATGCCCCATTCACAGACCATTTTTCTGGCTAAATTGGTTGCCCGTTCGATATCATTGCCCGCGCCGGTGGTAAAATCATGCAAAACGATATCTTCGGCGGCGCGTCCGCCCAATAAAATAGCGATGCTGTCCTCCAGATATTGACGGGGATAGGTATGTTTTTCATCAATCGGCAACTGCTGGGTCAGACCCAGCGCTCTGCCCCTGGGAATGATGGTCACTTTGTGAATCGGATCGGTTCCTGGCATCAGACGCGCCACCAGAGCATGGCCTGTTTCATGATAAGAGGTATTGCGTTTTTCTTCATCGCTTATCACCATACTTTTTCTTTCCGTGCCCATTAAAATCTTATCTTTGGCAAACTCAAAATCGCTCATATTGACCTTTTCTTTATTTGCCCGGGCAGCGTTGAGCACGGCTTCGTTAATAAGGTTCTCTATATCGGCTCCGGAAGTTCCCGGCGTTCCCCGCGCCAAAACCGAAAAATCAACATCAGTGTCAATCGGCGCTTTGCGCGCGTGAACTTCAAATATTTTTTCCCTGCCTTTTACATCAGGCAGCGGCACGATAACCTGCCTGTCAAACCGGCCCGGACGCAAAAGCGCCGGATCAAGAACATCGGGGCGATTCGTCGCGGAAATAAGAATCACGCCTTCATTGGATTCAAATCCGTCCATTTCCACAAGCAGCTGATTGAGCGTCTGCTCTCTTTCATCGTGACCTCCGCCAAGACCGGCGCCACGATGACGGCCGACAGCGTCAATTTCGTCAATAAAAACTATGCAGGGAGCGTTCTTTTTAGCCTGACTGAACAAATCCCGCACACGGGACGCGCCGACGCCGACAAACATTTCCACAAAGTCGGACCCGCTGATGCTCAGGAAAGGAACTTCCGCTTCACCGGCTATGGCGCGGGCTAAAAGTGTTTTACCCGTCCCGGGAGGGCCTACAAGCAGCAATCCTTTGGGAATTCTCCCCCCGAGTTTTGTGTATTTTTTAGGATCCTTTAAGAAATCAATAATCTCTTCCAACTCGGCTTTAGCCTCATCAATACCGGCAACGTCGGCAAAAGTAACCTTTTTCGACTTATCGGTCATCAAACGCGCCCTGCTCTTGCCGAAGGCCATTGCTTTGCCACCGCCGGATTGCATCTGCCGCATAAAGAATATCCAGACACCGATAAGAAGAATCATCGGAACCCAGGAAATCAAGACAGTTAACCACGGTGAGTCTTCGTTTGGTTTGGCCGTAATCTTGACGCCTTTTTCCCTGAACTGCGCGACCAGTTTATCGTCTTTGGGAGCGAACGTCTTAAAAATATTGCCATTTGTAAATTTTCCGGTGATACTATCGCCTTGAATAGTTACTTCACTGATTTCGCCTTTATCAAGAAAGGCTGTCATCTCGCTGTAAATGATCTCTTTTGTCCCGGCTTTCGGCTGGTTATATAGTTGCCAGACAAGTAAACCAACGAGCGCAACAGTAAGGACAAGAGCTATATTTTTTTGAAACTGATTCAATGTTTTTCTCCTTTATATATCCTTATATATCATTTTGCTTCTTAAGATAACAACGAAGTAGATAAAGTCATCATATAAAAAGCTAATTTGTTTAATCGCATCATAGTATACCATATAATACACCGTTTTGATTTCGATGGATAACGCGGCGGCAAGAAGGAGGCGACGAGGCGTATTATTAATACGTTGAGGAAGCCGACGACGCTGCCAACAAAGTTAGCCATTGAAAGCAAATGGTGTTGTAATCTTTATAATAATATCACGCATAACTCAAATAAATTCTACGACATCAAAAAAAACCGGTTTGGGCGAATTTGCCGATATTTATGAATTTGTAATTTCCAGTTTTAAAACGTTTTTTGTTTCTGCGGTTATTTTGACCCGGTCACTTAAATGCATATTTTCTATCCATATTACAGAAAGACGATCCACCAGCAACATGATTTCATTACGCTGGCAAGAGGGTATCTTACGGTCGATAAAGAGATTTTTAATTTTTTGCCGTCCCGGCATACCGAGGGGCTGAAATCTGTCTCCGTCCCTTCTATTGCGTATTGCCACAGGTTGCTGAATTTTATCTAAATCCAGATAAACTTTGCTTTTGCTTCTCAAATCAATACTTTCTTTTCTTATAAGTTCCACGTTGAGGGTAACTTTTCTTTCTTTAATGTAAACAGATCCTGGAATATTCATCGGATATTCATATTTAGCTTGTGCCAAACGGGCTTTTCTACACTCCAGAATCAAATTATCATATTCGCGTCTTATTTCAATCCCCATAGGAAGAATAAGTCTTTTTCCCGATTCGCACTTTTGCGATAAATTATCAAGTGATTTTATATGGATAAAGGAGATTCCGTTTTTTGCGGGACTGAAATCTTCTAAAATAGTTTTAAATAATCGCAACCGGATAGCCGCGGGCAATTTATTGATATACGCTATGTTTAATAAAATACTGTTTTGCTGTCTTTGAATAAACGATGATTGCAAGGCTTGCGCTGTATACTGCCGGATAAATTCATCTTCCGCGCGCAATATTTGGGCCATTTGCGCCAGATTTTCTTCAATTTTCGGATTATACTTTTCTTTCAGATACGGAATCAATTCGGTTCTGATTTGATTCCGCAGGTACATCTTGTTTTTGTTGGAACTATCCTGACGATATGAAATACCGGCTTTATTTAAGTAAGAAATAATCTCGGGCCGGGATATTTCAATAAGCGGACGGATAATATTGCCATCCCGTTTGGGTAAAATACCTTTGAGGCCTTCCAGGCCGCTGCCGCGCAAAAGATTAAGCAATACAGTTTCCGCCTGATCCTGCAGGTTGTGCCCTAACGCGATTTTCCGCGCCTGATAATCAGCGGCAACTTTGTTCAAAAAAACGTATCTTTCCCGCCTGTAAAAATCTTCAGGCGAAAGTCCTTTTTTATTATTATTCCGATCCATTTTCGCGGCACAGAAAACCAAGCCCATCCTATCGGATAGGTCGCGGCAGAATTTTTCATCCTCATCCGATTCCTCGCCCCGTAATCCATGGTTGAAATGGGCAACGATCAGGCTCAAATCCAGTTCGTGAGCAATGGATGCCAGAACTGCCAGAAGCGCCGTGGAATCGGGTCCGCCGGAGAGAGCCACAACCACCCGCTCTCCTTGCTCCAGCAGATTATATTTTTCGATGGTTTTACGGACTTTTTTTATCATATCTAATTAAATAATGATTTGATTTCCAGAATATCTTCACAATAATAATCGGCATTAAGATTCAATAAATCATTCCTGTCGCCTAATCCGTTTAAATAGGCCAGGCTCAATATTCCGGAATTTTTGGCAACAAGAATATCATTTCTGCCATCGCCCGTCATAAGTGTTTTTTCTTTAGCCGCTCTGTATTTGTCCAGCAGATAGTCTACTACCCGCCGATCCGGTTTGGCAAACGGCGTGGAATCGATGCCAACGATCTCCGTGAAGTATTTTTCTATATTTAATTTCCGGGCGATCATCAGGGTAAAATCATAACTTTTGTTTGTCAGAATAATTTTTGTTTTATTTTCAAAATTCTTCAGGACCTCTTCCACGTGCGGATAAAGACCGGTATTATCCATAAGATGTTTACCGTAATAATCAGCGAAGATTCCCAATGCTTCTGCCTGGTATTTAACATTATCCTGCCCCAGAGCTCTTTGAAT
Source organism: Smithella sp. (assembly GCA_049523355.1). Lineage (GTDB taxonomy): Bacteria > Desulfobacterota > Syntrophia > Syntrophales > Smithellaceae > Smithella. Next base: position 11,303 of record JBEKMY010000017.1, on the reverse strand, counting down.
CAATGTGCTTATGCCGTCGCCGACAAAACTGATAATCTCTTTTTCCGGTTTTTTTTCAAGTTTCAACCTATCCAAAGTACAATTAATACTCCGGGCTAAATCCGTGCCCGTGGTAACGAGGGTGCCGTCAAAATCAAATATCATTAAATCTAATTCTTTCATTAATTCGCCTTTGCCATACCGGTTCAAAATTAAAGTGCTGTCTTTGCCGGTAGCGTCATCGCCCCGATGTTATTTTTAATTTAGAACTGGTATTATATAATTGAGTGCGGGCATAAACACAAGTTTGTTTCTTCAAAAAGTGTTTGACTAAGTTCACTATCAATGTTAGATACAGCTAAACCGCTTGGATCCCTTTTCTCGACTGAGACGGTATTTATATTTAACTAAAATGTCGAACAAAGGTCTTCTCCTATTTATTTTGCGGAAGGCCTTTTTTATTTTTAGGCTTAAATATTATAAACACAGGCGGTAATATTTGTAAGTCAAACTCTGCCGCCGCAGGCTTAGGGCGCCAAAGATACCCGCGGTTTGAATATGAAAAAACGGCGTTTAAATAATTTTGCCATAATCGGCACGGGCATGGTCGGAACGGCTATCGGATTCCTCCTGAATAAATCCGGTTATAAAGTCATTTCTATTTACGATAAATCTGCCGCCGCTATGAAAAGAGCTCTTCCCTATACGGCAGGAGAAGCACTCCTCTCCCCCCGGGAGGCAGTGCAAAATGCCGATTGTGTTTTAATTACGACTCCCGATGACCTCATTTTATCAGCCTGCAAGGAGATTGCTATCACTTCGGAAATAAAAGGAAAATTGGTTTTCCATATGAGTGGCGCGGGCGGTTTGGACCTTTTGGAGCCTGCCCGGAGGGCAGGCGCGTCAGTTGCCAGTATTCATCCATTACAAAGCTTTTCTTCTATTGATCAGGCCATACAAAATATTCCCGGAAGTTATTTTGGAGTTACAGCGGACAAAAAAGCTCAGCCCATCGCAAAAAATATCATCCGCAATTTAGGAGGGATTCCCCTTGTCATTTCCCCGCAACAAAAACCGCTTTATCACGCGGCCGCGTGTTTCGCTTCCAATTACCTGGTATCTTTAATGAATGTGGTTGAATCCATTTATCAGGCTATCGGATTAAATAAAAAAGATGCCCAAAGAGCGTTCCTGCCTCTGGTTTACGGCAGCCTGAAAAACATTGAAAATTCCGGCTCAATTTCCTCTCTTACAGGTCCTATTGCCCGCGGTGATTCCGGCACGATAAAAAAACATATAACGGCCCTTAATAAAAATCTGCCGCAATATTCGTCGTTGTATTCATCTCTGGGATTAATAACCGTCAAGATCGCGCGGCAGAAAGGAACACTAAACGCACGAGGGGCAAAGAAAATTAATGCTATTTTGAAGGAGATAAAAAATCATGAGCGCTCAAAATAAGATTACCCGAAAAACCATTCTCGACATTAAAAAAATGAAAACGCAGGGAGAGAAAATAACTGTATTGACGGCTTATGATTACGGGATAGCCTCCATCCTGGACGAATGCGACATCGACATCATCCTGGTCGGCGATTCATTGGGCAATGTTGTTTTGGGTTATGACACAACCCTGCCCGTCACCATGGAAGATATGCTGCATCATACGAAGGCGGTGGCACGCGGCGCCCATAAAGCCATGATTGTCGGGGATATGCCGTTTTTGTCATATCAGGTTTCTCCCGAGGCGGCGCTGGCCAATGCCGGACGCTTTTTAAAAGAAGCCGATGCCCAGGCCGTCAAACTCGAAGGCGGCCGGGAACAGGCTGAAACAGTCCGTAAAATTACCCGCGCGGGAATTCCTGTCATGGCACATTTGGGGTTAACACCGCAATCGATCCACCAGTTAGGGGGTTTTAAAGTCCAGGGCAAAAAGGAAGACGCGGCCCAAGAGATGATGCGGGACGCTAAAATCCTTGAAGAAGCCGGCGCTTTTTCAGTAGTGCTGGAATGTGTGCCGGAAAAACTGGCCGGGGAGATTACCAACGCTCTGTCCATTCCAACCATCGGCATCGGCGCCGGTGTTCACTGTGACGGACAAGTTCTGGTAGTCAACGATATGCTGGGAATGTATGATAAAATGACGCCGAAGTTTGTAAAAAAATATGCGAATTTGAACCCGGATATCAGAAACGCCGTTAAGAGTTATATACAGGAAGTTAAAACAGGCGCATTCCCGGATGCCGAACACAGTTTCAAATAAGCGTTTAGAAAAATTATGATATGGTATGACATTATCCCTTAACAATAGAAGCTCTCCCAAGGCCTGCCACGGGAGAGCTTCTATTGTTTTTTCGATAACAGAATTTAACCGGTTTTATTTAATATACTATTATTTTTGCTTTTTGCTGTAAATTTTTCAAAACAGCAATAAATTTTTGTTGCTCCAAATAAGCAGATATTTTGCCTTTAGCTTCATCAAAAGTAACTTTTTTCCCGCTTTTCGGGTCTGTGAACATTTTTTCACGATTTGCTTTGTAAAATTCTTTTATTTCTTTTTGAGTCGGCTTTGCTTTATCACCAATTTCCATTTTCCTGAACTTATTAACCTTAACTTGAAATAGAAGATCATCTTGAGATATTTTATTTTCTTTTAAGATATCATCTAATTTTTTACCCGGAGGAAGTTGGGCCGATATTTGATCCATCATCGCCTTAACCTCCTGGCTGCTTGCCTCAATTTTTCTTCTCGCAAATTCATCAGATAAGAGGGTTCGCACAACGAATTCGTTTATCAACTGCTTTCTTAGATTTTCCTGAACTTCTTTTTGTTGATCGGCTGGTATTTTATCCTTGAGCATTACCATCTTTGCTTTAAGATTTTTTTCCAGTTCCGATTTTTTCAATATTTTTCCGTCAACGCTGACAACAAGATCACTTGTGTCGGCTTGAGGCGCGTTAACTGCCGGCGCAACGTTGGAAGCTGGAAGCCCTGAAACTGAGTTCTGAATCTGGTTTGAACCGGCTGCAGGGGCTGAAGATGCCTGCTTGTTTTTTTCATTGTTCGAACAGCCTGAAACCAGAACAAAAACAAATAAAACGAAAACAGCTATCCAACTTTTACTGATTTTATTTTTCATGAATTCTCTCCCGAAAATATTTGGAATTTTTTATCCATTTTGTGACTTATATGTAAAAGACTCCCATACGTCAAGAAAATTATCCCGATGGGGGATGTTGAAAAACGCTCACCTGCTGCGTTACGCTGCAAACCGAACCGCTCAACGTATATCTATGTACGCCTCGCAATTCGGTTTTTTGCGTGCCTTGCCTCTCTGGCATTTTTGAACATCCCCAAACCACAATGGTTTTCAATAACACCTGATTTATCAACTTCTATATTTGAGTCGTTACGTTATCTCGCGTAAATATTGAAGAATTTCTAATTGTTTTGCAAGCGGGGGAATTGTGGTTTGGGCATTTAATGTCACTCCCCTTCCCGACATGGAAAGAATCCGCTCCAGAGCTTCGAACATATTAATTTGGGGATAAACTTCCGCGGTGAAATAATTTATCAATTTTAAGGTTTTAAACCCGTCAAACCAATCATTACACTGTCGTGCAAACGTTTTTTCGTCTTTTACATTGCGGCATATTCTCGACCAGACCGCGGGAAAGCCGCTATCTGTCAAAAAAGATTTTAACCGGGGATGGATTCGTTGTGCTTTCATTAAAATTTCATCTTCGCCGCAAATAAACTGGTTTTTCATAAGTTGCAGCCAATCGGCCAATACTTTAAATACTCGCGGATCGTATAAACGATATTCTTCTTTGTAATGGCCGGAAAGAAATCTTTGTATTCTCTTCCCCGTTCCAAAGGGAACACGGTTGGAAGGTCGCGCCGACGGATAAACACAGGTGTTTTTAATATAATCAATTTTACCTGTCTTGGCGAGTTTGCTTAAGAAATAAAAATCTTCGCCCGCCGCGCGCTTATTCATTCCTCTTACGTCGAGGTATGCTTCGGTTGAAGTGACAATCGTTGATCCTATGGAATGGAACGCCCAGGGAGATTTCGCGTATTCCAGTCCCAGTACCCAGTAACGCAGGAAAATTTCATAACAGCAAATCGCGGCCTGTTGCGCATCATCCAAAGGCATCTGGTGTTCATAAGCCACAATGGCAGTTTTGACTCCCCGCGTAAAATAATGTTTTATCGCGGACAGATAATTATTCCGGACCAGCGTATCGGCATCAAGACTTAAAATCAGATTGCGCAAAGAGGAACTTTTTTCCAGCAGGCGCAAGGCCATATCCATGCCGATTTTTCGCGCCATCCCCACTCCCCCGGTTTTTTGCGGCATTTCACATCCTTTGGACGAGGCATCGATGTATCCGAGTTTCAACCCCGCACCGGACAGACTAACCAAAAGAGGATATAATTCCTTATCGGCATTGAATTTTTTTAAAGGGGTTTTTCTCACGAGCGCGTCGAGATATTCGATTGTTTGTCGGTTATCTTCTTTCGCCGCGGGAGGTGAATCATCTCTATTATTAATAACGCACATTATAAAAGAATATTCCAGAGACGAAGTAGGATTTTGCGCCAAAGAAGCCAGGGTGGAAAAAAGCATTTCTTTTTCTGCGTAAGCCGGTATGACGACAACCTGAGAAATATTGTCAGTGTCATTGGCGGTTAATTCCCATTTTTCCCCGACTGAATAATTTTGCAGATAAGTGTCAATTAAAGAATTTCTTTTCATCGCAGAAAATTTATCACGCTTTCTTTTAATAAAGGATAGTCGTTGACTCCAAGCCAGTTAATCTCTATCCCATTTCTCTCCATGCGCCGAAACCACGTTTCCTGTCTTTTGGCAAATTGGCAAATAGCGATGTTTAATCTGTGTTTCATGTCATCAAAAGAAATTTTATTTTGCAGATACTGAGAAATAAATCGATATTCCAGCCCGAAGCTCTCAAGTTTTGCAAAGCTCAAGCCCGCGGAATGAAGATTCACCACCTCCTCCACCATTCCTTTTTCCAGCCTTTCTTCCAACCGTGTTTTAATGCGCTGCCTCAGGGCGGATCTTTCCCAACGGATGCCGAAAACCAAAGCATCAATCCGGGGTTTTTCCTGTCTGTCCTGATTTTTTATATTCCTGGCCAGTTCAATTTCTATTGCCCTGATTAGCCTTGCGGAATCTTCGAGGTCTGTCCTGTTATGTAAACGCGGTTTTAAATCGCAAAGAATTTTTTGCAGTTCATCTTTTGATTTCCGGCTCAGATTTTCCCTGAATTCTTCATTTTGCGGGGCGTGGGGCATATCATATCTTCTCAGCACGGACTCCAGATAAAGACCCGTGCCCCCGGCCAAAACAGGCAGAATTTTCTTTTCCGTAAGATCGCAGAATATTTTGTAAAATCTGCTCTGGAATTCAAACAAGTTAAATTCATTCTCCGGCCCCGCTATATCTATCAGATGATAAGGAATCTGCCGGCCATTGATGATATATTGATTTAAATCCTTGCCGGTCCCGATATCCATGTTTTTATATACCTGACGGGAATCGGCGGAAATTATTTCGCCCCGCAAATCATAAGCAAGCCGCGCTGCCAGATGCGTTTTACCGGATGCTGTCGGACCCAGAATCACAATCAATTTATTTGCCATGAGTTATCTTTAAATTATTTATCTTTGAATGTAAAGACACTCCACTGAATATTATAAGAAATGATTAAAAGAATGGAAATAAAAATGCCCCGCAATATACGAGGCATTTTTAGTTAAAATTAATTTTGATCAATTGAGATTATTATAGCGGCTGAACATTTGTTGCGCTAGGCCCCTTGTTCCCCTGTTCAATATCGAAACGAATCTTCTGACCCTCATAAAGAGTCTTAAATCCTGTTCCGGCAATAGCACTATAATGAACAAACACATCTCCACCCTCATCGTTTTCAATAAAACCAAACCCCTTTTTCTCGTTGAACCACTTCACTTTTCCTTCTGCCAAAGCTAAAACCCTCCTTTAAAATGTATTTGTCCCGTGACAATCTTTGTCAAGGAACAAAAAAAACCGCATGAATTCTATTTTTCATAGAAAATTTCTCTGCGGTTAATTTAATTTTTTTTTAAAACTTAGCACTAACTACTTCCTGATAAATACCGCTTTTTAGTGTCTAAAAAAACACAATAAATCTGCGGTTTTGTTACGGTGTTTTAAATAATATCACTTTTTTTCTCAAAATCAAGCTTTTTTTGAAATAAATATAGTAATAATTATTACTATAAAAATATTACATTTTTTAAAATATTATTGATTTGTAATTATTGTAATATTGTAATTATTACATTTTACTCTTAATGTCAATTATATATTTCTGTAAAATACATTTAAGCTCTTTTTCTTTCCCCATGTAAAAATGATCCGCGCCGGAAATTATTTCCACAGGCGCATTTATTTTTTTCGCTCTTGCAGTCAAAACATTCAGCGTGCAGAACTGGTCACAATCTCCGCAGACAAGTAAATTAATTTTATTTTTCAAATTATCCCATTCAAAATTAAAATAATCGATGGGCGGCGAAATGCAGAGGTTAAAGGAAAAAGGATTATTGCTCTCTTCGAGAATTTTCGAGCCAACCCACGCGCCAAACGAGTAACCCGCAAAAAACAATTCTTTCAGCCCGAGTTTTTTCAGATATTCACAAACGGCAAGGATATCTTCTTTTTCGCCCCTCCCTTCATCGTATGCGCCGGTGCTTTGGCCCACTCCCCGGAAGTTAAATCTTAAAGTAGAAAAATTTTCGCCGGCAAAAGCTTCCTGCGCGGCTTCAACAACATTATTATACATCGAACCGCCCATCAGGGAATGCGGATGGCAAATTACAACGCCTTTTTCTCCCGAAGCCCTGCTAAACATTGCTTCAATTATCGCAGATCCGTTTTTTATATATATCTTTTCTTCCGGCATTATAACCCCTCTAGATTGATCCGGCCCGGTGACAGGCGCAAAGGCTGTCTTCATCTAATTTTTCCAGCTTCGGTTCAATCCTCGCGCAAATATCAGTTTTGTAAGGACAGCGATTCTGAAAAGGACAGCCCTGATCATTTTCAAATCCGGCCTCTCCTTTTATTTTAACTATTCTTTCTTTCCTGCCGGGATCACAGGACGGCACAGCCGAAAGCAGCATACGGGTGTAGGGATGGAGCGGGCGATTGTAGATATCGTGGTTTAAAGCGAGTTCGACAATTTTACCCAGATACATTACCGCAACGCGATCGGAGATAAATCGAATGACGTTAAGATCATGGGAAATAAACAAATATGTTAAATTATAATCATTTTTTAAATCCTTGAGTAAATTCAGAATCTGCGCCTGAATAGAAACATCAAGAGAGGAAACCGGCTCATCGGCAATAATTAATTCCGGATTTAAAACAAGCGCCCGCGCGATTCCAATACGCTGGCGCTGCCCGCCGCTGAACTCATGCGAATAACGATTGGCCTGTTCTTTACTTAAGCCGACTTTTGCCATGATCGAAAGCGCCGCTTCGGTGCGGTCTGTTTTATTGCCCATGTGATGAATTGTCAGAGGTTCTTTAATCGTACCGAGGGCGGACTTTCTGGGATTGAGCGAAGAATAAGTATCCTGAAAAATTATCTGGACATTACGGCGATACGATTTTAACGCTTCTTTATCGTACGAATAAATGTTTTCACCTTTAAAATTCACGAACCCGGAGGAAGGCTTCTCCAGTCTGGTTATAAGACGCGCCAGCGTTGATTTGCCGCAACCGGATTCACCGACCAGCCCCAGAGTCTCGCCTTTAAAAATCTGCAGGTCAATGTTGTTAACCGCATAAATGATTCTCTTTGTGGAATTAAAGAAACCACTGCTTAAGGTATATTTTTTATTCAACTCCCTAATTTCAACAAGGACATCGGGCATGTTCTACTCTCTAATCCGATTATTATTTGAGGGGCTGTATTTCCAGCAGGAAACAAGATGCCCCGTTCCAATTTCCAAAAGCGGCGGCTCTATCCGCGAGCAAACTTCCTCGGCGTAAGGACACCTGTCCTGAAAACGGCAGCCCGGCGCTAAATCATACAAACTGGGAACGGAGCCCGGAATCGTTTTAAGATGATCTTCTCTTTGGGCCGATGTCACGCATCTTGCCGGTATCGATTCCAAAAGCCCCCGGGTATATGGGTGGAGGGGATTGGCAAATATCACTTCCACTGCCGCACTTTCCACTATTTTGCCCGCATACATTACGGCAACTTTTTGGGCGGCCTGAGCAACCACGCCTAAATCATGCGTGATTAAAATAACCGCCATATTATTTTTCTGCTTCAGAGAGGAAATCAAATCCAGAATTTGCGCCTGAATGGTAACATCCAGCGCCGTCGTGGGTTCATCGGCTAAAAGAAGCTTGGGATTACAGGACATGGCCATGGCGATCATTACCCGCTGCCGCATACCGCCGCTGAGATTGTGCGGATAATCACGCGCCCGTTTTTGCGGATCGGCAATTCCCACCTCACCAAGCAACTCAACACTCAAATCCATCGCCTGCTTTGCCGGAAGATTTTGATGCAGCCGGATGGCCTCGGCAATCTGTTCGCCTACGCGAAAAACGGGATTAAGCGAAGTCATCGGCTCCTGAAAAATCATGGAGATGTCACTGCCGCGACGCGCACGCATTTCTTCCTGGGATATTTTCAATAAATCATGGCCGGAAAAAATTATTTCACCATTGATGATTTTGCCGACGGAGGGCACCAGACGCATAATCGAAAGGGCAAGCATTGTTTTTCCGCATCCGGATTCGCCGACAATTCCCAAAGTCTGGCCGGAATTGATTTTTAAAGAGACTCCGTCAACGGCTTTAATTCTTCCCCTGACAGTATCAAATACCGTCATTAAATCTTTTATTTCCAGAAGCGCAGGCATATTTTATTTTCGGACACGATTGCGCAGGAATTCCACAAGCAGCCGGACACCAACCCCCGATGCCCCTTTGGGAACATAAGCCTTGTCTTTGCCTGTCCAGGCAGGTCCCGCAATATCCAGATGCACCCAGGGATAATCTCCGGCAAATTTGCTTAAAAATGCCGCGGCGGTAATTGTGCCGGCTGCCCGGCCGCCGCTGTTTTTATAATCGGCAATATCGCTTTTTATAAGTTCGTGATAACTCTCCCATAAAGGAAGTTCCCAGACAAGTTCGCCGGTATTTTGAGCGGCCTTATCTATTTCTTTTTTAAGTTTATCGTCCGTTCCCAGCATGCCGATCACATCATCGCCCAGAGCGACTATGCAGGCGCCGGTAAGAGTAGCCAGGTCAATAACCGCTTCCGGCTTATAAACGGATGCGTATGCAAGAGCATCGGCAAGAATCAGGCGGCCTTCGGCGTCTGTATTAAGAACTTCAATGGTTTTTCCGGAATATGATTTTAAGATATCCCCCGGTTTTAAGGCGGAACCGCCCGGCATATTTTCCGTGGCAGGAATGAGTCCTGTAATATTCAGGGGAAGCTGCAAATCCGCGGCCACCATGATGGCTCCCATAACCGCCGCTCCGCCGGACATATCTGTTTTCATTTCATCCATCTTATCGGCCGGCTTGATGGAAATTCCACCGCTGTCAAATGTCAATCCTTTGCCCACCAGCACAATTGGCGCCGCGTTTTTCTTGCCGCCCGCGTATTCCAGAATAATAAACTTCGGCTCCTCACAGCTTCCCGAAGCAACGCCCAGCAAAGCATTCATCCCAATTTCCTTCATCTTTTTCTTATCCAGAACTTTGCAGGACACATTTTTTCTGGCGGCAATTTCACGCGCTTTCTGCGCCATGATGGATGGCGTCATTTCGTTGGCCGGAGCGGAAATAAGATCGCGCGCGAAATAAACGGCACCGGCAATAATCCTCGCTTTTTTTACCGTCGATTCAATCAAAGAAAAATCTTTCCCGTCAGCGATAAAATTTAATTTTTCCATATCTTTTAAATCTTCACGGTTAACTGTTTTATACGTCGTATATTGATAAAGCCCAAGCATTGCACCTTCGGCCGCCGCCTGCGCTATCTGATCTTTTTTACCGGGGATAAGATTTAGATTAATGGAAGTTGCCGCTTCTTTGATATTCATATTACGCAGATGCCCGGAGATTCTGGCAAAAGCGGCGCGAAGTTTCTCCAGATTGAATTCACTTTGTTTTCCCAGGCCCACCAGGGCTATTCTTTTTGATAGGAGCGTTCCTCTGGTATAAATTACGGATATTTGAGAAGGCTTTGCTTCAAAATCGCGGCTGGCAATCAATTCGCTGATTAATCCGCCGCTTTTTTTATCAATCGCAAGCGTCTCTCCAGTCAATTTCCTGCTGTCTTCAAACAACGTCAGTATAATTGCCTCGCTTTTTGTATCGGCAAGCACTCCTTTTTTGACAAATATCTTCACGCCACCATTCCCCCTTATAAAAAAATCACCCTTATCAGGCTCAATTTATTTTAAATATCATATAGACAAAAAAGTCAATTGTTAAGCGGTAATTAATTTTATACCTGTTTTTCGCAGGCTGTTGTGTCAGCAACGGCGATTGAAGGTGGATATTGCAGGGATGACTGCCGGGTGACCTGTAGGTTATCCCTGATCAGTCCGCAGGACGTTTCTCCAAATGCCCGGAACAAGTCCGGTCGAGTCTTTTTGACTCGACCGGACTTGTTCATTTGCGCAGCTTATATTAAATTCAGCCAAGTCAAAAAGACCTGGCTGAATTTAAGAGCCAAATCGCTTAAGTGATCATGGTATCTTTCCGTTATTTGTCTACCAAATTCCAGGAACTATTTATTTGTACGTTACCATCGCAATTAGTATCCGCGGCCAGAGCCTGAGCCCCGGTTATGGTAATACTGGTGCCCTGGCAGCTATTACCACTGCCCCTAGTTGGATAAAATGTAACAGTACCACTGGAAGATAGTGTATACGTTCCATTATTAAAGATACTGTTTGAACAATTCCCGCCTGACTGCCGGTAAATTGTCGCTCCTGTACTATTCGTTATCGTGTAGTTGGGGAAAAACGCGCATTGATTAACTGTGAAGGTCTGTCCAGCGATGTTAACATAACCGGTTTGAGCAGATCCCGTATTGTTGGCGACACTATAGTTGATCGTTCCACTGCCTATACCGTATAACGGGGAAGACGTAATGGTGATCCAGTTGGCAAGGCTCTGTACCGCCCAGTAACAACCACTTGTTGCCGTTAAAGTAACGCTTCCCGATCCGCCTGCTGCCGGATACGTAGCACTCGCGGGGGAAATTGA
>JBEKMY010000016.1:0-52706 GCA_049523355.1 Smithella sp. | reverse complement strand
CTCTCTTAGATATCTCTCTTAAAAGAACCGGACGTTCGCCATAATGGGCTGCCAGGTCTAACATAAGCCGGACACCGTAGCGTCCTTTGGTTGAGAGTTTCATAATTTTTTAATCTCTATAAATTCTATTGAAATGATAGATATTATAATTAAGAACTAATGTCAAGGGAAAAATTATATTTTTTTATTTTTGATGGATTTATTTAAAAATAATTAAATAATTCAACATTTTATAATGTGTAGAAATATCCTTATTCCGTATCTATTCTATCTATCGAACGTTGCGTTTTAGTCTTGGACCTTGTCCGCTGCCCACGGTGCGACCGATATTGATTATCCTCATGGAAAGGCAGGAAGCGCAGGCCTCAGAGGTTTCATTGATACAGGCTTTGTTGGGATAGATTTCGTACATCACCCGATATTGCGGCGGCGTAAGGTTGGGCATCACGATATTGGCTCCGCGCATGAGACCAAGTTCGCGGCCATCGGCTTTATTGAGGCTGGCCAGAGCCGTTGTGCTTGGTATGTTTGCCTCCGGGCAAACCAGACGTGTTAGAGCAATTACTTTGTAAGTCATTTGCTCGGTATTTGGCACTTGATCTGCTGAAGCGTTTGGCAAACATTGCCCTAGTGGTGTTTCAGGATGAGGAATAAAAGGGCCGACGCCGATCATGTCGAGATCCAACTCACGAAACGCAAGGATGTCACTTGCCAGGTCTTTGTATGTCTGGCCGGGAATTCCGATCATAATGCCGCTGCCCACTTCATAACCAAGTTTTTTGAGGTTCTCCAAAATGGCAAACCGGTCCGATGATTTGTCACCCAATGGCGGATGAATCTGGTCATAGAGTTCCCGGTTGGAAGTCTCAAAACGGATGAGATAGCGATTGGCCCCTGCCTCGCGCCATGCAATCAAATCTTCATCCGGCCTTTCCCCAAGGCTTAGAGTAACAGCCAGGGATGTTTCCGCTTTAATGCGGTGTATGATATTGACAATCCATTGCCGGGTAATGCCGTAGTCTTCTCCCGCCTGCATGACAACGGTACCATAGCCGAAGCCGACGGCCCTTTGTACACAATCCATGATTTCTTCTTCGGTCATGCGATAGCGTTGAATTTGACGATTGTCGGCGCTGATGCCGCAATAGCCGCAACGACGGGTGCAGATATTGGAAACTTCGATTAGGCCGCGCAGATGAACATGATTACCCACATGAGCGATACGCATTTCGTCGGCCATGCGCCAAAGAATATCCAGCTTCTGTTCATCTTCTTCGCGAATCCAGTCAATAATTTGTTTTTCATCCATATTCGAATCCTGTTTTCAACCCAGACGATACTTATCCCATTTATCGCGGGGTTTTCTTTGTGCTTTAAATATAATTGAATTTCCATCGGGATATGTTGTTTTCTTAATCTGATAGCATGGTTTCGTATCCTGACTGTGTGCGACAATTATTTCGCCGATAGTTTCTTCCCGTTCGCCATCCAGACGGCCCACGGCCAGAATCGTTGGCCCGCGAAAATTTTCGGATTCAAAAATATTTTGTCCGTCTTTGGCAAGTGAAGTAAGGCGTTCATTTTCTTCCTGGTTGCGCCCCAGAATAATCTTGAGATCAGGATACAGCCGGTAGTGGCGGCCAAGAGTCAACAAAACCAGATCGGTTTGGTTATAATCGGACGTGTGGGCGAAAAGATCACGAAGGCGCGCGGCGATGACCTTGTCGGTCAGCAGGCAACCACCGGCGGGACAGGGATAGTCCTTCACACCCAGGTTTTCTGCAAGTTCAAATTGCGATTTGCGGCCCCGGCCTGAAATATTGAGCAGTTTGTCTCGATCCACAATGCCTTCGCGTTCTGGAAGCGTCGGTTCGAAATGCTGCGCCGAGAGAGGCCGGAGGATCAGATCTTTCAAACCGCTTTCCTTTTCAATCAGACGAATAGTATGCCGTTGTTGGGACATAGGACGTTGTCCGAGGACCTCTCCTGTAATTACAAAAGATGCACCAATGTCAGGCATCATCTCTTTAACCTTACGCAGCATGTAGATGCGGCAATCGATACAGGCGTTCATTCCGCTGCCATGGCCATGCGGCGGTTTCTCCACCATCTTGGCCATGCGGCGGTTTCTCCACCATCTTGATATAATCCATTCCTTTATGAATGACATGAATGGGCACGGAAAATTCTTCGGCGACTTTGCGCGCATGCATTTTGCAGCCCGCTGTTTTGGGTGAACAGTTGCAAAAAACACTTGTAAAATGAACTGCCGTCAAATCAATGCCCTGATCAATCATCAATTTTACAGCCAATGTGCTGTCCAGACCGCCGGAAAGAAGGGCAACTGCTTTTTTTGAAATATTCATATTAATTTATTCTCTCACAATATTTCGACATCCTTTGTTTGCGGATAAAAAGTGATTGCATGTATTATATCATCGTACATTCGACGTCATATAATTCGCATTTTTTATCACATCTGGGACTGTGTGTCATCTGGAAGTCTTTATAAGGTAAAAAGATAATAAACTGAATAGTATCCACGAAAGTTCATCTGCAACCAATTAAGCGAATTTCTTTATCTGAATAAACAAAGCTTTTTTATCTTAACAGATGGTTAATGTCTAAACTACTGTCAGACATTATTAATCAACTGTTCTATCTCATCACCGTATAACTTTAGTTTTCTCTGCGATAAATATTTTTCGGGACTTTCAGTGTCCTGCGCAAGTTCCAGTAAGTTTTTATCCGGCAAAAACATGAATACAGCCCGATTCTCATCCTTCGCCCGATGAAAGCGCCAGATATAAAGCCTTTTGATCAACTCTTTCTGCTCTTGATTAAGACAATAGTAACCCTTGATTTTTGTGTGTCCGTGCCGATCGAGTCGTTTTTCCCGCCAATTGGTCTCAGCAATTTTGACAAAAGCTTCCGCGGCGGCATCTTTTAAATCTTTTATTCCCAACGCCGCGGATTGTTTTTCATAAAGCGCCGGAAGATATATAACATCCTGAACCGCGTACTCCAATTGCTCCTCAGTCAGGGGGCGGCTATCCCAGCGCGAACGTTGTATTTTTTTGTTTTTTTTCAACTCCACACCTACGAATTCCTTAATCATTTTTTCCAGCGAAAGCTGCTGAAAACCCAAAAGAAGCGCCGCCCGATGAGTATCAAAAATATTTTTGAAATTAAATTTATAATCTCTCTTGAGAAGGCGGATATCGTTATCCGCGGCATGAAGAATCTTAACAATACGTTGATTATCAAAATATTTGCCTAAAAAAGACAAATTCAGGTTTTCCAAAGGGTCAAAAACATAGGTTGTATTATTGGCATGGATTTGAATCAGGCAGAGTATTTCCCTGAAATAACGAAATGAATCATATTCCGTATCTATGCTTAAAACTTTCGCCCGTTCAAAATCATTGACAGCACGTTGCAATTTTTTTTGCGTATCAACAAAAAGCCATTTTGCATCCATGTGGAGCAATCTAACCGAAATGCGAATTTAAAGCTACAAAAATGACAATACAGATGAGGGAAAAGATTATCCTGGTAATAGAGCGGCAGGAGTTAAAACACCCCTGCCGCCAAAGTAACGCAAAACGTTAAAACTCGAAGGAAATGCCGCTTTTAAATGTTATTCCCGGCATTGGATAATAGGTATTTGGAGATCCAACTCCGTATGACGGAACATTATACGAACCAAATGACGCATACTTTATATTTCCAAGATTTTCCACTCCGAAGAAAGCCGTCATGTGGATTTTTCCAACAGATGGTTTGTATGAAAGATAAAGATTGATGAGAGTATAGCTATCTAACTTTTCACCAGTGTTATTGTAGTCCTGGGATAAAAAGCAATCTCCAACGTAGCTTACTTCGGGACGAAACATCAAATTATAGGGCAAGTATATCTCCACCCCTAAATTTGCCATCCTGTTGGGTACGAGCCACAATTCCTTTTTATTGTAGGATCCATCCTGATAAGTGGCTAGATGGTAGGTAAAATTGCCATACAGCCGGGCGTATTTTTCCCACAAGTAGGAAAAGGAAACCTCAGCGCCATCATGCCGCGTTGTCCCAACATTTTCATTTTCACCTTCCCCCGGCCCAGTAGAAACCCACAGGATTTCATCTTCCATATCCATGCGGAAAATGGTTAGGCCTATTTTTAGGTTATTCAGCGGATAGAATTCAGTACCTACTTCAGTATTTTTGCCTTTTTCTTGTTTCAGGTTGGTATTAAACAATGTCCCTTCATTGAAGCCATTAAAACAAGCTATTTCATCGAGAAAAGGAATGCGGTAAACCGTCGCATATTTCGCAAATACTTTCGACTTCTTCCCCCAAAGCCAGGTCAATCCTGCTTCATAAGCATCGGCATCATATTCATTTTTCATATCGGCAAAACTATTGCTGGGGTAGAATAAATCCATATTTGAACCGCTGATATATGTCCGTTCGGACCGATAACCACCGCTAAGAATCAGGTCATTCAATATGCTGAATTCATCGCGGATATAATATCCCAGAGATTCCCGTATAAAATTTGCCGTGCTTGTTTTTGTTGTTCTCTCCCTGTCATTGTAAAAATCTTTTTCGTAAGGTTCGTTATAATAATCTACGCCCATAATCACTTTGTTATTAAATCCGAAAATATCCCTGGCCAAAATATATTTTGGTGTAATGCCGTATGTATCGGCTTTTATATCGGTATAAGAAGACCATGAATCCATATTTACTTGCAGATCTTTTTTACCATACAGAAAATTGATTTCCAGTTGTCCCCATGATCCCCAGAAAGATTTAACGCCCAAATTGACATTAGTATATTTATTTGAACCGTCATCATTAGGAGTTGCGGTACTATATAATTCTGGTGGATAATTTTGATATTGCTGTGGATTTTGTGCCATCTGTGCCTGCGTTAAGGCACCTGGCATTTGATAATCCGCTTTATCAAATGAAACATCCAATGAAACATTCAACAGATCGCTGGCTGAATATCCCAGATCAAAACCGCCGCCCTGCGCTGAATATTTTGAACGCTCCCGATAACCGAAGCTAAAATTATTTTCTCCGTTTACGGCATATGTCCATTTACCCGTCGCGCCTGATACGCCGGCCCTCTCATCATTGAGTCCATAGCTTCCCTCAAGAACAGATATGTTAAATTTCGGTTCCCCCTGTCCTTTCTTCGTAATAATGTTAATCACACCGCCAATAGCAGCGTCACCATAAAGAACATTATTCGGTCCCCGGACAATCTCGATTTTTTCTATTGTATTGAGGGGTATTTCCATCCAGTCTATCGAAGCCATATCTGTACGATTTAAACGGCGGCCATCCAACATAACCAAAGTTTTTCCGAAAGGATTATCACCCCCGATACCACGCACATCGACGTACGCCTGCGAAGCATTACCGCTGTAACTTCTAAATTGAATACTTTCGAGCTTATTCAGAACATCCACAATTGTTGTGGCGCCGGAATTATTAATTTCTTCGGCGGTAATAACAGAAACATTGGCCTGAGCCTTGCGGACTTCCTGCGTGTCACGTGTCGCAGTAACGACAACTTCTCCCATTGTCACAACTGTATCGGGTGCATAATCTTTTTTACCCTCAGTATCAAGTGCGACAGATGCGTCAGACGCATTATAATTTTTACTCTCAGCTTGTAATTGTGAAAAACTGACTACTGAAAACAACAGAACTAAAAATAAGACTTTCTTCATGGAGCTTCTCCTTTCCCCCTCGGGAATAAGTAAGTTGGACTACCATAAAGTTTCCTGACTTGCGGCTCCCTAATCTCCACCCCTTCCCAATGCTAAAAAGCATCAGTGGATTAACGTGGATTTCGTTCCGCTTACAGTTGCGGGGCAGCGCCGGACTTACACCGGCTTCCTTTTTTGGCAATCATCGCTAATTCAGGTTAACAATGTCAAGCGGGGCAACCCGTCATGCGGATTTGAATCAATCCCGACTTCGACATCATAAACCTCTTTTATGTTCGCCGCGGTAATAACTTCCGCGGGCATTCCTATAGCATAAACTTTTCCGGAATCAAGCAAAATTATTCGGTTTGCGTTTTGCGCGGCAAGATTGATGTCGTGAGTGACAAAAATTACCATAAGTTGTTGCGCTGTGTTTAGCTGCCGCAGCAAAGCTAAAAACTGAGCCTGATGTTTCAGATCCAAAAAAACGGTGCTTTCATCCAAGAGCAGTATTTTCGGCTCTTGGGCCAGAGCGCGGGCAATCAAGACACGCTGGCGCTCTCCGGCGCTCAGCTTGTCAAAACGCCGGGCGGCAAAAGCAAGCGTGTCTGTTTTTTCCATGGCTTCATGAACTATCCGGTAATCTTTTTTATCCTCAAAACGGTACCTGCTAAAATGCGGAAAGCGTCCCATCAGCACAATTTCCTCCGCGTAAAAAGGAAAAATGACTGACGTCTCCTGAGGCACGATGGCTACTTTTCGCGCAATTTCCTTTCGTGACCATCGGCTAGTTTCTTTACCATCAATAAGCATTTGCCCGGCATCGGGGAAAAGCGTGCCGTTAATAATTTTTAAAAGAGTTGTTTTGCCGGAACCGTTGGGGCCGATAATTGCCACGAGTTGCGCTTCATCAATAGCAAACGAAACGCCTTCCATCACAGGTTTCGCGGGATAACTGAAGTTTATATTTCGGGCGTTAATTATGGACATGGCTAACGTTCATTCCTTTTCAAAAGAAAGATGAAATAAGGCGCGCCGCAAAGCGCCGTTATAACTCCGACAGGCAATTCAGCAGGCGCAAAAACAACTCTGGCTATGGTATCGGCAACAATCAAAAAAGACGCGCCAAACAAAGCCGAAACCGGCAAAAGCAAACGGTGATCGGAACCGAAGACAAGTCGCATCAAATGCGGCACCATAATGCCTACAAAGCCGATAATACCGGCTAAGGATACCGCAACGGAAATAATAAGCGAGGTTACGATAAGCAGCCATTGCTTCGTTCTTTCTATATTCACACCCAAATGCATGGCAGTTTCTTCACCCTGCACAATTATGTTCAGTTTCCGCGCCTGCGCATAAAGCAGTATAAACCCGATAATCAGGCAAAAACCCGCAACGCAAATTTCCTTAATTGATGCACGAGAAAGATCGCCCATCAGCCAGAATGTAATGCTGCGCAATTCCATACTATTGACTACCGAAAGAAAAAAGAGAATGGCAGCGGAAAAAAAAGCGTTCACGACAACGCCGGAAAGTAAAAGCGAATTATCCATAAGAGGCCCTCGGGTACCGCCGGCAACAATAAATACTAAAAAAACTGTGGCCAGCGCTCCCACAAAAGCCAGCAGCGACACTCCTAAATAAAAAGAACTCGCGCCTAGAAGGATGCCTATAATCGCTCCGAGGGCAGAGCCGCCGGATATTCCCAAAATATAGGGATCAGCCAGTGGATTGCGCAGAATCGCCTGAAAAATAACTCCACCTAAAGAAAGAGACGCGCCGACAATTCCCGCAAAAATAATCCGCGGCAAGCGCACTGAAAATACAATTAATTCTTCTTCGGAAGATAAAGACAACTTCCCCGTAAGAGCATGGACAAGGGAACCAAAAACATTCCCCGGAGAAATATAGACGCTTCCCACTAAAAGAGAAGCGACACAAATCGCGAGAAAAATTAAAATCATCAGGGCGCTGATTTGCAGCACCCGCGTTAAAGTTACCCGGCGGTAAATGGGCATCTTCCTCCTCTGTATTTTATTGGCTTATATATTCTCTTTGATTTGTTTTCCACCACAAAAAGTTTATCGAACTCTCAATGAGTTTGCCTATGACTTATCAATCCTGACAAAATCGGTTATTTCTTTGAATAATAATGGGTCGGCGTACATCGGCCAATCGTTATGACCCGCGTTTTTGATTATCCACATACGCTTCCTGTCTTCGGGAAGGGAATCATATAAATTGATCGCGTGCTTAATCGGCAGAATTTCGTCACGTTGTGCTCCCACAAGGGAAATTTTATTTTTAAATGATTTCAGATTTTCAATGCTGTCATACTTGTCGGTCAAAACGAGTTTCACGGGAAGAAAAGGAAACATCGATTTGGCAACAGAAGCCAGCGTGTCCCAGGGCGTAATTAATATTATACCGGCGATGGGCTTTGAGGTTTGTTTAGCAACAGCGGCGGCAACACCGCAACCCAGCGATTCTCCCACAAGATAAAGCGGTTCTCCATATTGTTCAAACGCCAGACGAACCGTTTCCACGCCAGCCGCGACAAACGACTTTTCGCCTACCTTTCCGGGGCGGCCCCCGTATTTAGGATATTCGGCTAATATTACACGGAAACCCAGTTCCATAAAAGGCGCGAAATAAAATCCCCTGTCGAGCGCCGTGCCGCCGTTGCCGTGAAAAAGAACGATGGTTCCATTAGGCGCTGGCACTTCATGGGCGGTGATCAAGCCCTGATAATCCGCAGCCGTTGCCCGCCAGAGCTTCATATTTTCGTACTCAAGCGCTCGCTCGGTAGGCCACTGCGCACTGGGAAAATAAAGAAATTTGTTTTGCATACTGCAGCCTCCCAAAAACATTATTGTAAAGATAAATAATAAATTTATTTTTAATGTCAGTCTCATTTAAGCTGATAATCAAAAGAACACGCGTTATTTAAACAAAAGCGTAACAAATCTGATTCTTTTGTAAAGGAAATTTTAAAAGAAATTAAACAGATGATTACATACCGTTTCGAGTTTTTGGATAACGAGGCGGCAAGGAGGAGGCTTCACAGATTCTGACAAAAATAGCGCTTTTATTTAGAAATGGAATAACAATGTCAGGGGCTGCTTAAAAATGCTCAGATGCAAGGCACGCAAGCCTTGAGAAGTGAGGCGTATTTTTTCATACGCCGCAACGCCGAGGGGCGAAGCGCAACACAGCAGATGAGCGTTTTTCAACAGCCCTTATTTCAGTTCCATGCAAAACTTGTCTATCTTCTCCGGCGGCGCAATGGGATAATTGCCGCTAAAGCAGGCCAGGCAAAAACAATCTTTGGTCAAGCCGGTGGCCTTGATCATGCCTTCCACGCTCAAATAGTGAAGCGAATCAAGACCGATGAATTCGGCAATGGCTTTTTCGTTTTCTTTCTTCGCGGCGATCAATTCTCCCTTGGACGAAAAATCAATGCCATAGGGACAGGGATAGAGTGTCGGCGGACAGCTGATAACCATGTGAATTTCTTTCATTCCTATACCGCGCAGATTTTGCACACGATTACGGCTGGTCGTACCGCGGATAATTGAATCTTCTACAATCATCACTTTCTTGCCTTCTAATAATTCCCTTACCGGATTTAATTTTACTCTTACGCCGAAATCGCGCATAAGTTGAGTCGGCTGAATAAAGGTTCTGCCAATGTAGTGATTACGAATCATACCCATCTCAAAAGGAATGCCGCTTTCTTCCGCGTAACCCAGAGCGGCGTAAACGCCGGAGTCTGGAAAGGGCATGACGATATCCAGATCTGGAGCGTATTCACGCGCCAGTTCGTGCCCCAGTCTTTTGCGGTACATATAAACATTCTGGCCGAAAATCTGGCTGTCGGGACGGGCAAAATAAATCAGTTCAAAAATGCAGTGGCAATGTTTGACGGGCGGAAAAGGTTTCAGGCTCTTACAGCCTTTCGAATCGATGATGATGATTTCGCCGGGTTCGACATCGCGTAAATACTCTGCGCCAACCAAATCAAAAGCGCAGGTCTCCGAAGCAACAACCCAACTGCCGTTCAGCTTTCCGAGCGCGAGCGGTCTAAACCCTCTCGGATCACGGGCGGCAACAATTTTATCGCGGGTCAGCATGATCAAACTGTAAGCGCCTTCCACGCGTGAAAGCGCGGCAGACAAAGCTTCTTCCAAACCATATTTCAAGTTTCGCGCCATCAAATGGATGATGACTTCGCTGTCCATTGTGGATTGAAAAATAGAACCGCTGCCTTCCAATTCTTCACGCAATTTCTGCGCGTTTACAATATTGCCGTTATGCCCAAGCGCGTAATATTCATCACTGAAATGAACTAAAAAGGGCTGGGCGTTGGAAAGGGTGGAGGAGCCTGTCGTGGAATAGCGGACATGCCCTATGGCCATGCTACCGGAGAGTTTTTGCAGAATTGCCTCTTTGAAAACTTCGGAGACCAGTCCCATGCCTTTGTGCTCCGATACATTGCAACCGTCGGAACTGACAATACCGGCTGATTCCTGACCGCGATGCTGCAGGGCAAAAAGACCGAAAAATGCTAATCTGGCTGCGTCCTCATGACCGTAAATAGCAAAAATGCCGCATTCTTCGCGGGGACATCCTGGTTCATTTAAAGTTTCTTCAAATAAAGATGACATACAGCCTCTCTTTGATCCACCTCAAGCGGATTGATTCAATCACACAAGTTATTAAAAAAATGCCGTTTTATCATTTTTCAATTATATATACGGCTTTGCAAAAAGCTCCAGAGGCAAGACACGCAAAGCATGAGGAGCTAGACGTACTTTTTTCGTACGTCGCAGCATATGAACTTTTTTACAAAGTCGTCATTTATGGTACTCCTGCAATGGACATACCTGCCAGTCCTCGGCAATAATTGCCGCTACCGCTTCACACAAAGCGCGCGCGCCTGCTATGGTTGTGGTGTAAAGAATATTATAAATAAGCGCACCCCGTCTGATATGATAAGCATCTTTTGAGGATTTACGCCCCAGGCTTGTATTGATTACCATTTGGATGTCGCCGTTCTTTATCAAATCAACAATGTGAGGCCTCCCTTCACTGACTTTAAAAATAACTTGAGCGTCAATACCATGCGCTTTCAGATGTCTGGCCGTGCCGCTTGTCGCCACGATTTTAAATCCCATCTCCTGAAAAGATTTCGCCACAGGAACTATCTTGTCTTTATAATAATCATTAACGCTGATAAATACACTGCCTTTAGTCGGCATTTTGAATCCAGCCGCCAATTGCGATTTGGCAAAGGCCAGACCAAAGGAACGATCTATCCCCATAACCTCGCCTGTTGATTTCATTTCCGGCCCCAACAGAATATCCACATCGGGAAAACGGTTAAACGGGAAAACGGCTTCTTTAACTGAAACATGTTTAGGGATTATTGTTTTGACAAAACCAAGTTCTTTTAAAGTTTTGCCTATCATTACTTTTGTCGCCAATTTCGCCAGAGGTACGCCAATAGCTTTGCTGACAAAAGGAACCGTACGCGATGCGCGAGGATTTACTTCCAGCACATATAATTTGCCGTCTTTAATGGCGTATTGAATATTCATCAGACCGATAACATTGAGTTCCGCGGCCAGCAGTTTTGTTTGTTTTTCGATCAGCGCAAGAATATCGGGAGCAAGGGATAAAGGCGGTAAAATACAGGCGCTGTCTCCGGAATGAATGCCTGCTTCCTCGATATGTTCCATGATGCCGGCAACAACTGTTGTCGTGCCGTCGCTTAAGGCATCCACATCTATTTCAACGGCATCTTCAAGAAATTTATCAATCAAAATGGGATGGCCTGGAGAAACAAGGAGCGCTTTGGCCATGAAACCACGCAGTGTTTCCGGATCATAGACAATTTCCATGGACCGGCCGCCCAATACGTAAGATGGGCGTACCAACACCGGATAGCCAATACGGTCGGCGGCCAGCAGAGCCTTTTCCACATCCATCGCCGTATCATTATCAGGCTGGTTAAGATTTAGTTTGTGAACAATTTCCTGAAAGCGGTCGCGATTTTCCGCACGGTCAATGGCATCGGGAGTTGTTCCGATAATGGGCACACCCGCCGCTTCCAGGCCGCGCGCGAGATTAAGCGGTGTCTGGCCGCCAAACTGGACAATCACTCCATCAGGCTTTTCGGCCTGAATGATATTTAAAACATCTTCCAGCGTCACGGGTTCAAAGAAAAGTTTGTCTGATGTGTCATAATCAGTGCTGACCGTTTCGGGATTGGAGTTGATCATGATGCTTTCATAACCTTCTTCGCGCAAGGCAAACGACGCATGAACGCAACAATAATCAAACTCAATGCCCTGGCCGATGCGGTTGGGTCCGCCGCCGATGATTGCAATTTTCTTTTTTGTTGATGGTCTGGTTTCGGTTTCTGTTTCGTAAGTGGAATAATAATATGGTGTGTAGGCTTCAAATTCCGCCGCGCAGGTATCCACAAGTTTATATACAGGGATAATATTTACTTTTTCACGCCATTTGCGAATTTCGAGTTCAGTCATTCCCCAGAAAGATGCCAGGGCGCGATCGGCAAATCCCATTTTCTTTGCTTGTCTAAGTAATTCAACGGAAGGAAGCGATTTTTTTAACTCTTCTCCGGCTTCCACTATTTCCCTGATTTGATGCAAAAACCAGGGATCAATTTTAGTTAATTGATAAAGTTCTTCAATTGTCATCCCGTTTTGTATAGCCGCGGCGATATAAAACAATCTTAAAGAATTGGGTTTGATCAGTTTGCTTTTGAGAAATTCATGCTGATCTTTTAATCCGGCAGGCAATGCCTGCCCCAGAATGAAGCGGCCGATTTCCAGCGAACGAATCGCTTTTTGCAGAGCCTCCTTAAAAGTCCGTCCAATGGCCATAGTCTCTCCGACAGACTTCATCGATGTTGTTAAAAAATCTTCCGTTTCCGGAAATTTTTCAAATGTCCAGCGGGGAATTTTTACTACGCAATAATCTATCGTCGGCTCAAATGACGCCATCGTCTCGCGGGTAATATCATTGGGAATCTCATCAAGCGTATAGCCGACAGCAAGCTTTGCGGCAATTTTAGCAATGGGAAAACCTGTGGCTTTAGAGGCCAGCGCTGATGAACGCGAAACACGGGGATTCATTTCAACAACGATCATTTCGCCGGTTTGCGGATGGACAGCAAATTGTACATTGGAACCACCTGTTTCCACGCCGATTTCCCGCATGATGGCAATAGAGGCATTACGCATAATCTGATATTCTTTATCAGTCAGGGTCTGCGCCGGGGCAACTGTTATTGATTCACCCGTATGTACACCCATGGCATCGAAATTTTCGATAGAACAAATGATGACAACATTATCGGCCTTATCGCGCATCACTTCCAATTCGTATTCTTTCCAGCCCAGTACCGATTCTTCAATCATAACTTCGGAAATCATGCTGGCGTCCAATCCTAACTTGGCGATTTCCATCAGCTCTTCACGATTATAAGCCACACCACTGCCTGTTCCACCGAGAGTGAATGATGCGCGCACGATAACTGGAAAGCCAATATCATCGGCAATTTTCAGCACTTCATTCATTGATCGGGCAAAGCCACTTTTGGGCACACGCAATCCGATTTTTTCCATAGCGTGGCGGAATTTTTCCCGGTCTTCCGCTTTATGGATAACATCCAGCGACGCCCCGATCATTTCCACACCGTATTTTTCCAGCACACCATTTTCCGCCAGAGCAACGGCGGTATTCAATCCTGTTTGTCCGCCTAAAGTGGGAAGCAGAGCGTCCGGCCGTTCACGAGCGATAATTTTTTCCACTGCTTCGGGCGTTATAGGCTCCACATAAGTACGGTCAGCCATTTCCGGATCGGTCATAATAGTTGCCGGATTGCTGTTGATTAAAACAACTTCATAATCTTCTTCGCGCAGAGCTTTGCAGGCTTGCGTTCCCGAATAATCGAATTCACAGGCCTGACTGATAATAATCGGCCCGGACCCGATAAGCAGTATTTTTTTTATGTCATTTCGTTTTGGCACTTATTTTACCAATATGTTGAATTCTTCAATTAGCTAATTTTCCAAGCCTTTTTGAGGATGTTGAAATAATCTTTTTTATTACTCCCACTCAATCGTGCTGGGCGGTTTGGAACTTATGTCATAAACAACTCTGTTAACGCCACGCACTTCATTAATAATTCGATTGGAAATCCGAGCCAGAATATCATGCGGCAATTGCGCCCAGTCGGCAGTCATAGCGTCATCACTGGTGACAGCACGAATGGCCAGAATATTTTCATAGGTGCGCTGATCTCCCATAATGCCCACACTTTTTAGAGGTAAAAGTATGGCAAAAGATTGCCATAGTTTGTAATAAAGATTGTTTGCGCGTATTTCTTCCAGCAAAATTGTATCGGCACTGCGCAATACAGATAACCGCTGCGGTGTCACTTCACCGATAATACGAATCGCCAGCCCAGGCCCCGGAAATGGCTGCCGCCAGACCACATCATCAGCCAGCCTCAATTCTTTTCCCAAAAGCCTGACTTCATCTTTAAATAAGTGTTTGAGCGGTTCGACCAGTTTGAGATTCATCTTTTTGGGTAGACCGCCGACATTATGATGCGATTTGATGACTGCGCTGGGCCCGCCAAATGCGGAACGGGACTCAATTAAGTCGGGATATAAAGTTCCCTGTGCCAGAAATTTCACATTTTTAATTTTGCGTGCTTCCTGATCAAATACCTCAATAAATGTACCGCCGATGATCTTTCGTTTTTTTTCAGGATCGGTCACGCCTTTTAATTTTTTTAAAAATAGTTTTCCTGACCGTGCAAACCTCAAGTTGATTTGCAGGTTTTTTTTAAACATTTCAATGACGCGCTCGGCTTCACCGGCCCTCAGTACGCCGTTATCCACGAAAACGCAGGTCAGTTGTTTCCCAATTGCCCTGTGCAGTAAAACAGCGGCAACGGAAGAATCGACGCCGCCGGAAAGCCCCAGTATAATCTTCTGTGATCCTACCTGCTGACGAATTTCTTCCACGGCATGGGCAACAAAAGATTTCATTGACCATGATTTTTTACACACACAAATAGTAAACAGGAAGTTGGCCAGCATTTTCTTCCCTTCCTTAGTATGAACAACTTCCGGATGAAATTGCAGGCCGTAAAAATTTCGTATCGCATCTTCCGCTGCCGCCACAGGCGTATTTGCAGTGGTTGCGGTAATGACAAATCCCGCGGGCAGTGTGCCGATAGAATCGCCGTGACTCATCCAGCACTGCGTTTTTTTAGTCACACCGGAAAATATCCCTTTTTGTTTTTTGATATTTAGTTCGGCAAATCCGTATTCGCGCTTGGTCGAACCGATAACCTTGCCGCCTAATGAATCCACCATATATTGTAAACCATAACAAATACCCAGAATTGGGATACCCATGTTGAAGATGCCTTTATCCACGCGCGGCGATCCTTTGGTGTAAATGCTGGCCGGACCGCCTGATAAAATTATACCTTCGGGTCGAAGGTTTTTGATAGCGGCGATAGAAATGGTAGGTGGCTCAATCTGGCAATAAACATTGTTTTCTCTTACCCGCCGGGCAATCAATTGGTTATACTGGGAGCCAAAATCAATGATCAATATCATGCCGCCTTCCCCTTTGTTTTTTGCATCATTTGAATGAACTGCAAAAATAAATATTCCGTATCATGCGGTCCAGGCGAGGCTTCCGGATGATACTGCACGCTCATTGCCAAAGGCATTTGCATGCCTTCGGATGTTCTGTCGTTCAAATTATGATAAGTGCTTTCAGCTTTTTTATCCACGGATTCCGGATCAACAACAAAACCATGATTCTGAGAAGTGATTTCGACTCTGCCTGTATCCACATTTTTCACAGGTTGATTAATGCCATGATGACCGAATTTTAGTTTAGAAGTTTTGCCGCCAACCGCCTGACCCATAATTTGATGTCCCAAACAAATGCCAAAGACCGGAATCTTGCCAATAATGGCGCGCGCCGCGTCCACTATATAAGGCAGGGCAGCCGGATCACCGGGGCCGTTGGAAAGCAAAACACCGTCCGGTTTAAAAGCCAGAATTTCATCACTGGTAGAAAAAGCCGGAAGAACAATAACTTGACAACCATTATTTTCCAGCAGACGTAAAATATTATATTTGACTCCACAGTCCAGGACAACGACGCGCAGCTTCTTTACCGGTTTTCTGGCGGGTATTTTACCTTGAGAAGGAGCTCCTTTTTTCCATAAATAAGGCTTTAAACAGGAGACCTCCCTCACCAGATCGCGCCCAACCAGTCCGGAATAAGCTTGAACTTTCGCCAGTAATTCGGAGATGTCTTTTGTTTCGGTAGAAATAATCCCTTTCATAGAGCCGGACAGGCGTAGGCGACGAGTTAAAGCGCGGGTGTCGATACCCTCCAAACCGATTTTGCCGTGATCTTCCAGAAAAGATTTGAGGCTTTGGCGCATCCGCCAGTTACTGGGATTAGGCTGATATTCCTTGACGATGAACCCTTCCAAATGAATACTTGCGGATTCCATATCCTCATCATTTATACCGTAATTGCCGACAAGAGGATAAGTCATGGTGACAATCTGGCCTTTATAAGAAGGATCGGTAATGACTTCCTGATAACCGGTCATGCCCGTATTAAAAACAACTTCACCCATAGTTTCGCCGTAGCCCGCAAAGGCCGTCCCTTCGAAAATGCTGCCATCTTCCAGGACTAGCAAAGATCTACGTTCTTTTTTTAAGAGCGACATTGTAAGGAATTTATCCCCCGGCAGAACTAATATCTTGAGGCTGCTTGAGGTAACTCACGCACCTCATTGGTGGGAAGTGTTTATCTTTTTTTTCCGGTCTCGTCAATGATTAAAGATGAGATGAAGGGAACGGTCATCGGAAAAATTTTTGTTCAGGATGACCGTTCCCTGTTTTGTAATTTACATATCGTAGTAAAGAGCAAACTCATATGGATGTGGACGCAAATCCATAGGTTCCACTTCATTCTTCAACTTGTATTCAATCCAGGTATCAATCACGTCTTGTGTAAATACGTCATTCTTAACCAGGAATTTATGATCCTTTGTCAGGAAACTCAGTGCATCGCGCAGAGAACCCGGCGTTGTCGGAACTTTGGCCGCTTCTTTTGGAGACAGATCGTATATATTTGTATCCAAAGGCTTGCCCGGATCAATTTTGTTTTGAATTCCATCCGCAACAGCCATAGCAATAGCTGCAAAAGCCAGATAAGGATTGCAAGATGGATCTGGACAGCGGAATTCCAGACGCTTGGAACTGGGTGACGTGGAATACATGGGTATGCGAACTGCGGCGCTGCGGTTACGCTTGGAGTAGGCAAGGTTGACCGGCGCTTCATAACCCGGCACCAGCCTCTTGTAACTGTTGGTTGTGGGGCTGGTGAAAGCCAATAAAGCCGGCGCATGTTTCAATATTCCACCGATAGCAAACAAGGCCATTTCCGAAAGTCCGGCATAGTTGTTACCGGCAAAGAGGTTTTTCCCACCCTTCCAAAGAGAAACATGCACATGCATTCCGCTGCCGTTGTCGCCAAACAAAGGTTTGGGCATGAACGTTACCGTCTTGCCGTATTTCTTGGCGGTATTTTTGATGATATATTTAAATTTCAACAGATTATCAGCCATTTCGACCATAGGAGAAAAACGCATATCTATCTCTGCCTGTCCAGCCGTGGCAACTTCATGGTGATGCGCTTCTATCTGCATCCCAATATTCTGCATATTTATCACCATTTCACTACGTAAATCCTGCTGGCTATCATTGGGCGGTACAGGGAAATAGCCTTCCTTATGACGAATCTTATAACCTGAGTTAGGGTTCTCTACACGGCCGGTATTCCACTTACCTTCTACGGAATCAATGTGATAATAGCTTTCGTTGCAGTTTTGGTCATAACGGACATCATCAAAAATAAAGAATTCCGCTTCAGGTCCAAAGTAGATCGTGTCCGCTAAACCTAGAGATTTTATGTATTTAACGGCTTTTTGCGCTACATACCGCGGATCTCGGCTATATTCTTTACCTGTAATAGGATCCCAAATGTCACAAATCATGACGAGAGTTTTCACCTGAGTAAAAGGATCGATAAAAGCTGTCGAAGGAATGGGCTTCATAAGCATATCCGATTCATTGATTGGCTGCCAGCCACGGATACTGGAGCTATCAAAACCAAGGCCGTTTTCAAAGACACCTTCATCAATCTCGTTTATCGGAAAACTGCAATGTTGCCACATACCGGGGAAATCCATAAATCTCAAATCGACCATCTGGATACCCTCTTTTTTAATTAAATCAATTACATTTTTCGGCGTTTTTATTTCCATCTTTTTTATTTCTCCTTTCAATTTTTTTAACCTTTATTTGTATTGTTCATAATCAATTTCATTCTTATGAACTTTATTGATCAGGGTTAATCTTGTAATATTGAATAACTTAGCTTTAAATATCTTTTTACTGCGAAAAACATGCCATGCATACAGGTTGTGCATCATAACAATCCATATTCATTAGTCCACTTTTATTTATCACATTCTGATATATTGTGCTATTTAATCATTATCCTCATCATTGTATTTTTGTTTTACATTGATAACAAAGGTGTTTTTTAAAATATTCATTTGCATTCAGCAATAGTATTGAATTTGTTCGTGACTGATATATAGAGTAAAAACTAAAAAAATACATAATGTTGATTAACCTTTGCTGTAGTTGAACATAAATTTACATGTAAAATTGATCATTTTTGTATCATCAGTGTCAGCAAAAAAACAATGTTGCAACCTTAGTGAAACAAAGGTGATATAAGCTGCTGGCATAGTAACTATGCAGGTAGCTATATTTTATGATCTTCTCTTATTAACATTCTGGGACCACCGCTCAGGCTTGGATTCCAGTTCTTGGCCGGTTCCATTTCCTTAAGTCTGTCGAGCTGGTTGATGTCCTTTAGCCTCTTGTAGATAAGTTGCCATGCGCAGGGCCTGTCCGGTCGCACTTCACACCTGTTTTCACGGGATCCCCCGCATGGTCCGTTCAGCATATGCTTGGCGCAACGTGTCACCGGACATATACCGCCATATTTATGCAGAATGCAGGCACCGCAAGCGGCACATTTCTCCGTCCATACTCCGCGTTCCTCGAGGATGCCTATGAAGGTCGTGTTCAATCCGGCATAAACCGGCTTTTCGGGAAAGCGTTCGGCAATCGCCTGGACACCGGCACCACAGGCTGTTGACAACACTGCATCGGCCCTCTGGATCGCTTCCGCCGCCTGCTCAATAAAGATGTTATCGCACTGGCGCTCGATGGTGAGTTCATCGATTTCAAGGCTTAAACCTTGAACGCGGGATGCAATACGCAGTGCCGATGAAATAATGCTGACTTCACGTTCGCCTCCTGACAGACAAACGGTAACACAGGTGCCACAGCCCAGCACCAGTATTTTCTTATGTGGTTTTAAAATCTCGACAAGTTCAGGAATGGTTTTTCTTTCGGCAACGATCATTTTATTGCTCCTGTTTGTTCTTTAGGGATAGTTTTCTTATTACGTGCGGGACCGAGTTTAGTGACGGTCTCAACCATGTCGCGGACATACTCGACAAATTTCTGGGAACTGGCGGCGCTCACATTCACCATGCGCAGCCGCTCAGGTTCCAGACCGGCTTCCTGTAATAATTGCCTGGTAGTATTTACCCGGCGCTTGGCCAGATAATTGCCTTCTTTAAAGTGACAACTGCCTTCCTCGCATCCGGCGACCAGTACCCCATCGGCGCCGGCCTCAAAAGCCTTCATGAAAAAGTCTATTTCCAATCTGCCGGTACATGGCGAACGAACGATGCGGATGTTGGGCGGATATTGTAAACGCCCTGAGCCTGCCAGGTCTGCTGCGGCATAGGCGCAATAGTGGCAGCAAAAAGCCACTATTTTAGGTTCAAAATTATTCGTGTTCATTATCACTTCCTTATTTCATTACAGATACCGGTTTATTCTCATTATCCGGTTCTGATAAAAAAGTCTTCAACATGTCCTGGAACTGATCGGACTCAAAATTTCGCAGATGGATGGCGTGTGCCGGACATTCCGAAGCACATATACCGCAGCCCATACACGCGGCAGCAGCAATTTCCGCTTTACTGTTAACATTAACGAGTGGCGCATGATAAGGACACGCCCTGACGCAGGTTAAACAGGAAATGCATTTTTCCTGATCGACGCATGACACCTGCCCGCCGACTTCAAGTCGGGTCTTGGAAAGGATGGTCGCCGCCCGGGATGAAGTCGCTTTGGCCTGCGAAATATTCTCGTCACTCAACTTGGGCGAATGGGCCAAACCGCACAGATAAATGCCTTCCGTGGCAAACTCAACAGGCCGCAGCTTAAGGTGAGCCTCGACATAGAAACCGTCGGCATTCAACGGTACCTTAAGCATGTCTGCCAGCTTGCGGTTATCCTTCAAGGCATCGACACCTGTGCTGAGCACAATGACGTCGGTTTCGATCTCTATCTGCTCCGGAAAGTCAGGACTCTTCAGTGTAACCAGATCATGATTAGCGGAAATAACCGGCGGGTTTTCTTTTTCGTATCTCATAAAGATAACACCGGCCTCACGAGCCTGTTTATAATATTTTTCGCGGAATCCATAGGTACGGATATCGCGATAGAGGACTATGATGTTCATATCGGGATTCTGCTTCTTCAGTTTGAGGGCATTCTTGACCGCCATTGTACAGCAAATACGACTGCAATAGGCTCTCTCTTCATTCCGTGAACCGGCGCACTGGATCATGACAATGTTGCGGTTAGAAGAAGAAAAATTGCTTGTTTGCAAAGCATTCTCCAATTCTGATTGGGTCATAATATTGGCGGACTGGCCGTATTGGAAATCTTTGGTATTCGCCGGGTCGGCGCCGGTAGAGACAATGATTGCGCCGCATGGCACAATAGTTTCTTCGTTATGCTCGTTAAGAGTAACTTCGAAATTACCCACAAAACCGGCTACGTTCTTTACTTCACTATTCATGTGCAGAACAATATTATGGTTGCTCTGAACACGTTTGATCAAGGCAGAAAGGAAACCGCCAACATCTTCGTGTTCCAGTGTGTAGTGCAAATTAAGGTAATTGCCACCCAGTTTATCCGACCGTTCGATCAAGTGGGTCTTAAATCCTTGTTCGGCCAGAGAAAGAGCTGCTGTCATGCCGCTGAGGCCGCCGCCGATAACCAGACCATTCTGAACGACGTTGGAATAAGAACCCTGTAATGGAACTAATCTACGGGCACGGGCAATAGACATCTTCACCAGTTCGACAGCTTTCTGAGTGGCCTGCTCCGGCATTGTCGAGTGCACCCAGGAACATTGGTCACGGATATTAGCCATTTCGAATAAATACTGGTTTAAACCCGCTTCACGGAGTGTATCCCGGAAGATCGGTTCGTGCGTACGCGGTGTGCAGGAAGCTACAACAATACGGTTGAGCCGGTTATCTCGGATGGCGTCACGGATATTGACCAGACTGGTATCTGAACAGGTGAATAACGTATGAGTGGCAAAGATAACATTCGGATCCTGGGCCACGGCGTGAACCACTTTTTCAACATCGATCACAGAAGCAATGTTGCGGCCGCAGTGGCAGATAAAAACGCCTATCCTGGGCTGCTCGTCGGTGACATCGTGCTCATCCGGGTAGACTGCTTTGGTAATCAGTGTGTTGCGGGCGGATGATAACAATTCCATAGCCATTGAAGCCGCTGCGCTGGCCTGGGTGACTGTTTCCGGGATATCCTTCGGTTCCTGGAAAGCGCCGCCGACAAAAACTCCCGGACGGGAGGTATTCAACGGCGCAAATCGATCGGTGGAACAGAAACCATATTCATTCAGATCAATGCCTAAACGTTTGGCAGTATCTACGGCAGATAAGCCGGGTTCCATGCCGACAGATAAAACAACCAGGTCAAAATCCTTTTCCTGTAATTGATTGGCTTCGTTATAGAATGTCGCCCGCAGGTCCCTCGTACCGGGCATTTGGATAATGCGGGACGGTATACCCTTGATGTAATTTACACCCTGTTTCTTTGCCCGCTCGTAATACTGATCGAAGTCCTTACCATGAGCCCGGATGTCCATATAAAAAATGGATGCTTCCAGTCCGGGTAAGTGGTCGGCCGCTATCATCGATTGCTTGGTGGAAACCATACAGCAAACTGAAGAGCAGTATTCATTGCCGCAGCGTGTATCCCTTGAGCCGACGCACTGGATCCAGGCGACACGTTTGGCAGGTTGACCATCGGATCGCCGGATGACATGGCCATCAAACGGCCCGGAAGCCGAGAGCATACGCTCGAACTGTACGCTTGTAATCACATTAGGATACCGGTCATAGCCATATTCACCTTTTTTCGCAGCATCAAATTCTTCAAAACCGGGTGTCAGGATAACAGAACCAACATTAAGCTCGATGATCTTTTCCGTCATCGAATGGTCAACAGCATGCTGTTCGCAGGCAGCAACGCATTGCTGGCACTCGGAACACAGGGCACAATTGAGACAACGCTCGGCTTCTGCCAGGGCAGCTTCTTCCGTAAGACCTTCTTCAACTTCGTTAAAATTATTGACACGTTGAGCTACCGGCAGGATTGCCTGTTCGGCACACGGCTTCTTTTCCATGCCCTTGGTTTCAGGCAGAAATTCCGGAGCAATCGGTGTTACAGTAGACTCAAATCTTGCGGACAACATATCCTCGCCTTTGAGATAACGATCAATCGATTCCGCCGCCCGCTTGCCCGCGCCGACAGCACCGATAACGGAAGCACTGCCCGGAATGTCATCACCACCGGCAAACACGCCTTTTACGGATGTTTCCAAGGTGATTTTATCGACCTTGTAAAAATTACGTTCTGTTGCCGCTCCCATGTTACCCAGCGAGTCTTTATCGACCGCCTGACCGATGGCAACGATAATTTGGTCGGCATTTAATGTCGTTGTCTCATTATCATTGTAAGTGGGGCTGAATCGCCCTGTTTCATCAAAGACTCTGGTGCAGCGTTTCAGCTCGATGGCATTGACTTTATCGTTTCCGAGAACACGTTTCGGACCCCATCCGTTGTTAATTTTTATATTCTCTTCGAGTGCGGCGGCAACCTCTTCGGGTACAGCCGGCATCTCATAGCGCTGTTCCAGGCTCACCATCTCGACTGCGTCGGCGCCAAGGCGCAGCGCTGATCGGGCTACATCGACAGCAACGTTGCCGCCGCCGATCACCACGACTTTGCCGCTCAGTTTAGGACGGTTATCCTTGTCTTGGGCTTGACGCAGGAACTCTAGACCATAAGAGATCCCTGCTTTATCTTCACCTTCAACTCCCAGCCTCCGGCTGCTCTGGGTGCCGATACTGATAAAGACGGCCGCATTTTCCCGGCGCAGTTTATCCATGGAAATATCGATCCCGATACGGGTATTATAAACAAATTTAATGCCCTTGCGACGGATAAGCTCTATTTCATAATCCAGTACATCTTTCGGCAAACGGTAAGCGGGAATTCCCCATCGCAACATACCACCTGCTGCTGACGTCGATTCATAAACGGTCACTGAATAGCCTCTGTCCGCCAAGTCGGCAGATGCGGTAAGACCGGCAGGACCGGCGCCTACGACGGCAACTTTTTTGGCGTCTGCGGATGGAATCTTCTCTTCCGGAAGAGCCAGTTTACCGGATTTGATCATGTCCATTTCCTGGTCCGAAGCGAAACGCTTTAATAATCTGATGGAAACGGATGAATCTATATCATTGCGCGTGCATTTTAACTCGCAGGGGTGAGTACAAACCCGTCCGCAAATGGCGGAGAGCGGATTTCGCTCCCGAATGAGATTAACAGCCTTGAGGTATTCCTTTTTCTTGATTAATTGAATGTAGCCCTGGATGTTGATGTTCGCCGGACATTCGACTTTGCAGGGAGAATGACCGAGCTTCAGAATACCAAATTTGTTAGGCGTTGCTTGAGCATAGAGCTTGGCGATCGCTTTTCGGGTACCCATTTCACAATCAAATGGATTGGGCACATTGACCGGACAGGCATCGGTACACTGACCGCAGGCATTGCATTTCGCTTCATCGATATATCTTGGAGAGACCTTGATTTTAGCCCTAAAATTACCCGGTTCCCCCTCCAAACCGATGAGTTCGGAAAGGGTGAGTATCTTAATATTGATATTGCGGGCACATTCGACCAGTTTGGGGGATACAATACAGGTAGCGCAATCGCCGGTCGGAAACGTCTTGTCAAGTTGAGCCATCATGCCGCCGATGGCCGCATCACGCTCAACAAGATAGACTTTAAATCCGGAATCAGCAAGGTCGAGGGCTGCCTGAATACCGGCGATGCCGCCGCCCTGAACCAGAACAGCACCTGTTAATTTTTTTTCACTTTTATGCATATCGTAACCTTAAATAGTCTTTAATCGTCTATCATCCATAAGCAGTTTTTACGAGATTGCTGCTTTTGCTTTCTTTAATATGGCTGCCGGACTTACCATTAGTTTGTTCAACCCGAGTTCTTTAGGTGAGAGACCAAGAGCAAGACCGAGTAATTGTGTAAGATAAATAACCGGCATATCGTATTTCCTGCCGAGAAGCTTTTCCATATCGGCCTGCCTGACATCAAGGCTGATTTGACACATCGGGCAGGCAACGACGATGCACTCGGCGCCTGCAGCCTTTGCCATCTCTATGACTGCAGCAGAACGCCGGACAGTAATTTCTGTTCGTGTAAGGTTTTGCATACCGCCGCAGCAATCTACTTTGCCCGACCACTCGACACTCGCACCGCCTGTCACATCGATCAGGCTTTCAAGAATCGTGGGATTCTCCGGATCATCAAAGTTGGTCGCTTCCGGCGGACGGACCAGGTAACAACCGTAATAAGCAGCCACTTTAAGATCTTTCAACGGATTAATAATCTTCTTACGCAACTTAGCCGGTCCAACATCTTTTAAAAGAATCTCAACAAAGTGTCGTACCGGAACCGATCCATCATAAATTTCTCCGAGACTATCAGCAACGGATTGTTTCACTTCTTTAGAATTTTTAATTTCATAGTTGGCAACCTTTGAGCGGTTATAACAGGCGGCGCAATTGACCACCATGTCCATGCCCATCTCTTTGGCCAAGAGGAGGTTGGCGGAGGCCAACGAAACAGCCAAATTCCGGTCGGTCTGGTGAGCGGCACTGGCCCCGCAACAGGTCCAACCCTTGATTTCATTCAGTTCAATATCAAGTGCTTTCGCTACCGCCAGACACGATTTATGCATGTCGCGAGCAGTGGAATGAGCAGAGCACCCTGGATAATATGCGTATTTCATTTTCCTGTTCCTCTGTTTTGCGCTGTCTTTTTGAAGATACGCTTCACTTTACCTTTATCGCCACCCGACGGCGGCAGTATTGCTATCTTGCCTTTTTTAAGCATCGTGGGGAATTTATCCGTATCCTGTTTCAAGTTACCGGTTCTAAGTTTATACAGGGCAATAGCCTGCAGGTCGTAAACGCGACCGTAAGACTTGACCGTGTTCAGAAACAAATGGTTAAATAACGGCGCATCACCCTCCGGTCTGGCAACCCCTTTTTCCAGAGCGATGGACTTTAAGGCATCAATCACAGCGGGAAAGTCTATCTGATTAGGACACCTGGCGTAACATGTTTCACAGCCTAGACATGTCCAAATGAGGTCCGTCTGTAATAATTCGTCACCGGCGCCGAGTTGCAGTCTTCGTATGATTTCAGAAGGCGGCGATTCGATCTGGTCGGCTACAGGACAGCCGATAGAACATTTCTTACACTGGTAGCAGACACTTAAATGAACATCTGCTTTTTCCTGGACGGCCTTGAAAAGATCTCCAGTGGCTTTCTGTTTTGTAATTCTTGTTGTCATTTTCGATACTCTCTCATTTGAATAAAATACCTATTCGTCTGACTCCATTTGGAGGTTAGCCGATAGTTTATCCGGAGCAACTTTTCGGTAGACTTGACCGGGTCGCTTATGTTTACCGTCAACCGTCAGCAGGTCATCCACCCTGATCCCGAACAAACGCTCATTCTCCTGAAGATAAGGCAAGATCACCTCCCAGTCCTGATCCGTCATCTTGAAGAAATTTCCGCCGTTCAACTGCTCGCGGACAAGATACTTATGAGGATCGCGTACGTATATGGCACCTCCGGAAGCAAGCGAAAACAGGTTGCCGCCGGGATAGGGTTCTTTCAAAGTAACTATGTTGCCTTGATCATCAAATGTTATAGCGTTCAGAATAACAAAACCGCCGCCGGTAAAGACATCTCCGGCCATGAAGGATTCAGCAAGGAAATCCAGGCAGGTACCGTTAATCACGACCCTTGGTTTACCAACGGAATTAATCAATGGCCGGCCTGCAGCATTACCCAAAACAAAAATGGATCCGCCCTTGGCGCCGTACAAGAATGTTTGTCCCGTGTCTCCGTGAATCACCAGCTTGCCGTCTTTAATGATCTGACCCAATTGATCCTGGGCATTACCGTGGATGGTGATGGTCAAACCGTCGATGCCGGAACCGAGGTAATCGCCGTCATTATCATAAACATCGATCGTAACGTCCTGGGTATGAGGTCCAAGGCCGCAACCGGTAAAACGCTGTCCGGCACAGTTATAAACGATGAAGTGTTTCCAGCCCTTCATGTAGGCGTCTAATAAAAGCGAGGCATTCGATCCGTTTCCTTCCGGCGGAAAACCAAGCGTATCAATTACCAGAGTCGTCTCTTCGACATCAGGTCCTCTTAATTGTTCTCTGGTTTTATAATTGATCAACCGGAACTCACTTGCCGATGTTGCCCCGATTAAAGGGATAAGGGCAAACAATTTGCGCAAAGCATCACGAACGGTTTGCAGGATGTGCTTACGCTTCTTCACACCAGTGTCATATCGCCGGTCGTTAAGCAGCGTTAATATTTCAATGGCTTTTGCGAATTGATTCAAATCTTTAGCCAGGTTAATAACCGTATCACAGGCAAAGCCGATATCGGCAAATGACCAGTTAACAATGTTTTCCGTAAAATATTGGAAGACTATCTGGCTGCCGGCATCAAACCGTTCACGAATATTTTTCTCAATCTTATCAGTATGAGTAGCTGGTTTTTTTATTTCTTTAGTTAAATCATCAACTTCCGTTCCTGACGGTAACCTTACAGGAACACCGAATTTATCAGTACAATTCAGTCGATAGTTGCCGGCTTTCTCTTTTTCGAGAGTAAAAATGAACGAACCGCCATCCGTTGAACTGCCGCCCCGGGCATTCCAGTACTTGTCGGCAACCGGGCAGATACGGCTGTCATCTTTCGACATACTTAGTAACGTTGCGTCAATCGCCTGCTTTTCAGAACAAATCAAGCCGACTTGCACTTCACCATCGGCAAAAGCGAAGACCTGCGGACGGAGCATGGATGTATCGGTAATGCCCATGAGTTGAAATTTGTCAGCCTTCGCCAAGGTGCGGGCAATGATAAAGAACCAGGGGCCATCCGGGGAAGAATGAATATGAGTTGCCTGAATTGCGCGATAGATGGACTGCTTCTCTTTGGTAAGCCTGTCGAAATCTATTTCTGTCGTAGGCGCCAAAGCCTCGATAATATATTCCAACGGATAATGATAAGTCCTATCCAGCAAATCAAATATCTGAACGGATACTTCTGTATCGGTCAGGAATTGCGGATAAATATGACGTTGCGCAAGATATTCACTGACGGAACTGTAGTTGGCAAAGTCGCCGTTATGGACCAACGCGGTATTTATCGCTCCGAAGGGATGCGCGCCTCCAGGATGCCAGACCCTTCCTTTGGTTGGGAACCGTTGATGGGCAATCCAGACATGCGCCTTCAAATCGTCGATCTTATAATAATCTGTAATGGATTCAGCATACCCAACGACTTTCAGGATCATGATATTCTTACCGTAAGACATTACGAAGGCTTTTTTATCACCGAGTGAAGCGTAATATTCCTGATTCAGCTTAACGCTCTGCTGGCTTAAGAATTCGCCTTCAGCTTCTTCACGACTTATTCCGCCTAATTCATTTTTCGAAATAAAGGCATCCAGCGTTTCCGGTTTAACACGAACAAAATAGCGCATGACATCCGGGGGCTTGGCTTCCAAAGAAGGAATCGTTGTCCAGTCGGCAACGGTATCCATCAGATGAGAATTTTTAATTTCGAAATAAGGAGTGATGTATTTGCTTTCCAGTTCCGGCCTGATCTCATTATCCAGAAATGCAATATGCACCATATAATAATTATCCAAAACGTCGCGGGTGACTCCAAGCTGCTCCGGTATAAAACCTAACGCCGCAATTCCGCCGCCCTTACCGTTCCCACGGTTATGCATCTGCTTGGACGGCTCGTGGATATACCGGGCGGCAACCGGCTCGGTGGCACAAAAGCCGACGACACCGCAACCACCTTCTTCCTCCCCTTTGTAAGTAGGGGAAGGAATGTTTAATTCCTCAATCAGTTTTTGTCGGGAATCTAAAAGTTTTTCGATCATCCCGTTATTCATCTATGAATCTCCACATCATTGGTATAATCAAGGTGCATCAGAAGGTCTGTGCGTCCCCGTAACTCACTCACACTCCGCAATCCGAATCGTTTCAATATTTCTACAAGTTCCTTTCGCCAGGCGGCATATAGATTGATAATCCGTTGTGTGCCCCATTCAAGATCAACATCTTTCGCAAGTTCCTGGTCGGTCGTGGCAATACCGCGCGGGCAACCGCGACCGCTTTCACAGCGTGAACATCTTATGCAACCCAGTGCAACCAGTTCGGAAGTGCCCACAACAACACCATCGGCTCCCAACGCAATCGCTTTGGCAATGTCATGAGACGTCCGCAACCCACCGCTAACGATCAGCGTAACCTTATCACGAATACCCTCCTGCGTAAGGAAGCGATGGACCTTGACGATACCATACTCAATCGGCATGGCGATATTTTTCTTGGCGATATCAGGTGCTGCTCCGGTTCCACCGTATCCGCCGTCCAGATGCACGATATGGGTACCGGCGGAATAACTTCCCACAGCAACCATATCCACATCGTTGGGCGTAGAGACCTTGGTGGCAATCAGGGTCCGCCTGTTAACATGCTTGATCCAGTCCATATGT
This sequence comes from Smithella sp., assembly GCA_049523355.1. Lineage (GTDB taxonomy): Bacteria > Desulfobacterota > Syntrophia > Syntrophales > Smithellaceae > Smithella. Next base: position 23,728 of record JBEKMY010000016.1, on the reverse strand, counting down.
TTTTGATGATCCTCGATGGAGTAAACGCTATGAAACGGAAAGGGTGAAAAAAGTGAAATACCCAGAACCGTTTCGCGCATCCTGGCAACATCCGGAGTTACTTTATCGGCCAACAGATGGCCGCCCAGACCGGGCTTGGCCCCTTGCGCATATTTGAATTCAACAATGCGGACACGCTGGATCGTCTCTTCACGAACACCGAAAAGGCCGGTGGCAATTTGGGTGATGACATGATCATCATATGGCTTCATGCGTTCCATGTATCCGCCTTCACCGGTACAGGTAAAGGTATTAAACGCCGTGGCCGCACGCGCCTTGGAAAGCTGGATCACGTTACTGACGGAACCGAAAGACATGCCGCCGCCATACCAGGGAACATCGATTTTCACCTGTGGCCGGCCGTCGTTCCGCCTGTTGAGCACAATACTGGTGTCGATTTCATCGTCTCGTAATTCAATGGGTGGTTTTTCAGGAAATTTGAATCGTAACCGGTCCAACCCGCCCCCGGAAGCTCCAGTTTCATAATCGTACCCGTATTCAGGTGACGGGGATTCCCCTGTTTCCGCCATTTTCCAGGTCGCTATAAGCATATCCGGTGTCCAGCGATAGTCACCCATCGCCTTCAACATGGGATTTTCAACCATTTGAAGCGCTTTATTTGGACACAGGTCTATACAGTAATGATCCGTCTTCTGGCAGGAAGGACCTATACAAACGTTCAAATGCGGGGCAGAAAATAATTTATAGCCTGGTTTCAATACATGCACGCCGTGCGGACAAACCTGAGCACATTTACCGCAGAGTTTACAATCACTGCTCCGGCGGATGATATATTTGGCTATCTCATTACGATAGCGTGAGGGCGCCGGTTTGACTTCACGGGAGACCTCAACATCCGGCACCAGTGTTTTAATTGTATTTTCAGGCAGGACTTCTTTAAGCCCCAACTCTTTTGCCAAAAAGCCTTCCAAAAGTATCCTCCTCGAGATCTTCAAAAAACAATGCACGGCCGGTTTCACCACGCAGACGGCGTGCTTCCCGCATCCCCATGGCTCCCATCACCTCAATCAACTGATCATGCCAGACGGCAATTAAATTCGTCATACGTCCGACCCCATATTGGGTGGTGATAGTCTCAATCTTCGCCGGACAGACAAAACCATCACGGCAATTTGTACAAAAGCGGCATTCAAGACCGATTAAGAGCGGCATATTAATCGTGATTGCGTCCGCACCGCAAATAATTTCTTTTGCCATATGTTCCGCCAGAGCAATACCGCCACTGGCGATCAGGGTGACTTCATCCCGGATGCCTTTTTTTACAAGAGACGTGTGGATGGTCCGCGTCATATCCTTTATAAATTTAGGTTTTTCCACCCCGGTTTGATTACCGTTTATATCGGACACAATATGTATGGCTTCAACGATGGGGTTATTAGCCAGCGCGATGGACCTCTCCTCGCCGCGTGCATCCAGTTCAACTCTGACCGAAACAACAAGTTCCGAATTGACAGCTTTAATCTCTTTTATCCGCTGTTCGGTTTTATCGCTATCGGCAATCTCAATAAGACGCAACTGTTTAAGTATATCCACCGTCGGCATAGGCGTCTCTTTGCCAAGATAGAAAATTATGTTCGATAAATGTTTTTCTTCATACTTTCCCAGTAGATGATGCTGTTCCCAGTCAAATATAACCATCGTGCCGGTATTAACAGCAACAGCCAGTAACATCGGCTGCAGATTAGGAAAATGATATTTATCGGGGAACATATCAATGATAACCGGAACCGGCAGATCTACCAGCGGCAATAATGATGTTTTCAGTTTATTGTCTTCAAACAAAAGGTGTTTGGGTTTTCTTCCGATATCAATAGCGGTGCTGATATATTCACGCCCATGAATTCCATCACGGGTCGGACGAACGATTTCAGACATATCCGTCCACATGGAGTCAAACCCGGCACCCGTAAACTTACCTCGATAGCCTGCGCCTGAAACAGGAATGCCGGCAGTTTCCGCCTGATTCCAAGTTGTTAGAATAATATCAGGTGTAAAATAACCGTTACCCATTTGTTCGTATTTTGGATTTACTGTTAAAGCAAGCAGGCCTTTCGTGCATTTCTGTACGCAGGAGAAACATCCCATACATTCAAAGAACATTGCATTAAATTCATCCAGATCCTTGATATACTGCATTTCCTGTCGGTAACGGTCGTATACACAGGCTTTTTTCACACAATTGTGACACCTGGCACAATCTTCACGCCAGTCAACAACCCCGAACTTACCTATTTTCGGCAATCTCGGTGCAATCTTTTTTGTTTCGATATGATATTTCTTCGGCATTTTATTCAGTCTCAATTATTACGATATGGACGATAATAATTCGTTAATAGTTGACTCGTTGCCACCGGATAAAATATGGACACCTTTCAGTCCCGGAAGGCCCTTGAGTTTTTTTATTATTTCGGCGGCTATTTTAACGCCCTCTTTTTCTTGAGCTTCGGAACCACCGGCAGCCGTTAGCCGGTCAATGATCGCTTCAGGAATCACGAAGTCGGTATGAGTCTCGGCTAACTCTTTAGCCTGGGCAGCGCTTTTGAGTGGCATGACACCGGCAAGAATTGCCGTCTTATCGGCAAGTCCTGCATTGCAAACGCCTTCCAACCAGACTTTAAATGCATCGACATCAAATACGGACTGTGTTTGAATAAAATCGGCGCCCGCAGCTATTTTTTTATTTAATCTTAAAATATTCAATTCGAGCGGCTTCAAATTCGGATTAGCGGCAGCACCGATCAGCATGCAAAAGCTTCCCTGGATTTTTTTACCGTCCAACAGCTGACCGTTATTCATTTTTTTAACTATATCAATGAGTTGAATGGAATCAACATCAAAAACATTGGCTGATTCACTGCACCCTATAAGAGTTTGGTGAAAACCGGAAAGACACAATACGTTTTTAATACCAAGATAAGCGGCTCCCAGCAGATCGGATTGAAGCGCAATACGATTGCGGTCTCTGGTTATGATTTGCAGTACCGGTTCAATGCCGGCCTGGCTCAAAGCAAAAGAGGCTGCCAGACTGGAAATTGATACACCAAAGTGATTATCAGCGACGTTCACTGCTGTCACGCTGTTACCGAAAATTTTAGGATCGATCTTTACCTCGGTACCGGCAAGCGGCAAATACTCGGCAGTGAAAATAAACTCTTTCCCGCTGGTTTTGATTGCTAATTTGCTATCATGTTTCATACCTTGTACTCCTTACCGTTATGGACTGAAGAAAAACTATTCCGTATGCGATATTTGCAAAGCCGGAGATTTCTCAATTATTGTCTTTATTTGAAGTAAGAATTCTTCTAACTCATGAACAGCCCCTGTTATGCCCCCGTCGCCCATCTGAATTATTTTAGTTCGACCTTTTCCGAGTCCGGCTTCCTGCAGTAATTCATCGATGGCCTGTGCCCTCTTTCTGGCGCGCATATTACCTTCCATGTAACGGCACTCGCCTTCTTTACATATCATAATGGCAGCGCCATCCGCGCCGGTATCAAATGCTTTAGTAAGATACAGAATGTCCAGTTTTCCTGAACAGGGTAATGAAATTATTTTAATTTCACCATTCTGCGGGGAATAATTTCGCAGCAATTCTTCTTGATCGTAGCTTATTGCGCAATGGAAGAGATATATTTTAGGAATTTTATTATTCAACTCTAACACCTTTTTTATTTATATCGGATTATTCCGGCAATCTATCAGGAGATATGTAAAACATTACGGCAGTTTACGTATCTAATATATATTTTAACCTGTTTTTCTCCTCGTTTTTGTTTCTCGTGACGCAAATGACTCTACTGACACTCAACATCACAAAGCACCACAGTTAAATGCCAAAGTCGTGCCAATTTTATAAAATAAATTACATTGTTGTATATCATTTATTTTTAAATCTTTACGTCGTTAAAAAAAAATGTCTCTGTTTAAAAAAAGCACATAATTGTTACTTTAAAAAATTATATAACATTTTTGAACTATTTAATTACATTTATCCTTATTTTGGAGCGGTTTTTGTACGGTTGCCGCCCGTTTTTTTTCCAAGCCTCAACAAAAAAAATCTTTCCTGCACACAGGAATGCGGACAATAGCATACTTTTATCTTTCTTCTCAATTTCTTTTTCCTTTATTTGCAATAAAAAAAGGGGAGGGGATGCTGATAGACTACAGTGTCCGTTTTTGATAACAAAGCTCCTCACTCAACGCAATTTTTATCTTTGGGTATTATTTTAACAACTTTATAAAAAGTCACCCCAAGAATAAAATTCTTTTTTGTCCTCTCTTAAATATTTATTATTTTTAATATATTAACTAAAGATGATTTATCAATAACATATTTCAGTGTAAATAAGAGCAGAATTTTATTTTTAAATTCTAATTACTATCCACGTGATTTTGCGTATTATTCCTCATAAACACAGAGAATATATACTAAAATATCATATTGAGGGTAAATTAAATATCTCATCATACCAATGAAATGCTTTAATTTACGCGGAAAACAAAAAAATGATCTGTCGTTTGATGAAATCCCGATGGCTGAGGGACAAGGACTCGAACCTCGATTCACAGGGCCAGAACCTGTTGTCCTACCTTTAGACGATCCCTCAATGTAGAAATAAAAACAATTATTTATGCAATAAAACCTTATATTGTTTCTTCAAAAATCCTTAAATATTATTTTAATCATGCTTTGGAACGGCTTTATTGCTTTTGCGGAAGAGTTTAGGATCAATTCCCAGCTTGCCAATTTTGTATTGAATAATGCGTTTTGTTGTCCCTAATATATTTGCGGCCTTGGTCTGATTGCCACTTGTTGCTTCCAAAGTATCAATAATTAATGATCGTTCCTGTGCTTCAACGACAGAAGATAATTTGCTGTGTTCAACCTTTTCTGCTTTTTTTTCTCTTACATGTAATGACGGTGGCAAATGAATACACTCGATCATATCTGTCTTAGTCAGCAATACCGCTCTTTCAATGCAATTTTCCAGTTCACGCACATTACCCGGCCATTTGTGAGATAAAAATTCTTCGATCGCCGCTGTTGAAATCTTTTTAACGCTCTTCCCCATTTCCTTGCTGTACTTCAAGATAAAATGGTCAGCTAAAAGAATTATATCACTCCCTCTTTCGCGCAATGGCGGCAAATAGATGGGAAATACGTTCAAACGATAAAACAAATCAGCGCGGAAACGGTCAGATGTAATATCCTGTTCCAGATCTCTGTTGGTGGCCGCGATGATGCGTACATTAACATTAATAATACGGGAAGAACCCAGTGGTTGAAATCTCTTTTCCTGTAATACTCGTAATAGCTTTACCTGTGCGGCAGCGGAAAGTTCTCCTACTTCATCCAGAAAAATTGTGCCGCCATTTGCTTCTTCAAAACGTCCTCTGCGTTGATGCAAGGCTCCTGTAAACGCGCCTTTTTCATGACCAAACAATTCGCTTTCAATCAGCGTGTCTGGAATAGCGGCACAATTAACCTGCACCAGAGGACCGTTTTTACGTGAAGAGTTTTTATGGATAGCGCTGGCGATTAATTCTTTTCCAGTGCCGGTTTCACCATTGATCAGGACTGTAGTATTGGAATCAGCAACCTGCGCCACAAGGCCGAATACTTCCTGCATTGATTTGGAATGGCCGATAATATCCAAAGAAGGCGCATGGGTACTGCCGACTATCTTGCGTAACCGCTCGTTTTCTTCTTCCAGCGCACGGATATGAACGGCCTTGGCCATCAACTCGGCAACAGAAGATAGTATGGCCAACTCTTTGTCCAGATCTTCGACCTGCTGGGCAATCTTATCGGTGGATAAAACGCCTACAACGTTCGCGTCATACATAATAGGAACACATAAAAATGAAAGCTCAGCGCGGTTAAGATGACGCCGCGCGCCGGTGCGATCCAGAAAATGTGTCTCTTTGCCCAGATTCGCCACTGCCATCGGACGGCCGGTTTCCGCTACTTTGCCGGTAATACCTTCCCCCGGTTTATAGGAAACTTCCAAACCGTCAATATTGACATCATGGGCGATATCCAGCCAGGCTTCCTTTTTTTCGCGATCCATCAGAGATATCATCCCACGCTGCATGCCAAGGCGTGAGCTCATTTCCTTCAAGGCCAATTCCAGTTGATCACGCAAATCCCCCGGCTGCGCCAGAATCTTGGCGATGGCGTGCAGGGCGGCTAATTCTTCATAAGTATGTATACTCAATTTACGTTCTTTCTCAGAAAAAGATTTTTTTGTAGTCTTGCTCATAGATAGCTCAACTGACAATAAAGTATTTTGTTACAAAAATGTACCAATAGCAATATGTTTTTTCATATTCTTCCGATTAATTGCAAGTTCTGAACCAATTCTTAGCTTTTTGAATAATTAAACGAAAACGCCTATAAAGCATTAAACCCCAAAAATGGAATCATAAAACTAATAAAATTGTTGAAAAATTCAGATAATCACCATAGAGGTAGTTTGCAAAATATCGGGGGGCTTTATGATTTCGAAAAGAGCATCTAAATTTACATCTTTTATTGTCATGGATGTCATGGCAAAAGCAGAGGATTTGGAACGTAAGGGCGAACACGTCATTCATCTGGAAGTAGGTGAACCTGATTTTCCCACGCCGAAAGTTATCACACAGGCGGCAAACGAGGCTTTATCCCTCAACAAAACCCGCTATACCCACGCCCTGGGCCTGCTGGAATTGCGGCAAGCCATATGCGACTTTTATTTTAAAGAATACGGAGTTAATATAACGCCCGATCAGGTTATGGTATCTACAGGCACTTCTCCGGCTTTGCTTTTCGCGATGCTGGCTATTTTAGATCACGGTGATGAAGTAATCATTTCCAATCCGCGCTATCCCTGCTATCAAAACTTTATTCTCGCGGCAGGTGGCAAGATTAAAGAGATTAAAACATATCCCGAGGAGGGATTTCAGTATCGCCCTAAAGACATAAAAAAGAAACTTTCCGCGCGAGCAAAGGCGATTCTGATCAATTCGCCTTCCAATCCTACCGGAATTGTAATGAATGATGAGCAATTGCAGAACATCGCTCAATTCAACAAACAGTATATTATTTCCGATGAGATTTATCACGGCCTGGTATATAAAGACCGCGCTCATTCCATTCTAGAATTTACGGACAAAGCGTTTGTCATTAACGGCTTTTCCAAATTGTACGCAATGACCGGCTGGCGTCTGGGCTACTGCATTTTTCCCAAAGAGTTTTCCAAAGTCATGCAGCGCATTCATCAGAATTTCATGATTTCCGCCAATGGCTTTATTCAGTGGGCGGGCATTGCCGCTCTTACCAGAGCGCAAAAAGACGTGGCAAAAATGATAAAAATTTATGACAAACGCCGCAAATACATGCTGGCGCGTCTGACTGATATGGGGTTTGTCATCCACGTTGAACCGACAGGAGCGTTCTATGTATTTGCCGACGCGCGGCGCTTTTGCAAAGATTCTTACAAAGAAGCATTCCGCATTACAGAAGAGGTAAAGGTCGGTGTAACACCCGGCATTGATTTTGGCAGCGGCGGAGAAGGATTTTTACGTTTTTCCTACGCCAATTCCCTGGAAAACATCAAGGAAGGCTTGAATCGCCTGGAACGCTATCTACTTAGGTATTTTTGATCGATCTTAAGGACATTGCCGGCTTTTAAATTCAGCCCATACAACTTTCCAGATAGAAAACATAAGATTAACTATTATACCGATTCTAAATCAAAGATGATATTGAGGCGGTTAGGCGGAGGCGACGAGGCGTATTATACATACGTTGAGGAAGCCGACAACGACGCCAACAAAAATAGCGCTTTGATTTAGAATTGGTAGGCCAAAGATAATCCTTGCTATTTACTAATAATACCTGTACAAGCCTCGCCAGTGATAACGATAGTTATTTACCTCCCATCCTTTCTACTTCAGAAATTTCGGCAGGAAAATCCGGCTAATCGTAACCGAATCCAACTTTAGCGCAATGTTTGCGGCCTGTTTTCAGGCTCCAAGTCATGGCATATGGCGGTGTGTTTTCATCAACTGCAACGAATAGACCTGGGTTCAAATGTCACAAATACTGAAAAAAGAAGGAAAAGAAAGAAAATGAGTTTTGAGAAGTTTAAGTTAGATGCGAAAATAATGGTTGGCGTGCAAGCGCTTGGCTATAAAGTACCAACACCAATCCAATTACAATCAATCCCGCCGATTATGGAAGGCCGCGATGTTATGGGGCTTGCCCAGACCGGAACGGGAAAAACAGCAGCTTTTGTATTGCCGATTTTGCAGCGGCTTATGCAGGGGCCACGCGGCCATATCCGCGCCCTTATAATAGCACCGACACGGGAATTGAGCGAACAAACCCACCAAGCAATAGGACAATTGGGTCGCAGGGCACAAGTACACAGTGCATCCGTTTATGGCGGTGTGAACATTAATGGACAGATAACAAGGCTCCGCGATAGAATTGACATTGTCTCCGCGTGTCCCGGCCGACTGCTTGACCATATCCAGCGCAACACTATTGACTTATCACATATAGAAGTACTGGTACTGGATGAGGCTGATCATATGTTTGACATGGGCTTTTTGCCGGATATTAGAAAAATCGTCAAACATCTTCCGGCAAAGCGTCAGACATTGCTATTTTCCGCCACCATGCCCGAAGACATCCGCTCGCTCGCCAATGATCTATTGATCAATCCGGTGAACATTAAAATCGGCCACTCAGCGCCGGTTGACACCGTTACCCATCATTTTTATCCGGTTCAAATGGCCACCAAAACAGCGCTGCTGAAAGATATTCTTGATAAAACGGAGATGGAATCCGTTCTCGTTTTTACGCGGACAAAATCACGCGCCAAAAGCGTGGCTCTACAACTGGACAAATCGGGATACAAAGTTACTTCGCTGCACGGCAACTTAACACAGCAGAAACGACAGCATGCCCTCGACGGGTTCCGCGACGGGCGTTACGCAATAATGGTTGCGACCGATATCGCCGCCCGCGGCATCGATGTGACAAGCATCTCCCATGTTATAAATTATGATATGCCATCGACCACTGATGCCTACACTCATCGCATCGGAAGGACGGGACGCGCCGCCAAAACCGGCGACGCCTTTACTTTTGTAACAGGAGAGGATATGGGACTTGCTCATTCCCTGCAAAAAGTGCTCGGAGAAAAGCTTCAATATCAAAATGTTGACGGCTTAACAGCGAGCATGTCTGTTTACGACAGTGCTCCCGCGCACCCCAAAAGCAGAGGAAATGGCGGGAAACCCAATAATGGTAGAAATCATTTTTCTCCCAAGGTGCGAACAAACAGCAAACCCAAACAGCGTTCTTTCAATGCTTCAAACCGCAGCCAGTGGGCGCATTAAGCAAAAAAGCTGTTCTTTGGTTACTGCGACTTTCCTTCGGATTTCATATACGGCCACAGCTAAAAGAAAGGCACTCTTTGTTGTATTCATTTTTGTAAAGAGTTGTTGTTTGTACGCAGTAGCTCGGCAAATTGATCAGGCGCAACAGGTTTACTGAAATAAAAACCCTGCATCTCGTCACAGATGTGTTTTCTCAAAAACTCATCCTGTAACTGTGTTTCCACACCTTCAGCGACGACAGTAAGACTTAGATGCTTGCCCATGTTAATGATCGATTCGATGATTTCTTTGTCTTCAGAATCTTGCGTAATATTTCGAATGAAGGATCTGTCCACCTTGAGCGTGTCGATAGGAAAGTGCGAGATCTGAGTGAGAGAAGAATAACCCGTGCCGAAATTATCAACGGCAAGACGAATTCCCATTTTTTTGATTTTGGTCAGCACCGTAATCATGTGAACAGGATTATGCATTAACATACTTTCACTGATTTCCAGTTCCAAAAGATTTGGCATCATACCGGATTCTTTCAATATGGCTTTGATATCTTCTATTAAATTATCATCCATTAATTGACGAAGCGACAAGTTTACCGATATGCGGACAGGAGGCAGACCCTGGCCCTGCCAGACCATATTCTGGACACAGGCTGTTTTCAGCACCCATCTGCCGATAGGTACTATCAGCCCTGTTTCTTCGGCCACCGGAATAAATTGCGTAGGGGTCACTGAACCGAGGCAAGGGTTTTCCCAGCGCAGCAGTGCCTCAACTCCGGTTATCATACCAGTTTTAAAATCCAATCTGGCCTGATAGTCTAGAAAGAATTCTTTTCTATCCAGTGCAAAACGAAGATTTGTTTCGATAGACAGGCGCTCGGTTGACTGTGTTTTAATGTCTTTGGAATAAAACTGGTAATTGTTCTTACCTTCTTCCTTGGCAAAATACATAGCAATATCCGCGTTTTTCATTAGTGTTTTATCGTCTTCCCCATCTATGGGAAATATACTGATGCCAATACTGGCTGTTATGCGGCATTCATTATCCAGAATCACCACCGGTTTCATAGTAGAGGCAAGTATCTTCTGGGCCAGGGTTGCGATTTGATTCAATTCGTTTACTTCCTCAACCAGGATAATGAATTCATCTCCGCCCAGACGACTGACAACATCGACGGCACGCAGTGACTGTCTAAACCGATTGGCAATTTCCCGAAGAAGCTGATCCCCTGCTTCGTGCCCCATGGTATCATTGATTATTTTGAAGCGATCCAAATCAATGAAAAGGACGGCAAACTGCCGCTGATAACGCCTTGCGGCCTGGATGGCGTGATTGAGCAACTGGCTGAACATTAAACGGTTGGGCAGTCCGGTCAGGATGTCGTGGGTTGCCATATTTTCCAGTTCTTGCTCTATATGTTTGCGTTCCGTGATATCGCGAATGACTCCCTTAAAGCCGGTTGGATTGCCCGATGAATCTTGTTTTAGCGATACGGAGGCTTCAACGTATCTTTTTGTTCCATCCTCTCTTATAATAAGCCAATCAATTCCTTCGTTGGATTCTTTTGTTTTGTAAATTTTATTAAATGCCTGGAAAACATTTTCTGAAGTTTCTGTATCCGAAAAATCACTGTAATTCGCGCCGGCCAATTCTTGTCTGGAGCGCCCTGTCAGTCGACATAATGAATCGTTGAAAAAGGTAAAATTGCCGGCTAGATCGACTTCAAAATAGGCTTCCTGAATATTTTCCAAAATGCTTCTGTATTTTTCCTCGCTTTGACGCAGTGCTTCTTCCATATTTTTTTGCTCGGTGATATCCTGTAAAACAAAAATCAAGCATTCTTCGCCGGCTATATTGATGAGGCGGGCAGAATAGATGCCGGTTCGCATGGAACCGTCACTTCGCAAAAAATCAGCTTCACGGCGCAGGACATCCCTGCCTGATCTCAAGTCTGCCACCATGACATCCCGCTCCGATAGATCAACCCAGAATTTGTATGGCGGTTCAGTAGACTTTGTTCCAATTACCTTCTCTCTTTTCCATCCCAATATATCTTCATACCCTTTGTTTACGTCAATAAAGAGCCCATCCTTCAGCCGGCTGATGATTATACAGTTCGGTGCTATCATGAAAACTTTACGGAAATTTTCTTCCGCCTGCTTACGCTCCGTGATATTCAATAAAATACCGTCAAATACCGTCATTTGATCTTCATGGCGAGTTGGCGTGGACAGTCCCTGAAACCATATCATTTCACCCGACTGTGTGTAGATTCGACCTTCAAAATTCCAGGAAGTTTTTGTTTCCACGGCTGTTTTAATAGATGTAAGAAATCTGTTTTTGTCTTCCTCATGGACATGAGAAAGGAAGAATGGAAACATGTCATCCAAATTTGTCATTCTACCAAAAAACTCCGACAAATGTCCACTGGCGTAGCTCAATCCGTACTCGCCGTTGTCTTTTGCATAGAACCGATAAATAAGTCCCGGCATATTCTGAGTAATGCCGCGCAAACGTTCTTCGTTTTCCCGCAGAATCATATCCGTACGCTTTCGTTCACTGATGTCTCGACACACATTCACAAGACCAAAAGGTGTTCCGTCTTCAGTCCGCAGGACATCTCCATTCACCTCTATGGGAATTTTACTACCGTCTTTTTTCACTAGATTGTATTCTTTGGGACCGCGGTAGCTTTCTAACATTAGCTGAACATCTTGTATGACTCTCTCCCTGTCCTCAGAAGAAATGAATTCCAGCAAGTTCTGGTCTACGATTTTTTCCCGGCTATAACCACTCATCAGCATGGTATAATTATTGACAAAGAGAATTTTCCCCTCCAGATCCGTGCGGACAACAATATCAGGAATGGCATTTACCAGTTTGGTGTACAGTTCTTCGCTCTGCCGCAGTGATTCCTCGACACGCTTACGCTCGGTAATATCTTCAACATGCACCATAACAAGATCATCAGGGACAAAGGCATACGTGGCTATTATATCTCTTCCGGGCATGAAATGCTTTGACTGTAATTCCTTTTTAATGACTGCTTTTTCTTCAAAGCATCTGTGAATATCCTGCAAAACATCCTGTTGATCACAATATATCTCCTGTGCCGTTTTATTGATGAATTTTTTGATGTTTTCTCCGGTCACAGCCAGCGCTGCATTATTGCATTCCAACAGCACAAAGTTCGCACTAATCTTTTGCCAGGTAAATGTCGGAATCGGGCTTCCATGATATTGTGCCTTAAAACGCTTCTTGCTTTCCCTGATAGCTTTCTCTGCCTGCTTGCGCTCGGTAATGTCGTTTAAAATTCCTATAAATCCTATTGGTTTGCCTGATGAATCTTTTCGTAATGATATAGAACCTTCAATATATATTTTCGCATTATCTTTTCTCGTAATCTGCCAACTAAATTTTTTAATGGGTTTGCCCGTTTTATAGACTTTGTTATAAGCTTTAATAGCTTTTTTCGCGGTTTCTTTATCCGTATAGCGCCGGTAATTCATTCCCATCAATTCTTCACCGGAGTATCCGAGAATACGGCATATCGAATTGTTAAAAAAAGTTACATTACCGGCAAGGTCTAATTCAAAACATCCATCTTGAATATTTTCCAGAAAATCCCTGTATCTTCCCACATCTTTGTTATTTAGTGCCTTAGCCGCAGGCTTTTTCAAAGACACAGTATCTCTTAACGCGGATTTCTTTTTGCCTGTTTCTTTATTTTTTTTTTTTCGTTTTCTTTTTTATTTGATGACAAAGATTTTTCGATGAACGGGATTCCCTTCTTTGCAGCTTTAACCTGCTTTTTGTTTTTAGACATTGCTTCGATCTTGTTTTTCATAGCGCAATATCCTCTTTGGGTTAGTTAAGGGTTGAACTGATATTTACATAAGCGCCGCAGGCAACGAGCTGATAAATGAATAGCTTCAACTTTAAGCTTCCATTACGTTAATCGGACTTAATGAGAAATTATAACAAATACTGCATCTTACTCATGTTTAAATATAAGATCAAAAATCTCAAAGTCAATATCTTTTTAAAAGAATGATTGGCGTGACAGTAATGTTCACCATCTGCCATTAATTATCTTCATTGCGGGTTAAAATATTATATTTTATAGAGCTTGAAAATTTGTGGGTAACTGTAAGAATGTTATTTTATTAGTTGGAGATAAAGATTCATAATCGGGCTTTGCCACTGATTTCCAGCACTTGCACACAAAATATCAGGGTCTTTTTCAGTATTTCTTCTGCAAAATCCCGTTTGCCGCTTCCATACTGACGCATAATCCATTCAAGCGCATTTTTTTTAGCCTCTAAATTCTCCAATATCTCGGCTGTGCCCGATCCAATGACGCTCTCGTATTTCGCTCCCCATTTACAGGCTTTTTCCGATTCAGTAATACTTTGGAGGATGTCAAACTCGAAACATACTTTGTTATTCTTTCTGAGAATATCGATTTTTCTTCCTTCAGGCGCGGCATGAAAATAGAGAAAGCTGCCATCATAACCGAATTTTAGAGGAACAACATAAGGCTGACTATCGTCACATAGTGCAAGATGGCAAACCCGGCAACGCCCGATGATGCCATCGATATCTTTCCTGTCTTTTATCTCCCTTTCTTTTTTACGCATCTTTTATTTTCTACGATCGTAGTAATAGGTGATCTGGTAATCATTTAGTTCCAGTTGCTTTAAAAAACGTATAACAAAATACTCCGTCGGGCTCCGCCGTCCGGTATAAATCCCTGATTCCTTTTTCAAAAATATTTTGTTGGATTATTCCCGATTTGATTGCCTGTTCACAAACACCCTCAATCATAGCAGTGAATGTTTTTTTTGTGAAACCTTCGACAAGTTCCGGTTTACTGGAATCAATATAGACCATTCGGGGAGATACTCGAATTGAGTCAAAGCCAGATTCGTGCAACAGCGGATAAAGCTCTCTGCCCACCATGGCGTTGCCGCCAGCCTGTCGTTGCAGTTCAACCTGACACGCAATAGCCTTATGCGCCTCCTCGCTGTCAGGATAAAAATAGGCAGAACCGTGATCTCCCTCAATTACCGTGATGGAGCCGCCTCGCTTCAGGTAGTTTTTCAGCGTTTGCAGCGCCTCGACCGGATGCGATAAATGTTCCAGAACAAAACAAACGAAAATGTGGTCAAAAAAGTCCGGCTCATAAGGTAAATTAAAAATATCAGCTTGTTCGAATTTAACATTGGTCAAACCTGCTTCTGCTGTTTTTTTCCCGGCTTCAACAAGCGAGGTCTCGGATATATCAATCGAAGTAATAAAAGCATTGGGGCTGTTTTTCGCGAGGGTGACTGTTTGCGCGCCAACACCGCAACCGGCTTCAAGAACAAGGCTACCTGCCGGATATGAAGTATCCGAATGCAGTAACTCTACCAGCGTAGAAGCTTGATCCTGTAATCGTATGTTTTCCCGATGATCGTAACCGTGAATGTATGCTTTTTTCATGCTTCCTTTTTTAGATCAAACAATTCCTGTATTATTTCATCCGATCTTCGCAAAAAAAGTAATGCAACATGATGTATTAGTCAAGCCAATTATCATTTAATAATTAATTTTGTTATTTCCTTTTTGGAGAGTTACGTTATAATCAAATTGACACGAGTGACCGGCTGATTGAAAATCTGCCGTGTCGTGATTTGACACAGGTAAACCAATCTTCATGCATCACGATAAAGTTTAAATCTATAAGGAAACTTTATGACGTACAAAATTTTAGGTATTTCCGGCAGTCCGGTAAAAAAAGGCAATGTTGAAACATTGCTGAATCGAGCGCTTGAAAGTTTACCCGTAAAAAATATTGAACATCACATTGTCAAGCTTTCCAGCTTGAAAATTCGCGACTGCATCCACTGCAATTTCTGTCTGACCAGACAGATGCAGGGCAAATACTGTTCAATCAAGGATGACGCACAGGCCGTCTTTGAAAAAGCAGAAACAGCAGATATTATTGTTTTGGCAAGCCCCGTGTATTTTATGCGCACTTCCGCGCGGATGGCGGCGCTGCTTGACCGGTTCCGTGTGTTTGTTTTCGGCAACCTGACGGCGGGCCGCATGAAAAATAAAATCGGCGCGAGCATGGCGGCAGCGTGGCTTCGGCACGGCGGCCTCGAAACAACGCATCTGACGCATATATTGATGTTTCTGGGCATGGAGATGATTCCCGTAAGTGTCCATCAAGGTATCAGCCCCTTAGGCGCGTCGGTTTTGACGAGCATCAATGGTTCGGGAAACTTTGATCCGGCAGTTTCTCCGGGAATGGAAAATGACGAACCCGGCATCCAGTCCACGCAGCTGATTCTGCGGCGGGCTATGGAGCTTGCAAAATTAATTAAAAAATGAAAATCCCGTCAGGCAGATTGACAAACCGGTTCATCAGTTGTATGAACTGATGCTGAAAAAATTGCTGTCGTGGAAAAATGTTATGCTCATCTATTTACAAATACTTCTGCTGATTGCCACCTTTATTATCTTTGTCATGCTGATAATTTACTTGGGCGGGTTGGGCGTGCGACGTATGTGTTTCAAGATTATTGCCGAAATGGAAGAAGCCCGGGCATTCAAAGAATCCAGAGCTGTTAAGCTGCAGGATGAGCGGAAAAATTTCTTTCGTGTGGGCATGGGAAATATTCGTCCCAAAGCGCTAAACCTTCTGATAGCCGACGGCCTGGTCATTAAAACGAATAACGGTAAATATTATCTGGACAAAGACAAAGTCGCCCGGGCAAAAGCTTAATTAGATTCAAAAAATAAAAAATAGGCAACACTTTCGTTTACTCATCATGATCAACAATCTATAGATGGCGACTTCGGTTATGCTGTAAATTCACTCCATCCGGCCAATGGCGGCGGGTATTCAGGTCAAAAGGTGTTTCAATGTTCTCGAAAGAAGGGCATCGTTTTCAAGCACATCTTTCTCTGGTAAATCTTTGTACCATTGGTGGGTCCAGGAATTGTGCAGACCTATGACCATCTGATTCGGCCTGAATACATTCTTTACGTCAATGCTATTATCAAACCAGAACTTCCAATACTTTTCTTCAGGCGTCATTCTTCTCGTAGTGAAATAGATAGCTTCGGGAATAAATCCGTATTCCAACCGATCCAGCATAGCAAGATAATGTCTGAAAACCGTCCGGAAATATAGTGCTCTCTTTCTTCGCATCAGAGCATTACCGATCCTGTTTATCAGCAATTTCAACCGCGACGCCAGCAATTTTTGATCTCTGGTAGTCTTCAAATGAGCAACAACAAATTTATCCTCAACATGTTTTTGCATCATATGAAATGAACCCGGGTTCTCTATCATCTTATCCATCACGTCAGCCATTGCGCTGTTCGCGAAAAAATCCCATGGGAGCTGCGGGGTTTTGTCCATCACCTCTGACAGGAAATTCAGTTTCCCCTGGATATTGTTGTACCATAAAGTAAGGAAATGGGAACCCGGCTTTGCCGCCATAAATCCGCAATGAGTACTGAACATGATGACTTCTATATCCCTTAACATGCTCACAAGCGGAGCGATGTCTCCCGTCACCAGCGTATCGGCATCCATGAATATTCCGCCATGTTCCTTCAGCACAGCAACCATGATTGCATCTTTCTGCATCATGAGAGGAAGTTTCTTGAGCACAGTCATGTCATAGGTCCCTTCAGGCAGATAGGAATCCAAATTCGAATAGTCCAGAAAAATGATTTCGTAATCTGGAAGCTTTCGTTCCCATGTCCTTCGGCAGAGTTCCAAATACGGAATCATGCTCCCCTTAGGTTCCCAGAAGGAAAAAATTGTTTTCTCATAATTCATGCTTTGATTTGCCCGCACAATCTTTTTTCAAAGTCATTGTTTTTGACAATCAGGTTAAAATGTATAAGGCAAGACTGTTTTATATGTCAATGAAAAAGTCGCTTGCTTAGCATGGGAGGTTTATATATTAACATATACAAACCTTAAGGGAATGAACTTAATGTTTATTGACGCTAAGAATAAAATAAAAATCGGTAAAGAAAAATCGAAAAAGCTTTATAAAAAGGTTTGCAAGAAGCTTTTTTTCTATGAGCTGTGGTTTATAGCTTTCAAAAGGAGAGACTGTATTGGCAGTTTTATCTTTAATGATTGTATCAAGATTATGTCTCCACGAAATCATTTTTATGCGGATCCTTTTATAATTAAGAGGGATAAAAAGAACTATGTCTTCTTTGAAGATTTCAGTCTGTATGACAATAAGGCGCTTATCAGTTATATAGAAATATTTGACGACAATACTTACGGTAAACCAAAAAGAGCATTAGTAAAGAATTATCATCTCTCCTATCCCTTTCTTTATGAAAGGGACGGCAAGGTATATATGATTCCTGAAACACGTCAAAACAAAAGCATAGAACTTTACAGGGCAGAATCTTTTCCTGATAAATGGGTCTTGGACGCAGCAATAATGGATAATATTAGTGCAGTAGATACTACTGTTTTTGTGAACAATGATAAGCTATGGATGTTCACAAATATCATTGGGTCACCTCAAAAGGAATGCAAAGATTTATTCCTTTTCTTTGCGGACACCATCCATGGCCCCTGGCACAGTCATCCTCAGAATCCTGTTGTTACAGACCAACGCTCTGCCCGACCGGCAGGAAATTTGTTTTATCTAGAGGATAAGTTAATCCGTCCCGGTCAAAACTGTGAAGAAAGATACGGACATTCTATAGCATTGAATAACGTATTGGTATTAAACGAACATGAATATCATGAAGAGATAATCCGGACAATTGATCATGATTGGTATCCGGGCAATTTCTGCACGCATACATATAATTTTAATGATGATTTCGAAGTCATTGACGGTAAAGAATATGTTTTTGACTTGTTTAAAATTATATGGAGTTCTTTATTTAGAGCAAACAGACTTATAAAATTTATCAGGCGCTACTTTATAGCAGTCCGGTAATCAAAGCATATCAGGATAATTGTTATATGGAATAAAAATTTGTCCTTCTAAAATATTTAACACGTCTTATCTTTTTCTTGTTTAGAATTATCCGCCAGTATGCTTATTTAAAAACCTTTCGTTTCGTGGCTGTTCAAAAATGTTCAGATGCAAGGCGCGCAAATAACCAAACCGCGAGGCGTATATAAATATACATTGGGAGGTACGGTTTGCAGCGCGACACGGCAGATGAGCGTTTTGTAAAAGCCATTGGGTTTTTATTGGTAAGGAATATTTTCAATCATGATTTCGTCTCCCTTACGGAAGAGGCATCCCCGGTCAACAGCCACTCAGTTTCTGTTTCTTCATCATGATCAACACCGCTGAAATTGCGCCTTCGGTCATACCGGGAATGCGCTCCATCTGGCCGATCGTGGCGGGAGCGATACGGATAAGCTTGACCTGAAGCTCGTTGGAGAGGCCGGGAACAGTCGAGTAATCAAAGTCCGGCGGAATTTTCTTTTTTTCCTGTTCCTTTAATTTTTTCACGGCATCAAACTGCCGCTTGATGTAACCTTCATACTTAGTTTCAATTTCAATCTGCTGTTTAACAAAGGTATCTGTTTGCGGCTCCCATCCGGGGAATCCGGCCAGATTGTCATAAGATAATTCATAACGTTTCAAAAGTCCGTAAAGCGTGGTGTGATTATTTAAAGGTGGAGTATTGAGCTTTGCCAATTGCTCGTTTGTTTCAGCTGTTGGTTTTATGGGCGATGCTTTGAGATGCTCAATGCCCTGCTCTATCTTTTTTATTTTGTCCTGAAGCGCAAGATATTGCGCTTGGTCAACCAGACCTAGTTCGCAGCCCTTGCCCATTAAGCGAATGATGGCATTATCTTCCCGCAGAATGAGGCGATATTCGGCGCGCGATGTAAACATGCGATAGGGCTCATCCACACCCCGCGTAACAAGATCATCGATCATCACCGCCATATAGGCTTCAGAACGATCCAGAATAAACGCTGGCGCGCCCTGCACGGCACGGGAGGCATTGATGCCAGCCCAAAGACCCTGCGCCGCCGCTTCTTCATAACCAGATGTGCCGTTTATCTGACCTGCCAGATACAGACCGGCAACTAATTTTGTCTCCAGAGTAGGTTTGAGTTGTGTGGGCTGAACAAAATCATATTCGATAGCGTAAGCGGGGCGCATGATTTGGGCATGTTCCAGCCCCTTCACGCTGCGCACAATTTGATACTGCAATTCCAGCGGCAGGCAGTTGCCTAAACCTTTGGCATATACTTCCTGCGTGTCCAGTCCTTCATGCTCCAGCACTACCGGATGACTTTCGCGCTCGCCAAACCGCATAACTTTATCTTCCAGCGAAGGACAGTAGCGGGCGCTCACTCCTTTAATAACTCCTGAATAAAGCGGTGAGAACTGAATGTTCTCACGAATTACGCGATGTGTTTCAGCGGACGTGGCGGCAAAATAGGAAGGCAGACGCTCCGGCCTCAGAGTTCTGGTGGTAAAGGAAAAAGGCTGCGGTTCGGGATCGCTATCCTGTCGTTCTAATTTGGAAAAATCAATGGAGGATGCTCGCAGGCGGGGAGGGGTGCCTGTTTTCATTCGGCCTATATCGAAACC
This sequence comes from Smithella sp., assembly GCA_049523355.1. Classification (GTDB taxonomy): domain Bacteria; phylum Desulfobacterota; class Syntrophia; order Syntrophales; family Smithellaceae; genus Smithella. The sequence continues at coordinate 3,680 of JBEKMY010000016.1, read as the reverse complement.
CAGTTGTTTGAGATTTTGTGCAAGCCCTATAGAAGCAAGTTCTCCGGCACGGCCTGAAGGAGTTTGCGAAGCGCCGACATGCACCAAGCCGTTTAGAAAAGTGCCGGTGGTAATGATAACTTTTTTCGCACCGTAAAAATGACCGCTTTGATCCAGTATGCCTTTTATCATACCGTTTTCAATCACGAGGCTCTCAACCATAGCCTGCCGGATATGGAGATTTTGCTGATTTTCGACGACCGCTTTCATTGTCAGGCGGTAGAGTTGTTTATCACACTGCATCCGGGAAGAATGAACGGCAGGCCCCTTGGAAGCATTGAGCATGCGAAAATGCACGGCAGTCTTATCTGTAACCTTGCCCATCTCACCACCGAGGGCATCAATTTCCTTAACCAGTTGTCCTTTGGCTAAGCCCCCGATTGCCGGATTGCACGACATCAGCGCGATCGAATCCAAATTAATGTTAAATAGAATTGTCCGGCCACCCATGCGCGCACAAGCCAGGGCCGCTTCACAGCCGGCATGTCCGCCGCCGATTACCGCAACATCATAGTTATCACTTAAGTTATTGGGCAAATTATCCGCTCCTGCAATCACTTAAATCAAATCCTTGCGCTTGTATTAAATCAATAGTAAAAGTTTCCCAAATAAAAATATTACTCGATTCCCGCTACAGTTTACCCTTGCGCAGGCGGGAGCGAGAATTACAAGTTTTTTTACGGCATAGATCGCAAAAACACAACATAAAAAAGAGGCGGCCTTGATCAAACCGGATTTTTGGAAAAACAATAAAAGATATTATGATTTAAAAAGCTACTGGCATAATTTATTTGGCTGTAATGTCCACAAAATAGCAATTGACGCGGGATTTACCTGTCCCAATCGCGATGGATTTGTAGCCACGGGCGGATGTATTTACTGCGACGGACGGGGATCGAAATTGCGCCAAAAAGGAGAGCTGCCCTCTGTTGCCGAACAGATTGCCTCAGGTAAAGAATATTACAAACGGCATGCTTCAAAATATATAGCTTATTTCCAAACATTTACAAACACTTACGCTCCAGTAGAAAAATTACGGGCGATCTACGATGAGGCCCTGGCACAGGAAGATGTCATCGGTCTTTCCATCGGCACAAGACCGGATTGCCTGGGTTCAGACGTTATCGGATTATTAAGCGGATATGCGAAAAAAAATCATGTCTGGGTAGAAATTGGCCTGCAATCCTCAAACGACAGGACTTTGCGATTCATCAACCGAGGGCATAATTTTCAACAATTCTCAGATGTGGTGAATAGTCTTACGGGAAGCAGTCTGAACATTTGTGTTCACTTTATTATAGGTTTGCCGGAAGAAAGTGACAAAGATGTCTTAACTACAGCCCGGACCATTGCGGCAATGCCCGTAAACGGCATCAAAATTCATTCCCTTCTGGCTCTGGAAGGAACCGCTCTGGGCGAAATGTATAAAAAAGGAACTATATTCATGATAACTAAAGAAAAATATGTTTCTTTAGTTGCCGATTTTCTGGAAATATTGCCGCCCGAAATGGTAATTCAACGTCTGACTGCCGATGGTTACCGCGATATTTTTCTTGCGCCTGATTGGGCAATGAATAAATTAGATGTACTGAATTCAATTAATAAAGAGTTGGAGCGGCGGGACTCATATCAGGGAAAATATTATGGGATAACTCCATAAAAAACCCTTATGCTGCATTGCACTTTATGTTTTAGTCTCTGCGACCTACGAAAAAGCAAGTTTCTTTCATAAATATTTGCGGGCATTGCTCTGGATATTTTACGAAATTATCAAATTTGCGTTCTAGTATGATAAAAAAATCTATGATATTTGCATAAAAATTGCTAAATGCATGTCTATGAAGAGTTGTTTAATGAGAGAATAGATGATTACAATACTAAACTATAATGCCGGAAACATCACGAGTGTGGCGCGTGCGCTGCAGAAAATCGGGCAGGATTTTGTCATCACGGATGACCCTCAAAAGCTTAAAGCGGCATCGCATGTCATTTTTCCGGGTGTCGGTGCGGCGGGTGAAGCAATGGCTTATCTGCGTAAAAAAAAGATTGATGTCTGGCTAAAACAATACATTAACACAGGTTTGCCCCTTCTGGGCATTTGTCTGGGCACTCAGATTATTCTGGATTATTCCGAGGAAAATGATACCAGTTGCATCGGGCTTGTCGCCGGTTTAACAAAACGCTTTCCTGATAAATTAATTGCTGAAGGTCTGCCATTAAAGATTCCGCACATGGGCTGGAACAGCATTACTTTTCGCCGTAGCCATCCGGTTTTTGCCAATGTTTTGCCCGAGGCCGAATTTTATTTTGTGCATTCTTATTATCCGGCGCCGTCTGATGAAGCAGTCGTTTTAGGAACAACTGATTACGGTGTGAATTTCTGCTCTGTTCTGGCTAAAGACAATCTTGTGGCTACGCAGTTTCACCCGGAAAAAAGCGGACGTCCCGGCTTACAGATTTTGAAGAATTTTTGCGCATGGAGAGGCAATGCCAAGTAAATTTATGAATAATCAAAGTCCATATAATTTTAGACGACCTTGCAAAAAGCTCCAGATGCAAGGCGCGCAAGACCCGAGGAGTGAGGCGTACTTTTGTGTACGCTGCAACAACGAGGGACGAAGCGCAACACAGCATATGGACTTTTTGCGAGGCCGTCATGCTTAGTAAAAGGATAATTCCGTGCCTGGATGTGCGCGCTGGCCTGCTCACCAAGGGCATCAAATTTAAAGGCAATGTAGATATCGGCGATCCGGTGGAAGCCGCGCGGGAATATTATGAACAGGGCGCGGATGAAATTGTTTTTTACGATATTACGGCTTCGTCCGACAAGCGCGACATTATGATTGACGTAGTGCGGCGCGTGGCGGAAACGATTTTTATTCCCTTTTCCGTAGGCGGCGGCATCCGCAACGTGGACGATATGCGCCGCGTGATTCTGGCCGGAGCGGAAAAAATCAGCGTTAATTCCGCCGCAGTGGATGATCCGCAAATTATAACCGAAGGAGCCAAAGCATTCGGCAGCCAGTGTGTTGTGCTGGGTATGGATGTAAAAAAAGTTGAAGTATCCCATAAAATTCCTTCAGGCTACGAAATAGTTATACATGGCGGCAGAAAATTTACCGGCATTGACGCCCTGTGGTGGGCAAAGGAAGCACAGCGGCTTGGAGCCGGTGAAATTTGCCTTAATTCCATTGATGCGGACGGGACGCAGACCGGCTACGAGTTGAATTTAACTGCACTTATTTCCGAGAATGTGCAGATTCCGGTTATCGCTTCCGGAGGCGCCGGAGTACCCCAACATCTGGCGGATGTATTGACAAAAGGCAGTGCAGATGCGGCTCTGATCGCTTCCATGGTGCATTACCGAACCTATACAATTGCCGAAATCAAACAATATTTAAACAATAAACAAATCAAAACGAGAATGCTTTGGTAGTTTAATCATTTTTTTGCTATGCAACGTATTTGTGAAGTATTATAATACACAAATTAAGTCAGGAGGCTAATTAAAGTGGATGCTAAAAGGTATGAACTAAATGTCCAGTTGGCGCAAATGCTCAAAGGGGGCGTCATTATGGATGTAACAAATGATAAGCAGGCAAAAATAGCAGAAGAAGCAGGAGCTGTGGCAGTAATGGCTC